>DATNDJ010000008.1:0-161759 GCA_035553255.1 Candidatus Acidiferrales bacterium | reverse complement strand
TTACCCGCCAAAAACCTGTTGACTTTCTAAGTAACATGTGATAGGCTGACTCCGAGTTTTTGGGCGGCACGGGCCGCTTGTCGGGGGTCCAGCCAGGGCGGCTGGCGAGCAATTCTAATCTACGGTACGGGGATTAGAAATCGAGCTAAGTCGCTGAAAATAAAGGCCAAAATAATTTCTAATCTACGGTAAACCAGCCATGACCGCAAACCCCCACGACGTGATCTGCATCGGCGCCGGCCCCACCGGCCTCGCCTGCGCCATCGAAGCCAGGCGCGCCGGTCTCACCTCCTTGGTGATTGACAAGGGTTGCCTCTGCAACTCGCTCTACCACTACCCGACCAACATGCTCTTCTTCACCACCCCCGAGCGCATGGAGATCGGCGACCTCCCCATGACCACCGTCGGCGGCAAGCCCACCCGCGCCGAAGCCCTGAAATATTATCGCCGCGCCGTCGAGCACTACGGCGTCTCCGCCCGCCTCTATGAAAAGGTAGGCCGCATCGAAGGGCGGGACGCCGCCTTCACCGTTCACACGCAAGCCGAATCCGGCGAACGCCGCCAGGCCCACGCCCGCAAACTCATCATCGCGACCGGCTACTACGACCTGCCAAACCAGCTTGGAATTCCCGGTGAGGATCTGCCGCACGTCTCCCACTATTTCACCGATGCGCACCCGTACTGGAATCAGGATGTGGTCGTGATCGGGGGACGAAATTCCGCCGCTGAGGCCGCGCTCGATTTATTTCGCGCCGGCGCCCGGGTCACGTTGGTCCACCGCGACGCGGAAGTGGGGAAGAGCCTCAAATACTGGGTCAAGCCGGATATTGAAAATCGCATTCGCGCCGGTGAAATTCAGGCCAAGTTTCTGACGCGCGTGACGCGCATCGAGCCCGGTCGCGTCTGGGTCCAGAACTCAAACCACGAAGAGGCCCTGCCCGCCGCCCAGGTCTTTGCCATGACCGGCTACCATCCCGATTTTTCCTTTCTGGAAGCGCAGGGTATCCGCCTCGATCCCGATACCCGCCGGCCGCAGACCAATCCCGATACGTTGGAAACCAATGTCCCCGGCATTTACGTCGCCGGGGTCGTAGTCGGCGGCAGGCAGACGTCGGATATTTTTATCGAGAACGGCCGCTTCCACGGCCGCCAAATTATCGCCGCGATCACCGGCAAGGGCCGCATCCAAGAGCCCGCGCCCGTCGCCCCCCCAGGCGAATAATGCGAGCGCCTGCCGATCGCGAGTTTGCTTGGGGCTGGCGAATTTTGTTAAGCTGAGCGCTCATGGCATCCATTGTTATGGAAGTTGGCGAGACGTTCGTCACGCTCTACAAGGGGTTTCGCGTGACGCTGCGGACGATGTTCGGCAAGACGACGACCGAGAGTTTTCCGGACGCGCCTCCGAGCGTTCAGCCGCGCTACCGCGGCATTCACGTCCTGCAGCGCGATGAAAACGGCCTCGAAAAATGCGTCGCGTGCTTTCTGTGCGCGGCGGCTTGCCCGGCGAATTGCATCTACATCGAAGCCGCCGAGAATACGGACGCGAATCGCATCTCCGCCGGCGAACGCTTTGCCAAGGCCTACAATATTGATTATTCGCGCTGCATTTTTTGCGGCTACTGCGTCGAATCCTGCCCCACTGATGCCATCACGCACGGCCACAGCATCGAGCTTGCTCCGTATGACATCAATGCGATGATCTATCGCAAGGAACAGCTCCTCGAATCCTGGCCGCCCAAGGCCCGCCCCTCCTGATCCGCCCAATTTCTTCACTCATGCCGCAGCGCTACCATTGGATCCACGCGCATGGCGCGGCGCGCCGGAATCCAGCACGCAATGAGCGCCACGAGAGCCAGCAGCAGCACGACGGCAGCGAAGGTCGCCGGATCGGTGGCCGTCACGCCGTAAAGCTCGCTCGCGATATATCGCGTCAGCCCGATGGCGCCGCCAACTCCAATCGCCAGCCCGATCGCTACGAGCAATAATCCCTGCCTCAGCACCATCCGTATAACGACGCCGCGCTGCGCGCCCAGGGCCATGCGAATCCCGATATCGTGCGTCTTGCGCGTGACGGCATACGCGAGCGTTCCATACAGCCCAATCGAGGCGAGCAAAAGGGCCAACAGCCCGAAGAATCCCGAGATGCGTGCAAAGAGCCTTTCCTGCACCAGCGCGTCATCTATCTGCTCGGCTTGCGTCTTCACGTCTGACAGCGGCAGCATCGAGTCCATCTGGCGGACCGCACCGCGTACTTCGCCGAGAATCGCCGCGGTATTCCCGGCGCATCGCACTTCAAACGTGCCCACGGAGGCGAACTGCGCCCATTGGGCATACGGCATGTAGGCCTTCGCGTCCTTATAGCCATGCACGTCGTTTAGCTCCGCATTTTTCGCCACGCCGACGATCTCGAACTGATCCTTCATGTCCGCGTCTCCCTCGAACGAGAAATGTCTTCCAATCGGGTTCACGTGCGGCAGGTATTTGCGGACGAACGTCTCATCTACTACCGCGACTTTTGGTGAAGCGGCCGTGTCCGCTCGCGTAATTCCTCTGCCCTGCACAATAGGAATCTGCATCGTCTGAAAGAAGCCCGGTCCGACCATGTCCCAGCGCAGCGTCGGGTATTTGTCTTTCGCCGGCGAGCCTTCAACGCTGATGTTGGTGTTATTCGACCAACCGGAAAATGGCCGGTTTTGGTTCATCGTTGCGGCAAGCACGCCCGGCAGCACGCCGATCCTGTCGAGTACTCGGTCATAGAATTGCGCGGCTTGTTCGCCTTTGTATCCGGCGCGGCTGGCGTCCAGTCCGAAAAGGAGGAGATTCTGCTGGTTGAATCCGAAATTCTGATGCTCGAGTCCGATCAGGGTGCGCGCGAAGAGGCCCGCGCCGATCATCAGCATCAGTGACGCGGCCACCTGTACCACGACCAGCGACTTTCCCAGCGTGTGCCCCTCGCGGCCGCGGCCCGCCCCCGCACCGCCTTCCTTCATTGCCGCCGCTAAATCCACGCGCGACGCAAGGATCGCCGGCGCAATGCCGAACAGGAACCCGGTAACGACGCACACCCCTAGCGTGAACAGAAACACAGTCGAATCCGCGCTCGCATCCAGCGTCATTCCAGTGCCGCCTTGCGATAGCAGCGACAGCAACGCGTGAGTGCCCCAGTTCGCCAAGAGAAGCCCCAGCGCGCCTCCAGCGATGGCCATCATCAGGCTTTCCGTGAGCAGTTGGCGAATCAAGCGCCAGCGCGATGCGCCGGTTGCCAGCCGAATGCTGATTTCCCTCCGCCGGGCAGTGGCTCGCGCCAGAAGGAGAGTCGCAAGGCTCGCGCACGCAATCAGCAGCACGATTCCTACCAGGCACATCAGCACGTAAAGCGGTTGCGTTTCCGCTTGGCGCAAATAGTCGAGCCCCTGTGCCGCGGCCACAAGGCCAAGCGTTGGCAGCTTGGCATTTTGAGCGGGTTTCAGTTCAGCGGTCACGAACTGCTGCCATACTACGTTCAGCGCCGCCTGTGCCTGCTGCTTGCTGACGCCGGGTTGCAGCCGACCCATGACGTTCAGACACATCCACCCATTCGCCGTGAATACCGATGTGCTTCCATAAGGCGGCATGCTCCAAGGTCGCAGCGCCGGCAAGTCGTCGAACGCGACCCACAGATCGGGCCGTTCCCCCAGCGCCACGCCGTAGAATGCCCGGGGCGTCACGCCGATGATCGTGAACGGCAATCCGTTCAGCGCCACACTTTTCCCGATAATCGCCGGATCGCGCGCAAACTGCCTAGTCCAGTAGTCGTAGCTGATCACGGCTGCCCGCGGCGCGCCCTTGTCTTCATCCTGCTCGGTCAGCAGCCGTCCAAGCACCGGCTTCACGCCCAGCCCCGCAAAGAAATCGCCGGTTACCATCCAACCGTTGGCCAGCCTTGGTTCGCCGTGGATCGTGACGGTCGTGTTCTCGTCGCTGAAGCCCAGCGGCACAAACGCGAATACACTCGATAAGACCTTGTTCTCGCGCCGGAATCCCTCGAATGCCGGATAAGAGAACGACAGAGATTCACCATCGCCCGTCTGCGAGCTGTGCGGTGGCCACGGGCCGCGCCACTGCAGCAGAACCAACTGCGATGGATCTTTCACCGGCAGCATTTTGAGCATCACCGCGTCAACCAGGCTGAAAATCGCCGTGTTCGCGCCGATGCCTAGCGCGAGCGTCAGCACGGCGACGGCGGTGAATCCGGGCGATTTGCGCAGCATGCGGAGGCCATAGCGAGCGTCCTGGGCCAGAGTCTCAAGAAAATGGCCGGTGCGCGACTCGCGGCACTCTTCCTTGATTTCCTCGACGCCGCCGAACTCTAGCCGGGCGCGGCGGCGGGCCTCGTCGGGTGCGACGCCGCTTGCGATTAAATCGGCGGCGCGCTGATCGAGATGGAACCGCAATTCTTTATCGAGCTGGGACTCGACTCTTGTCTTTGAGAACAGCCAAACGGGCCATCCCATTGCGTGCCTCCCGGTGTGGCATGCCGCGTTGCATCATGCGGGCGCAGCGTGCTGCGCCCCTACACGGCCGATTTCGCGAACGCGCGGTGTCAACGTACTTCGAGTCACTCCGCTGTGCGGAGGATCAGGGCGACTGCATCGGAGAGACGCGCCCAATGCCTAATCTCCGCTTCGAGCTGCTTGCGTCCCTTGCGCGTTAGCGTGTAGAACTTAGCCTCGCGACCGGTTTCCGTTTCCTTCCACGCAGCGGCCAGCCAGCCCCGGTCCTCGAGCCGATGCAGCGCCGGATAAAGCGAGCCTTGCTGCACCTGAAAGAAGTCGCGCGAAATCTGCTGGATGCGTTGCGAGATGGCGTAACCGTGGATCGGCCCGAGCGCCGTCACTTTCAGAATCAGCATGTCTAAAGTGCCCTTCAGGAACTCCGCTTTGTCGTCTTTTCCGCGCATCGAGCCTCGTTCTGGCGCCGGCCGGGATTCGCGCGGCTGGGGCCAGCCTACACATAGTTGTTCTACCTATACGACGTCTACCTATCGGAATTGTGAGCGGCTTGTCAAGGAGATTCCGGCCGAGGGCGGCTCGCCTCCGGAGCAGGGTGCGGCGCGAAATTGATCGCCGGGCTGCGCGCAACGGGTATATACTCGCTCCCCGCCAGGAGGTCATCCCATGCTTCGGCTCGTGAAACTCCCATTCGCTTGGACACCAAAGGCTTCGATGTTGACACGCGTCTTCGGGCTATGTGCAGCCGCAGCGGCGGCGCTGCTCCTTGTGCCCGGGCCGGCGCTTTTTGCGCAGCAGCGACAGGCGCGAGTTGTGTCTCCGGAGGTGAGTGCGGACCACCGCGTCACCTTCCGCTTTCGCGATCCCGGGGCCAGGGAAGTGCACGTCAATATGGAGGGCTCGCTGAAGCCACTGCCGATGCAGAAGGACGATCAGGGCGTGTGGAGCGTGACGACCGATCCGCTTGCGCCGGAGTATTACGGATATTCGTTCGTGGCCGATGGCGTGAGCCTGATTGATCCCGAAAATCCGCTGTTGCGGCCGAACCTGCTCGGTTCCGGCAGCCTGGTTCATGTCCCCGGACCGGCGTCGCTTCCATGGGAGACGCGCGACGTTCCGCACGGGGTGGTTCATCATGTTCTCTATCATTCGAATGTCGTGGGCGATGATCGCGACTTTTACGTCTACACACCGCCCGGTTACGATGCGCGCGGGAAGACGCTCTACCCGGTGCTGTATCTCCAGCACGGCTTCAGCGACGACACCAGCGCATGGACGTCCATCGCGCGGGCGAATGTGATCGAAGATAATCTGATCGCCGATGGCAAGGCCAAGCCCATGATTATTGTTATGCCCGATGGCTATGGCGTGGATTCGATCGTCAGCCGCACGGGGCCGGGGCTGCGCGATCCGGGCGTCTCGATGGAGAACTACAATAAATATCGCGACGCGCTGCTGCACGAAGTGATTCCAATGGCGGAAAAGATGTACCGCGTGAAGGCGGACCGGGAGCATCGCGCCATGTCTGGCCTTTCGATGGGCGGCGCCGAAACGCTTTATGTGGGCTTGAACGCGCTCGACACGTTTTCCTACATTGGCGCGTTCAGCAGCGGCGGGCTTCCGACCAACTACGACCAGCTCTTCCCGAACATGGGGCCAGCCATGAATGCGAAGCTGCACGTGCTGTGGATGTCCTGCGGCACGGACGACCGGTTGCTCAAGCCCAACGAGAACATTCGCGATTTTCTGAAATCGAAGGGCGTCAACGTGCGCTGGAGCACTTCTCCCGGCGCGCACTGGTGGCCCGTGTGGCGCGGAAATCTGGCCAATTTCTTACCGCTGCTTTTCCAGCAGCAGTGAGGCAGCTTGCCGCGGATAGCCAGGGCGAATTCGCTTCATCGTGGATTAGCGGGTCAAGCCAAAGGCTCTTGAGTGAAATTCGAGCGAGGCCTGGAAGTGTGCTGCCACGTAGGTCCAGTCGTGCCCGCCGGGATACAAGTGAAATTCGTGCGGGATTCTGCGTTGGGTCAGGAGCTTGTCGAAGGCCACGGCGCCGCGATTGAATCCGTAATCGTCTTGTTCGCCGCAATCGAAGTATATTTTCAGGCCTTTCGGGCGCGGCTTAGTGCGCACAATCCTGAACGGACTCTCGCGATTCCAGAACGCCGGGTCGAAAGGTGTGCCAAACGCCGGCCCGAGCAGGCGGCTCAACTGGACGGCTTCGGTTGGTGAGACGTGCGTGGTGCGCTTTTCGTCCACCAGCGCCGCGCTATGGGCGCTCACGGAGCCGAATAGCTGCGGATACACCAGCGCCAGGCGGAGCGCGCCGTAGCCGCCCATCGAGACGCCGCCGATGGCGCGCGAGGCGCGATTCGCGCGAACGCGATAATGCCGTTCGATGAACGGCAGAAATTCGCGGATGAAAAAATCCTCGTAACGCGTTTTGCCGTCGCGTGAATTGATGTAGAAGCTGCGGCCGGCTGCCGGCGTCACGATCAGGAATTTCCCGAGCTTTGCTTCGGACCAGAGGTCCTCGATGATGTCCATGCCGCCTGCCTGCACGAGGATCTGCTCGTTTTCGCCGAGGCCGTGCAGGAAATAGAGCACGGGGTATCGCATGGATTTATTCGCGTCGTAGCCCGGCGGCAGGATGGCGCAGTAAGCCACCGAATGGCCCAGGAGGCGGCTGGGCACCGAGCGGCACTCGGCTCGGCTGCCGCTGGCGTCCACGCGGGGAGCGGTTCGCTGCGCTCGCGCGGCCGAAAGTGCGGGGCGGAGAATTACGAGCAACGCAAAAGCCGCAACGGCCATCGCCGCACCCCGCCGCGCGGCCCTACTCATACCGAAGGGCCTCGACTGGATTCAATTGCGCCGCGCGCGAGGCCGGATACATTCCGGCAATCAGGCTGACGGCAACGGCAAACGCGATTGCGCCGATCACGATCCACCATGGCACGGCGGAAATATTCGCGCTGCCCAGGCCGCGGCGGTGGAGATAGATGTTCGTTCCGAAGGCGAGTGCGCGCCCGATCAGCCACCCGCCGAAGACTCCGGCGATGCCGCCGATAAGCCCCATCACGCCGGCCTCCGCGAAGAAGAGGCGCTTCACGTCGCGGTCTGCCGCTCCGAGCGCCTTCAGCACTCCGATTTCCCGGCGGCGCTCGAGAATTGCCATCACAAGCGTATTGATGATCCCCAGCGACGCGACAACCAGTGCGAGGCTGCCGAAAATCCCGAGCAGCAGGTCGAAGACGACGAATACGATGCTCAGATTGTGCGCCGCATCCAGCAGGGAAAAGGCCGCGAATCCCATGTCCTTGATGGAGCCCTCGGCGGCCTTTACGTCGGTCGCGTCGGCGACGCGCACGGTGAGGTTTTCGTAGGCAGCACGGGCGCTGGAGCCGCGCACTAATTCTCGCAGATCGCTTCCCTGGGCGGCGCGCAGCGTTTCAGCCCTGGCGAGCGGTATCAGCACGCGGCCGCGTCCGAATCCGCCGAAGCCGCCCGGCTCGGTTTCGACGATGCCGACAATCCGCAGCCGTGCCTCACGCGGGATCACCGAAAATCCCGCGGGTAGCCCCGCATCGGCGCTGCCCTTCGCGCTAGCCTGCGCCGGGAGCGCCTGCCGCTCGCCATAGCGCAGCACAATCTGCTTGCCGATCAGCGAATCCGGCTGCGAGGCAAGCTGCTTGGCGAATTCAATTTGAAGAATTGCTTCGTTTGCTTCCGGCCCGGAGAAGAACGCACCTGTCATGCCGTCGAAGGACGCATTTCCGCGCGACGATTGAGGCACGCCGGCGACCATGGTCATGTACGGCTTGTTTTCGAAACGAATCTCCGTGGTAAAGCGAATTTCGGGGTATGCCTCGAGCACATTGGGCAGGTGTTCGATGGCCTTGCGCGCTTCTTCGTCGAGCGGATGGCGCGCGGCGTTGTCCGGCGTGAAGCTTGCTTCTCCGAAGCGCCGCGCCGCCGATTGCGGCGTCACGTAGATTGCGTTGAATAGCCCGGAGCGGCTCAGCCGCTCGGTCGCCATGTTTTGCAAGCCCACGCCCAGCGACAGCATGGCTACAAGCGAAGCGACGCCCACCGCGATCCCCAGCGTGGTAAGCAAATTTCGCAGTACCGCTTCGCGGAGATTTCGCGCCGCCAATTCGGTCAAATCGCGCAGCTTCACGGGCGATCTCCGCTGGCCGCGATTTTTCCGTCCTTTAGCACGATGGTGCGATGCGCGTACTTATCCGCGCGGGGCTGTTCATGGGTGACCATAACAATGGTCACGCCGGATTCGTTGATTTCCCGCAGCAAGGCCATGATTTCGTCTCCGGTGGCGCTGTCGAGATTGCCGGTAGGTTCATCGGCCAGCAGGATTGTGGGCCGGTTCACCAGGGCGCGCGCGAGGGCGGCACGCTGCTGCTCGCCGCCGGAAAGCTCCGCGGGACGGTGCGTCGCGCGCTTTTCCAAGCGGACGCGCCGGATCGCCTCGTTCACGCGCCCGGGGCGCTCGGCGCGAGCCACCTCCGCCAGTCGCAGCGGGAGTTCGATATTTTCCGCAAGCGTCATCCGCGGTAGCAAATTGAAGGCTTGAAACACCATGCCGACCGTGTGGCTCCGATGCCGCGCCAGTTCCTCCGACGTCATTTCGCCGAGATTCTTCTCGTGAGCCAAAATCGCGCCGGACGTAGGCCGGTCGAGCCCGGCCATCAGGTTCAGCAGCGTGGATTTTCCCGAGCCGGAGGACCCTAGAAGAGCGACGAACTCGCCGCGGCGGATGGCGAGCGAAATGCCGTCGACCGCGCGCACCAAGGCGCCACCCATCTGGTAATGGCGGCTCACGCCCTCTGCCCTCAGGGCATTGGGATCGACAATTTGCGCTGCTGTATCCGGCATTTTCCTCTTCGATCCGGCGGCATCGCGCCCGGGCTGCTGCCCGCATGGAGCGCTAAGCGGCGTCGTTTCTGCGATTCAGCAGCCGCGGGCGCCGCGTCTCCTCGGGCCGTGGCCGCCATCAGTGTCGCGCCCGGCGCCATCCGCGAATCTCCTATGGTAATACGCCCGCGCCGCCCGCAAGATTTCTTTCCGCTCGCAATGCGGCGCAAGCATTAGGCCGGGCCTCGGAATTCCGCAGGGCAGGGTACAGGAAATCCCAGGAAATGCCTTGGCGCGTACCGGACCGTGTGCTAAGATTTACGGGATCGACGAAGAGGAAAAAGGCGTAGAACAGGGTACGGCGTCGTAAGGTCTCGGAGGGGTCAGTTGAGCCAAGCCAAAGCAGCACTCATGGAGCAGTTCCGAGTTCATCCGAAAGATACGGGATCACCGGAAGTGCAGATTGCCTTGCTGAGCGAGCGAATCAACTATCTAACCACCCACCTGAGATCGCACGCAAAGGACCACGCCTCGCGGCGCGGCTTGATTATGATGGTAAACAAGCGCCGCAGGTTGCTGGACTATCTGAACCGCCGGGACCCGGATCGGTATCGCGAGATTGTGGAACGACTCAGCTTGCGCAAGTAGCGAGGATGTCCTAGGCGGCCGCACCGGCCGCAACCTCCGCCCGCTCACAGCACATGGTATTCCCGGCGAAGCCTCTGCCGGCGCCGCCGTGGTGTGCGGTAACGCTAACGCTCGCCGAGCAGCCTTCCCGCGCGTTCGCCTTCGCTAACTCCTCTTCCAAAGATATTAATTATCCGAGAGACGCTTCTCGCATCCGAAACAATGGTCCCCGCGAGCGGGGCAGAAGGACGTGATTTGATGTTCGAACAAGTGAGTTTGGATTTGGGCGGCCGGAAACTGACGCTGGAAACGGGCAAGATGGCCCGGCAGGCGCATGGCGCGGTGGTGGCGCGCTACGGCGATACGGTGGTGCTGGCGACGGCCTGCATGGACACGCGAGCGGGCGCCGAAAAGGATTTTCTGCCCCTTACCGTGGACTATCGCGAATACACCTATTCCGCTGGGAAGATCCCGGGCGGATTTTTCAAGCGCGAGGGGCGTCCTTCGGAGCGCGAAATTTTGGTTTCGCGGCTGACGGATCGCCCGCTGCGTCCGCTTTTCCCCGAGGGCTGGGCGACCGAGACGCAGGTGGTCAGCATGGTGCTTTCCGCGGATAGCGAGAACGATCCGGACGTGATCGCGGTCACAGCGGCCTCAGCGGCGCTTTATATTTCCAAGATTCCATTCAATAGCCCGATGGCGTGCGTGCGGGTGGGTCTGCTTGAAGGGCGGCTCGTGGTGAATCCCACAGTGGCTGAGCAGAAGACCAGCCAGCTCAACCTGCTGATTGCAGGCACGGACGAGGCGATCGTGATGGTCGAATCGGGCGCGCTCGAGGTTTCCGAAGACACCGTGACGGAGGCGCTCGAGTTTGGGCACGCGGAGATTCGCAAGATCGTTGCCGCGATCCGGCAGCTTCACAGCCGCGTGAACCCGCAGAAGGTTACGGTGGCGCCGCCGGCCTTCGACCAGGCGCTTTACGGCGACATCAAGAAGAAGTACGAGGAATCGCTGCGCGACGCCTTGGATACGGCAAAATATCCAAAGCTCGAAAGTTATGGCCGCGTGGACGCGATCCACAAACAAATTGTTGATGCCATCCCGGAGGATGACGAAGACAAGCGGAAACTGGCGCACCGCGCCTTCGAGCGGATGCGCGAAGAGATTTTCCGCGACGACATGCTGAACCGGCGCAGGCGTCCGGACGCGCGCGCGTTCGATCAGATTCGCCAGATTACATGCGAGACGGGCGTGCTGCCGCGCGTCCATGGTTCGGCGCTTTTCACGCGCGGCGAGACGCAGTCGCTCTCGACGGCAACGCTGGGCACGAAAGAGGATATGCAGCGGCTCGATCTGCTGTTCGAAGACGACGCCTTCAAGCGCTTCATGCTGCACTACAATTTCCCCCCGTTTTCGGTGGGCGAGGTGAAATTCCTGCGCGGGCCGGGGCGGCGCGAAATTGGGCATGGTGCGCTGGCCGAGCGCGCGCTGACGAACCTGCTACCGCCTGAGGCGGATTTCCCGTACGCGATGCGCGTCGTCTCCGACATTCTGGAGTCGAACGGATCGTCGTCCATGGCGACGGTGTGCGGAGGATCGCTCGCGCTGATGGATGCGGGCGTGCCGCTGAAATCGCCATGCGCAGGCATCGCGATGGGGTTGGTCGTGGAAGGCGAGAAATACGCCATCCTGACCGACATCGCCGGAGCGGAAGATCATTACGGCGACATGGATTTCAAGGTAGCCGGCACGCGGCAGGGAATCACCGCGCTGCAGATGGATATCAAGGTGACTGGCGTGAGCATCGCGATGATGCGGGAAGCGCTGGCCCAGGCGCGCAAAGCGCGGTTCGAGATTCTGGACATCATGGACCGCACGCTCGGCGCGGCGCGGCCGGAGATTTCCACCTATGCCCCGCACCTTTACATGCTGAGCATTCCGACCGACAAGATCCGCGACCTGATCGGACCGGGCGGAAAGAAGATCCGGTCCATCATCGAAGCGACGGGCGTGAAGATTGACGTGATGGATGATGGCAAGGTGCACGTCTTTGCGAATAATGGCACCGCCGCAAACGATGCGCTGAAAATGATCCGCGACGTGACCGCAACCGCCGAAATCGGGAAGACCTATCTCGGCAAGGTGGTGCGGATCGCGGAGTTCGGCGCGTTCGTGGAGATATTCCCCGGCACCGACGGGCTGCTGCACATCAGTGAAATTGCCGAGCAGCGAATTCGCTCCGTGCGCGACGAGCTGAAAGAAGGCGATCAGATCCTGGTGAAGGTGCTAGCGATCGAAGGGAACAAGATTCGCCTGAGCCGCAAGGCCGTGCTGCGCGATCAGCACAAGCAGGAGCCGCAGAAACAGGAGGCGGCCGGATAGTTCTCGTTTGATTCAGTTGTGAAGTTTGTGAGGGAGGCGGATGCCTCCCTCTTTTTTTGCCCGGCTTTAGTCATCCACGCTGATGCGCTCGATGCGGGCGCCGAGTGCGCCGAGTTTTTCCTCGATGCGTTCGTAGCCGCGATCAATGTGGTAGACGCGGTCAATCCAGGTGGTGTTGCCGGCGACGAGCGCGGCAAGGACCAAGCCCGCGCTGGCGCGAAGATCGGAAGCCGTGACGGGCGCGCCGCTGAGAGCCGTGGGCCCGGTGACGACGGCGAGGTTGCCGTCAATGGCGATATTTGCGCCCATCCGCAGCATTTCGCTGGCGTGCAGAAAGCGATTCTCGAAGATTGTTTCGCGAATGCGCGAGACGCCTTCGGCTTGCGTCGCAAGGGCCATGAATTGCGCCTGCATGTCGGTGGCAAAGCCGGGGTATTCCTCGGTGGTGATATCCGCGGCGGAAAGTTTGCGCGGGGCGAGCACGCGCAGGGCCCGTGGCCCTTCGGCGCGCATTTCGATTCCGCAGGCGCGCAGCCTTTCCGTGACGCTTTCGAGGTGCAGGGGCTCGCATTCCGTGAGCAGAATTTCGCCGCCCGTGATCGCCCCGGCGATCAGAAACGTGCCGGCCTCGATGCGATCGGGAATGACGGCATGCGTGGCGCCATGCAGGCGCTCCACGCCGCGGACCCGAATCGTCGGCGTGCCCGCGCCTTCGATGCAGGCCCCCATTTTCACGAGCAGGGCGGCCAGGTCGGGAATTTCCGGCTCGAGCGCGCAATTTTCAAGAATTGTCTCGCCCTCGGCGAGCACGGCGGCGGTGAGAATATTCTCCGTGCCGGTGACGGTGATTTTCGGAAACCGAAAGGCCGCCCCGCGCAGGCGCTCCGTCCGCGCCTCGACGTATCCGTGCTCGACGGAGATTTTCGCGCCTAGTTTTTCGAGCGCCTGAATGTGTAGATCAATCGGCCGGGCCCCGATCGCACAGCCCCCAGGGAGAGAGACGCGCGCATAGCCGAAGCGCGCAACAAGCGGGCCGAGCGTGAGGACAGAGGCGCGCATCGTTTTTACCAGTTCGTAGGGTGCTTCGGCGTGGGAAACGGTTTCCGCCTGGATCGTAAATTCGCTCGGCGGAATGTCCGGGCTTTCGACGCGGCAGCGCATGTGGGCGAGCAGCTTGGCCATCGTGATAATGTCGCGCACGCGGGGAATATTGCGCAGGCAGACTGGTTCCGGCGTGAGCAGGGCGGCGGCCATCGCGGGCAACGCGGCGTTTTTTGCGCCGCTGATTCGCACTTCGCCCTCGAGCCGGCGTCCGCCTTTGATTTTGAAGCGATCCATTCTATTTTCTCCGGCGCTGCGAATGGCGAGCGCTGCGCGAGATTTCCTCAATGGCGGAGCGCACGTCGCCTCGGGTGTGCTTGAGCGTGCGTCGCGCTTCCCGCGGGGATGCGCCGGCCTTCAGCATCAGAAGCGCTGCGGGAAGATTGTGTCCCGCTTGACGCAGCGAGTGTACGGCTGTGGACGAATCCACGGCGGCGGCTTGCTCGAGAATACGAGCGCCCCGCGCGCGCAATTTATCGTTGGTCAGCGCCACATGCACCATCCAGTTCTCGTAAACCCTGCCGGTGCGCGCCATTGAAGCGGTGGAGAGCAGGTTGAGCACCATTTTTTGCGCTGTGCCTGCCTTCAGGCGCGTCGAGCCGGTGAGCGCCTCCGGGCCGGTGTCTGGCACGATGGCGATATGAGCCAGGCGGGCGAGCGGCGAGCGGCGATTTGCGGTGATGCCAATCGTGGTTGCGCCGCGGCGGCGAGCCAATCGCAGCGCGCCGAGAACGTAAGGCGTGGTGCCGCTGGCGGCAATGCCGACAATGACGTCGCGGCGCGCGACTCCCGCTTTGGCGAGATCGCGCGCGCCCGCCGCGGCGGAATCTTCCGCGCCCTCGGCGGCGTGGCGCAGCGCGCGGTCTCCACCGGCGATGATCGCTCGAACGAGCGACGGTGGCGTTCCGAACGTGGGCGGGCATTCGGAGGCGTCGAGGACGGCGAGCCGGCCGCTGGTGCCCGCGCCTATATAAATGAGCCGGCCTCCCGAGCGGAAGGCACGGACGATCGCGTCCACCGCGCGCGAGATGCGAGGAAGCTCGCGGCGGACGGCAGGCGCCACCAGGGCGTCTTCGCGATTCAGCAGGCGAAGGATTTCCACCGTGGACTTGCGGTCCAGGCCGCGCGAGCGCCGATTCCTTTGTTCGGTTGAAGAAGGCTTCAAGGGCGCCTCTGGCGAAACTCGATTATAGCGGCACGACGGGCGCGAAGGGCGCGGCGCGCGGACAGGGCAGGTACAGGTGTGCCGAGGCAGTAATCAGCGGACGGCATGGGCCGGCTCGGCGCAGCCAAGGGCTTCAAAGATAGCGTTGTGCACAGCGGGCCGAACCTGGCGAATCCGGTGGCTTGCGCGGGTGGGGTGGACGCGATTGGTGAGCAGCACGACGAAGATTTCGCGCTCGGGGTCAATCCAAAGCGAGGTTCCCGTAAAGCCGGTGTGGCCGAAGCTCGAGGGCGAAAAATATTGGCCGGCAGAGGAGGCCGTTGGGGCAGGAACGTCCCATCCGAGGGTGCGAGCGCTTTCGCCGATTCGCTCAGGGGTCGTAAAAAAGCGAATGGTTTCGCGGCGCAGGATGCGCTGGTGTGCATAAATGCCGCCATTCAGGATCATCTGCGCGAAGATGGAAATATCGCTTGCCGTCGAGAACAATCCCGCGTGGCCCGCAGCGCCGCCCATGGCCCAGGCGTTTTCGTCATGGACTTCACCGCGCAACAGGCGCTTGCGCAGGTCTGAATCGCGCTCGGTAGGGGCGATGCGTTGCCGGAGTGCGGGCGGCGGATTGAAAATCGAATGACTCATGCCGAGGGGCTGAAAGATTTTCCGCCGCGCGAAGGTTTGCAGCGGCTCGCCCGAAACGCGCTGAACGATTTCGCCAAGCAGGATGAATCCCAGGTCGGAATACTCGATCCGAGCGCCCGGTTGGCGCACGAGCGGCTCCGCGATTACCCGCGCGAGGATAGCCTCATGACCCTTAGCGCCGCGGAAAAACTCGCGATGGGCGCATAAACCGGAATTGTGCAGCAGGAGCATGCGAACCGTGATCTGGGCGCGCCAGTCGCGATGCGGATCGGATTCCGCGGCGCCGGCGAACTCAGGAATGTAGCGCGATACGCGGGCGGCGAGTTCGATCTGGCCTTGCTCGCACAAGATCATGGCTGCTGTGGCGGTGACGATTGGCTTGGTGAGCGAGGCGACGTCGTAGATCGTATCGCGGAGCGTGGCCGCGGATTTGGCTTCGCTGGAGAGCTTCCCGAAAGGATGTACCAGGAGTTGATTGCGCGAGCCGACGGCGAGTACGCCGCCGGGAAAGGCGCCCTCGGCTACGGCTCGGTCGAGCATTTCGAAAGCGGGCCGGAGACTTTTCTCGACCGCGCGCGGGGCGGCGGCGAGTGTCATAGGTTCGGCGGGGAGCGAGATGCCTTCGCCGCGCCGGACGATGCTCGGAACCGTGACCGGAATTTTGCCCGCGACGGCGATTTCTCCGAAGATTGCACGCGCTGCGGCGGCTTGCGCCACGCGATTGGCGCCGAAGTTGGCGAGCCACGTCTTCGCCGCGGGAAAGCCTTCGATCAGATAGGGGCTGCCGAAGGCGGCGACGACAACGGGTTTGCCCGCGGCGAGAAGGCGGTTTACGAGGGCGCGCTGATCTTCGGGAAATGCGACGTTGCCTTTGCGGTCTGCAACGCGCACGAAGATTGCGGCGATGGCGAGGTCATAGGTTTCGGGCGGCGGCAGCGCCAGCGCGGCAACGGGACGGAACTGCGAATCCGCGCGCAGAGTGACGAGCGAATCCACGCGCCAGCGGATTGCGGGTTCGAGGGTTTCGGCCGGAAGCGCGTCAGGGTCCGCGGAAAGGGCGAGCAGCAGGATACGGAGCGGCCGGCGCGCATCGAGCGGAAGGATAGGTCCGTGATTGCGAAGGAGGGTCGCGCCGCGATCGGCAATGCTCTGCGCATCCGCGGTGAATTCGGGCCGGGCGAACGATTGGTTCAGGCGGGGAATGTTGATAAGGCGCTCGCGATGCAGGCCGAGGCGGCTTTTGGCCGCGAGAATGCGGCGCACCGAATCGTCTATTCGAGATTCTGGAATGCGGCCGGAGCGCACTGCTTGTTCAAGCGCGCCGATTGCCGCGTCTGGAACAGGGGGCATGAGAAGAACGTCGGCGCCGGCCTGGACCGCGCGAATCGCCGCGTCGCCAGGGGAATAGGAATTGGCGACGCCGCCCATGTCCATCGCGTCGGTGACGATCAATCCGCGAAATTTCCACTCTTCGCGCAGCAGCCCGGTGAGGATTCGCGCGGAAAGGGTTGCAGGGGCTGCTGCGTCAGGCTCAAGCGCGGGTACGGCCAGATGGCCGGGCATGATCGAAGAAACGCGCGCCGAAATTGCTGCTCGGAAGGGAATGAATTCGGTGGCTTCGAGTTCCCGGCGTCTACCCGGGACGGTGGCGAGCGCGAGATGCGAATCCACGGTGACATTACCGTGGCCGGGAAAGTGTTTTGCCGTGGCGAGGGCGCCATTCCGCTCGACGCCGCGGACAAACTGCGAAACGCAATCGGCGACGAACAGCGGGTCTTCGCCGAAGGAGCGCGTATTAATGATGGGATTCGCGGGATTGTTATTGACGTCGGCATCCGGGGCGAATATCCAGTGGACTCCGGCGGCGCGCGATTCGAGCGCGATGTCCTTGCCGGCGAGATAGGCGAGCCGCGCGTCAGCCGCGGCGCCGATGGACATGGCGGAAGGAAACGCGGTGCCTTCTTCGATGCGCATGGCGACGCCATTTTCAAAGTCGGCCGCGACGAGCAGCGGGATTTTCGAGCGGCGCTGCCATTCGTTGATGGCGACCGCGGCGGGATACACCTGGGCGCGCTTAATACCGAGCGGCCCGCGCAGGGCGCCGAGGATGAGGCCGCCTACGCGGTTGTGTTCAATTTCATGGAGCATTCGCTGAGATTCGGCGCTATTCGCGGGCGCGAAGAGGCCGAAGCATTGCGGCATCAGCATCTGGCCGAGCTTCTCGCGGAGGGTGAGCCGGCGGAGGGTCGCTTCCGGCCAATTGATTGCAGCGGGCCGCCGCTTGGGCCGGGGAGATTTTTTGTGATTGCGAGGCGAGGGCATTAAAGGAGACGTCCGGCGCGGAGGGTGCGCGGGTCCAAGTTTATATAGCATAGCGGTTGGCGAGGCACAATCGAGGTGGCGGGGAGGTGGAGCGGAAAGGGAACGGGGCGGGGGGGACGGCGAAGTGCGGTTTACCGTAGATTAGAACGGAATTTGTGGTGCAAGGAAAGGGGTTAAGTGGGTTTCTAATCCCCGTACCGTAGATTAGAAATTGCGGGCGGTGGTGGGGCCGGGAGTCGGTTTGCTTGCTGGGCCGGGGGTGAGTTGTCGAAAACATGCAGCCGCAGGTTATCATAAGATGACGTATTTGTCAAGGATTTTCGGGGGGCGAGCCGGGGCGGGTTCGTATGGTCCTGGCAGCGATGCTGTGAAGCACTGCGTGCTGCCAGGAAGGTAGAGGACCGAAGCCAAGTTCTGAGTTCTCGCGGTGAATCTGTTTTTGGCGGCGCGTTTCACAGGTGGTTCCCCCAGCCATGGATACGATCTGGACTGCAACCATGACTCTCGATGCGAATCCTCAGATTCCGCCTTTGGAACCCCCTCGGCGGCTCTCGAAAGGTTGAAGGGTCTTGGCAAACTTCTTCGGTATGATGGAGCGGCTATGGGGAATGGCGACGGAATGCGGCAGGGTGCGCGGCCGAAGGCTTGGCTTGCCTGGAGCAGCGGCAAGGATAGCGCGTGGGCGCTGGAAATGGTGCGGCGGAGCGGCGATTTCGAGGTGACGGCGTTGCTGACGACGGTGAACCAGGCGTTTCAGCGCGTGGCGATGCACGCGGTGCGCGAGGGGCTGCTGGACATGCAGGCTGAAGCGGCGGGCTTGCCGCTGGTGAAGGTGGCGATTCCTTCGCCATGTTCGAATGAGGCGTACGAGCAGGCGATGAGCGAGGCGATGGAGCGGGCGCGAGGGGAAGGCGTGCGGCACGTGATTTTCGGCGATTTGTTCCTGGAAGATATTCGCGCTTATCGCGAGAAGAACCTGGCGGCGTGCGGAATGAGCGGTGTGTTCCCATTGTGGCTGAAGGATACGCGGCTGCTGGCGCAGGAGATGCTGGCTGGCGGGCTTTCGGCGCATCTGACGTGCGTTGATCCGCGGAAGCTGGACCGGTCGTTTGCCGGGCGGCGCTTCGATGCCTCACTGCTCGAGGATTTGCCGGCTGGCGTGGACCCGTGCGGCGAAAATGGCGAGTTCCACACGTTTGCGAATGCCGGGCCGATGTTTCGCGAGGGGATCGAGGTGGCGGCCGGGGAGATTGTGGAGCGGGACGGATTTGTGTTTGCGGATTTGCTGCCGCGCGGGCGCGCGGACGGGAACTGAGGAGCAAGGAGACGCGATGCGGATTTGTTCGCTGCTGCCATCGGCGACGGAGATTTTTTATGCGCTTGGGCTTGGCGATAGCGTGCTGGGCGTGACGCACGAATGCGATTTTCCCGCCGCGGCGGCGAGCAAGCCGGCGGTGATTCACCCTCGCGTGGACCCGCAGGCAAGCCCGGCGGAACTGGACCGGCAGGTGGCGGAAATCGTGGCGCGCGGGGAAAGCGTGTATGCGGTGAACGCGGAGTTGCTCGCTTCGATGGAGCCGGATTTGATCGTAACGCAGGATTTGTGCCATGTGTGCGCCGCGTCTCCGGACGATCTGGCCGCGGCGCTTGCCGGATTGCGGCGACAGCCGAGGGTGCTCTCACTGACGCCGCATTCGCTGAGCGACGTGTGGGGCGATATCCGGCGCATCGGGGATGCCGCGGGGCGTCCGGGCGAAGCGAAGGAGCTTGCGGCGGGGCTTGCGGAGCGAGTCGCCGCCGTGGAGCGGATGGTGGCGAAGGCGACGCGTCCGCGGGTGGTGTGTCTGGAGTGGCTCGATCCCTTTTTTGTGGGCGGGCATTGGGTGCCGGAAATGGTGGAGAAGGCGGGCGGGAAGGACGCGATGGGCGAGGCGAACCGGCCTTCGCAGCGCGTCACGGCCGAGGATATTGCGGCGAGCGGGGCGGAAGTGATGGTAGTAATGCCGTGCGGGTACAACGTGGAGCGGACGGTGGCGGAATGGCGGAAGCTGGAAATTCCGCGCGAATGGAAACAACTGCCGGCGCTGCGAGAGGGAAGGGTTTTTGCGGTGGATGCGAACAGCTATTTTTCGCGGTCGGGGCCGAGGCTTGCGGATGGCGTGGAACTGCTGGGGCACCTGTTTCATCCGGAGTTAGCAGGGGCGCGGGTTTCGGCAGAGGCGTTTCGGAGGTTGGGGGGAGCCTGAGGCGGGGCGCCCCTAGGCCGCCATCCGAAGCGAGGCCGGTGAGATTGAGATGCGGGGCGGGCGCTGCCGCGTGCTGCGATGGATTACGGGGTGGCGGAGAGGTTGGTGGGGGATTTTGGTGCGGCGGAGGGTGAAGGGGTGGGGGCTGGGGGCCAGCCGATTGCACGGTCTATTTTGTCGAAGGTATCGCGGGAGGCGCCTTCGACGGCTAGACAGGTTGTGGCCAGGCATCGCAGGAAGACGCCGCCGGTATCAGTCTGAAACTGGAAGAAATTGGGGCGGCGGAAGAGGGCGGTGCGCGTCTTGTGCTTGAGCTCGAGAGCCTCGCTATAGTGGCCGAAGAAGCGGGCGGCATCGTCGGTGTTATCGAGGGCGAGGCGGAGAACGAGCGGCGTGGATTTCGATTTCGAATCTTCGAATACGGCGTAGCGATCTCCGGCCCAGGCCGGGGCCATTGCGTCGGCGCTTTCCTGATTTTCAAGCTGCTTCAGGACCTCGGAGAGGCCGAATTCTCCCATCACGTTTTCCTCGAGGAGCTTCCAATCCGCGGGAACCAATCCCTTCCAATCGGGAAGCGAGACGTTCGCGGGCTTGCGGCCGGCCAGATAGAGGGCTGGGTGCAGAATCTGCTGCGTTGAGGCGGGCGGATTTTCAAAGACGAGATGCAGATCGGCCCATCCGGAATGGGCTTTCAGGAATTGCTGCATGAACGTGGCGCCGGCGATATACGGAAAGAGCAGGGCATCGCGAATATAGGGCGGGGCTTTCGAGAGCTTGGGATCATTGTCCATGTCCTCGACGGCGCCGGCGCGGATTAGGGCGCTGACGTCTGGAAGATCGCGAACGCTGACCGTTTCGCCTTGCAGGGAATAATCCACCATGGCGGCGAGAGCCGAGCCTTCGCTGACGGCGTCGCGGGCGAGTTCGGCGTCGTCATTGGGGCGGGCGGCCTTGATCCAGGGATCAATGTGGAAGGACTGGTCCTCGAGGGCGTGGGTGAGTTCGTGGGCCATCACCTCGCGCTGTTCGCCGGGTGCGGTCCAGTCCGCGATGTAGAACTCCTTCGCTTTCGGATCGTAGAGGCCGGCGACCTGGTCGGTGAGGACATTGAGCATGAACTGATCCAGGGGGAAGCCCTTGGGGATGAGGCCGAAGGCTTCGAGGGATTTATCGTCGGCGTAGCGCTGGGCGTCGGTGCGGTCTTCCTTATCTTCTTCGATCAGATATTTGCGAATCTCGTCCTTGGAGCGGAGGCTTTTTTTCAGCGGCTCCTTGATTGGGAGGCTGAGCAACTGGCTCATTTGATGGAGAACTTCGCCGGCGGCCTTGATGAAGTCTGCTTCGCCGGGACGGGCCTGCGGGGCGGCGCTTGATGCGGGCGGCGCGGCCTTGGCACCGGACTGCGATGCGCCTGCGACGCCCGCCAGGGCGGTTGCACCTGCGACTGCGGCGAGGACGGCTGCACCTGCAACCGTGGCCAGCGCGGCCAGAAGCGGGAATGCGATGAATCGTTTCATTTGGCGGTCCATCTCCTTGAAAGCAGGCGTGCAGGAGCAGGCGAAGCGCAAATTGCAGGATAGCAGCTTTTGGGCAATGCAGTTTGCGATGCGCGGCGTTAGCGCCTGACCAGTGCCGGAGCGGGGTCGGGGGCTTCGGCGCGAAGGGCTTTCCGCACGGCCGCCCAAAACACATCGACATCGAATGGCTTGCGAATGCAGGGCCAGGAGGCGAGCGGATGGCCTTCGGCATTCCAATCGCCGCCGGTGGAAATGGTGAGGAGCGTCTTCGCGCGAAGGCCGGAGAGATTTCGCTCGATCCATTTGGAGGCGCCGCCGGGATGTTCGGCGCTGGCGACGCCGACGTCGGCTACGATCGCGTCGAAGGATTGCTTTTGAAGCGCGGCGGCGGCTTCCGGCAACGTGCGCGCTGCTACGACGCGAACGCCGCGCGAGGCGAGAATCTCCTTTTCAAGTTGCAGCACGGCGTCTTCATCGTCCAGAAGCAGGACGGAGCCGGACGCGACCGCGGGGGCGCCGGCGACGGCTTGCGGGCGGTGAATCGCGGAGACGGGAAGCATCGGGAGCGTGATGACGAAGGTGGCGCCGCGGGGCGGGGAATTCTGCGCCAGGATTTCGCCGCCATGCTCCTTGACGATGCCGTAGCAGATGCTGAGGCCTAGGCCGGTGCCTTTGCCAACGGGCTTCGTGGTGTAAAACGGATCGAACACGCGATGCGGATTCTGCAGGCCGGGGCCGCTATCGGTGCATTCGACGCGGAGGAAGGAGGCGTCGGCGGAGGTGCGAATCCAGATCTCGCCCTCGGCAGCGGCGTCGGAAATGGCGTCCACGGCGTTGTTCAGGATATTGAGGAACACCTGCTGGAGCTGATGAAAATCTCCAGTGGTGGCGGGGAGGCGCGAATCGAATTCACGGTGAATGCGAATCTTCTTCACGCGCAGATCGTATTCGCGGAGGGTGAGCGTGTCTTCGATGATCTGATTTAATTGGACGGCGGAGCGCTCCGGCTTGTGCTGGCGGGCGAAGCTGAGAAGATTCTGGACGATGCGGTGGGTGCGCTGGGCCTGTTTCTGCAATTTTTCGACGAAATCACCTGCTCTGGCGGCGAGGGTTTCCTCGGATTGGAGCAACTGAGTGTATCCGAGGATGGCGGTGAGGGGATTATTGAGTTCGTGGGCGACGCCGGAGATCAACTGGCCCACGGCAGCCATTTTTTCGCTTTGCAGGAGCTGTTCCTGGGCGCGGCGAAGGCTTTCGTAGGCCTCGCGGGTTTCTTCGAGGAGGCGGGATTTATCAATCGTGGCCGCGATTTGATTTCCGACGGCGGCCAACAGGTTCAACTCGGCGGTGGAGAATTCGCGGATTTCGCGGCAGCCGATGAGCAGGGTGCCGAGGATGCGGTCCTTGGCCCAGAGGACGACGACTTGAGAACTGAGAATTTCTTCGGCGCGTTGAAGCTGCTTCAAGCCCTCCGGCAGAACGGGCGCGGAGCCGGAGAGCACCAGGGCGCGGACCTGGCGGATTTGCTGGAGCAATGCGGAAGGAAATTCGGCGGCTGATGGCTTATGCGCTAGTTCGGATTCGTGGCCCGCGACGGCAAATTGCTTGAGCGCGCCGGTTGGCTGATCGAGAAGGTGAATTACGGCGATTTCCGCGCCGAAAACTTCGGTGATCTTCGAAAGCGCGCGGGTGAGCAATTCCTCGAGGGGCGAGGACTGGCTCAATAGTTCGGCGATAGCGCTGAGGGCGAGAAGCTCGCGATTGCGGCGGCGAATTTCCATTTCAGCTTGCTTGCGTTCGGTGATATCGAGCAGAAAGCCCTGATAGGCGACGATGGCGCCGGATTCGTCGCGCGTGGTGAAGCTGGATTCGTGGGCGGTGCGGATTTCCTGATCGCGGCGGCGGAATTGGAATTCGAAATCGGTTACCTCGCCATATTCGTGGAGGAGGCGCTTGAGGCGCTGGCGGTCGGCCGGGTCCACGTACAGGGCAGAGGAGATGTCCACGGCGAGGAGTTCGTCGCGATTTTCGTAGCCCATCATGCGGAGGAACGCTTCGTTGAAATCGAGGAAGCGGCCTTCGGGCGTGGAGATGAAGACGCCTTCCTGGACCTTTTCGAAGAGCAGGCGGAATTTATTTTCGGCGTTGCGGCTGCTGGTGAAATCCTTGAGGACGTGAATGGTGCCGAGGCACTCGCCGGCGGAATCGTGGAAATCGGAATCGGTGGCGAGGAAATAGCCGCCGAAGGTGGGATCAATCTCGTCGGCTTTGCCAGCGGCGCCTTCGCAATAGGGGCAGCGAGTCCACTGGGTGCTTCCCTGGTGGAGAAGCTCGCGGACGTAGCGGCCGGCGAGCGCGATGGTGTCCGTCTTCAGGTGAACGGCGAGGGAGCGGTTCGCGCGCAAGATGCGGCCATCGGGGGCGTGGACGAGGATCAGATCGCCGATGGAGTCGAATGTATCGAGCCACTGGCGGCGGGAGGTGGCGGCGTTCTCGAACAGCTCGACGTTTTGGATCGTGAGGCCCAGGAGATTGGCGACGTTGGCGAGGAAGTGGCGCTCGTCTTCTTCGAATGATCGGGGCGCATCGGAACCGATGCCGAGGAAACCGAGCGGCGTGTCCTTACCGGGGACGCGCACCATGACGATGGCGGAGAGACGCTCCGACTGCATCCATTTGCCGATGGCGGAATCTCCGGGTGCGGGTGTGGAGACGATGGGCTGCTCGCGGCGAAGGATATGCTGAACCCAAGGCTCGGCCGTGGAAATGGCGGCGAAGTTGGTTTGAAACTCGCCGCTGAATCCCACGGAAGCGCCTAGCAGGAGGGATTTCGAATCAGCGGCAGCGCTGAACAGATACACAAGTCCATGGCTGGCATTCAGGCTTTCGACGACGTGGCGCAGGGCACCTTCGAGCGCGTCGCGGACGCGGAACGATTGAGTGGCCTCGGCGGTGATGAGGGCGAGACGGCGAAGCTTCTCGTTAAAATCCTCGTTGCGGGCGCGGCCTTCTTCGAGAACGAGGACGGCCATGCCGATGCCCATGGCGATTCCGAATAGGCCTTGGAAGGACACGCGAAACAGGCCATAGGTTTGGAAGAGCCAATCGGCCTGGTCGAGTCCATGCAAGCCGCGCAGGACCAATGCGCCCGCCAGAAGTTCCCAGCCTAGCCTGCGGAAGCGCAGGTGGGAACGCCAGAGCACCCATCCGGCGGAGAGGTATAGGAAGCATTCGAGCAGGGCCATGCCCCAGCGGGTTGCGTCAGGACGCTGTGCGATGAAGGCGAGCGCCGCGAAGCCAGCTGCGGCGATCACGCCCGCGGGCCACAAAAGGCGGAGGCGGCGGCGTTCGCCGGTGCGGTCGAGGATCGCAGCCAGGAAGAGCGCGGCGGCCGCGAGCGCAAGCGGGGCGCTGAATCGTGGGTTATCCGGTCCTCCGCGCCAGAGGGAGAAGATTCGCATCGCGCTGACGGCGAGATAGATCGTCCAGCCAGCCATCCAATACCGGAAGAAGCGCCCGGGAAAGCCCTTGGCCAACAGCCAATAGAGAACAAGCAGGATGAACGCCGCGGAGCCTTCGATGAAGGCGACCGCCAGAAAACCCGGATTGGAAGCAAACGCCATAAGCGGCAATCCCCAGCGATGGGACTGCGTTACAGACCATCGAAGGAAGTGGGAAGCGCGAGCTTCAACATAGCGGTGATTGCACGATAGGGCAACATGCCCCTTGTGGCGCTGTGCCCTGCGTTATAATGACGATCATTTATAGGGGAGCGGGCTCGTGCACACAGAAAAAGTCCTGGTGGTGGATGACGAAGAAGCGATTCGAGAGGTAGTTTCAACTCTTCTGGAATCACAGGGATATCGCTGCACTGTTCGCGCGAATGGACGGGAAGCGCTCGACGCCTTTCGCAACGGGACCTTCGACCTGGTGCTGAGCGATATCGTGATGCCCGAGATGGACGGATTGAAGCTGCTCGCCGAATTGCGCGCCGACAATCCGGACGTGCCGGTGATCATGGTGACGGCGATGCACGATATCTCGATCGCGCTGGAGGCGATTCGGGCGGGGGCATACGACTATATTCTGAAGCCATTTGAGAAGGACCAGCTGCATTTAAGCGTCCGGCGGGCCGTGGAGCACCGGAAGCTGGTGATGGAGAACCGAACGTATCAGAGCGATCTGGAGCATCTGGTGGCCGAACGCACGCGCCAGCTTTCGATTGCGATTCAGGATTTGGAGCAATCGTACGATTACACGCTGGAGGCGCTGGGCGGGGCGCTGGACGCCAAGGATGCGGAAACGGAAGGGCATTGCCAGCGGGTGACCGCGTTCACTGTGACGATTGCGAAGGCCATGGAAGTTGACAAGGCGCTGCTGCGGCACATCGCGCGCGGGGCGTTCCTGCACGACATCGGGAAGATGGGCGTGCCGGACAGCATTCTGCGCAAGCCGGGCCCCTTGACCGCGGAGGAGCGGAATATCATGCGGCGGCATTGCGACATCGGGTACGCGGTTTTGGAGCGGATTCCGTTTCTGAAGGAAGCGGCTGAGATTGTGCTGTCGCACCAGGAGTGTTACGACGGCTCGGGGTATCCGCGCGGATTGAAGGGCGAAGAGATTCCGCTGGGGGCGAGAATTTTCGCGGTGGCGGACACACTCGATGCGATGATTTCGGACCGGCCGTACCGGAAGGCGCTGCCGATTTCGACGGCGATCGAGGAAATCAAACGCTTCTCGGGGCGACAGTTTGACCCGCAGGTGGTGGAAGTGTTTCTCGCGCAACCCGTGCACATCTGGAGCGAGCTGCACGAACGGATTGGCGATCCCTTCCGGCTGGCGCAGCTCGAGCACGTCTAACGCTACATTCCGATGTTATGGGCGGAGCAAGTGCGTGGCAATTCGCGGCGATTCGTGCATATAATCAGCGGGGCGAATCTGGTTGGAGGAGAGCTTGATGAAACGAGGGCTGGCGATAGCCGGGGCAGCGCTTCTGCTTCTACTGAGCGCGCCGCATTTCCGGGCCGCCGCGCAGCAGGCGGCGATCCCGCAGACGACCCTGAAGGTGGGCGATACGGCGCCCGATTTCACGCTGCTGAGCGATCAATGGCAGCCGGTGAAGCTGAGCGACTACCGTGGCAAGAAAAACGTGATTTTGGCGTTTTACGTTCTGGCGTTTACCGGGGGTTGAACGAAGGAACTTCAGGCCTATCAGTCTGATCTGGCCAAAATTGAAGCGAGCGACTCGGTGGTGTTCGGCATCAGCATAGACAGCCCCGCGGCCAATGCCGCGTTTGCGAAGCAGATCGGCGTGACCTTCCCGCTGCTGAGCGACATGGATCGCAAGGTGCTGACCGAGTACGGAATTCTTTCCAAGGGAAATTCACGGGGCGTGGAGACTCAGTTCGCGCGGCGGACGACGATCGTGGTGGACAAGGACGGCAAGGTCCAGCACGTGGAATTCGACGCGAGCGCGATCAACCCCAACACCGCAGTGGATATCTGCACCAACCTGGGGCAGCACAAGACGAACTAAACGGGAACGGCTGGGCGGCGGGTTAGCGGCTTTTGTTTCGGCGATAGTACAGCAAGCCGAAAATGCCGAAAAACAGGCTGGCGGCCGGCAAAAATAGCACCGCTATTCCGTGGCGCAGGGCTTCGCGGCCTTGCGCGCCAGAGGCTGCGGCGCTTTGGTAGCACATCGCGCACCCCTGCGCCCATATCGGCTGCGCCACGAGGCAAACCCAGGCGACGAGCGCGAGCGAGGCTCGGGCGATTCGAGCCGAGGGCCCGGCCGAAGGCGATGCGTGCTTCACGGCCTTGGATTGCGGCTGAGGCATCATGCCTTTGCGAACAGCAGCAGCGAAAATAGGAAAAGCCATATTCCATCCATAAAGTGCCAATAGATAGCCGCAACTTCCGTGGCGGTGGCAAGGCCAAGCCTGCGCGGCCGGCGGAACATCACCCATAGCAGCGCGGCGATCCCTCCCAAAATGTGAAGGCCGTGAGTGGCCGTGAATACGAAGAAGAAGCTGCTGCTCGGATTTGTCGCGAGATAGACGCCGGCGGCCGCGAGCTCTCGCCAAGCAATAAGTTGACCCGCAAGGAATGCAATGCCCAGCCCCGCGGTGATTTTCCACCAGAAGCGGAACCCGGAATCGCGTCCGGCGAGCAACAAGCGCCGCGCGCGCGAGAGGGTAAAGCTGCTGGCCAGGAGAAGTAGCGTGTCCAGCCAAAGGATGCGGGGAAAGACGGCGAGCGGCAGCCATCCGCTCAGCGGCATATCCCTGCGAACGATATAGGCGCTGACGAGCGCCATGAAGAACATGAGCACGGCACCAAGCGCGACCGTGATTCCAGTGACGTAAGCGCGCGGGGGTACGATGGCGCCGCCAGGCGTATCCCCGGACGGATGATCGCCGCCGGCGCCGGCACCCCGCCCATCATGGCCGGCATGGCGGCCATGGCCGATTGAACGATTTGGGAGTGTGCCGATTGCCATTTAGTCCGCTCCTGCGGCTTCGAGATCGGCCGGCGAAAGGTGCTGAGGAATAAAGTCTGCCGCAGCGCCCGGCACGCTGTACTCGTACGGGCCGCGATAGACGGCCGGCTTCCAGGCACCGAAATTATCGCGCGGCGGGGGAGATGGCGTGGCCCATTCCAGGGTCGTCGCGTTCCATGGATTTGCAGATGCGGGCGCTCCCTTGCGGAGGCTCCAAAACAGGTTGAACAGGAAAATCAGCTGCGCCGCCGCCGTGGCGAACGCCGCGATGGTCGAAAACCGGTGGAGCGGCTGCAAGGCAGCGAGATAATTCGCGCCCGTGTAATCCGAATAGCGCCGGATGCCGCCCTCGATGCCGATGAAATGCATGGGCATAAAAATGCAGTAGGCGCCGACGAAGGTCAGCCAAAAATGAATTTGGCCGAGCCGCTCGTTCATCGCGCGACCAAACATTTTCGGAAACCACAGATAGGTGGCCGCGAAAATTCCGAAGATGGCGGCGACGCCCATGATGAGGTGAAAATGCGCGACGACGTAGTAGGTGCCGTGAAGCATGTTGTCGAGGGCGGGCTGGGCAAGGAATAGCCCGGAAAGGCCGCCGGTGACGAAAACGGAGACGAAGCCGAGGGAAAAGAGCATGGGCGACTTGAGCTGCAGCTTGCCGTGCCAGATCGTGCCCAGCCAATTGCACGTCTTGATCGCGGAGGGAACGCCGATGGACATGGTGAGCAGCGAAAAGGCGATGCTGGAATAGGGGCTCATCCCGCTTACGAACATGTGATGGCCCCAAACGAGAAAGCCGAGAAAGCCGATCGCGCAGAGCGTGATCGCCATGGCCTTGTACCCGAAGACCGGCTTGCGCGAAAAATTGGCGAGCACATGAGAGGTAACGCCCATGCCCGGCAGAATCGCGATGTAGACCTCCGGGTGACCGAAAAACCAGAAAAGATGTTCCCAGAGCAAAGGAGAGCCTCCGGCGTGCGGTTGCAATTGGCCGCTGAGCACGATGCCGGCGGGCGTGAAGAAGCTGGTTCCCGCGGAGCGGTCGAGCAGTAGCAAAATGGCGGCGGCCAGCAGAACCGCAAAGGCGAGCAAGCTCAGGATCGCGGTGACGAACCAGGCCCAAACCGTGAGCGGCATGCGCATCAGGGTCATTCCAGGGGCGCGCATGTCAATCGTAGTTGAAATGAAATTGAGGGCGCCGAGCAGCGATGCGATGCAGAAAATGCCGATGCTGGCGATCCAGAGGGTTTGGCCGAGGCCTTCCCCCGGACCCGCCACGCTGCCCACGCTGCTGAGCGGCGTGTATGCCGTCCAGCCGCTGATGGGCGCGCCGCCGGGCACGACGAATGCCGCAAGCATGACGAGCAGCGCGACGAAGGTGAGCCAAAAGGAGAGCATGTTGAGGCGGGGAAAGGCCATCTCCGGCGCGCCGATCTGGAGGGGCAGGAAATAATTGCCGAAGGCGCTTTGCGGGGCGACCGTGAGCACGAAGAAAACCATGAGCGTGCCGTGCATCGTGACGAGCGCGAGATACTGCTCGGGGGTCATCAGGCCGCCGCTGAGCCAAGGTATCCAGGACAAATGAGCGGCAGGCCAGACGAGGTGAAAGCGCATGAACAAGGAAAGCACGATGCCGATCAGCACGGCAAAAAGCGCAAGGAAGAAGTACTGAATGCCGATTACTTTGTGATCGGTGCTGAAAAGGCAGCGGCGAACGAAGCCGATTTGTCCCGGGGCCGCGGCTTGCGCGGAATCCACACGCGATTTCATGCGTCCGCCTGGGGGAATATTTTCATTGGCGGAGCGCCTGCTGCTGCTGATTCAGAAAGGCTTGGTAATCGGATGCGGCGACAACGTTCAGGTAGCTGTGCATGCGGTAATGGCCCAGGCCGCACAATTGCGTGCAGACGATTTCGTAGCGGCCGAGCCGGTCTGGCGTGAAATGGACGGAGATGATCATGCCGGGAACGGCGTCCTCCTGGAGGCGCAACTCGCGCACGAAAAAATTGTGCACTACGTCCTGGGAACGGATCAGGAGCGCGATCTGACGATTCACGGGAACCGTGAGTTGGGGCACGACTACGTCGTCGCGGGCGGCGGGATCATTGTCGTCGAGGCCCAGGGGATTGCCGGTGGAGGGACTGATCAGGCGAGGATCAAGGCGGCCGAATTTTCCGTCAGGACCAGGATAGCGGAAATTGAAGACGAACTGACTTTCGGTGACTTCAACCTGAATGGCGCCGGCTGAGGGCGGCGTGAATCGCGATTCGGCCCATGCCCTCCGGCCAAGAACGCCGAGGCCGAGAAACAGGATGATGGCCGCGACGGTCCACGCGAATTCGAGGCGCGAATTGCCGGGCACGAATCGGGCGCGCTGGCCGCGATCGCGAAACCGCAGGATCGCCCAGGCAAAGCCGAGTTGCGCGAGGACGAAAATCGCGCCCGTGATCCACAGGGTGAGGGCATATTGGCGGTCAACCTGGTCGCCTATGGCGGTGATCGAAGATGGGGCAGGGAAGACGCGGGCGGCGAAAATCCAGACGGTGATCAGAACGAGGAGCGAGAGGAGCAGTGCGAGCAGAACGGAGGCGAAGGTGGAACCGCGCTCGCGGCGCCGAGTTCCAGCGGGGATGCGTGGGCAGAGATCACGCGCCGCATCAAGGTAAACGTGGCGACCGGCGGGCGACATCGAGGAAGAGAATAGAACTAATCCGGTGAAATTGGAATGCGCGAAACTGAGTTGGACGGCGAAAAGGGCTGAGGTCCCAGGCTTCAGGACTTCAATTGGAGGAGAAGGGATTTTAATTTCTGCTCGTTCTGCGGAGTGATGCCGGTGATTTCGACGCCGAGGCCATTCGATGCGAGGTTGCGGACGGTGCATTCGGATTCCAAGGACAGATACGATCCCTTGAGAAGCAAGTGCAGTACGGTGCCGTACGGCTGCGAATCCTTTGTGCGAATGAACATGCCGCCCAATCCGATCACGGTTACCGCGCCTTCCACGCGCGGGCCGGAGCCATTGCTGCTGGCATAGATCGCCTGCGAGCTGGGCACCAGAATACGCTGGTGCTTTCGCAGATCAACTTTTGGCTGTGGCATTGAGCAAGCCTCTTTGCTACTTAGCGAGCCGCGCGAAAGCCGTCGAGCGTCCAGAGGTCCTGGACTTCATCGTGCCGGAGGACGTAATAGTTTCCATCGTGCGCCCGGACTCGAAAATAGCTCGCTTCGGGAGAAAACCAGCGGCCGTCCAACTCGGCGATTTCAAATTGACGGCCGCGCAGCACAAAGCGGAGAGGTCGCTCGTCGGCTCGGTGCCCCGCATAACATTCGACGCGAATTTCGCTCATCGCGCCCCCGCGGGGTGGAAGGGATTCCACCGCTGGAGAACTCAAACTGGGGCCAGTGTAGCAGTTCGGGGAGCGAATGCAACAGAGGCGAGGGGCGGCAGTTCTCAATCGGCTATTACCGGGGACGGGCAGAGCCGCGGGTGCAGGCGGCGATCAGCGGAAGAATTTAGCCAGGGCGTGAAGGAAGTCCATCAAGATCGGCCAGAGCGCGCCGATGATCGCCACGATGGCCGCCACGCGCTTGGACGTGAGCGGGGGATTCGCATCGCCGATTATGAAGCGGGGGGCGCCGGGCTGGTGACGGCGGCAAAAGCCGCCCTTGAGGGCGCGCTGCTCGCAGCGTTCGCCCGCCGGTCCGAGGTAGAGGCAAGGCCCTTGGTCTGCTGATTTTGCCGCGACAGGCATTCGCGGCATTGGCGTTGGCGCGGGGAGGGCGGCGCCAGAGCGATCAGGGCCTGCGGAGGGAATACTGAAGACGCTGGTGCTGCGCCATTCCGCGGGCGCGGCGTTAACCGTTTCGCCTAGTTCCATTGCGGCGGGCACTTCCTCTCGCTAGAGTAATCGCTTATCCGCGGTTTCATTGATTGCAATCGATAGACAGAATGTCCGAAACCCCAGTCGCGGTTTCTGCCGCCCATCCGGCGAAGATGAAGCTTGAGCCGTACTCCGCCGAAATTCGCCTGTCGAACCTCACGCTCGGAATAGACAACATACACTATGACGTCTTCCTGAGCCCGCGATTTGCGGAGTTCACGCGGAAATATCTGCTGGATCTGATCCGGCAAGCGGTGAACGTGAACCTGCTGTACGGCAAGGAAAAGGATCGGAAGCCCTCCGCGCCGGAACATGCGGCGTTCCGCAAGCTGCTGACCGAGGTACTGCAGGCGTCGCTGACGCGGGCGAAATTCGAGCAGGCCATCGAAACCGACGTGCTGCACCATCTGGCGCTGCTGAAACACATCCTTTCGGAACTGGGGAGCCAATTTTCGAGCATTCTGGTGGAGTGCAAGGATTGGATTCGTTCGCGCGGCGAGCTTTTCGAGCACAGCGAGCAGGCGCACGTGATTCGGTCGAAAATCGCGGAAATTCAAGCCGGGCGCAGGAACGTGATCCGCGAGGCCGGCGCGACGCTCTACCGCATCTGGTGCGAGGTGGAGGATGGCCAGATTGCGCGGCAGCGGCGTGCGCTTTTCGGCGAAGCCTTTCAAGAGACGTACGATCTGCTGCGGAATCGGTTCCTCTTCGTCGAAGGGGGCAATGACGATCATTTATTTCTCGAGCACTACGTGCTGCTCGGGAATTTCATGAACGATCCGGACCGCTTCGACGTGTTCGACTCATTGCTGCGCGCATTTCTGGGGGATTTCGTTCTCGCGGATAACGACGCCGACGAACTAGGCAAGGCGCGGAAGACATCGGAGCGGCTGCACGAGCAGGCGCGATCGCTGCGGTCGGAACTGGCTCGCATCGAAGAGGAAGAACAAGAGGCGGCGGGGCGGCACGGCGAAAGCGACGAGCTTTTTTCCTGGCGGTTCCGCCGTAAGCCGGGGGCCGCGTCCGGCGGCCACGATTCGCACGCCGATTTGCGGCGGAAGGCCGCACTGCTGGAAAAGAATCTCGAGGAATTGGGGCCGCAGATCGAAGCGGCCAAGCAGCGGCTAGCGTTCCTTAGCGAGGAGCATCAGAACCGCCTGGGCAATTACCTGAACCAGCCGGAGAACGCTCGACGCATTTTCGATGAGCACGCTCCTTATCCGGACACGCCGCCGCGGACGCGTTCGCGGCTGCTGCAGGAATGGGTACACCGCCTGGAAGAGCGCGACCTGCTCTTTCACGTTCTAGCCGGATACGAGCTGCGGAAGATTCATTCTGTGTATTGCCCGCCCATCCATTTGCAGCAATTGAAGAAGTCGCTTGTGAACCGCGAAGAGGCGAAGCGAGTGGAGCAGATTCTGGAGCAGTTTCCGGCGCGAAAGATTTCGATGAAGAAGCTGGATGAGGCTTCGCGCTCAATCCGCCGCACGAGCGAGGAGGAGACGCGCGTGGCCGCGCTGCACTTCGCGCAGGACCTGATGCGTCTGCGCCGCGACCGGCGGAATTACCAGCAGGTGGCCGCGTGGATGGAGCGCATCAATCTGGTGCGGTCGGAACATGCGCGCGAGCTTTCGCGCGTGAATAAGAGCTTGTACGAATTTCTGCACCCGGACGAAAGCCGGCCCGCGGACGATCCGGTAATCAACCACACGGTGATCAAGGCGGACGTGCGCGGCTCGACCGGGCTCACAAAGGACCTGCTGAATCGCGGCATGAATCCCGCGTCGCATTTCAGCATGAACCTGCACGAGCCGGTGAAGCGGCTGCTGGACCGCTATGGGGCGGCCAAGGTGTTCATCGAAGGCGACGCGATTATCCTGGCGATCTACGAGACCGAATCCACACGCGCCACGCAACGGGCGGTGGCGCGCGCGTGCGTCCTTTCACGCGAAATTCTGGCGGTTACGCAAGCGTATAACCAGCGCGCGAAGGCGTCCGGGCTGCCGCCGCTGGAGTTGGGAGTCGGCGTGGCATTTCAGGATTCCGCGCCCGCGCTATGGATGGACGGCGACTCGCGCATCATGATTTCGCGCGCGCTGAATCTCTCCGACCGGCTTTCCGGCTGCGCGAAAATGGCGAAGCGGCTGTTTCAGGGGAATGCGTCGCCGTTCAACGTGTTCCTGGTGCAGAGCTTGATGGATGAGGCCGCCGCGGACGAAGGCGAGGAATTGCTCGTACGCTACAACATGAACGGCATCGAAATGAATGAAGAGGCCTTCCAGAAGCTTAGCGCGGAAATCGCGCTTTCGCCCATGAGCGGGAATTTTCCGCTGCCCTGGGGGAAGGAACGCGTGCAGATGCATTTCGGCGAAGTGCCGCTGGGCGAATCGCTCGAGCCGATCGTGATTCGCAAAGGGTACGTGCGGCAGTTGCTGCCCGGCGGCAAAATCGGGGAAAAGGCCGGGCGCGCGTTTTACGAGGTGTGCACAGACGCGAAGCTGCTGGAATTGGCCCGCAAGAAATTCGCGGCGGGAGGCTCGTCCACGGGCGCCGAAGCCGCTGTGGCGGCCGCGAACGAGAACGTCTCCGAATAATCTCCGCAGATGACCAGTGGCGGAAGCGTGTGGGAGTCGAACCCACCATCCTGGCCGCGAAGGACAGGATCAATGGCTTTGAAGGCCACGAGAGTCGCCGGACCCCTTTCGCCTCCGCGGGAAGCAAGCGCCGGATAAAAATATCGCATTTTGGACCGGGATGGTACGCGTTTCGGGGCGCGGGTAAGCCGCCGCGGCTGGGGGCCTCGGGCGAGAGTACGCGTTTTGCTGTATTCACGCGGTTGGCGGCGAGCCGTACGGTATTTAGAGGGGAATCCGTGCGGAGCGGCTTTGTGGCACATTAGATTTTTCCGGCCAAGGGGCGGTTCAGGAGGGAACTCATGGCGAGATACGGCAGAGCGGCGGGCAAAAGCGTGAAGCGCGCAATGCACAAGAAAAAGCATGGCACGCTGCGTTCTGGCAAATCTGGCAAGGGCGGGCGCGTGAAGAGCAGGAAACAGGCGATTGCCATCGGGCTTTCCGAAGCGCGAAAAAAGGGCGCAAAAGTCCCGCGGAGACGAAAGAAATCGTGATCGGGCAACCTGCAAGTCCCGGCGCTTAGGCGCGGGAAAACAAGTCAAGCGATTCGGCGATGCGATCGTGAATGAAGCGCAGGTCCGCGGGAGGGGTGACGTAAGGGGGCAGGACGTAGATCACGTTGCCGAGCGGGCGCAGCAGAATGCCGGAGCGCAAGAAAAAATCGTAGAGCCGCGGCTTGAGATTCGAGAAGTAGCCGGCGTCGGGGGCGCGGAGCTCGATGGCGGCCATGGCGCCGATCGAGCGCACGTCCGCCACAGCGGGATGATGGCGGATGGCGGCGAGGCGCTCGCGATGAATCGCGGCGATTGCGGCGATTCGATCGAAGACGGGTTCGTCACGAAAGATTTTCAGGCTGGCGACGCCCGCGGCGGCACCAATCGGATTTCCGGTGTAGGAATGGCCGTGGTAGAAGGCGCGCATGCGATCCGGGGAAACGAACGCCTCGTGAATGAACTCCGCGCAAGCCGTGGCTCCCATGGGAACCGCGCCCCCGGTAAGACCCTTCGATAGGCACACAATATCCGGCAGGACGTCCGCCAGTTCACAGGCGAACATCTTCCCGCAGCGACCGAAGCCGGTAAGGACTTCGTCGGCGATCAGAAGCACGCCGTACTCGGTGCAGAGCGCGCGAAGGCGCTGCAGGAATTCGACGGGATGCACAATCATTCCGCCAGCGCCTTGCAGCAGCGGCTCGGCAATTACGGCGGCGATTTCGCCATGTTTTTCTTCCAGCAGGCGCGCGAGCTTTTCGACACAATCCAGAGAACACGAGTCGCGCGTCTTGCCGACCGGGCAGCGATAGCAATACGCCGAATGGACGCGGTGCACGGGGAAGCGCATGGACTGGAAAGGATCGTTGAACGCGGAATCGTCGCCTACGGACATCGCGCCGACGGTATCGCCGTGATAGGCATGCTCGAGCGCGACGATTCCGGTTTTCGCCGGCTGTCCGGCATTTTTCCAGTATTGGACCGCCATTTTCAGGGCGACTTCGACGGCCGTCGAGCCGTCGTCCGAAAAGAAAAGGCGGGTCAGTGTGGGCGGGAGAACCTCGCGCAGGCCGGCGGCGAGCTGCTCCGCGGCATCGTGCGTGAAGCCGGCAAGCAGCACGTGATCGAGGCGCACAGCCTGAGCGGCGATGGCGGCGGCAATGGCCGGATGGCCGTGGCCGTGGATATTGGTCCACCAGGAGGAGATTGCGTCAATCAGGCGGCGGCCGTCGTCGGTATAGAGGTAAGGGCCTTCGGCCTTCGCGATTCGAATGGGCGCGGGATCGAGAGCCTCCTGCGTGAAGGGATGCCAGATGTGAAGGGCGCTCGCCATAGCGAACGACGATCATAGGTCAGTGCGAGGGCAGTGACAACGCTCGGCACACGGTTCTTGTAGATGAAGCGCCGCGCGGCTTATGCGCGGAAATCGCGGGCGGAGAAATGCCGGCGGAAGGCTGCGAGCAGCGCGTTGCGATTCAGCGCGCGCAGCAAGGGCAGGCGACCAAGCACGCGGACGCGTCCGTAGTGTTCGATGGCTTCGTGATTGGCGCGATTTGCATTGCCGACGAGAATGACGCCCCGAACGGCAAGTCGCGCGGCGCGCAAGGCGGCGAGCGAGAGCAGCGTGTGATTGATCGTGCCGAGCGTGGTGCGAGAGACGAGCAGCACTGGTAAGGCAAGTTGCTTCATGAGGTCGGTTGTGAGTTGCGAGCAATTGATCGGAACGAGCGCGCCGCCGGCGCCTTCGACGATGAGTGTTTCGCCGCGCGGCACGGCTGGGAGACGAATCGAGGCGAGACGAATGCGAACGCCCGCACGAGCGGCGGCGAGATGAGGGGAGACGGGCGGCGCGAAGCAATAGGTTTCGGGAAAGGCGCGCGAAGCGGAAAGGCCGGCGAGGCGCATGACCGTGCGGCGGTCGGTGCCCTCGCGCGAGCCGGTCTGAATCGGCTTCCAATAGCTTGCGTGGAGCGCGGCGCAGAGAAGCGCGGACACAGTCGTCTTGCCGACGCTCGTGTCTGTGCCGGTGACGAAAAATTGCGGGCTTTTCATGCTACGAATGAGACTGAGCGTGCAAGCCCGGGCGGGCTGGGTTGCGGCGCCGCGAGGCTACATGACATGAACGAGATTGGCGGGACGCTCGGCCGAAAGCCGCGGCGCTTCGCCAAGCGCGGCGACCAGGCGATGCACGTCTTCCCAGGTGATTTTGCTGGTGAGCGAAAGACGCAGGCGAGAGGTGCCGACCGGAACCGTGGGCGGGCGGATCGCGCGGACGGCGAATCCGGCGGATTGGAGCTTGGCGGCGGCGCGCAGGGCAGCTTCATTTTCGCCGAAAATCACGGGCACGATCTGGCTGGAAGAGTGGCACGGCGGAAAATTTGCGAGGGCGAGTTCGGCGCGCAATACCGAGGCAATTTTTGAAAGATGATTGCGGCGGCCGTGGGCCTCGCGAACCATGCCGAGCGCCGCGCGAATCTGGTGGGCGAGATAGGGCGGCATAGCCGTGCTGAAAATAAAGGTGCGCGCGCGATTGACGAGATAGTGGCGCAGTTCGCTTGAGCAGCCGACGAACGCGCCGGCGCTGGCAAGGGCCTTGCCGCAGGTATAGACGATGGCGAGCACTTCGCGCTCGATGCCGTGTTCGGCGGCGATGCCGCGGCCGTGCGGCCCGCGGACGCCGATGGCATGGGCTTCGTCGAGGACGAGCTCCGCGCCGTGAGATTTCGCAATTTCGATCAGGCGCGCCACCGGCGCGATATCGCCCTCCATGCTGAACACCGTTTCGCTGACGATCAGCTTGGCGCCGTGATGATCGCGATGGGCGCACAACGATTCTTCGAGCGCGGCGAGATCGCAGTGCGGATAGATCACTTTGCGGACGCGCGAGAGGCGGATGCCGTCAATGATGCTGGCGTGATTGAGCGCGTCTGAAAAGACAATGTCGCCCGGCTGCAGCAGGGAATTGAGCAGCCCGAGATTCGCAGCGTAGCCCGAACCGAAATAAAGCGCGGATTCCATCCCCGCGAAGGCCGCGAAGTCTGCTTCGAGCGCTTCCCATTCGTGGCAATTGCCGGAAAGCAGGCGCGAGCCAGTGGAGCCGACCGACGCGGCGCGCGCGGCGCCCTCGAGCACGGCCTGGCGAAGGCGCGGCTCGGAGGCAAGGCCGAGATAATCGTTGGAGTGAAGATTTACGCCGGCGGGCGTATCCAGAGTGCGAAATTGCGCGTCGTCGCGGAGAGCCTCCAGTTCGGAGGAGACTCGGCGGCGGAAGAACGTGTCACGAAGCGGCGACATTTTGCAGAACCCTCATTCCTAATTTTTGCAGCAGGCGTTCATCGTCATCGGCGGCGGGATTGGGCGTGGTCAGCAGACGCTCGCCGGTGAAGATGGAATTGGCGCCCGCGAGAAAACAGAGCGCCATGGTTTCCTGGGACATTTGGCGCCGCCCGGCAGCGAGGCGGACGCGCGAAGCGGGCATCAGGATGCGCGCGGTGGCGATCGTCCTCACCATTACGAGGGGGTCGAGATCGGCGGCTTCGGCGAGCGGCGTTCCCTCGGCACGAACGAGCATATTGATCGGCACGCTTTCGGGATGCGGATCGAGAGACGAAAGCTCGTGCAGGAGGCCGATGCGGTCCTCCTCTGATTCGCCCATGCCGAGAATGCCGCCGCAGCAGACCGTGATACCGGCACGGCGGACGCTGGCGATGGTGCGCAGGCGGTCGTCATAAACGCGCGTGGTGATGATATCGCCGTAGAACTCGCGCGAGGTGTCGAGATTGTGATTGTAGGCAGTGAGGCCGGCTTGGCGGAGGCGCAGAGCCTGGTCATCGGTGAGCATGCCCAGTGTGCAGCAGACTTCGAGGCCGAGGTCCGCGACGCCGCGCACCATCGTGAGAACGCGCTCGAAGGGCTCGCCCGCGGGAATCTGGCGCCAGGCCGCTCCCATGCAGAACCGCGTGGCACCTTCGGCGCGAGCGCGGCGAGCGGCGGAGAGAACGTCAGCGGGGTCCATCAGGTCCTCGCGCGAGAGGCCGGTCTCGTAATGGGCGCTTTGCGGGCAATAGGCGCAATCTTCCGGGCATGCGCCCGTCTTGATCGAAAGCAAGCGGCAGAGCTGGACTTCATCGAGGCGATGGAACTGGCGATGGGCTGTCTGTGCCTGGTAGATCAGTTCGGGCAGCGGAAGCGAGTGGGTCGCGCGGATTTCTTCGCGCGTCCAATTGTGGCGAACCTGCATGGTGTTCCGACCTGACGAGGATTCTAGAAAAAAATGTCGGGCGAGGCGGCCAGCAGCACGGCTTCGCCAAACCGCAAGAGCATAACAGCGGCAGGCGGGCAATTCGAGAGCAAATTCAAAATTTTCGGCCGGGCGTGAGGGGTGGGTACTAAGGTGCTCGAAAGCGGGAATCTAAGATCATGGCCGGGCGCGAAAATCGAGGACTGTTATTTTACAACTTGTTTACAAGGGATTGCGATCCGCGGCGTTCCTCGCCATGTAATATGCGCGAATGGGTTCGAGACCCCCACAGATGTTTCCGCTGACGTCCGCGCGCTTTTCCCTGGCCATGCGGGTTGCCATCTATCATGAGACCGAATAGGGGCTCCATCATACGATGGGTTAGCGATCTGCGGAGCGGGGTCTGCAGCCTTTTCCACACCGGAGGATATGTTGCGGCCGGTTTCTTCGTACTTTCAGGATTTGTGTTGGCATACAACTCCTCCCTTGCCCGGGGGTGGATCCCGGAAGAACCAAAGCGGTTTGGCATCGCCCGGTTCGCAAAGGTTTACCCTGCTTATTGCGCAGGACTCCTGCTTATTCCGCCCTTTATTGCAAAAGGGCTGTACAACCAAGTCACTAGATCCAACGCGGCGCACTGGGGGCTTGCCGCGGTATTTTCTTGGTCCAGTGCTGGTTCCGAAACTTCGCAGTTGCCGGGCACGGGCCAGACTGGGTCGCTATCAAAGGAAGCGCTTTTGATCGCACCGTGGTGAGTGGAATGGTCAGCCAGCGAATGTTCCAATCGCGTTCCTTGCCGTGTAGTACGGCCGGAATGGATTCGAAGCCACCCCATTTGTTTCCGCTGACTTCCGTGAGATTTATCCTGGCGATGTGGGTTCTTGCGTACCACCAGTCCTTCGTTTATTCAACGGATCAGATCGCACGGCTTCCGCAGCCGCTTTTCTGTTTCTTGCGCATGGCACCTATCGCGCTTGGATTCTTCTTTGTGCTCTCCGGTTTTGTCCTGGCGTACAACTATCCGCTCGACAAACGCTGGAAATCCGATGCCCGGAAACGATTCGCCATAGCGAGGTTTTCGAGGATATACCCGGCGTATTGTCTGGGGCTTCTGCTGACCCTTCCGTTTGCCGCCAAAGCTCTGCTGAATCGCTCAACCGTCTTGCACGGTATCAGGTTGGCGGTAACCGCGGCGCTTAATTGGACACTGCTACAATCTTGGACTCCCTGGACGGCCCTTAAATGGAACCCTCCAGGCTGGTCGCTCTCGAATGACGTATTTTTCTATTTTTGCTTCCCAGTGATCGGGATCGTGCTGTGGCGATTCTCGCGACGGTGGGCTCTGCTGGGGGTTGGCTTGCTGCTCTGTGCGGCGGCTGCCGTTCCGCAGATGGTGCTGCTCGCCAAGGTCGCACATGGCTGGGCGCATCAGGAGGTGTGGCCGGGACCGACGCTCGTTGAACTATGGCTCACGAGATTCAACCCCGTTGCGCGGTTGCCTGACTTCTGCGCGGGGATCATTCTGGCGCGCACGTATTCGATTCTGAGGGAACGCGGTCACTGGTTGGTTGGCCGCGGCCATTGGCTGTATTTACCCGCTCTCGTTGCAGAGGCGTGCGCCATTCTGCAGTTCCAGAAACTGCCACCCCAGCCCGGGTACGACGGCCTTCTTCTCCCGCTAGATGGTTGCATCATCCTAGGATTCGCGCTTGGCGGGGGAGTTCTGGTGCGCGCGCTTTCCATGCGCTGGATGGTGTTCCTGGGCGATGCGAGCTTCGCCATCTATCTTTTGCATACGCCGATTAAGTGGTGGATGGAGGCGCTCGCCAAAAGTCGGCACACGGACGCGCTGTGGAGCGGAGGAGCCACCACGTTTTACGTGTGTTTTGTGGTCGCGGTTTCTTGTATCGTCTACGAATATGTCGAAAAGCCGCTGAACCGTCGCCTGAGAGCGCGGCTCGGCGCTCGCCTCGATCGGACGCAGGACACCGCGCCAAAAACGCCGGCGACCGGCTGGCGCGCGGCTAGCGGATGAGGCGCTCGAGCGCTTCATGCACGAGAGGAAGCGCGGCGGGTAGAAGGGCGAGTGCTGCGACCGCCAACGCCGCGCAGGCGCCGAGGCAGAAATTCCTGGCACGCGGTTGCGCGGGAGGCAAAGGCGCTGCCGGTTGCGCGCGCAACAAGCGCTCGACGCGGGCAGCGAGGTTTTCATCTCCGCTGACGAAGGGCGCGAATAGCGGCGACAGCCGCGCGGGCGTTCCCAGGCGGGCGACACGCAAGAGCGTCTCGGCAAGTGCGACCGAGCGGCCGGGATCATTGTCTGCCGCTTCATCGTCGGCGGCCCACTCGGCGAAGACCGCCCACGCCGCTTCTATCTTCCGGAATGTGCGCGAAAAGGGAATGACGTCCGGTGCGAGCAGCAGCAGTCGTTTCCAGTTGTCGCCAGAGCGCCGGTGGGCGTCTTCATGGCGCAGCGCAAGCTCGAGCTGCTCGACGGAGAGCGACCGGGCCACGCCGGAAGAGAGAATGATCCGCGGGCGCACAAAGCCGGCGAGGGCCAGCACGGGGGATTGGGTGTCAATCACGCGCAGCGTGCGTCCGCCGAGGGAGATCTCGGGCATATTCATCGGCTCAAGCGCGGCGGCGGGATCAAGCCAGCGCAGGGCGCGAATGGCGCGAACCGCCGACCATATCCAATTGGCCAGTCCGAGCAGGGCGATTACCGAACACCCAAGGCCAATCGATTCGACGCGTCGCGTCGGCTCGAGCCACAGATAACTCGGAAGGCAGAGGGCGAGCACGGCGAACGCGGCCGCAGCCGGCGGCAAAAGGCGCAGCGCGAAGAGCATCTGCTCCGCCGCGCGGACGTTCATGCGAGCGGCGCGGCGAATTGCTGCGGGGGAAAGAATTCGAGCAAGCAGGCCCAGTGCGGCGTTCACCAGGAAAAAGGACGCCAGGCACAGAATTGCGATCCGGAGGACGTAGGGGGCGCTCATGGCTTTGATTTCCGCAGCAGGTCGCGGCGCTTCAGCCGGACTTTATTCTCCAGGTCTTCGAGCAGCTTTTCGTCATGCCGGCCCGCAGCTTCCAGGAAGCAAGAGACGAGCAAATCGCGGGCGGGCTCAGGGCCGGCCAGAAAGGACGCGATGAACTCACCGGCCCTTTGGCGTTCCCATTCCTCGCGCGAGAACCGAGCGGAATAAAGAAACGCACGGCCCGAAATCCGCCGCTGCAATAGGCCTTTTTTGAAGAGGCGTTCGAGCGTGGTCATGACGGTGGTGTAGGCCAGCGGCCTGCCAAGGATGCGCGACACGTCGCGCACGGTTCCTTCGCCGCCGGTCCAAACCGCATCCATTACCTGGCACTCGAGCGTGCCAAGCGCGGTGAGCTTCCGCGAAGATTTCGCGGGATCGGTGATGCGCTCGTCGGTTCGCGCGCCAATGAAATCCATGGTGGTTTGCGAGCGGGCTCATTCCACGCGCGCTCAACAGGCGCGATTCTAAACCCATTTGAGCGCTTGTCGAAGAGCAAATTAACCGGACTCCAGGCGCGTACCGAGCCCCGACCGCTCAAAACCTGCGAACCGACTATAAATTGCGGCAGGAACTGCTGCGCTTTAGGATTTGTTCCGGCCTGCCGCGGCTGACCTTTGCTGCGCGCGGACGCCGGGTGCGACGGGCTGCGGGCCCGGCTTCTGTCGCGCGGGGAATTGCGCCTCGGCACCAGAAGAGATCTGGGCCGAGTGTGACGGGTTCTCGCCTTGAGCGAGAGATCTTCCGGACGCAGCGGCCAATTCTCGCTCGGCGCGCGTCCAATCCTCGATGTCTTTGCCGTGTTCGCGGCCACGCTCGCAGTACAGTTCGTACGCGCGCCGCTGAATCTGTTCTCTATCTAGGTAAATACTTTCCATTTATTATGCCTCCCGGGCTGATGAATACAAACACGTAGAGCGTACTGGGGCTTTTTTCGCGCCGCAATCGGGTGAAGGGTGTAGGCCGCTCTAGGACCCGGGCTCACCTGCCTTAAGCTGCGAACTTCGGGCCGCCTGTTTGCCTTCCGATCCCAGTTGTTCCACTTCCGCGCGCAGACGCGGCAGGGCGTGAGGATACTTCTGCTGGAGAAATTGGATCAGCTTTTCGCGCACGTAGCAGCGCAAATCCCAGGCCGTTCCGCCGTCTCGGGCGTCCATCAACGCACGAATCTTGACCGTGCGTTCGCTGGCATCGGTCACTTGGAGGACCGCCACCTGGCCCTTCCATTTGTCAGTGGATTTCAGAATTCGCTGGAATTCTTGGCGCAGCTCTTCGACCGGGACGGAATAGTCGGTACAAATCTCGACCGAGCCTAGCAGGTCGGCGCTTTGGCGCGTCCAATTCTGGAACGGATTTTCGATGAAATAGGAGAGCGGCACGATCAGACGCCGCAAATCCCAGATGCGGATTACGACGTATGTCGCTCCAATTTCCTCGATCCATCCCCATTCGCCTTCCACCACCACGGCATCCTCAATCCGGATCGGCTGCGTGAGCGCGATCTGAACGCCTGCAATCAGGCTCGAGAGCGTGCCCTTCATGGCTACACCAACCACCAGTCCGGCAAGGCCTGCCGATGCCAGCAGGCTCATGCCAATGTGTTTGATGGTGGGAAAGGTCATCAGCATGATTCCCGCCGTGATCACAATCACGATTACCACCGCGATCCGATGCAGGATTCCCATCTGCGTGTGTATACGGCGCGCCTCGAGGTTATCCGCCACATCTACTTTGTGTCTTGCGGCGATCAAGTCCACGAGCACGTCCGTACAGAGAATGACGAGCCAGGCAATCGCCGCGATGAGGCCGAGCCCGAGAACGTGCTCGACAGCGGTCCGCCCCGCCGGCGGCAGCTTCGCTTCGGGCACCGCAAGCAGCAGCGCGACGAGCGGCAGAATCCACTTCGACATCCTCTGGCTATGGCGAACCAGGGAGCCTGCCAGCACCGTTTTCCGGTGTCGCGCGAGTCGTCGCAGCAGCAGGTACACGACTCCATGCGCGCCGAGCGCAACCACGATGGCGCCGGCGATGACAACGGCTGACCACAGCCATGCGTGCCAATTCTTAAGCAGCAAATCCATTTCGGCGTCCTTTCATAAAGCCGGCGCTTCCGGTTATTGCTCAACCCGGCCCCGAGTGCGGCGCAGCCCGTCGCGCGGGGCCATTTTTTCAGTGTACGACAGGGGTGCCGCCCGGCCGCGCGCGGAATTTTGAAATCCAGTGCTCCAAACCGGCGTGGGGCGCGGTATGATGCTCTGCCGGTTCGCGCAAGCGGCACCGGCCCTGCCGATCGCGGGGCTTATTCCGGTCCCGCGGAGGCGCCGATAATTCCTAACGGAGAATATATATGCGCCGCATTTGTGTCCGTTTTTTGCCGCTCGTACTCGCCCTTGTTTGTCTCCTGGTAGCCCCCGCCCTGTTTGCGCAGGCCGGGCAGACAATTGATCTGACGGTGGACGCGACGCAGGCGCCCGAAAAAATCGTACACACAAAGATGGTGGTTCCGGTGAAACCGGGCCCCATGATTTTTTATTATCCGAAATGGATTCCGGGCGAGCACGCCCCTGATGGCCCCGTGGAGAACGTCACCGGGTTAAAGTTTACGGCCAATGGAAAGACCATTTACTGGCAGCGCGACCTGCTGGATGCCTGGACGTTTCACGTGACGGTGCCCGACGGAACGAACCGGTTGGAAATTTCATTCGATTATCTCGAACCCGCCGGAGGCGAGTACACGGCCGGGTCTTCCGCTACCGACAAGCTGGTGGATATCAATTGGAATCAGAATTTGTTGTATCCGGCGGGAACGCCCGTGCAGCAACTTAATTATACTGCGAAGCTGGTGCTGCCGCAGGGCTGGAAATTCGGCACGCCGCTGCCCATCGAAAGCCAATCAGGAAGCGAGATTACGTTCAAGCCAGTCGAGTTGAACCGACTGGTAGATTCGCCGGTGATTGCGGGCGAATATTACCGCGCGATTGATCTGACCCCTCCGGGAGAGTCCATTCATCATGAATTGGATATCGTGGCCGATAGCGCCGCGGCGCTGAACATGAGCCCGCAGGTGCAGAAGGGCATGACGAATCTGGTGGCCGAAGCGGGGAAGCTTTTTGGCTCGCGCCATTACCGCGACTATCATTTTCTGCTTACGCTGAGCGATCACGTGGCTCATTTCGGCCTCGAACATCATGAAAGCGACGACAGCCGCCTGCCCGAACGCACGCTCCTCGGCCCGCAGGCAGGCGTCGCGCTGGGTGGGTTGCTGGCCCACGAATACGCGCACTCATGGAACGGAAAATTCCGGCGTCCGGCGGACCTGAGCACTCCCTACTACGAAGAGCCGGAATCCACCGATCTGCTGTGGGTCTACGAAGGATTCACCGATTTTGCCGGGCCGCTGCTTGCGACGCGCAGCGGCTTGTGGACCGAGCAGCAGTACCGCGACTACCTGGCGGGCATCGCCGCGATGCTTGGGCCGGGGCGCCCGGGCCGGACATGGCGTCCGCTGCTTGACACGGCAATCGCGGAGCCTGTGCTCGGAAACGTGGGCGCCGAATGGATCAATTGGCGGCGCGGCACGGATTATTACGATGAAGGCGATCTGTTGTGGCTCGAAGTGGCCACAATCATTCACCGGGAAAGCCAAGGAAAGAAGTCCATTGATGATTTCTGCCACATTTTTCATGGCGGACCCAACAATGGCCCGGAGTTGAAGACTTATACCTTGAACGACGTGGTGCAGGCGCTGAACCAGGTGGTGCCATACGATTGGGCTGGGTTTTTCCACGAGCGGCTAACGTCCACTTCGGCTGCTGCACCAGCGGGCGGCATCGAAAACGGCGGCTGGAAGTTCGAATTCAATAGCGAGCCGCCGAAGGGCACCGGCCGGCGCCCCATCCCGCCGGATGCCTACTCGATCGGATTGCTGCTGAAGGGCGACGGCTCGGTCACAGATTCGATCATGAACGGGCCGGCTTACAACGCCGGGGTCACTCCCGGAATGCAGGTGGTTGGCGTGAACGGTCGCGTGTATACGCACGATAGGCTGGAGGAAGCTATCGAGGCGGCGAAAGGCAATTCGCAGCCGATCAGCCTTCTTGTGCTCGACGACGAATACTACAAGACTTGTAACGTGGATTATCACGGCGGATCGCGCTATCCGCATCTGGTCCGCGACGAGAGCAAGCCGGATTACCTGGACGAACTGGCCAAGCCCAAAGCCGCGGGCGAATAGACCATCGGTGGGGTGCTTGGCGGCCGGATCGTACTAAAACTCTGTTTCTTCGCAACGGACGCGTTCGAGAAAGGCAGGCGCATGAAGAACCACGCGATGTCGCAATCTCTCGAATCTGAATCGCTGCGCTGCACGCCGGGCTGCGCCGGCAACGGCGGCTCACGTTTCACGGGCTTGCCGGTATTTTTCGCCGCGCTTATTGCGGCAATGCTGTGCTTCGTGCCTCCTTCCCTCGCGCAGCAGTACGATCCCAGCCTGTTCTCCGGGCTGCATTGGCGGTTGATTGGCCCGTTTCGCGGTGGCCGGAGCAACGGCGTGACGGGCGTGCCTGGCCACCCGGATACCTTCTACTTCGGTTCAGTGGGCGGCGGCGTGTGGAAATCGGATAATTCCGGGCGGACGTGGAATCCGATTTTCGATTCCGAGCCCGTGGCTTCGATCGGTGCCATTGCCATTGCGCCGTCGGATACGAACGTCGTGTACGTCGGCACAGGCGAGGCGGATATGCGCTCGCAGATTTCGTTTGGCGACGGAATGTACAAGTCTACCGATGCGGGCAAGACCTGGACCCATATTGGACTGGACAACACGCGCCAGATCGGGCGCGTTCTGGTGGACCCGCACGACGCGAATCTGGTCTTCGTGGCAGCGCTGGGGCACTCGTATGGGGCGAACCCGGATCGCGGCGTCTACCGCTCGCGCGATGGCGGGGCCACCTGGCAGAAGGTGCTCTACAAGGGCGATAGCGTCGGCGCGATTGACCTGGCTTTCGATCCACGCGACTCACGCACCGTCTATGCGGCCCTGTGGAACACGCGTCGGCCGCCCTGGAGCATCTATCCGCCTTCGTATGGCCCCGGCAGCGGAATTTTTAAGTCCACCGACGGCGGCGATACCTGGCAGCAACTCGCGGGCGGATTGCCGACGGAACGCGTGGGACGCATTGGCATCGCCGTGGCGCCCACGGATGCGAACCGCGTCTACGCCATTGTGGACGCGAAGCAGGGCGGCCTTTACCGCTCGGACGACGCGGGCGCTACGTGGCGGCTGATGTCGAATCAGGGGCGTATCTGGGGCCGCGGCTGGTATTTCTGCAACGTGGTGGTGGACCCGAAGGACGAAAACACCGTCTACGTCTCCGATACGTCGGTCTACCGCTCAACGGATGGCGGCACAAACTGGACCGCGATCAAAGGTGCGCCGGGCGGGGATGATTATCACCAGCTCTGGATCTATCCGGACGATCCGAAGCGAATGATTTTGGCAAGCGATCAGGGGACGATTGTCACCGAAGACGGCGCGCTCACCTGGAGTTCATGGTACAACCAGCCGACCGCAGAGCTCTACCATGTGGCGGCCGATTACCGCTTCCCCTATTGGGTTACTGGGGCGCAGCAGGATAGCGGGGCTGTCGGCGTGCCGTCGCAAAGCAGTCACGGCGAAATTTCGTTCCACGATTGGACCGGGCTCTGCACCGGCGGCGAGAGCGGCTACACGGCGCCCGATCCGTTGCATCCGGACATTCTCTTCGGTAGCACGGTTTCGCGCTGCAATGTGGTGACCGGCGAGCGGCGCAACATCTCGCCGGAAATCGGCCGCGATGGCCCGTTCCGCAAGACGTGGACGCTGCCGTTGGTTTTCTCCGAGGCCGATCCGCACGCGCTCTATTTCGGCGCGCAATACCTGTTTCGCACGCTCGACGGCGGCAATAGCTGGTCGCAGATTAGCGCGGATCTGACGCGCGAAAATCCCGGCGTGCCGCCAAATCTGGACGCGGCGACGACGGCGGATGCGCCCTCCTACGAGCGGCGCGGTGTGATCTACACGATTGCGCCCTCGCCCATTCCGGCGCACGCGCAGCTTATATGGATCGGCACCGACGACGGCTACATCCAGATGACGCCGGATGGCGGCAAAACCTGGCATAACGTCACGCCGCCGGAACTGACGCCCTGGAGCAAGATCGTCATGATCCAAGCGTCCCATTTCAACCCGGCGGAGGCCTACGCCGCCGTGGACCGCCATCGCCTCGAGGACAACGAGCCTTACATCTATCGCACGCGCGACAGCGGCAAGACGTGGCAGCGGATCACGACCGGGCTGCCCGCAGGCGTCTACGTGCAAACCGTGAAGGAGGATACGAAGCGCAAGGGGCTGCTCTTCGCGGGCACGGAACTCGCCGCATGGGTTTCGTTCGATGATGGCGACCACTGGCAATCGCTGCAATTGAACCTGCCGCCGGTCTCGATGCGCGATTTGGCGATTCATGGAGACGATTTGATCGTCGCCACGCACGGCCGCGGATTCTGGATCCTCGACGACATCACGGCGCTGCGCCAGATCACGGAGCAAGTGTCGCAATCGGATGCGTATCTTTTCCGGCCCGCGGCAGCGATCCGCATGCAGCCCGGCACGGAGGACAGCACGCCGCAGCCGCGCGACGAAGCGCTGGCCGATAACCCGCCCGCCGGTGCGATGATTGACTATTACTTGAAGTCGGATTCCGCGCAGCCGGTGACGCTCGAGATTCTCGATTCCACGGGCACGGTCGTCCGGCGATACTCAAGCGCGGATCATCCGCGGCCCGTGAATCCGAATACACTCGACGTTCCGGCATTCTGGCGACCCACGCCGCAGCCACTTTCCGCCGCGGCGGGAATGCACCGCTGGATGTGGGATTTGCGCTACACGCCCGCCCCCGGCGGCGGGCGATACGGCGGCGAGTACGGCTTTCCGGGCCCCGGCGGCGTGACCGCCCCGCCGGGCGCGTACACCGTGCGGCTCACCGCGGACGGCAAGAGCTACACGCAGCCGCTCACCGTGAAGCTCGATCCGCGCATTAAGGTGGCTGCCGCCGACCTGCAGAAGCAATTTGAGACAGCCAACGCGATTGCTCGCAATCAAGGCGAGGTCAATATGGCCCGCGGCGAAACGCAGCAGGTGCGGGCGCAAATTCGCGATCTCCGCGCGAAGGCGGCCGGCAATGCTTCGCTTTCCTCGGCGCTCGATGCGCTGGGCGCAAAGGCGGATGCGATTGGCGGCACCCCGCCGACTCCGGTTGCGCCCGGGAATCAGCCCGAGCCGCCGAAGGAGCGCACGAGCTTCACCTACCTGAGCGGCGAATTCGTGCAGATTTTTGGCGCCGTGAATGGAGGCGATGCCGCGCCGAGCACGGATGCGTTGCAGGCGCTTGCACGGGCGCGCAGCGTGCTTGCGGCAACCACCGCGAAGTGGAATGCTGTGAAGACGAAGGACCTGCCCGCGGTAAATGCGCAATTGAAGCAGGCGGGCCTGCCGCAGATCGTAATACGTGCCGGGGCGCCGCCCACGCCGCTGCGCAACCGCCGCGGCTAAGCCTTAGTGAAAATCGTGGGATGCCGGGGCGGCCTTCGTAACCGCGAGCGGCCACACGCGCTCGGCCTTCACTGAAAGCGTGTTCTCCTGGTTCTGCAGCCGTCCTTCAATCAGCAAAAAGCCTTCATGGACGATAGTCAGATGGCTTTCCTCGAAAAGGCGCGGGGCGATAATGGCATTGGAAATTCCGGTTTCGTCCTCGAGGCTCAGGAATACGAAACCCTTGGCCGTGCCCGGGCGCTGCCGCGCAATCACGGCGCCCGCCACGCGCACGCGCGCCCCGTCCGCCACGCCCTGCAAATCGCTCGCGGAAAGGATCCCTTTTTTTTGCAATTCCCGGCGGTGATAGGCCAGCGGGTGCGGGCCCGCCGTCATCCCCATGTGGCGAAAGTCGGCTACCAGGCGCGCCTCGGTGCTCATGGGCTTGAGAGCAAAGGATGCGTCTCCCTCCGGTGTGGCGATAGCGCCCTGCGATTCTTCCTGCTCGTCGAGTAAGGGCCCGGCGCGGCGCGAGGCGCGGTCGATCTGCCATAGCGCGTCGCGGCGATGAAAATTGGGATTGTCGCCGAGGCGATTGAGTGCACCGATTTCCGCCAGCGCGGCAAGCTCCGATTTTTGAACGCCGGGGACGCGGATTTTCAATTCGTTGATCGAGCGAAATGCGCGCAGCGAGCGTTCTTGGACGATTTGCCGTGCGATTTCCTCGCGCAGGCCTTTCACGTAGCGCATTCCCAGCCGCAGGCAAAAGCCGCCGGCTTCCGGGCGCGGCGGGTCTTCGAGCGTGCAAACCCAGTCCGAGCAGGTCACGTCAATCGGGCGAACGCGCAGCCCGTGGCGCTGCGCATCCTTCACCAGCGTGGCCGGGGAATAGAATCCCAGCGGATAATTATTAAGCATCGCCGCCGTGAACGCGGCCAGATAGTGGCATTTCAAATAGGCGCTGGCATAAGCGATTAGGGCGAAGCTGGCCGCGTGGGATTCGGGGAAGCCGTAGAGCGCAAACGAAGTGATGGATTGCACGATCGCGTCTTGCGCCGCGCCGCGGATTCCTTTCTTCTCCATGCCGCGCCGGAGCTTTATTTCCACCTCCTTCATGCGCTGTTCGGAGCGCTTGAATCCCATGGCGCGCCGCAATTCTTCGGCTTCGCCGCCCGTAAACCCCGCGGCAATCATGGCCATGCTCAGCAGTTGCTCCTGGAAGAGCGGCACGCCCAGGGTTCGCGAAAGGATGGCCTCGAGCGAAGGATGCAGGCATTCGGCAGGCTCGCGCCCCTGCCGCCGATTCAAATATGGATGGACCATCTTTCCGACGATCGGCCCGGGACGGATGATGGCGACTTGTACCACGATGTCGTAAAAGCAGGCGGGCTTCAGCCGCGGCAGGCAGGACATCTGCGCGCGGCTTTCGATCTGGAACATGCCTACCGTGTCGGCCTTCTGCAAGGCCTGATAGATCTGTGGGTCGTCTTGGGGCAGGGAGTGCAGATCAATCGGCTGCCGGTATTGATTTCGGATCAGCTTCAGGGAATCCTCGAGCACGGCCATCATTCCCAATCCCAGTAGGTCAATTTTCACGATGCCCATATCGGCGCAATCTTCCTTGTCCCATTGCACGACCACGCGATTGGGCATCGTTGCCGGTTCGAGTGGCACCACGGAATCCAGTTGCCCCTGGCAAACCACCATTCCGCCGGAATGCTGGCCTAGGTGGCGCGGCAGGTCCTGAACCTGAAGGCACAGCTCGAGAAATTTGCGGATTTTGGGATGCCGAAGATCGAATCCGGCATTTTTGAACTGGCGCTCGAGCGTATCGTTCGCGTCCCTGTACTCCCAATTTCCCACCAGCTTGGCGAGCCGGTCCAGGGTTTCGGGATCGAAGGCCAGCGCCTTTCCGATCTCGCGCGCGGCGGAGCGCCCGCGATAGGTGATCACGTTGGCGGTCATGGCCGCGCCCAATTGCCCGTAGCGTTCATAGACATACTGGATGGCACGCTCGCGCTGATCGCCGCTCGGCAGATCGAGGTCAATATCCGGCCATTCGCCGCGCTCTTCGGAAAGAAATCTTTCGAAGAGCAATTTCATTTTCACGGGATCCACGGCGGTGATTCCCAGGGCGTAGCAGACGGCGCTATTGGCGGCCGACCCGCGGCCCTGGACAAGAATATTGTGCTCGCGGCAGAAGCGAATGATGTCCCACACGATCAGAAAATACCCCGGCAGCTTCAGCTTTTCGATCAAGGCGAGCTCGCGCTCGATCTGGCGGCGGGCGGCCGGATCGTCCGCTCCATAGCGAGCGATCATCCCTTCGAAGGTCCGCTCGCGCAGAAACTGCATTTCCGACGAACCCTCCGGGACGGGATATCTGGGAAATTCATAGCCCAAATCCTTCAGCGTGAATTGCAGCCGCGAGGGAAGCGCCTGCGTATTGGCAATGGCTTCGGGGCAATCGGCGAAAAGGCGCGCCATTTCGGCGGGCGACTTCAAGTGCCGCTCGGAATTCAGCGCCAGAAGCCGCCCGGCGGTATCGAGAGTGCGATGGTGGCGAAGAGAGGTGAACACATCCTGCATTTCGCGCTGATGAGGAAATGCGTAGCAGGTTCCGTTGGTGGCTACCAGCGGCAGATTGAATTCGCGGGCGATCTCGATAGCCGCCTGGTTGCGTGCTTCTTCCTCGCGGCAAAAGTGGCGCTGCAATTCGATGTACACGTTCTCTCGGCCGAAAAGCGCGCACAATTTGCGCACGCACGCCTGCCCGCGCGGCATTCCGCCGATCCGCAGCGCATCGGCCAGCGGGCCTTCCTCGCCCCCCGTGAGGCAAATCAGGCCTGCGGCCATTCCTTCGAAGTCCGCTGTTGTGATGCGCCCTTCGCCTTTGGCCGCGCGCAATTTCGTGCGTGTAATCATCCGGCAAAGATTTTGGTATCCCTGGCGAGTGGCGACCAGCAGGGCATAACGCCAGCCATGAATCGAAGTGAGCTCGGCGCCGATGTGTGCCTGCTGCCCGGCCTTTTTCGCCGCCTGATAAAAACGCGGTGCGCCATACACGCCATCGCGATCAAGCAGGGCCATGGACGCCATGCCATGCTCCGCGCAGGCCGCCATCAACTCCTCGGGCAGGGAAGCACCTTCCAGAAAGCTAAAAGCGGATCGCGCGTGAAGTTCGGTATACATGGGGATGAATTTCAGTCATGAGTTCCGCGAACGAACCAGCGCCCTTGCCGTCCATCGTTGTAGATGCGATACACGCCTTGATCGGGGCGCGGCTCGGAGCCCCGGAGGGCCGTGCGTGTTCCAAAGTCGAGGGCCACGTCCCATTCGCTGTGCTGCCATGAGTCCTGCCACCAATCCCCGGAGGTTTTCCATGGGCCGGACGCCGCCGTCACTGTTCCGCACTTCCCGCGCAGATAAACGCGGACCGGCTCTTCATCCCGAATGTCCACGGTTATGGGCACAGGAGGCCGGATCGCGCGGAAGCCCTGCATGGGTTTTGCCGTTCCGATTTTTCCGCTCGCATTCTGAGCGCTTTTTTCGGGCCGGACCTGAGAAGGTGCGAAGCGGTTCATGCGGAATGCGCCGGGGCGGTGCGTATCCAGCGGCTCGGGGGAGCCGGCATTCGCCTGGCCTACCAGCTTTGCCAGGCGCGCGAGGGTGAGTTCGAGTTTTTCAGGATCGGGCGCTTGGGGAGCGAACAATCCGTTCTGCGTGACGCGCGGAGCGGATGCTTCCGCGGAAAGAGAAATTTTACGAATAGACGCGAGCGGGGGATCGGATTGCAGTTGCAGGCGAAGCAATTGCAACAGCAGCTTCGCATCGCGAACCGGAACGGGCAAGGTCAAAACCTTTCCGTAGACCGTCGCCTCGCGCGGGCGAACGTCATCCGCAAGCGACCGAAACTCCCTCTCGAAATGCGGCTCGAGATCGAATTGCAGATGCAAGGCCCGCAGCGCCAGCGCCCGCCCCGCTAGTCGCGCACACAGTTGATCGAGCAAGCGCCCCAGCAGGAACGACAAAGGATCGAGTTCCTCGACGGCATCTTCCAATTCCATTTCTTCCTCGAAATGCAGGCTGGGGGAGGCAAGCACAATCGAGCGAGTGCAGGAGCCGCTAGCGATTTGGTGGAGCCGTACCCCTTCCGCCCCCAGGCGCTCCGAAAGGGGAAGCACGGGAAGGTTCGCAAGCCCGCCCAATGTTTCCACGCCCCAGCGTTCCAGCACTTCGATCGTTTCCACTCCGGCCGAAAGCACATGGATGGGGAGCCCGCTCAGCGCTTTGCGCTCTTCGCCATCGGGAATCACGGTAATCCCCGCGAAGCCGCGCGCCGCATGTATGGCCGCTTCAATGCTCGAAGCGGCCGCAACCTGCGGGATTAATCCAAGGTGGGAGGCTCGCCGGGCCAGTTCGCGTGCAATATCATTGCGGGAGCCGAAGAGCGAATCCAATCCAGCGATATCGAGCACGATCGTATCCTCGCGCGTTTCTTCCACGCGAGGAGAAGCGCCCCACCCCGCGTCCAGCAGGGCGGCGTGTGTGGCTTTCTCCTGGGACTCGGAACGATGGCGAACGGGGATGCCAAACTCCTCGGCCTGCGCTTTCGTCATTCCCAGCTTGAGGCCGGCCCGCAAAGCGACGGGATTCGCGGCCACTACGTTCCATAGAGGAGGGGCGCCTTCAATCACTGCAAGCGGCCCATCGCGAAGCGCAGGCTCCGAGCGCATCAGTGACTGCACCATGAAATCGGGAATGTAAATGCACGCAAAAGCCATGCGACGGGCCCTTACACCTTTAAGAGGATGAATATAAGGAGGCGAATCCAATTGCGTCCGAATCGCTCGGATCGAATTTTTCGTCCGGCGAAATCGCCCAAGCCATTTGGGGCTCAATCCTTCCCGGCGGCGTAGCTGCGTCTGTCGGCCACGACCCTCGGCGTGGAAATATGTGGACGCATTTCCGGCCGGGCCGCGGAATCCGCGAGCGAACGATTGCGGCTTCCAGCGGTGCGTTTTCGAGGAGCCTGATAAAAGAAGGCGCTCCTGCTGACGCGCCGCGCCAGCGAGCCGCCTCGGCCTGCAAGCCCAAGACGAGCGAAGCGCAGGGGGCATTCGGCTGCTGCGCGAAGAGCGCCAGGATCGTAGCCGTGTTTTCCACGGCGCGGCGAAAGCGAAACCACACGTTCAGGGGAACGGCGCGAGCGGTCTTCGGCGCAGTCTCGCTCAGGTCCATGGCAATCAGTCCGAAGCCGCCGCCTCGCACCAGCAGATCGGCGGCGCGAAGCCCCTGGTCCAGGCTCTTGCAGCGAACCCAAAGAAGCCGGTCGAGCGCCACGCCCGCGGCGGCGGCCGCCAGCGGATCGAACGTATCCTGCACGTCAATCAGGGCGCACGCTTCGGTTTCGGCGGTTCGTTCGGCAAGCATGGAGACCAGCAGCGTCATGCGGCCCGAGCAGGGCGGGCCATAGATCTCCGTCAGCGCGCCGCGAGGCAGCCCGCCGCTGAGCGCGTCAATCTCCGGGATGCCGCTCGATACCAGCTCCGGATTCCCGCACGCCTTTTCCGCAAAAGGAGACGCAACCCGACCGCGAAGCTCGGATTCGACATGGGAGCGAAGGATTGCGGTGTTTCGCGACATGGCATTTACAGCGAAAACAGGGAAGATTTGTGCTTCGCCTTTTATTCGCCTGCTGATTCTGCGCGTGCGCCGCGGGGATGTCAAGCCTTGGAGGAAATGGGGAAATTGGGGGTTGAAAGAAGAGGCCGGCTCAAGTTATAGCTTGCAGCCGGCCTCTCCCGCCAGGGTTTATGGAGTGGCGCTTCCTTTAATGCCCACCGCACCCGGGGACGCGGAACGCCCCGATTTTGGTGCTGTAGTTCGTGCTTCCCGTCTTCAGGTAATCGCCCACATACCAGAACGTGCAGTCGTCGCTCGGGTCCATGGCCGTCGTGGTGTAGTCCTCCCAGCGCAGCGTGTTGGTTTGGGAAGACTCGCCCTTCACGAGCACGGTCTCATGGAAACCCATGACGCCCTTGGGATCTTTGGGCCGCCTCGCGGCAAATCGCTGGCCGGGGAAATTTGGTGTTCCGCCGAAGGAGTAGCCGACGCCGATATCGCCCTTCTTATCCATCGCGATGCTCGGCATCCAGCGATAGAACTGATCCGGGGCATAGGTGCCTTGTTGATAGAGGTGCAGATCGCGTTTTTTATCCAGCCGGAATTCATACCAGCGGACGCCGCCACCGCCGGCTTTCGTAGCCACGGAGTGAGCGGCGACGATGGATTCCTGATGGCCAATCCGGCGATAGATTACGCGCTGCATGATCTTGTCGCCCTGCGCATCCAACCGCCGCTCGGTCCCCGGTTGCGGGACGCAGCTCGTAAGCTGGCCGTTGCACAGATAATGATACGGAGCCACCGGAATCTTCACGGGCCCGGTAGCCTTCGTGTTGGCGGGATTGTTCCAATCCACGTGAACCTTCCAGGCGTAAATTCCATCGCCATCGAAGATTTTCTTTAGTTGCGTGCCATCGCCGGCAAGCATGATGTTTGGCGCGCCGGCGGGCGGCAGATTCTGGCCATCAATATCCGCGTTATTCAGGAAATTGACGCCATCAATGATGATGCACTGTTCGGTGGCGGGTTGCCCCTGGAGCATCTTGCTGCGGTCGGCGATGCAGTCGTGCTTCTGGATCACGGTGTCGCCGGTGCTCGTGGGAACGTAATATCCGTCGGGCCAGATCGCCGGGCGGGGATAATCGGGGAAAAGCGTCCGTTCAAACGCATAGCGATAGTAGGTCCCGAGCGGATCGCTGCTGGTGCTCACGGCGTAGCACATTCCATACGTTGTTCCCGCCGGCGGTGGCGCCGGGGCCGGACGCGGTCCGGTACGTCGCGGCCGCGTCCCGCGGTTAAACGGTGCGGGCATTTTCGGATTTGCCGGCGGCCCGGCGGGCGCCCCGGGCGCGGACGTCTGCCCTGTATGCGCCAACTGTCCGGGAAGCGCCGCTTTGGCGGGCAGTTCCGTCTGGCTGAATTCGCCCGGAGTTACGCGCGAAAAAATCGGCATCACGAAAAGCCAGCGCCCGGCGATCTGGTCGTACCGCACCACGGCATCGCCGTTGTCGCGTGCGTCGCATACGCCGCCGAACCCCGCAAACACCGCGTTGGTCGGCACCGGCCCATAGAGGACCTTGCCTGTCGTGTCGTAGCGCGAACCTTTTTTGGTGAAGACCGCGAATCGCGAGTTCACGATCTGCACGATATCGTCGGGACCGGTCGCAAGGCTGTTGTCCGAAGGATTCCGGAAAGTTCCCGTGCCCTGTGGCCCCTGAAATCCTTCCCCGAGGCCATCGAAGCTATCGAGTAGCGGTATGGCAGGATGTTTGCCCTGCGAGGTTTGTTCCACGGCCGCTCCGGCGGCGCTGATCTCCGGAGCTGGTGCGGGCGCCGGATCTGGCCGGCCCTGTTCTGGCTCCGCCGGAGACAGCCCGCATGGTGGTTCGCCGCAATCGGCTGCCGTGTCGTGGCGTTCATTTGCCCGCAGAGACGCAAGCGGCGGCGATACGTCGTACCGAAGGGCGTGGTGAACCAGCACTCCGGCGACTCGCATCGGCGCGGGCTGCGAATGCGCGCGCAGCCCGGCTCGAGCCGCGAAAAGGCAGCCCACGGCCAGTATGGTCACAGCCGTGGATCTCGCAAACGTCTCACTGATCTTCATGTTTTCTCCAATTTGGTATTAGGGCGCGGCGGAATCGTGTTCGATTTCAAGGAGGTTCTCTGGCGCATGTGACGGGCAAGAGAGTGCCGCCAGAAGCTCTGAAAATCAAGCTTTTCTTGAGCTTTCTCCGCACAGGGGCCGGCAACCCTACATGAACTTTTACGGGGGAATAGGGGAAATCGTGTATTCAATCGCGCCGCGTTGCGCGTTAGTTTGCGTGAATCCAGCAGGGTGATGGGTGTGTCTGCCTGTACTCCCGGTACAGGTAAGGGCATGTGTGTACCCCCTGACCCAGAATTAACCCTTCGGCCAGTCGTCCGATCGTCTCCCCAATGGAAGTATCCCGATCCGCGGTTGTACCACCAACCATTCCAGGAATCGGGGACCATGAATCACACACGGCAATCTGCAAGTGCACCTTGTTCCAAGGGCTTTTTCGGCGTTCGCCGCATGTGGCTTGTTTTCGCTGCGGCGCTCATCGCGTCTGGGCTGTGCTGCAGGGCCAGCTCGGCGCAAAACTATAACTATTACGGTTCGGCCATGAATGCCGATGCGCTCAGCAACATCCGCATCGGTCCATACGGGCTCCAAGCGGACTACCGGATTGAGGCGCAGCACACCGGTTACGTCAGCGCGGTCCGCTTCTATCTGATCGTGAAGGCTCCGAAGCCCGGCTACGCAGGCGGCAACGGCGGGAAGCTGCTGGTTCAATTGCAGACGGACGACGGCACGGTGAACCACAACCCCTCGGGCCACTCCCTTGCTTCCTATCTGATCTCGAGCCCTCAGGCCGGATATCCTTCTCCCTACGCATCCTTTCGCACCATTTCTTTTTCGTCGCAGCCTTACCTGCAGGGAGGGAAGCTTTATCACCTGGTGTTTTCCAACACGGACGCGGATCCCAGCGTGAACTACGTTTCGGTGGATAACCTGTACATGTACCACCCGGCTTCCCAGATGCAGCCGCTTTTCAGCAATGCGGCGTTTTGCGTGCTGATTCGCTCGACCGGCCGAGGCTGGTCGGAGGACGCCAACCTTACGCCGATCGTCGAGCTGGATTTCTCGAATGGAAATTCGCAAGGGTCGGGCTATATGGAGGTGTGGGCCGGCAACCCAAAGCCGATCGGCGGCGGGCAGCAGGTTCGGGAGGCAATCACGGTGGCTCGCGGCAACAAATACTTCGCCCAGGCATTCGTCCGCGTGGCTCGCGTAGGCGGTAGCGGTTCGCTCACCGTTCGCGTCGAGCAATCGAATGGCACAGCGGTCGGCGTGGCCAGCATTCCCGCATCGTCTGTGCCGCTTTCTTCTACCAGCAGCCCGAATTACGTGTGGGTCCGGGCCCAATTCAGCTCGTCGCATATTCTCTTTCAAGGGGACGCGTATCACCTTGTTCTCCAGGCGCCGAGCGGCACAACGTATCAGACATTCCCGATTCGGAAGGGCTCCTACAACAATTATTTCGGGCCGGGAACGTATTTCCATGAAGGCTGCGCGGAGGTCCTGAGCAGCGGGCAATGGGTCGGCTGGGATATGTGGGGCGCGACGAACCGCCTCGACAGCGACTTGCAGTTCTACATCCCGTTGCTATAGCGAATATCCCGGCTCGCGCGATTCTTCGAGCGAGTGCGGGGTTTTCGATGAACCACCGGCCGGCTCCCTCGCAAAGGGGCCGGCCATCTTTTTTTCAGAGAGAAGCACAACTTGGATCGGGCAATCGCCGGTAAACGATTGCCTCGCTTGTCAATTTCGGTTGCCTACCGTACATTGTGTTCTTCATCTTGATCTGTCTGGGAGCTGAGAACACTCGTCGTGCCGTCCCGTCGAATGCCGCCGCCAAGCCGAAGCCGGAAAGCCGTGCGGCCGAAACGCGCTGGCAGCCGCAAATCCGCAAAAGCCGCCCGCAAGCATTCCGCCAGTCGTGCGGTTACGAGCAAACGCGCGCCGCGCGACCGCCACGTTCGCGTCAGTCCCCGCGACCGCGTCGCCGGCCAATGGTTCGCGAAATTGGCGGCTTTGCAGGCTAAGCTGCGCGGCCCGAACGGCTGCTCCTGGGACGCCGAACAGACGCACGAATCCCTTCGCAAATTCCTGATCGAAGAAACCTACGAGGTGCTCGACGCGATGGACACCGGCGATTCCGCCGCCTTCGCCTCGGAACTCGGCGACCTGCTGCTCCAGGTGATCTTCCATTCGGTCCTTGCCGAGGAACGCGGCCGGTTTGCGATTTCCGACGTGATCGAGTCCGTTTATTCGAAGATGGTTCGCCGCCATCCGCACGTCTTCGGCTCGGCCGTCGCGAAGACGTCCGCGGATGTGCTGCGGAATTGGGAGCAGTTGAAGGCCGAAGAGCGCGCCTCCGCGAAAGGGAATGCGGGCGCAAAGGCCGTGCCGGCCGCGGCTCCGGCGGCCGATTCCGTGCTCGGCGGGGTGCCGCGATCTTTGCCCGCTGTGCTCGAGGCCTATCAACTGACGCGCCGCGCCTCTCATGTCGGTTTCGATTGGGAGGATGTTCGCGGCATTTTCGAGAAGCTCGCCGAGGAAGGAAGAGAATTGCAAGAGGCGCTCGGCGCCACGTCGAAACGGCGCCCTTCGGCTCGCGTCGAGGAAGAAGCGGGCGATTTGCTCTTTTCGGCGGTAAACATCGCGCGATTTCTCGGTGTGGATCCTGAGATCGCTCTGAAAAAGGCCAATCGCAAATTCAAGAACCGCTTCCAGCGAATGGAGTCCGCAGCGGCGCGCGAGGGACGCCTATTCGCCGACTTACCTCGGCCGCGCAAGGAAGAATTGTGGAATTCCCTTAAATCCGCGGAAGCCCCCGCTGCACGGCACGCGGCAGGTGATGCATCTTGATCAGTGCGCCCATCGAAATTCGCCATTGCGCCACGCTCGCCGAGTATCAGGAATGCGAAAGGCTCGAGCGCCTTACCTGGGGAGACGAGCTGACTGTTCCCTCGGGCCTTTTCTTTATCGCGCGAAATACGGGCGGGCAGGCGCTCGGCGCCTTCGAGGGCGAAAAGCTGGTGGGGTTCACGCTGGCGCTCGCCGGCGTTCGCGCGATGCGCGCCCCGGCCAGCCGCGCCGGCGAACCACTCGGCCGGAAGGAATGCCGTGCGCTCCAGCCTTTTCTTCACTCGCATATGACGGCCGTTCTCCCCGAATATCGTGATCGAGGGGTGGGTCGCCGCCTGAAGCTTTTCCAGCGGCAGGATGCGCTGAAGCGCGGCATTCGCTTGATCGAGTGGACCTTCGATCCGCTTGAGCCGAAAAACGCCCATTTCAATCTCGTGCGCCTGGGCGCGATCGCCCGCAGGCTGATCCCGAATTGCTATGGCATCACCACCAGCCCTCTTCATTCCGGCATGCCTACTGACCGGCTGGTCGCGGAATGGTGGCTCGATTCCGAGCGCGTCAAATCCGTCCTTGCGGACAATCCCTCGCCTTCGAAGACGGCCACGGCGCGCATCTCTCTTCCCGTAAACCTTGCCGAGATCAAGACGAGCGATCGCGAAGCCGCCATTCGGATCCAATCGGCGGCGCGCGAGCAGTTCGAGGGCTGGTTTGAAAAGAAGTATGCAGCCACGGCCATCGAAACCCGCGCCGGTAAGACGGATTACCTGCTCGAGTCGCTCGCTTCCGCCGCCGGGCTCAGCGCAATCGAAGATTGGGAGGAATAGCCCGGCGATGCGAGTGCGCAAGCTGACCCTGCGTGAAATCCGCCTAAATCTCATCGCGCCCTTCGAGACGAGCTTCGGCGTGACCACGCTGCGGCGCATCCTGCTCGTCGAAGCCGACGTGGACGGGGCGAGCGGCTGGGGCGAGTGCACGGCCGGGGAAAATCCGTTCTATTCCTACGAAGATACGGAAACCGCATGGCACATCCTGCGCGATTTTATCTGGCCGATTCTGCGGGGCACGGAATTCGCGGCCGCGCCGGATGTGTTTGATTTGCTCGCCCGCGTTCGCGGCCACAATATGGCCAAGGCAGCCGCAGAGACGGCGATCTGGGACGCGGAGGCAAAGCAGCGGGGGGTTCCGCTGGCCAAGCTGCTGGGCGGAGCGCGCGACGAAATTCCCGCGGGCGTTTCGATTGGCATTCAACCCTCGATTCCGGACTTGATCGCCAAGGTGCAGCAGGGGCTTGCCGCCGGCTATCAGCGGATCAAGATCAAAATCAAGCCCGGCTGGGATATTGAGCCGGTGCGCGCCCTGCGCGAACGCTTTCCCGGCATTCGCCTGATGGCCGACGCGAACTCCGCCTATCGCCTCGAGGACGCCCGGCTGCTGAAGCAACTCGATCCCTTTTATCTCATCATGATCGAGCAGCCGCTGGGCTACGACGACATCTATTCGCACATTGCGCTGCAGCGCCAGATTGAGACGCCAATTTGCCTCGATGAGTGCATTCACGATATCGAGCACGCCCGCGCGGCGATTGATTCGGGCGCGTGCCGGATTATCAATATGAAGCTTGGCCGCGTCGGAGGGCACACGGTGGCGCGGCGCATTCACGATCTCTGCGTCGCGAGCAAAATCCCCGTGTGGTGCGGCGGTATGCTCGAATCGGGCATCGGCCGGGCCCAGAATATTGCGATGTCGTCTCTGCAGAATTTTTCGCTGCCGGGCGACGTCTCCGCCAGCCGTCGGTATTGGCAGGAAGACGTGATCGAGCCAGAAGTCGAAGTCTCGCGCCAAGGAATGATTCGCGTGCCGTCCGGCCCCGGCATCGGATTTCTTCCGCGCATCGAGCGCATCGAATCGCTCACGGTGCGGCGCGAGGTCCTCGAATAGTCCTTGCGCATGCCGTCCGACTCTCCTTCGCTTGCCGAGCCGCATCGCCCGCGCCCGATCCTTCTTTTCGCAGCGCTTGCCTCAATGATGTTTATGTGGGCCTTCAACTCGATTGCCGGCAAGCTGGCGCTCCGGCATATGGGGCCGCTCGATCTGGTGTCGTTTCGCTTCGAGCTGGCCGGGGTGTTGATGCTCGCGATCTATTTCACGCGGCGCCAGCGAACGCCCTTTCGCGCGCGCGATGGATGGCGGATCGCCTGGCTGGCGTTGTTCGGGGTCGTGTTGAACCAGGGCGGCTTCACCGTTGGCCTGGACTTCACCACGTCGCAGCATTCCGCCGTGATCGCTTCCACCGGTCCGATCATGGTGTTGCTGCTCGCGGTGGCCGTGGGGCTCGAGCGCCTTTCCCCCGGCAAGGCGTTGGGGATCACGATTTCCTTTTGCGGCGCGCTGCTGCTCGAGAGCGAATACGGCCTGCCCGTGCATTCCCCGTTTCTGCTGGGCGATGGGCTCACGGCCGCTTCGACGATCGGGCTTGCCGTCTACGCCGTGTTCGGCAAGCAGCTGGCGAAGCAGTATGACGCCGTGACGATGAACACGTTCGTGGTGGTGGCGGCAGCGGTGCTCGTGCTGCCTCTTGCCGTGCGGCAGGGAATGCGCCTGGATTGGCGCGGCGTCGGCTGGGTGGGCTGGGGCGGCATGGCGTACATGGCCATTTTCAGCTCGGTAATTGCATACACGCTTTTTTATTGGACGCTGCGCTATATGGAGGCGTCGCGCGTCGCGGTGGTCAACTATTTTCAGCCGGTGCTGGTGATTTTGTTCTCGATTCCGATTCTGGGCGAGCACCCGACGCGCCACCTGCTCGGTGGGACGGTGCTGGTCCTGCTCGGCGTTTATCTTGCGGAGCATGTCTCACGCATGCGCCGAGGGCCTGCGGCCCAGGCAGGGGTTCCATGAATCGGCGCCCTGCGGCATTTCTCAAAACGCGCGTGCCTGAGGATAAAATGGCGGCTCCCATGCGCATCGCCATGGATACCGGCGGGACGTTTACCGACTGCCTGTTTCTTGATCGCGGCCGGATCGAAATCCTGAAGCTGCCTTCGACCCCGGCGAATCCCGCGCGCGCGATTCAAGAAGCCCTGGCGAGCATTCTTTCGCCCTCGGCGCAGCATCGCAGTGCCGCGCTCGATCTTCTCTGCGGCACGACGGTGGGGACCAATGCGCTGCTCGAACGCCGTGGCGGCCGCGCGGCTCTTGTCACTACCGCGGGCTTCGAGGACGTGCTGGAAATTGGCCGTCAAGCGAGGCCGCGACTCTTCGATCTTTTTGTGGACCGGCCCGAGCCGTTGGTGCCCGCCGCGCGGCGATTGGGGTTGCGCGAACGCGTCGGCGCGGAGGGGCAAATCCTGGCGCGGCCATCCGCCTCGGAAATCGCACGAATCGTGCGCCAATTGAGGCGGATGCGCGCGGAATCGGTTGCCGTATGCTTCCTTTTCTCGTTCTTGCGCCCGGAGCACGAGCGCATGGTGGCAAAGCGATTGCGCGCCGCGGGATTTTCCGTTTCCGCCTCGCATGAAATTCTCCCGGAATTTCGCGAATTCGAGCGCGCCTCGACGACGGCGATGAACGCCTACCTCGTTCCCGTCATGAGCCACTACCTGATGGAAATCGAACGGCACGCGCGATTCGCGGCAGGGAAGCCGCGCCGCACCGGGAATGCCGGGCGGGACGATTCCGGCGCGCGCGTGCGCATCATGCAATCGAATGGCGGCACGGTTTCCGCCGCGCTCGCGGCCCGCGAGCCCGTGCGCACGATTCTCTCCGGCCCGGCGGGAGGCGTGCTGGGGGCGCAGCGCATCGCGGCGCTCTCTGGATTTTCGCGGATCATCAGCTTCGATATGGGCGGCACCTCGACCGACGTATCGCTGATCGAAGGCGACCGGCAGACCACAAACGAATCCAGCATTGCCGGGCTTCCCGTTGCCGTCCCCATGCTTGAGGTGCACACCGTGGGCGCGGGCGGCGGCTCGATTGCGCGCTTTGATCGCGGGGGCGCGCTGCGCGTGGGCCCGGAAAGCGCCGGCGCTGATCCGGGCCCGATCTGCTATGGCCGTGGCGAGCGGCCAACGGTGACCGATGCGCACCTGATTCTCGGCCGGCTCGGCGCCGAAGGATTGCTGGGCGGCGGCTTTCATTTGGATGCCGGCCGCGCTAGGGCTTACATGGAACGCGCCGCGCGGGGGGCTCGCGGGATCGCGTCGCTGGTTGCGTTTGCCGAGGGGATTGTTGCCGTGGTGGAAGCCACGATGGAAAAGGCGATCCGCGTGATTTCGGTGGAAAGAGGGCGCGATCCGCGCGATTACGCCTTGGTGGCCTTCGGCGGGGCGGGCGGCCTGCACGCCTGCGCCCTGGCAGAGAAGCTCTCGATGCCGCAGGTGCTGATTCCGCAATTTCCGGGGGCCCTTTCGGCGCTCGGGATTTTGTGCGCGGACGTGGTGAAGGACGCCTCGCGCACCGTGCTGCTGCCGATGGCCGATTTGCGCGACAGCGCCCGCGCGCTGCGCCGCGAATTTGCCGGCATCGAACGCGAAGGCGCAGCCACGATGCGGGCCGAAGGCTTTGCCCCGGGCCGCTGGCGCGTGGACCGCTTTCTCGATATGCGCTACGTCGGGCAGGCGTACGAATTGAGCGTGCCCGCGGGGCGGAATTTTATCGCGGCGTTTCATCGCGAGCACGAGCGGCGGTACGGTTATTCGGACACGTCGCGTCCGGTGGAGATTGTGAATGTGCGCGCCCGCTTCACGGCGGCGACCGAGCGCATTACGTGGCCGCGCGAGCGCCTGGGACGCGCTGATTGTGCAAAGGCGATTGTTTCCGTTCGGAATGTTTATTTCGGGGGGCGGAGATGGCGGACGCCTATATATGACCGGGAAGGACTGCATGCGGGGAATCGGATGCGGGGACCTGCCGTGATCGCGGAATATAGCGCGACGACGATTGTGCCGCCGGGGTGGGAGGGGCGGGTGGACCGGCATCGAAATCTGGTCCTTGGGCGGGGTCAACCGTAGATTAGAGCGGCGGTCGGCGTTGCAGGGAAAGGGGTTACGTGCATTTCGATGGCTACAGAGTTGGCTGCTGGGTGGCGCCCTCAGCACCGTCTGCCGCCCTCCTCTCCTTGGCGAGAAAACCGCCACCGTAGTTGATGGCATGGGTTGAAGAGAAAGTTAATAGGAAACTGTCGGGTTTGTGACTGGGGGTTGGCTTTGTTAAGCTAGCGGGGACCGCGGGTTTCGGAGAGGTGTCTGAGCGGTTGAAAGAGCCCGCCTCGAAAGCGGGTAGCCTGGCAAAACCGGGCTCGTGGGTTCAAATCCCACCCTCTCCGCCAGTTTCAGCCGTTTAGCCAGAAATTTCATCGGTGTGCTCACCCGTTTCGCCAGGCCGGCGCCTGGGATTTTTTCAATTTGCACGCTGTCGCGTGCGGCGGGCTCGTGGGTTCAAATCCCACCCTCTCCGCCAGTTTCAGCCGTTTAGCCAGAAATTTCATCGGCGCTATCCCGCCGTAATTCGCAAAGCCGCCGAAAACGACCAGATTACGCGCGCAATCCTCGATACCATCGAAACGGACGCGGAAGCGAAAGCCGCCGTCTCCGGCTCGCCGAAAATCCGCGCCGCCGCGAAGGCGCCGCCGCGCGCTGCGGCCGGCAAGCGGCCCATGAATTTCCGCAACCGCCCGCATCTGTGCTAGTTTTGCCAGGGAGACCACACGGTGAGCTGGGGCAAACGTCGAGCGATCATTATCCTTGTGGTGATCGTATTTTTCGGCCTGATCATTTGGATTGCGGTCCGCCCGCGGCATCTCGCCAGCCGTTCGGTCCTGGTGATTGACGCGGAGGGCTCGATTCAGGAGCAGCGCACGCCGAATATTCTCGACGCGCTGACCGGCGGGCAAGCCCCCGTTCTCCACGAATATCTCGACGCAATTGACGCCGCCGCCACCGATAGCCGAATCACCGGCATCGTCGTGCGCATCGGCCCGCTTTCCACCGGATGGGCCAAGCTCGAGGAAATTCGCGCGCACCTGCTCGCCTTCCAGAGCAGCGGCAAGCCGAGCATCTGCTATCTGGGCTACGATGGCGTCGGCAATCCCGAATATTACCTCGCCACCGCGTGCCGGCAAATCTGGCTCGTCCCCTCCAATCCCGTGGACATCAGCGGCATGATGGCGGAGGCCACCTTCCTGCGCGGCACGCTCGACAAGCTGAAAATCGTCCCGCAATTTTTCCACATCGCCGAATACAAGACCGCCTCGAACCAATTAACCGAAAAGAAATTCACGCCGGCGCACCGCGAGGAAGTGCAATCCCTTTTGACCGACGTCTTCAATCGCTACGTCGCCGAATCGGCGCAGGCGCGCCACATGCCCCCCGCGGCCTTCGAATCCATTCTGAAAAGCGGCCCGCTGCTCACCGGCGACGCCGTGCGCGATCGCATCGTGGACCGCCTCGGCTACTGGGATCAGCTCGAGGATTATTTCCGCGAGCGCTCGCGCGAGTGGAATCCCGTGTCGCTCGCGCGCTATAGCACGCTTGTGCATCTGAATTCTTCCGGGCAGACGATTGCCATTGTCCACGCCAGCGGCCTGATCGCTTCCGGCTCGTCCGAAAATTCCCCCACCGGCGGCCTGGTGATGGGCGGCGATTCGGTTGCCTCGGAAATTCGCGCCCTGCGCGACGATTCCGACGTGAAGGCCATCATCCTGCGAATTGATTCCGGCGGCGGCTCCGTCGTCGCCAGCGAAGTGATTCGCCGCGAAGTGCAACTCGCCCGCGCGCGCAAGCCCGTGGTCGTCTCGATGTCGGACCTCGCCGCCTCCGGCGGATATTGGATCGCCGCGCCCGCCACGCGCATCGTCGCCGACCCGGACACGGAAACCGGCTCGATCGGCGTCCTCGTCGGCAAGCTCAATATCGCGGGCCTCTACAACCTGCTCGGCGCCAGCACCGATTACGTGGCCACCAGCGACAACGCCACGCTCTTCTCCGATCAGCAGAATTTCACGCCCGCGCAGCAAGCCTTCATTCAGCGCTCGCTCAACGATGTCTACGCGCAGTTCACCCAGGGAGTCGCCGCCGGCCGCCACATGAGCGTCGCCGCGGTGGACAAAATCGCGAAAGGGCGCGTCTGGACCGGCGCGCAGGCCCAGCGCCTCGGCCTCGTGGACGATCTCGGCGGCATAGATCGCGCGATTCAGGTGGCGAAGGAACTCGCGCACATCCCCGCCGCCTCGGGCGTAAGCGTGGTGCGTTACCCGCGCGAAAAATCGCTCTTCGAGCAGATCTTCGAGCGCCAGGAAAATCCGATGTCCGAATCCCGCGCCGATTCGCTCGCGGGCCTGGTCCATCGCCTGGCGCTCGACGAAATCTCCCAGCCGGTCCAGGCCCGCATGCCATATCAGCTCCGCATCAGATAAGCGCCAGGTTTAAAGTAGCCGGCGGCCTTCAGCGCGGCCGCTCTTGCGCCCATCGGGCGCCTGACGGCGCGAGCCTTACAGCCGTTCACTTTCCGCCGCCCGCGGCTGAAACACCCGCCCACTTTCGCTATACTACGGTCCTCGGGGCGCGGTACCCAAGTGGTAAGGGAGAGGTCTGCAAAACCTTTATTCGTGGGTTCAATTCCCACCCGCGCCTCCAGCAAAAACCGTCGTTTGTATTGGCTTTTTGAAGAATTTTTGCCATTACCGCAAAAGTGAGCAAAAATGTGCTAGCGAATAAAGGAGGACGACACAATGGCCAGCCCAATCATCACGATCTTTGCATCGGCATTGGTTACCGCCGCCGCACCGCCAAAGTTCCCCGCAAAAGGGGCAACTCCGATCTCCATGAAAAATGAAAAGCAGCGCCACCCATACAGAAAACCCCTGAGCCGCCCCTAGATAGCCGCGCCCTGCCGGCAATCTACCACTTATTACCCGCCAAATCACTATACGCAATCAGTTATTTGTCCTATTGACATTCTAACGGTTTGGTCTGATTCTCCGCCGAGAGGGTCACCCGGCCCCTCACGCAAGGAGAAACGACGCATGTCTGAGCTGAATGCTCGTGGTGCATCGCGGCGTTTGGTGGCCGCTGGCTGGTGGGTGGTGGTGATCGGCATCGCGGGTGCCTGCGCGAACGGCATCCGCGGAGTCGAAAATCCAGTAGCGCTTCTGTTCGTCGGCATCTTCAGCGGCGTGTTTGTCGTCGGCCTGTTGCTTCTGTTGTGCTCCAGCATTCTCAAAACGCTGTTCCAGAGAGGAGAGAAGGAATGAACATCAGAAAAACATGGCGCAGGATCAGTGATTCCGTGGGTGCCTAGCGGGTGCGGGGTTTGGGTTGCTTTTGCCTGCTGCGTTTCCGAATCCGTTCAGCCTCAACGCGGGTGCTTCCGCTTTCGCCTTAGCCGCGTCCGAAGGGGCTGTGCTGCTTTCGATTGCCTGCATGATCGCTTTGAGCCTTTGGATTCCACTCCGCCGGGCATTGCAACGTCCCTTAGCCGATCTCCTTCGCGCGGAATAATCGCGGTGCCGCCAAAATTCAGAAAGCGCCGGTCGCTGAGTTCAATTGAAAGCGCGGCATTTGGCGAGGCGCAAGAACCGAACCTCCCGTCATACAGCGGCTGGGGCGGGGGGCTGCCCGCCGCCGCTGAAGGGCACGGTTCCACGTAAACGAGGAGGCCCCAAGGCGATGGCCGTTCGCCCGGCAAACTCGCGCGGTGCCAGATCGAAATCCTTAATCGAAGCATTGCATCGCAGCATTCGCTCATAGGCAGGGCGCTCATCCAGAGCACCAGCCCATTCCTCGATATCGCACGAAAATGCCGGCCGACTTTGCCCTTGGCAATCAGGCTTGCGCCAAAATCGCCGAGCCTCGCGCGCAGGATCGCAGCCGATCCGCGCGATTCCATTTCCCGCCAGATGGGCCCTTGCGCGATGTTCCTTAAAAACTCCACGCGCTTCTCCATTCTCATCCATCGCCCGCGCGGCTATCCCAGCGGCACAGCCAGGCCGCGCGCGATGCGATGCGCGCGCATCGCTTCCTTCTGGTGCGTTTCGATGCGCAGATCGCGCCGCGGGCGCGCCGTGCAGAGCAGCACGAATCGCTCGCTTGCGTCTTCCGCGTAAAATCGCCGCGAGGCGGACTGATCCACCTCTCCCTCGAGCAGCCTTCCCGCGCAGGTGATGCACCACCCTTGCAGGCAGCTATAGGGCAGGTCGAATCCGTGGTCGAGCGCCGCTTGCAGCACAAACTCGGAAGCGGGGCAGGGAAACGAGCGTTCCGCTTCGCCCCGCGTAACGAGCGTGATCGTGTAACTGCGCTCCGCCTCAGCCACGCGGGAAGTTCTCCCGGCCGCGCCGCAGAACCGTCCCGCTCATGGATTGTAGAAGCCGTGGTTCTTGCTGTAGGGGGCCTCGCCCGGCGCGCCGCGGCGGAAATGCCCCGAAGGACGCACCGCGCCGTCGCGCTCCATGCTGAGCAGCTCGATGAACCATGCCTCGTGCTCGATCTCCTCGTTTAGAATGCGCGACGCCATGTCGTAGGTTCGCGGATCCTTGCCGAACGTCAGATCGCACACCTCGCTCCAGGTGCGGATCGCGCAGCGCTCCGCCTCCAGCAGCACCGTCAATATATTTACGGCCGTCGGTTCGTCGGGCAGGTAGGCGTCCGGGCATCCTGCGCGATCGGCAAACGCGCGAATGTCCTTCGGAATGGCGCCGCCAAGTTCGTAAATGCGCGGCGTGATCAGCTCGAAATGGGCGCGATCCTCCAGCCGCGCGTCCTCGCAAATCTCTTTGTAATCCTCGTTGCCGGCCAGATTCATGCGCAAAATCGTGTAGTAATAATAGGTGGTGAATTCCGCGCCGGCGGCGTCAATCAGTTTCTCGATCAATTGCTTCACGTCCACGCCGCGCGTGGTCAGTTGTTCCACGCCGACGCGCTGGGTCACGTCCCCGGGTTTTACCTTTCCGCTGCCGTGGATCTTGGGCGATTTGGGCATCGTTGCGTCTCCTTTTTATTAATGGGCTTTGTTGTGAGCTGGACTGCCTGCGGTCGAGCCGCGCTGCCTCTCTCCGGCAGCGCCAAGCCTAGAGACTAGGCCGTGGCGAGCGATAGGAATAATATATTCTTTCTATCGCATTCATAGTCTGGCCCTATAACGAAAAGCCCGGCCTCGTCCGTGGGAGATGCCGAATGGAATTGCATCAATTGCGCTATTTTGTCGCCGTGGCCGATTCCGGCAGCTTCACCCGCGCGGCGAAGGCGTGTTTCGTCGCGCAGCCCTCGCTGAGCCAGCAAATTCGCAGCCTCGAACAGAACATTGGCCAGACGTTGTTCGAGCGCCTGGGCCGCGGCGTGCGGCTCACGGCCGCTGGCGAAGCCTTCTACGAACGCTCCGTCCGCATCCTTTCCGCCGTCGCCGAAGCACAGGATTCTGTGCGCACGCCGGAAATCCTCGGGCGCGGCACGATTCGCATTGGCGCAATTCCGACCATCGCGCCCTACCTGGTTCCCCGCCTCGTGCGCACCTTCACGCGCCGCTATCCCAAAGCCGAAGTCACCGTTAACGAGGATTTCACCGAGGGTCTGATCGCCGCTTGCGCCACGGGCGAGGTGGACCTCGGCCTGCTCGCGCTGCCGGTGGAAGATAATCGCCTGGGCGTCGAGGAGTTGTTCTCCGAGGAGTTGCTGATCGCCATGGCTCGCCGCCATCCGCTTGCCGCAAAGCGCCGCATTACCCTCGAAGAACTTACGCGCGAACGCTTCGTCCTGCTCAGCGAGATGCATTGCCTCGGCGCGCAGGTGATCCGCTTCTGCAAGCGCGAAGGGTGCATGCCCGCGCTCACGTGCCGCAGCGCGCAGCTAATGACCGTGCAGGAATTGGTGTCGCTGGGGCAGGGTGTATCCCTGGTGCCCGAAATGGCCGCAAGCGCCGGCGCCGGCCGCCGCATCGCCTATCGGCGCGTCAGCGGAACCAAGCCGGCGCGCACGCTCGCCATGATTTGGCACAAGCGGCGTTATCTCGGCCCGTTGGCGCGTGCCTTCATGGAAATCGTCCGCCGCGAGGCGCGGCCCGGCGGTCACAGAGCGTGTGTTTCGCCACGCTGAGCCACGGCAGCCGATCAGCTCAAAAACGCGTGTTGCCAGTCTCAGGCGTGGGTTATCGTGGAGGCGGTGTCCTAATGCCACTCCACGGTCTGCAACATATCGAGCCTGCCGTTCTGTTTGTGCTGTTCTTCGTTGTGGTACTGGCAGCACTGGCAAAGCGCCTCGAAGTGCCGTACGCGATCATCCTGATGATCGGCGGCCTCCTGTTGGGAGTGATTCCCGGCATCCCGCACCTGCGCCTGAATCCCAACGTGTTTTTCCTGGTGATTTTGCCGCCACTGATTTTTTCCGGCGCCTTCCTGATGCCCTGGCGCGATTTCCGCAACAATCTTTCCACCATCACCATGCTGGCCGTTGGTCTGGTCGGCTTCACGGTTTTCGGAATCGCAGCCGCCACGCGCTGGCTGCTTCCCGGTTTCGATTGGCGCACGGGATTGGTGCTGGGCGCTGTCGTGGCCGCCACGGACCCCATCGCGGCGACCGCCATCGCCAGGCGTCTGGGATTGCCGCAGCGGCTCATGCACATCCTCGAAGGGGAAAGCCTGGTGAACGACGCCACCGGCCTGCTGGCGCTCGAGTTCGCCACTGCGCTGGTTGTCAGCGGTCACATCCCGAGCCTCGCCGCGGGCGCGGCCCGGCTGCTCTATCTCATCTTCGGCAGCATCGTGATTGGGCTCATCGTCGGAAAAATCATTCACGAATTCGAGCGCCGCATCGCCGACGCGCCGATTGAGATCACCATCAGCCTCCTCGCGCCGTATTTCGCGTACCTCGGCGCGGAGAGCCTTCACGCTTCGGGCGTCATGGCTACGGTCGCGTGCGGTCTCTACCTGGGGCATCGCAGTTCGGTTTACTTCTCCCGCGACGCGCGCGTGCAATCCGCCGCCGTGTGGGACACGCTCACCTTCGCCCTCAACGGCGTCGTTTTCATCCTGATCGGCCTTCAGCTTCCATACATCAAAGCGGAAATTGTTTCCCTTCGCCTGCCGCAATTGCTGCGCGACGCGCTGGTATTCAGCGCCATCCTGATTCTGCTGCGCCTGGTGTGGATGTATCCCGCGGCGTGGGCCTCGAATTTCGTGCGCGGGCGCTGGCAGCGGCGGGCGGCGCCGTTCCCGAATCCGCGCGCGGTCTTCATTATGGGTTGGACGGGCATGCGCGGCGCGCTCGGATTGGCGGCGGCGCTGGCGTTGCCCGAAGTGCTGGATAGCGGCGCGCGATTCCCGCAGCGCAGTACGATCATTTTTCTCACCTTCTGCGTCATTTTCGTCACGCTCGTGCTCCAGGGGCTCACGCTTCCTTCCCTGATTCGCGGCTTGGGACTTGCCGGCGGAATCCACGCCGATCGCGAGGAGGAAGGAGCGCGGCGCGCGATGATCGAAGCGGCCATCTCGTATCTCGATACCGCGCGCAAGGCGGACACCACGCAGTTTGCCGCCCTCTACGACGAACTCGCCCGCTTCGAGCGTCGCCGGCTCAGCGCCCTGGCGGGCGATGGTGCGGCGACGGCGCAGGGCGGCTATCGCCCGGAGGACTACGAGCGGATGCAGAACGTCCTGCAGGAGATGCGGACCGTCCAGCGCGCCGTCATCACGCGGATGCGCAACGAGAACAAGATCAACGAAGATGTGCTGCGCCGCCTCGAACACGAACTCGACCTGCGCTCGACCGTGGCCGAGCACTCGTAGATCGTTGGCTCGCTTCTAATCTACGGCAAGCCGGCCTTGTAATCGCGGGGCAGCAGAGTGGTGGAGAGGTCCAGGCCGGAGAGGTCCACGCCCTGGAGGTCGGTCTCGCGGAGGATCGTGGTCCGCATGCACGCGCCGCGTAGATCGGCGCCTTGCAGGGCGGCATTGCGGAAGTTTGTGGCGCCCAGATTGGCTCCGCGCAATTTGGCGCCGCGGAGATCGGCGCGGAACACCTCCGCCCCGCCCAGATGCGCTTCGGTCAGGTCGGCGCCGGCGAGCGAGGCTTCCGTGAGGTCGGCTTTGCGGAGGTCGGCGCGGGCGGCGGCGGCGTTGCTGAGGTCGGCGGAGGCGAGCCGCGCGTCGCGCAGGTTTGCGCCCTCGAGTTTGGCGCCGGCCAGGTTCGCGTAGGCGAGATTGGCCTTGCCAAGGTCGGCGCGGGAGAGATTGGCGCCAGATAGGTCGGCACGGGCGCCGGAGGAATCGCCGCGCGCGAATCGCGCGTGCGCCTCGAGGATTTCGCTCAGCTTCTTCCCCTTGTGACGAATGGATTGCGGAGAGCGGAAATTTCCGCCCTTCAGGATGCCCAAGAGACCCATAGTCGCGAATTCTCCACTGGAATTGAAATTATGCGGCTCAATTCTACTAGATTTGATCGCGAATTTGATCAAAAGAGGGCCGCGCGCGGCGGATTTGAACCGGATTCCGGCGGGAATCGAAAAGGCGGGATTAAGCGAGCGGGAGGGGGCGCGGGGCGGGGCATCTCTGCTAAACTAGTCGCACGCTTCGCTGGTTGATCCGTGGCGCTATGGTGCAACGGTTAGCACGCGGCCCTTTCAAGGCCGAAATACGGGTTCGATTCCCGTTAGCGCTACCAATCCTCAAAGAAGCCAACAAAAACGAGCAACCCCCGCAACTGTGACCCGAACTGCTGCCCAACGCTTGCCCATTGCGAAGAAACCGGCCTGAGATTTTCACTGGATCGGTACTATTCACAATGGAGACATGCACCGTGGCGACGGCAATCCGGCTATACGCGCTCCGGGGCGGGAGGCGCTTGACCCGCGGGAGCGGCGGGGCTAAGTTGGTGGGGATGCGATTTGGCAGGGCAATTTTGATGGCGGCGCTGGCGGTGGCTTTGGCCGCGTATGCGTTCGACTGCGCGGGAATGACGACGCCGCGGCAGGCGATGCAGTGCTGCAAGACGATGCCTTGTTCGCCGGCGGGGCATGGCAGCCAGGATTGCTGCCAGAAGATGCCCGCTATGCACTCGCCTTTTGTGCGGACTCCTTCCATTGGCGTCGCGGGATTTTCGCTCAGCGCGTTGGCCGTGCTGCCGGCTTCGCGCGAGGCGAACCGCGGAACGTTGACGGCGCGCGCGATTTCGACGCGTTGCCATGCGCCGCCCGGCAGCGAACTGCCGGCCTCCACTCCACTTAGAATCTAGGCTGAACTCCAGTCGTTTCCCGAGGGCGCGGATTTGTGCGTCCCGGCTCGCCTATTTGACTGGAGGAACCCGTGAAATTTCGAAAGGCAGGGCGCATCGCGTTCGGAGGATGCGCGTGGTTGATGCTTGCTTTGCTGTGGTGCGCGCCGGCGATTTTTGCGCAGGGCGCCGCGCCGGAGACGGCGCCGAGTTTATTTCCCGGCGGTGGGCTCCTCTCCTACAGCTCGAGCTTCGAAACGCGACGTCCGATGCAGGGATTGGCGGACGAAATTCCGGCGACGGCTCGTCCCACCCTTTCGCACGCAGGCGAATTGAACTTCACATGGGGCTTCCATCGCAATATGGATGTGACGGCGCTCGTCCCAATCGTGACGAATCATTTTCGGATGAGCGGCGGGCCGAGCGCGCCGAGCGTTGGAGGAACGGGGCTGGGCGATGCGATGGTGCTGGTGAAATACCGATTCTACCGGCGGGATTCGGAGCGAGGCACGACGCAGGCGTCGTTCACGGCGGGGCCGAAGCTGCCCACGGGCGGAACGGGCTTGACGGACGGAAATGGAATTCGACTGCCGGCGGGATTGCAGCTCGGGTCGGGTTCGATGGATTTGTTTGCGGCGGCGGATTGGACTTACACCGGACTTTTTAATATCCGGCGCCTTGTGGCGGATGAGGATTTTCATGCGCTGTTGCGATCGGAGGGGGCCGAGGCGACGCGGCTGGGCAGCAGCGTCGCATCGCGGTTCTGGCTTTCGTACAGGCCGTACGAATCGAAGGACGCGGCGCGCGAGTGGTTCATCGGGCCGGCGCTCACGTGGCTGCATTCCGGGGACGACCGGATCGCCGGGGCGAGGCAGCGCGGCAGCGGCGGAGACGCGTTGCTGGCGGGCGTGACGACGTATGTGGGCGTGCGGCCGGGAATGCATGTGTGGCTTGCGGTGGATTGGGACGCGGCGCATTCGAACGGGGCTGCGTTTATGCCGGTGCGCCGGCACGTCAGCTTCGGAATTACCCAGCAGTTTCGGCTGCACTTTTTTAAGTGAGAGGAATGCGAGGAAAGGAGGAACGATGAATTGGAAGCGAGCGTTGCTATTGGCGGTGCTCGGTTGCGCGCTTGCGCCTGCGTCGCAGGCGCAGATCAAGCATATCGAGATGCGTGTCGAGGGCATGACTTGAAACTTTTGAGCGTATGGGGTGAAACAGTCCCTCGGGCGCCAGTCTGGCGTTCAAAGCGTGGAAGTGAGCTTGATTGACGGAAAGGTGGAAATTACGCCGAAGGAGGATGGAGAGATTGATCCGGCGCGGCTGCTGAAGGTGACGTACGACAGCGGAGTGAGCGTCGCGGAAATGTGGATCACCGCTCGCGGGAAAATCGTGAAGGAGGCTTCGGGCGATTTTGCGCTGCAAGCAGAACCGAATCGAACGTTTGCGCTGGCGGCGAATGAGCTGTCGAAGGGGCTGGAGGGCCTTGCGGGCAGCGGGACGGTGGTGACGGTGCGCGGCGAGTTATATAAAAAGCCGGCGGGGAAAAAGCGGAAGCTGGATACGTCGGTTCCGCTGAAGCTTACGATTCTGGAGGTGGAGAAGAAGGAATGATGGCGAAAAAGCGCGTGCTGTGGATCGGCGTGATGCTGGTCGCGCTGGCGGGTTGCCGGTCGAAGTCGCCGGCGCATTCGCGAGCGCGGCCCGGCGCGCCGGCGGGGGAAATTGGGTCCAGATTGCCGGAATTCAGCGTAAAGGGATTGCGGGGGCGCAGGATCTCCACGGCTGATTTCCGCGGGAAGGTTGTGCTCGTGGATTTCTGGGCGACCTGGTGCCAGCCCTGCGAAAAGGAAATGCCGGGATATCAGAAGTTGGCGCAGACGTATGGGCCGCGCGGTTTTGCGGTAGTCGGGTTCAAGTCCGGGATGATGATGGATACGGAAGACCCGCTGCATTTTGCGGCGCGGGTGGGCGTGCGCTATCCGCTGGCGGTTGCCACCGATGCGCTGGTGGGAAAATTCGGAGGGCTAAAGGGGTTGCCGACGACGCTGATTTATGACCGGCAGGGAATCCTGCGAACGAAGATTATTGGATTCGAATATGCGAGCACGTTCGAGCGGGACGTGAAGCGGCTCTTATAGCGACACATGCTTGGCAGCTTTCTTGAGCGTGGTACGAGAATCATGGAATATGAATATATGAAAATACAAGCTAAGGAGCGGCGCGCGGTGGCCGTGGTGAAAATTGGGGTGAGTCGGCAGGTGGTGATCCCCAAGAAGCTGCACGCTTAACTGAAATTGGCTCCGGGGGATTACCTGGAGGTCGGAGTGGAAGCTGAGCGCCTGGTCCAGACCCCGAAGGCGCTCGTCGAAAAGCGCCTGGCGGGGGGGGCTGGAAGATCTGCGGAAGGGGCGCGTGCATGGGCCTTTTCCGTCCGTTCCCGCTGTGCTTCGCTCATTGCATAAGAGGAAGAAAATCAGAGCTTCCTGATGCGGCCCCTGCCTGCTTGACCTGATGCCTCATCCAAAATAAACACACCGCCTATTGCTCAACGAAATCCTCTTGTGAATGAGCGCGATGCTCCCTCTTCCGTCAGGGCAGGCCGGGATGCGGCTCTTCGTCGGATCGGCAGGCGGGGGGATCGGCGGCGACGGAGGAGGCCGCGGGCAACGGGGCGAGTTGCAATTTTTGTAGCTGCGCGTTTACGGCGGTGAGTTGCTTTGCGTTCAAAGCGCGCCAATCGGCGAGGCTCTTCGTGAGCGAGCTGCAGGATTCGGCGACCGCTTCCTGGGCGGTGCTGGATGGGGCGGCGTCGCCGGTTTCGATCATGAAGAGCGTGCGGGCCAGGTCGCGGTTCACGGGGCCGACGCCGCTGCCGCCGAAGGCGCCGAGTTGGATGAGGCGCGCTTTTTCGTCGACCGACTTGAGGGCGTCGGCGGCGTCCTTCGCATTGGTATTCGCGGCGAGTGATTTTTCGCGGTCGGCGACGGCGGCGCGCAGCCTGGCGATGGAATCGAACGCGCCGGTGCTTTCGGCCAGCCCGGCGGAGATATCCTGAGCGGCTCGCAATTGATCGTCGAGATCGGCTTGCGAGGCGCGAACGCGCGGATCGAGGACGACCTCGAGCGGCTGGCGATACTGCTTTCCGTTGACGGTGAGCACGGCTTCGTAGGCGCCGGGAACGGCGAGCGGGCCAATCACCTGGTCGCGCGGGGTTTCGCCGGGAATGGTGTGGTCTGAGAGCGTGTATTCGACGTAGGTGAGCGGGTTGCCGGAATAACTGTAATTGAGCGCCGGAGGATCGGGATAGCGCAAGTCCCAGACGAAGCGATTCAGGCCAACATTCTTCGAGAGCCGCGGCAGCGGGCCGAACCAATAATCGGGGACATTTTTGATCGAGGTGTCTGGCGCGGGCGCGGCGCTGCTATAGCGGCGGACGAGATGGCCGGCGGCGTCGTGGATTTCGAGTGTGATATCGCCGGAGGGCGCGGATTTCAGGTAGTAGTCAATGATCGCGCCATCGGGCGGATTCTGCCCGGCGGGAACCTCGGGCGGGAGCGGAGTTTCCTGGTCGTTATCCCAGCGAACGCGCACGGCCGTTTCGGGGCGGAGCAGCGAGGCGGCGGAGGCGGCTTCGGCGGCGCTTGCTTCGCGGAGGGGCGTGAGGTCGTCGAGTATCCAGAGGGCGCGGCCGTAGGTGGCGACGACGAGATCGTCGCCGTGAACGGCGAGATCGCGATTATCGGAAATGGGCAGATTGAGCTGCAGCGATTGCCAATGATCGCCATCGTCGAAGGAGACGTAGACGCCATTTTCGGTGCCGGCATAGAGCAGGCCGGGGCGAACGGGGTCCTCGCGGACCACGCGGGCCATCCATCCGGCGGGAAGGCCGTTGACGATCTTCTGCCAGGATTTTCCGGCGTCGTGAGTGCGGTAGATTTCGGGATTGCCGCCGCCGCGGCCGATGCTGACGGCAGCGTAGGCGGTGTTGGCGTCGAAATGCGAAGGTTCGAGGATGGTGACGCCGGTCTGCGGGGTGAAAGCCGAAGGCGATACGTTGTGCCACGTGATGCCGCCGTCGGTGGTGCGCTGGACGAGGCCGTTGCTCGTGCCCGCCCAGATGACACCGGCTTGCACGGGCGAAGGCGCGAGACTCGAGATCGAGCCGCCCCCACGACGGGCCTGTGCCTCCCCGGCGGGTAGGTCGGGATCATTGAAATCGCGCGACTCAGGCGAATCGAGCGCGGCAAAATTTTCGGGTTCGTGACCGGCGGTCGCGGCGCGATTGGCGGCGGGCTGCGATGAGGGACGCTCGGTGAGATCGGGGCTCAATTGCTGCCACGTTTGGCCGAGGTCGCGCGTGCCGAGCACGTACTGCGTGCCCAGGTAGAGCAGGTGCGGATTCTGGGGCGAGAAGACGAGCGGGGCCATCTGGCCGCTGCGATATTTTGTGCCGCGAACGAAGACGTGAACGATTTGGCCGGTGCGGCGGTCCATGCGCACGACGGCGCCGTACCATCCGCCGGAAAAGACGATATCGGGGTCGAGCGGATCGGCGGCGATATAGCAGAATTCGAAGCCGCCGCTTGAGAACCAATCGCGGAAGCTGATCTCTCCCCAATCGCTGCGGCTTAGAACGGCGGCGGTGCCGCTATCCTGCTGCGCGGCGTAGGCGATGTAGGGGAAGCTCGTGTCCGTGGAGACGTGGTAGAACTGGCCGGTCGGCTGGTTGTACCAGGAACTCCAGGTGGCGCCGCCGTCCATGCTGATGGTGGCGCCCTGATCCACGCCCAGAATCATGCGGCGCGGATTGGCAGGGTCAATCCACATGACGTGGTAATCGTCGCCGCCGGGCGCGCCCTTGAACGCGGTGAACGTCTCGCCGCCATTTTCGGAGCGATAGGCGGTGGTCTGCATCACATATACGACGCCGGGATTTTTGGGGTCGGCGTAGACGCGGCAAATGTAATTGTTTCCGACGATGCGCGGATCATTGGTGATCTTGCGCCAGCTTTCGCCGGCGTCGTCCGAGCGCAGCAAGCCCTGGCCGGTGATGGCGTAGACGCGGCGGCCACGATTGCCGGCGGCGACGGCCAGTCCGATCTGGCCCATGCGTTCGGCGGGCAGGCCCGTGCCTTTCACTTGATGCCAGGTCGAACCTTCGTCGGTGGATTTGTAGATCCAGGAGTCTTGCGTCTCGGCGCGGGCGGCATTGGCGCGAGCGGCAGCCCCGCCGCCGGGCGCAAACGAGCGCGGCTTCCAGAGCGCGGCGTAGAGAATCTTCGGGTCGCCGGGATCGGCGCACATATTGGAAACGCCGGCGAGATCGTCTTTATAAAGAGTTTTCTTCCAGGTTTTGCCGCCGTCGGTGGTTTTGTAGACGCCTTTATTGGTGTTCGGTGGGGCGGAGCCGAGAATCGGATGACCGAGCACGCCGACGATAATGATGTTCGGGTCGCGCGGGTCTGCCAGGATTTTCGAGATGTACTGCGTGTCGTGCAGGCCGATGTTGGTCCAAGTGGCGCCTGCGTCCGCGGATTTGTAGATGCCATCGCCGGGGGTTTGCTCGCCGGTGCCGGCGTAGACGATTTTCGGATCCGAGGGCGCAACGGCGACTGCGCCGACCGAGGCCACATCTTCGTGATCGAAGATGGGAGTCCAAACGCGGCCGGCATCCTGCGTCTTCCACACGCCGCCGCCGGGCGTGGCGATGTAGTAGGTGGCGGGATCGCCGGTGATGCCGGCAACTTCGCTGACGCGCCCGGCGCGGTACGGGCCGATCAGACGCCAGCGCATCGCGGAATAGAGATCGGGATTGACCGTGCCGTTTTCCGCGGCGGAGGTTTGGCGCGCGGAGAGCGGGCCGAGGAATGCGCCGGCGAGAAGCGCCCCGGCCGCGAGCGCGCAGACGACAGGACCAAGCGGGAACCGGCGCGACGGCCTCGTGCCAGCAAGGGCTCGGACTCGAGACTTGGGATTCGGCACGGCACACCTCCTGGAAACCTAACCGGGCAAGGGGGAGAGTGTACCACCAGCCGGGCGCGGTGGTACTGGGGGTTGGTTTGAGACGAGGGCCGGCTTGGACGGCGAGGAGTATCGAGAGGGCGTTCGGGCGCCGCCGCCTGTTATCCGCTTACTCACCACGGCCGGCTCGGTTCGTTGACTTGGCTTCGCCGCGTGCTACGCTTCGGATGAACTGAAATCGCGGGGGAAGCTCGTTTATTCCACGGGGTTCGCCTAGGTGAGCGCCAGACCCGGATATGGCATTTAATAAGAGCAAAGCGCTGGAAAGCGCCCTGAAGTTCCTCAATCAGGGCAAGGTTGCCCAGGCGATTGGGGAATATCAGCAAATTCTGCGCCACGACGCGCAGGATCAGGCCACGCTGATGACCGTGGGCGACCTCTTCGCGCGGCAAGGCGATATGACGCGCGCCGTGGAATACTTCGAGCGGCTCGCGCAGGTATACCTGAGCAACGGATTCAACAGCAAGGCAATCGCCATTTATAAGAAGATTGCGAAGCTCGCGCCCAACGAGCTTGCGCCGCTCGAGCGCCTTGCCGATCTCTACGTGCAGCAAGGCGTGCTCAGCGAGGCGCGGCCTCTATTCCTGCAAATCGCGGAAGCGCACCTGAAGGTCAATAAGGCGCCGAAGGCCGTCGAGGTGCTGCACCGCCTGCTCGACGTCGAGCCCGATAATCCGCGCGTCCAGATGCGCCTGGCCGAGCTCTACAACTTGATGGGCCAGAAGAAGGAAGCGGCGCAGACCTACGCGAACTACGCGCAGCGGCTTTTCGATCGCGGCGAAGCGGATGAAGCGCGCAAGCTGGCTGACCGCGCCCTGGAATTCGAAGCGAATCCCGCCACGCTGCTGCTGAAGGCGCGCGCGGTGGCGATGGGGCCGCATCCCGAGCTGGCCATTCCGATTCTCGAAAGCCATCCCGAGGCGAACGCCGGCGGCGATGTGACGAACATGATTCTGGATCTCGATCTGAAATGCGGCCAGATTCCGAAGGCGATGGATCTGGCGCGCCGCCAGATGGCGCGAGGCGCGAGCCATTGCCTGGCGCTGCATTCCGTTGTCGAGTCGCTGCTCGCGGGCGGCCAGGCTGCGGAGGCTTTCGCGCTCTTGCGCGAGCTTCGCGATCCGATGATCGAGGCGGGCGAGCAGGAGAAGTTCCAGAAATCGCTTTCCGCGGTATCCGAGCGGCTCCCCGCCAATCTGGATGTTCTTGAAATGAACGCGGATTTTTGCCGCACCACCAGCGATTCGTTTGGCCTGCCGGGCGCACTCAGCAAGCTCGCCGACGCGTATGCAGCCGCGGGAAAATTCGATCGCGCCGAAGCGCTGCTCCAGGAACTGATCGAGCGCAACAAGGACGATGAGCGGCTCATCGAGCGGCTGAACCGCCTTCGCGCGCGTGCCAGCGGGACGCCGATGCCGGAACCCGTGGTCGAGCTGGAACCTGAGCTTGGAGTGGAACCCGCGCGCGAGCCGGTGGCATTGGCGGATCGTGCGGCGATTGTGGAACCAGGGGAGAGTGCCCTGGGCGACGCATCGTCGGAAGCGGCGGGGATTGCCGCCGGGGAGCCGCTGGACGACGAGACGCAGGCATATATTTCGCAGGCGCTCACCGACGTGGACCTTTTCTCGAGCTACGGCCTGACGCAGAAGGCCACGCATCTGCTGGAAAGCGTCCTCGATCGCGCCCCAAGGCACACGCCCACGATTGAACGATTGCTCGACATGTATCTGGGCGCCGCAAACGATCAGCGCACCGCGGAATTAGCGGCGCTGCTCGAACAGATTCACGCGCAGCGGGGCGACACGATCAATGCCGAGCGGTTTGCGGAGTTGCGGCAGCGATACGACAAGACGCCCGCGGCTGCGGCACAGGCGGCCCCGGAGCAGTCCGTGGTTGCGGCATCCGCTGCCGATGTGTCAGCCCCCGTGGAGGCGCCCGCGCAGGCTGTCCCGGCGCCGGCCCGGGAATTCGAGATAGCGCTCGCCCCGCCCGAGGAAAGCGAGCCCGCCGAACCCGCTCGCGTCGAGCAGCCGATTGCGCCCGCCGCGCCCCCAACGCCGGTCGCGAGCGAAGGCGACGAAGTGGATTTGTCCGATGAATGGGAAGCGATGGTGCGCCAGACCGCGAAGCCCGATGCCGCCCCGGAAATAGCTCCACTCGAGCAAGCGCCCGTCGCGGAAGAAAAGCCCGCTGAGACGCCAGCCGAGCCGGAGCCGGTGGAAGACTCATCCGAGGGGCAGGTGATCGAGTTGACCGAGGAGCAGACCGCCATAGCCCCGGCGGAGGAAGAAGCCGCGCCCGCGCAAGCCGCGGAATTCGAATTGGAATTGACTCCGAAGGGCAGTGCGTTAAAAGGCCCTGCGACGACCGAGGATTTCCTCAGCGAATTAGCCGCCGAAATCGAGGATATGGAGGCGCCGCGGAAAGGCCGCGAGGCGCACCCGGTGGCTGAGCCGGTTGCGTCGGCCGCGCCCGCGGCGGGATCGAACGGCCATTCGACGCCGGCGCCGAGCGCGGAAAGCCTCAACGAGCTTGCGGGCGTGTTCGAGGAGTTCCGGAACGAACTTGGCGAGCTTGGCGAAGAGGAAAATGAGGACCTCGAGACGCATTACAATCTGGGCATTGCCTATCGCGAGATGGGGCTGCTCGACGAGGCCATCGGCGAATTCCAGAAGGTGGCGAATGCGGTGCAGCGGGGCAAGCCCTTTCCGTACTCGATGAACTGCTCCACCCTGCTGGCGCTTTCGTTCATGGATAAAGGCGAGCCGAAGATCGCGTCCTTGTGGTATTCGCGCGCCCTGCAATTGCCAAAACTCGATCACGAGACGATTCTGGCGTTGCGATACGACCTCGGCGTGGCGCAGGAGAGCGCCGGGGATTCCTCGGCGGCGCTCGATAGCTTCCGGCAGGTCTACGCCGCCAATATTGATTACCGCGATGTGGCCGAGCGGATCGCGGCCCTGCAGAAACGCTGACCTGAATAGCTTCCAGTAGCGGGTCAATTCGAATGCTGGCCCTTTGTCCCCATCAACAAAATCAAAAATACCGTAGTGCGTCAGTTTGAATTTATAAATCGTGACGCAAATGACTTGCTGGTTTTTTCGGCGGCGGTTGCCAGCGCGGAAGGAATCTCCCATAATCCTTGGCGATGAGTAAACGGATCCTAAGGGCCGTGTGGCTGCTCCTTTGGCTCGAGCTGGGCCTGGTGCTGATTCTCGCGCCGTGGTCCAACATGTGGGACATGAACTTCTTCCTGTATCAGTACCCCTTTCTCGGATTTCTCCTGAAGAACCCGTTCTTCCGGGGCGCGATATCGGGCCTGGGCTTTGTCAACGTGATGTTGGCGCTGGAAACCTTTCGCCGCGGGACGGCCACCGTTGCCTCTCGCGGCTAGCACGCCAATCGTCTGCTGCGTTACCGATCGCCGGAATATCCCTGGCAGTGCCGCGGAAGACCCGCTCAGCGCGCTTCGCAACTGCATTCGCGCGGCGGGCGAGGCGGGTGCGGACTGGGTGCAGATTCGAGAGAAGGATTTAAGCGGCAGGGAACTGCTGAGCGTGGCGCGAAATGCTGTGGCGCTTGCGCGCGTGAGGGTGATCGTAAACGACCGCGCGGACGTGGCGCTCGCGGCCGGGGCGGCGGGCGTGCACCTGGGCGCGGCGTCTGCGCCTTTGCGCGAAATGGTGCGCTGGGTGCGCGAGTCGAGCGCGCCCGTCGAGTTCCTGGTTGGAATCTCCTGCCATAGCGCGGAGGAGGTTTGCCGCGCCGAATCCGGCGGGGCCGGCTATGCGTTCTTCGGTCCTGTGTTCCACACGCCTTCCAAGCGTGCGTTTGGGGAGCCGCAGGGGATTCCGAGGCTGGAAGCTGCGTGCCGCGCGGCGCGAATACCCGTGATCGCGATCGGCGGAATCAGCGAAGCGAATGCCGAAGATTGCATTCGAGCGGGCGCATCGGGAATTGCGGCCATTCGGATGTTTCAGGATTCGAAGGATGCCGCGGGGCTGGCAAAGGCCGTGGCGCGAATTCACGCGATTCGGCGTGGCGGATAGAGGCCGCAACCCGTTCCTCAGGAAACGCAACGCAAGCGCAAAGAAATGAGGGGCGCATGGCTGGGCCGGATGCGCCCCTCTTGGCTGTCTCACAACGCGGGCTAGGTCCTGCCGCCGCGCGCTGCCGCTGGAACGTTTACTGGGTGCCGCCGCCGCTTGCTGCCGCCGCGGAGCGCTTGGCAGTCCAATTCGCGGTGTTGGAATTGCCGCCAAAGTTCATGGTCGTGGTGCCCTTCATCGAGTCGCCGTCCACGGTGCCGGTATATTCCTGCGTTCTGGCTTGTCCGTTGCGACCCTGGCTGGTGATGGTGAATTTGATGTTGTTGCCGTCCACGGTGCCCTCGAGCTTGGCCTCGCCGCCGCGCTGGCTCTTTGCGGTGCCGGTGATTTTGCCGCCGTCCTGCTGAAGGGTCAGCTGCCGGGTGAAGTTCCTTTCACCCATGGACATGCTCATTTCCCAATTGCCCGCAACCTTCGCCGCTTCCTGGGCCATGGTCGCCATTGCAAACGACAGCGCCAAGGCACAGATAGCCGCCAGCACAATCGTGCTTCTCTTCATCTGGATTCTCCTCTTGAGTAGGTGCACTTGTCATGCGCGGCTGGCGTCTTTTGAAGCCCCGGAGCCCCCCTCTTGTGAACGCCGGAGACAACTGCCTTGACCCGCGCTTGGTATATCGGACGTATGGCAAGCGAAAGCGGTTACAGGCGGGATTCGCGGGGCCGGGCTAATTGCGGCGTGCGCCTTTGGCGGTCGGATAGCCCTTGGCGACCCAATCCGTGGCGAAGTCCTGCGGCAGCGAGAGGACGCGGAGGCGGCGGAAGTCCATGGACTGCAGGGCCGCAAAGGCCGGGCGCACGTTGGGGCAGTGATCGAGTGGACAGCAGCCGCAATAGATGATGATCTCCGTGGTCCGCGGCAGGGGGCTGGCCCATTTTTTCAGGCGCTCGAGGCCGGATTTTGAGGACGCGGGGCCTTCAAAATAGGCGCCGGGTATGTGCGCGCCCTCGTAGAGGGTATGGAATCCCGCGCAGACGATGACGGGCTTTGCCGAGCCCTGGGGGTGCGCGATGCGGGCGGCGAGATCGCCGGGTTGGATTACTTGGGATTGCGTCCAGGGATTCGCGGCGGCTTTCCGCGCTGGGGCGGCGGTTGTGGTTAGCGCCGGGACGGCGAATCTCGCGGCGAGGAAAGCGATTGCCGCGGCGCACAGAATTCCGCCAATCCAGCGCGGCCGCGCCGGAGCCGAGAAGGCGCGCCGGACTCCTGCACCAAGACGTTTTTGGCTGCGCATCGCCATCATTTGCCCCGAACCAGTACTTCGGCCTGCCCGACAACCACGTCGTTGAGCGACAGGCGATACTTATAGGCCCCGGGATTCAAGCCGGCGCGGACAGCGCCGCTCGCGAGGCGCACCCCAGCGGGCGCCTGGAAAACGTTGGATGAAAATGGGCAGCGCTGCGGATCGAATTCCACTTTCAGAGTGCCCGCGTTCGAGAACCACACGAGCTGGTCCCCCGCGTCGAGAACCACTACGTCGGGCATGATACCGGCCAGCACCAGCTTTTCGCTCACGCGGCAGCCTTTCGCTAAGGAAATTGTTCCCGCTTCGGCGGACGTGCCCGGAGCGCAGAAAACGATACCACATCCGGTGGGTTCAGTCGGCGGCGGCGGGGTGGGCGGCCGGGCGCGCCACCGGATAGCGGCCCAGAATGCAATTCCAGCGGATGTAGATCAGGTCGCCGAACATGCGCAGGCTATCGCGCACCACGTGAACCTTCGTGGCCGGGTCGTGAGCCCAGCGCACCGGAACCTCCACGGCGCGCAGGCCGTGGCGGCGGGCGAGAAACAAAATTTCGGGATCGAAGCCGAATCGCTCGATGCGCTGCTGTTCAAAAATCACGCGGCAGGGCTCGCGCAGAAACGCCTTGAACCCGCACTGGGTATCGGAGAAGGGCAAGCCCGTGAACAAGCGCACGAAGCCGTTGAAGATCATCCCCGCCACTTCCCGCATTCGCGATTGGCGGACGCTGATCAGAGTTCGGTCGAGGGCGCGAGAGCCAAAGGCGACTTCGCAGCCGCCGCTGAGCGCGGCGAGCAGCTTTTGCAATTCCTCGATAGGCGACGACAAGTCCGCGTCTGTGAATAGGGCGATGCGGCCCTTCGCCTCGAGCATGCCGTGGCGGACGCTGTAACCCTTGCCGCGGTTTTGGCCGTTCGAGATCAGGCGCAATGCGGGCATTTCGCGCATCCATTCCAGCGCCAGGCGCGCCGTGCCGTCGGTCGAGCCGTCGTCCACCACAAGAATTTCGGTGCGCGGACCATCCATGCCGCGTGCCGCGAGGTAGTCGCGGATTTGCGCGAAGCCGCGCGGAAGGCGGCCCTCCTCGTTATAGGCGGGGATGATGATCGAAAGCTCCGGGAGCGCGCTCATGCCCCGGAAGCCCTCATCGCGCTGCCGGGATATCCGTAGCGGCCCGTGAGTGGGACGAAGCGGCAAGCGTAGAGCGTTTCGCTTGCGAACTGCTCGCCGCGGCGAACCATGCGCACCAGTTCTTGCTGTTCCGATTTGCCCAGGGGGATCAGCAGCCGGCCCCCGTTGGCCAACTGCTCGCGAACCGGCGGCGGAACGGCCGGTGCGGCGGCAGTGACGAGAATGGCATCGTAGGGAGCTTCGTCCGGCCAACCCATCGAGCCATCGCCTTCGACGATGCGCACGTTTGCGTAGCCGAGGCGGCAAAGGCGGTCGCGCGCGGCAGCGGCGAGGGCCGGGATCGCCTCGACGGCGATCACCTCGCGGACCAGCAGGGAGAGCACCGCGGCCTGATAACCCGATCCGGCCCCGATTTCCAGCACGCGTTCGGAGCCATCGAGCGCGAGCGAGTCCGTCATCGAGCCGACGATGAACGGCTGCGAAATCGTCTGCTTCTCGCCTATCGACAGGGGCTCATCGGCATAAGCGCGGGAAGCCAATTCGGACGGAACGAAAAGATGGCGCGGAACCGCGGAAAGGGCTTCGATTACGCGAGGGCCGGTGATGCCTCGGCCGCGAATTTGGCGGGCAACCATCTCGCGGCGCGCGGATTCGAAATTCCGTTCGCCGGACCCTAATGAATCGCCATTGCCGCTCATGCAGCCGTCCCACCCGTCCAGCGCCAGCCCGGCGTTCGCCGCCCAAATCCTGTTCCCAAGCTACCACGCCGGGATTCCGAAAGGCCAGCCACCCATCGCCGTCCCCGATTTCTATTGACTTTCTCGTTAATCTATGCTACAAATTACGATGGCGGCTGTCTCGCCACAGGGAGGGTGGACACACATGGGCCTGGAAACGCGGCAAAGCGGGCGCGATGCCAGCCACTCAGCACTAGCCGCTAGCCACTCTGGTTTTCTAATCTACGGTACGGGGATTAGAAATGCTCTTAACCCCCGCATTTGCACCACAAATCTCGTTCTAATCTACGGTAATCCCCTGTCGCGTCGTTCCCCGCGCCCCAAAGATTGCCCGCGGCCACGTTGTCGGTTACGATGGGCGAATTCGCTTCCCAGGGCGGCATGGCCCAAGCCGAAGCACGACCGAAATCTAGGAGGAGCTTGTGAAGTTTAAGACCGCCCTGACGATTGCCGCACTCTGCTGCGCGGCGCCGCTCCTTGGGCAAGAGCCCGCGGCGCCAAAGACGCCCGCGATGGCCGCCCCGAAATCCGCCGCAACACCGGCGGCCCAGCCAAGGACGTCCGCGACCGCTGCCGCGATAGATCCCGCGAAAAGGGCGGCGATCAAGCAGTTGATGGACCTGACCGAGACCCCGAAATTGGCCGAGGGCATTTCGAGCGAGATTTCATCACGGGTGCGCTCGGTTGTCGGCCGGAGCATGCCGCAGGACCGGCTGGAAGAGTTCATGACCGCATTCGACCAGAAATTGCACGCCCGCGCCAGCGAGGGCGGCATCGAGGAGCTGATCATTCCCATCTACGCGCAGCACTTTTCGGCAGAAGACATTCAGGAACTCATTCGCTTCTATCAATCGCCGCTGGGGCAGCGCGTGGTCAAGACGCTGCCGCTGGTGGCGGAGCAATCGCAGGACGCCGGGCTGCGGTACGAGCGGGACGCGGCGCTTGCAACGCTGCACGACATGTCCGACGAATATCCTGAGCTGAAACCGATGCTACCGGACCAGGAGCCTGCGCCGGGAGCGCCGGCACGGCCCGCTCCCGGGGCGCAGCCGCCGGCCACGCCGCGGCCCGCAGCCCCAGGCGTTCCCGCTAAGCCACACCAATAGGCGGATGCGAGTGTCCCGATCCGCGGTCAACCGCCGTAGCCGCGCGAATCGCAGCGCCGTGCGGCGGGCGATTGCGTGGGCCCTGGCAGCGGCGCTGGTTGCGGCCTTGTTTGCGTGCCAACAGGCTAAGGCAGTGCCCCCGCGCGAACAAATTATCGTCTCGGCGGCGATCAGCCTGAAGGGCGCGCTCGACGAAATCGGCCGCGGCTTTGAGGGCGAGCATCCGGGGGCGACGATTACGTTCAACTACGCCGGGTCCGGAACGCTCGAGCATCAAATCGAACAAGGCGCGCCCGTGGACGTGTTCGTCTCGGCGGCGGCGAAGCAGATGGACGCGCTCGCAGCCGAGGGATTGGTCGTGCCCGGCACGCGGCAAGATGTGGCCGCGAACGCGCTGGTGCTGATCGTGCCCGCGACGTCCCGCGAAGTGAAGGGCCTTGCGGACCTGGTGAGCGCGAAGGTGAAGGCAGTTGCGCTCGGGGAGCCGGCCACGGTTCCGGCGGGCGCGTACGCGCAGCAGACGTTGAGGCATCTGGGGCTGCTCAGCGCGATACAGGGAAAAATCGTGTATGCGAAGGACGTGCGGCAGGCGCTGACTTTCGTTGAAACGGGGAACGCCGACGCGGGTTTCGTCTACGCAACCGACGCGCGGATTTCCTCGCGGGTGCGCGTTGCGGCCCAGGCGCCCCCGGATTCCCATGATCCGATCGTCTATCCGGCGGCGCTGATGAAGGGCTCGAAACATGGGGCAACGGCGCGCCTTTTCCTCCACTATATGGAGAGTCCGCAAGGGCGCGCGGCATTCGCGAAATTCGGATTTGTCGCGCCCGAAAAATAGCCGCAAAGACCGGCGATACGGCTACAATCCGTGCGATGAATTGGTCTCCGCTATGGATTTCCGTTGCGACGAGCGTCTGCGCGACGGCCATTACGTTTATCGCAGGACTCGCGGCGGCGGCCTGGCGCGAACGCCGCAGCGGTCCCGCGATGGCGCTGGCGGATGGCCTGTTTATGCTGCCGCTGGTGCTGCCCCCTACGGTGGTTGGTTTCTTCCTGCTGCTGATTTTTGGGCGCAACGGTCCGCTGGGTAAGCTGCTGCTGGGGATTGGAGCGACGGTCGTATTCTCGTGGCCTGCGACGGTGATCGCGGCGGCCGTGGTCTCCTTTCCGCTGATGTATCTTTCGGTGCGGGCGGCGCTCGAGCAGGTGGATGCGCACTATCTGCAAGCCGCACGGACGCTGGGCGCATCGGAATGGCGCGTGTTCCGGGAAGTGGCGCTGCCGCTTGCCTGGCCGGGCGTGCTGGCGGGCGCGGCGCTTTCCTTTGCCCGGGCCTTTGGCGAATTCGGAGCCACGCTCATGCTCGCGGGAAATATTCCGGGGCGCACGGCAACGATTCCGATCGCGATCTATTTCGCGGTCGAGGCGAACGATCTTCGGAGCGCCGCGGTGTGGAGCGCCGTGGACGTGGCGCTCTCGCTGGGCCTGCTTGCGGCGCTTTACAATTGGGCGCGCGCGCAGAATTATCGCCGGACGCCGCGGGTGAGCCGCTAACGTGCCGCTCGAGGTTCAGGTCGTGAAGACGCTGCCAGGGTTCAGCCTGGACGTGGCTTTCGCCGCGCCTGATGCGCCGCTGAGCGTGCTGGGGCCATCGGGCTCGGGCAAATCCATGCTGCTGCGCGCGATTGCCGGGCTTGAAGCGCGAGTGCAAGGTCGCATCGCGCTGGGAAGCCGGGTGGTGCTGGATAGCGCGCGGGGCATTCACGTGCCCGCGCGGGAGCGCCGCGTCGGAATGCTCTTCCAGCATTACGCGCTTTTTCCGCATCGGACGCTCGAACAGAACGTCGGATTCGGGCTCGCGCACCTGCCTGGCGCCGAGCGCGATTCGCGCGTCAAGCGGCTGATCGAACGAGTGCACTTGGACGGACTTGGGCGGCGCTATCCGCGGGAGCTTTCCGGCGGCGAGCAGCAGCGGGCCGCGGTGGCGAGGGCGCTCGGGACGGAACCGGAGGCGCTGCTGCTGGACGAGCCGCTTTCGGCCCTGGACACGCATTTGCGCAGCCGAATGGAAGCGGAGCTTCAGGAAACCTTTTCGTCGTACAGCAAGCCTGCGCTGCTGGTGACACACAATATCGAGGAGGCCTACCGGCTGGGCGAGCAGTTGCTGGTGCTTTCGCGAGGACGAGTGATCGCGATGGGCCCGAAGGAAGCGATCTTTCGCGATCCGCCAACGATGGAAGTGGCGCGGCTGACGGGCTGCAAGAATTTTTCACGCGCCCGCTCGATTGCGGAGAACCGGATCGAGGCGGCGGATTGGGATTGCGAGTTGCGGGTGGCGCGCCCGATCGCAAGGCCCGCCGCGCACGCGGGGATTCGCGCGCACCAGATCGAATTTCTGGAATCTTCGCCAGGCGAGGGCGCGGAGAACGTCTTCCCGTGCTGGGTTGCGCGCACGTCCGAGACACCGTTTCGAATTACGCTCTACTTGAAGCTACATCAGCCGCCGAAGGGTACCGGCGAGCATCATCTACAGGCCGAGATGTTCAAGGAGAAATGGCGCGCATTTCAGGGCAGGCCGTTTCCATGGCTGGTGCGGCTCGCGCCGGAGTCTGTGTTCCTTCTGCCGGAGTAGAGTGCTCGGAAAATCTTCACGGCTGCCCAGGGCGCCGCGTGTTCGCCTACCTGAAATGCTTCACCCACTTAATATCGAGGCCGTTGGTGCCGTTGATGTCGCGCAGGAAGACGATGGAAAGGTCGCGCTTCACGTTGTACTCGACCTGAATCATCTGGTACTGGTTTGAGGTGGCGGCGTTCGATGAGTAGGTGATGGTGAGGTCGTGCGTCACCTGCTCCTGAATGGTGACGCGCGCGGCGGCGTTCGCCTCGGTAGCCGCGCCGGCGACGAACGGATCCACGCGAAACTGGCTGATTCCGAAGAGATGTTCGATGCGGCCGCCGATGCCCGTGGAAATGGCTTCGGAGAGCAGGGCCGTGGCGCCATAGTTCTGCGAAGCGGCGGACTGTGAACGCAGACCGGCGGCTTCGCCAGGGCTGCCGAGGGCGAGCAGGGCGATGATGTCGCTATCGGGCAGCGGCGGATCGGAGCGGTAATTGAGCGCCAGATTGCTGGCCGGTCCCGTGAAATTGATCGTCACCTGATATTGGCTGATGGTCGAAGTCGCTTCGACGTTGAGGACGGGATCGAGGCGGAAGGGATTGGCGAAGTTGATGTCGCCGCGCGTGAGCTGGAAGGTGTTGCCGCGGAAAGGCATCTCGCCGCTCAGGAGGTGCACGTTGCCGAGCAGCACGGGACGGTCCCAAGTGCCGCGCAAACGAACGTCGCCATCCATTTCGACATGCGCTCCCGTCCATTCAATCTGCGCGCCGGGCGACGTCTGGCCCTCGATATCGAACGCCAGGTTTCGCAAAAATGCCGACGTTGATTGCGGCCCCGGTGTGGTTTCCGAAGCGGCGGCGAAGAATGAGGCAACGTCCACGCCGCGTGCGAAGAGCAGCCGCTGGAGCTGGACCTGGCCGCTGAGCAGCCCTGCCGTGGTGGTACCGGAAAGCTGCAGGCGCCCGCCCGCAATCCAGCTCATGCCGGAGGGATAACGGATACGCACCATCGGTGTCGTCGCGCTCACCTCGTAACGCAATGGGCCCTCGCCGTAGGTGACGCTGCCGCTGAGAGTGAGCTCGCCGCCGCCGGATTCGGCGGTGACGCGGTCGAAGAGGAGGCGATTGCGGTCGAAGACGAGATCGCCATTCAGGTGATTCAGGCCAATGGGAAAATCGCCATAATGCGCGGAGGCATCGCGCACGCTGGCGCGCCCCGTGATCCGCGGCTGGTCCATTGTACCTTCCACGGCGACGTTTGCCTGGGCGCTGCCCTGCGTATCGAGCTGCGGAAAAATCCCGCGGAGCAGGCGCAAATCCGCGCCGCCGGAAAGCGCGAAATGCAGGGGGCGGTCGCCATCGAAGCGCGCCGCACCGCTGACGCTAAGGTCCGTGTCCGGCCCATGCAAGTGCGCTTGCTCGATGCGCACCTGGTTGCGGCGATAGCTCAGCTTGATGTCCTGATCGTTCGTCAGGTGAACGAACTCGTAGTCGAGTCCGACGCGCTGAATATCGGCGTCCACTTCAATCGAGTCCGGCTGCCGCAGGGCGCCGGAAATCGAGAAGAGGCCATCCACGCTGCTATGGCCGGTTAGCTGGCTGAGGTGCAGCCCGGCCGTAATCAGGGGATCGAGGTCCAACTGCTGTACGGAGATTTGCCCGGAGATGGGCTGATCGTCATGAAGTCCGATCGAGAGCCGGCCTTGCAGCTTCCCCCGCGTCAATTCGGAGGTGATCTCGAGCGTGGCGCTGCGGCCATCGGAGGAAAGATCGCCGCGGAAATTGCCTTGCTGCTCGGCGCCGACCCGGAAATTCACCAGGCGCAGCGTGCCCTGCGCGCGCGGGGAAGTGAGCGGCCCGCTGCCCTTCAGAGTGAAATCTAGCTGGCCCGCCAGCGGCAGGGCTGCCGTCTGGAAACGCTTGATGCGCTCGATAGCAAGGTTCGTGCCGGCGATATCGAATTGTGCTTGCCGCTGTTCGGGGCGATAGAGCAGGTCGCCGGATATTTTGCCGTTCGTCCCAACCCGCAGCTCCGCGGACGCGATGCGAATTTCGTCGTGTTGCAGATGAAGCTGGCCGGCGAAGCGGTCGAATTCGAAGCCGTTCGTGCGGATATTTTCCAGGACGAAATTCGAATCGAGAATGGGATTTTCCCTGGTGCCGCTGCCGCGAAAATCGCCGCTCAAAATGCCCGTTAGAGGATAGGCGGTGCCCAGCACGGCTTGCAGGTCCTGGGCCGGCGCGCGCGACGTGAGCACGTCCAGGCTCCAGGAACTTTCCGGCGGAAAGTTCCAGTCGCCATCGAATTCAAGAGAGAGATTTATGCGCGCCGATGCCTGATCGTGCCGCACCGTCGCGTTCGACAGCCGGAATCCGTCCGGCGAATAGTTCATTGCGCCGGCGAGCAAATCCCAATAGTAGTTGGCGTAGCTCGCGTCAGTGGCATTCACTTGCCCTGTAAACGTTGGTCCGCCGAGCGGGCCGAGCACCTGCCCCTGCCAGGCGGCGGAGCCCGCCACGCGATGCGGCTCCGCTTCGGGGCCGCGTATTGCGTTAATGAAATCGTCCCAATCGAGCAGGCGCGTAGTTCGGAAATTCGCGTCGAGCGCCGAATCGGCTGCCCCCAGCGTGCCGCTGAAATCGAGGTGCGTGCTGGGTGTGGATATTTCGCCCTTATCCATCGCCACCATCCGGCGATCGGCCGAGTAGTCGTAGTTGATCTGCGCGGTGACCGGAATGGCGCCGGCGGCGAGCTGACCGGCGGGGGACCAGCGCGTCTGCCCTTTGGTGCGGAAGTGCTTGAAGTTCGCGTTCCAGGTATTCACCGAATCCACGTCCACCGAGCCATCCCAGTGCATGGCATTGACGGGGAATTGCCGATGATCCAGAGCCGCCAGAATGCCTGCGAGGCTCGCGCCGTGCAGCTTGGTTTCCGTTCGAAAGGCGAAGCCCTGAAAGGCCATTTCGAGCCGTCCCGCAGCACTGCCGCCGAGCGCGCGAAGGCGAAGATCAGGGACGACCAGATGACGCCGCGCAACTTCGTAATCGCCCCAGGTCTCCATGCCTGCGGCGTGAAACCAGTCATATTTCATGCGGATGTCGTGCGCGTGATAGTGGCCCGTTGCCGTCCACTTGCCGGAGGAAAATCGCGCCGCGCCGGAGAAATCCGCAAAACCATCCGGCGTGGAGGGCTTGCGGAAAATCTCACGAACGTCGGCCAGGGAGATGGTTCCGCGATAACGCAGATTCCACTCCGGCCGGGCGAAACTCGGCAGGTCCGCGCTGAGATGAAATTCCGAATGCGGCAGATTGCAGATTAGTTCGCCCAATTCGAGGGAGCCGGGGTGAATCGTGAATTTTGCGGAGATGCCGAAGCGGAAGGGAGCATCGCGCCGCGCGGCAAGCTGCACCCGCGGCCATTGAAGATCGCCGATATAGGCCCCCGGACCCGTGGCGGGCGCGGAATATTGCAGCGTGAAGTCCAGGGCCTGGCCGCGCAGGGTCAAAGGCGTGCGACGGTTATTGAAATTGATTGCGCCATTGCGCAGCTCGAGGTCGCCGATTTTCAGGCTGAAAAGCGTCTCCTGCCAAGGGCGCGACTGGCGGCGCGCTGGCGGATGCGGGATGTTGCTGGTTCCGTCCGTTTCCACGCGAATGGCTACTTCGGGTCGCTCGACAATCAAGCGATCGAGCGCAATCTTATGGCGAAAAATCGAAAGAATCCGCAGCCCGATTTCGACGCGGCCGGCATGAAAGAGCGGAGCAGTTCCTGGCGGTTCTAGGCCGTGGAGCGTGAGGTCGTCCATTTCCGCGCGCAACTTCAACAGGGAAAAGTGAAATGCGCCGAGCGTTACGCGGGCGCCGGTGCGCGTCTGAATCTGCCTGACAGCTTCCGCGCGAATCCAACGCTCCGCAAAACCGCTTTCAATGGCGAGCGCCGCGGCGAGGGCTACTGCGACCGCGAGAATGACGCAGAGTGCGAGCCATCGCTTCCAATGGCGCGTCATGGATGCTCTCCATGGGCGGCGAGTCCGGGTGCGCCGGCTGCGCTGGTTGTACCGGTTCGGTCGGGGGTGTTGACGATATCCAGACGCAGGCGGCTGCGCGTATCGTCCAGCCACTTCGCTGAGCGGTCGTCAATTTCGCGCTGCACAAGCACCTCGCGAATCGTTTCTTCAACGCTCGATAGCGGCGGAACGGCAGTGCCCTTGGCTTTCAGCTTGGCGGAAAATTCATCGCGGTAATAGTCCGCGATCTGCTCTTCGGTCACCTGCGCGGCGGGACGAAAGCGGTAGTCGAGAAAACGCGCGAGATAGATTTGCTGTTCGAGGATGCGGCGCAGCGATGACTTGCCGATGGCAGCCGCGGCGCAACGCTTCGTGAAATCCGCGGCGGAAGGGAATTGCTTCACCAGGCCGGCGTAGGCGTGGTCCACGTCCTGCTTCGAAGGGGCGGGATAACTCGCGGTTTTTGCTTCGCCGCGTACAATCCACTGGTCCGCGAGTTCCTGGATCACTTGGTCGCGAGGTTTGGCGTGGCCGTCCACGAGTTGCTGGAAGGCGCTTAGCTCGCGCACTTCGCTCTCGGTGATCACGTCGTCTTCGATGCGTGCCGCCACGCCGTCAATGGGCTGGGCACCCGTTTCGGCGGCCTTCAGCGCGGGCGACTCCGCCGGATGGTGCAAGGAATCCGCCTGCGCCTGCGCGCGCACGGCCGGGGCGCCCGCGCACGCGGCGAGGGTGCAGGCGGCGGCAAATGCGGCGAGACGGAACATCAAAACACCGGCCCGATATTGAAGAAGAATTGAAAATGCGGCACCGTGAAGCTGCCCGTCTGGTTCGTCACCTGATTAATCACCTGATAGCTCGCCGGATTGAGCTGATAGCCGAAATCCACGCGCACTGGCCCGATGGGTGTGGGATAGCGCAAGCCGAAGCCTATCGTATGGGAGAAATAGTTGAGGTTCGAGGGCGACGACGATTTCCATGCCAGAGTCAGCCGATTCACGTCACTGTAAACGTTTCCGCCGTCGTAGAAAACGGTGCCACCCAGCCGATTGCCTACCCACGGGAGTTTCATCGGGAAGCGCAGCTCCTGATTGAACGCGAGCAGCGCCAGGCCGCCCACGGGAAACCCCGTGCAGGGATCGCGCGGGCCTGCCTGATTCAGCCCGAATCCGCGGATGGAGGTACCACCGCCAGCGAAAAATCGCTCGGGGAGGGGAATCACCTGCAAACTTGCGGTGAGGCCGGCGCTGGTGCATTCGGTGGCGGCACTCTTCACGGTGTCGCCCAGCGGCTCCTCGATTCCGAATCGCAGCGAACGCGCAAACACAAACGCGCGACCGAAGGAAGTGAACGACGAATTCTGAAAGAATCCGCGGAAGAAACTGGCGCTCGATCCGAGAGAGGTTGAAGCGACGCTGCCGTCCAGCGTGTTGAACGTTCCGTGCTTCGCGTCGCCGGGATTATCCCGGCGATCGCGCGCGTACGTGAGGCCGAATCCGGAGACGAGCGTCGGCTGGCTGAGCAGCGGGATTTCGTCCTTCGCCACCTGCAAATTCGAGGCGTTCACGCGGCGGAAGAAATACTGATAGAGCAGCGAGCTCGAGGGCGAAAGCTTTTCGACGAACTGGAATGCGCCTTCGTAGCGCGTGGAGGTGAAGGTCTCCACGTCCTGGGTTTTATCGGCATAGCCGGTCAAAGCGGCGCTCAGGCTGGGATGATTGGCGAGGGCATCGGCCGTGTAGCTGAGCGCGCCGCGGTATTGCAGCGTGCTGGCGCGCGCCTTGAAGGAAAGCGTCTGCGCGCGACCAAACATATTCGAGCGTGAAACCTCGAGGATGCCGCGCGGGCTTGCGCCAATCGTGGTGCCGCTGGGATTGCCGGCGGTCGGCGAATTATTCGTGTTTCCCGCCAGGCGCTGCACTTCGAATCCTACGCCATATCCAACGGTGTACCGCTGGCCCTCTTGCACGGCAACCACCACGGTTTTCTCCGGGTCCGTTCCCTGCGGGTTTTGCGGCGCGATTTGCACGCGATTGAATACACCCAGATTGTAAAGCCGCCGTTGCGTTTCGACGATGTCTCCCTCGCGCAGTGGGCCGCCGGCCTGAATCGCCACGCGCCGCGAGATAATCCCAGGGCGTGTATAGCGGTAGCCGGTGAGCAGGACGCCTGCCACGTCAATGCGCGGCCCTTCAGTGATCTGGTAAACCAATCGAACGGTATTCGGCGCGCTGCCCGGCAGGATATGGTCGTCGAAGCGCGCCTCGGGATAGCCGTCGTTGTAATAGAGCGCAAGGATGTTGTTCCGATCGCTCGCGACGCTCATTTCGGAATAGGGCTGGCCCGTTGTCGAGCCGACGACGCTCATCAGCAAATCGGCGCTGAGCGATTGATTTCCCTGCAATTGCAGGGCGGCCACGCGCGTCTGCACGCCTTCGGAAATCTGGAATGTTACGAAGAGATTGTTTTTCCGCCCGTGGTATTTCTCGTCCACCTGGGCCGTCACGGTGGCGTTGCGGAAGCCATTCGAGAGATACAAATTGCGGATGGAGTCGGTGTCCGCGCGGACCATCTGCTGGCTGAAGCGGCCGTTCGAGGCAAACGAAGCCGTCTGCAATTGCAGCCGGCTTGCGAGGAGCGTCGAACGGAAGTAGCGGTTCCCTTGAAACGCCACGCCGGCCAGGCGAAAACGTTCTCCGCGCGAAATCTCGTACGTGATGCTACGAATTCCGCCCTGTTCTTTCGAGGTCACCTGCGCATCGGCGTCAAAATAGCCTTGGCGCTGGAAATAATCGCGGATATTCCTGCGGCCCTCTTGCAGCAAATCGTCGTCCACGGCGCCCTCCGCATAAATAGGAAGGAGCTTGCGCAGGTTGCCTTTGCGCAGGTGCGCGCCAGTAGCTTCCACGCGGACGCGCGGCCCGGCGGAAACCTCGAATGCGAGCGGGACGCGATTCGAGCGCGCGTCGTAAGCACCCGGCGAAATTCGGACCGTCGCGCCTAGATACCCCTGATTCACCAGGAATTGCTTCAGGCGCTCGCTTGCGCGGGAAATGCGAGCGGCCGTCAGGTCGTTCTTCAACGAAATTCCCGAGCGCCGCAGAATCTCCCGATCCGGGTAGCTGGTTTGATTGTGAAGCGTGATGGCGCCCACCTGCGCGCGCGGGCCCGCCTGCACGAGCACGCTGATGTCCATCTGCCGAGTGTCCTGATGAGCGCTGAGCGTCCAATTGATTTTGGCGAGGTAAAAGCCGTCGTCGCGAAGCGTCTGTTGCAGGCGGCTCACCGCATCGCGCAGCGAGCTTTCGCGAAAGGGCTCTCCAAGCCCAAGCCGCATGGCCGCCAGCGCGGTGGATTCGTTGGGTGGGGCCTTCAGGCCGGTGATGTGGACCAGATTATTGTAGTAATTTCGCTGGACGACGAAATCCACGCGCAGCCCCGCCGGGTCATGGGCGGCGGTCACTCGGACGTCGGCATAGTCGCCGGTGGCGTAGAGCGTTCGCAGGCTCTCTCGCTCGGCGGCAAAATCGAAAATTTGCCCCGCCGCGAGGGGAAGCTTCGGCCCGCTTACGTATCGCCCGGCATCATTCAGCACGCGCACTTCCGCGATGCGCTGGCCTTCCACGTCGAGTTGTTGAGAAGCGGCGGGACTTCCGATGAGCAGCGCCGCGATGGCGGCGATGGCGGCATTCATCGGTGCGCGGGATGCTTGTCTAGTGCGCCGTAGCAGTGGTTTACACGCGATGCTCATTCGCCCAAAGGTGAGAGGAGAGGTTAGCACAGACGCGTTGCCTGCCGCGCGCGAAATAGGGGTTAGGTCGCCCGCAACTGTGAGCCCGGAGCGCAGGCTTACGACCCAGAAAAGTCGAACTGCGCCCCGGGGTAGCGATATCATGAATTCGTTATGGGGAATCAGATCACTCCACAGCAGGCGGAGAAGTACTCGCGGCAGATTCTCTTCCCGGGCGTCGGGCGCGAGGGGCAGGAACGGCTGCTGGGCGCGGGGGCTGTGCTCGTGGGCTGCGGCGCATTGGGAACCGCGCTTGCCGGCTTGCTCGTCCGCTCGGGAATCGGGCGACTGCGCATCATTGACCGCGATTTCGTTGAGCTTTCCAATCTGCAGCGGCAGACGCTTTTCGACGAATCCGATGCTCGCGAAGCCCTGCCCAAAGCCGCCGCGGCGGCGCGTCATCTGCGTGCCATCAACTCCGATACGGAAGTGGAGGGAATCGTCGCAGACCTGACCTCCGAGAATGCTTTGGATCTGCTGGCGAGCTTCCCGCTGATTCTCGATGGCACGGACAATTTCGAGACGCGACTGCTGTTGAACGACGCGGCGCTCTCGCTCGGCGTGCCTTGGATTTACGGCGCCGCGGTGGGCAGCTATGGCGTCAGCATGACGGTGCTGCCGGGCCAGAGCGCCTGCCTTGCGTGCCTGGTCGAAACGGGCGAGGGCGGGGCCATCGCGGCACGCGAAACATGCGACACCGAGGGCATTTTGAACGCCGCGGCCAGTGTGGTCGCTTCCATCGAAGCGGCGGAAGCGCTGAAAATACTGCTCGGCCGCCTCGACGCCCTGCACGGGCGCGTGGTTTCCTGCGATGTGTGGACCGGAAGGTTTCAGTCGGTTCGCGTGGCCCGAAATCCGGAATGCCGCGCCTGCGGCCGCCGCGAATTCACTTACCTTTTGGGCGCGGCGCAGCCGCACATCACCCTATGCGGCCGCGATTCGGTGCAAATCCACGAGCATCGCCGCAAGCTCGATCTCGGCAGGCTGCGCGAGCGCCTCGCTGCGGCTTCGGCCGCCGATCTTCGCACAAATGGTTTTTTGCTGCGGTTCCGCGTTCCTCCCTATGAAATCACTGTGTTCCCTGACGGCCGCGCTATCGTGAAGGGCACGCAGGACGCGGCCATCGCGCGCTCGCTCTATGCGCGATATATCGGCGGTTAGTATTTGCGCGGGGCGGATTCGGATGGAGGGGTAAACGCGCCTTTGTGCAGCCGGAGTTGCGGGTGCTCGCCGGGCTGCGTCTCAATCGCGAGCACGTCGAAGCGGAACGGCGCGGATTCGATCCGGCGCGCCCTTAGGAATTGCCGGGCCATCCGGCCCAGGTTGCGACGCTTCTCCCAATTGACCGCCTCCTCAGGCGACGGCTGGCCGGGCAGAGAAGCCGAGCGCGTCTTCACCTCGACGAAGGCCAGCGCGGGACCATCGTAGCCGACCATATCAATTTCGCCTTTGATGCCCGGGAAGGTGTAATTCCGCGCAATCAGCAGATAGCCGTGGCGGCGCAGGTACCAATAGGCGTAGGTTTCACCGCGCACGCCCGTCTGGCGGGCGCGGTCCTTTGCTGAGGCGGTCTCCCCTGGCGCGGAGGCGAGCCCCTTGCGCGCCCGGAAGTGCACAATCGCGAAGATTATGCGGGCCAGCATCGCAGCCTCCGCTTGGAAGCGGTTCGCGCTATTTCACGGCCTCGAGTTCCCATTCGACCGTCTTGCCGCGAATCACGAACGACAGATAGTATTCCCAGAATTTTCGGTACCAGCGGAACCGGTTCACGAAAAACTGGAAGCCGAGTGCTCGCCAGATGCGCAGCAGTTCCACATGGACGCGGCGTTCGCGGAATGTGGCTGGGGCGTAGTAGTCGTATTCCGCGGGATGCTCGCTGAAGAACCAGAAGGAGAAGCTGGAAAGGTGCCAGCGGTGCGCCGGGCTGCAATAGGAGGCGTGGTCCGTGTAATGCGGCGTGATGATCACTACGGGCGCACCGGGCTTAGCCACGCGGTGCGCTTCGGCGAGCATCCAGAAAATATTGTCGACTTCCTCGATCATGTGCACCATCCGCACCTGATCGAAGCTGCTGTCCGCGAAGGGCAGCGTCTTGGTCCAATCGCAGAGCACATCGGCTTGCCCCGCGGGGCTCATATCAATGCCGATCGAGCCGGGATATTTCTTTCGGCCGCAGCCGACGTCTAGAATCAAGCCCTTCGCAGACGAGGTGGCGCGGATCACTTAATGACCTCAAACGTAAATTTCATCAATTTTCCGCGGATGATGAAGCTCAAATAGTGCTCCCAAATCTGCCGAAAGGCGCGGCTGTGGTTCACCAGAAATTCGAATCCGAAAGCACGCCACAGCTTCAGCAGGCTCACGTGCACGCGCACCTGCTTCATCCGCACTTTGGTGTACCACATATCGCGCCCGTGCATTCCGCCCGGCAGAAAATAGAGGAACGAGTAGGTGTTCAAATGCCAGCGATGCGTGGGATCGCGGAAAGAGCTGAAGTCCGTATAGTGTGGCGTGGCCAGGAAAATGGTGCCGCCTGGGCGCGTGATGCGATGGAACTCTTCCATCGTGGCGATCACGTCTGCCACATGCTCGATCACGTGTTCGGCGCGAACTTGGTCGAACGAATTATCGCGGAAAGGCAAACCGCCGCGGTCCAGATGGCAGAGCACGTCGGCCGCGGTCGCCGGGTTCATGTCCAAGCCAATCGAGCCTGGATATTTGCTCGGGCCGCAGCCCACGTCCAAAATGCGGGGCAAATCTTCCTCCGGGTGAGATTCGAACCGGCTTGCGATTATCCGCAACACGCGGATTTCTGTCACTCGAAATGATGAACCGCGCTGATAAAGGGGGGTATGATGCCGGAATTCGGCCAATGGTGCGGACTGAATATGACATCGCAATAATCAAATAGCACGGTAAGGCGACGACGGCAAGGGAAGTAGGAAAGCAAACAAGGATAGAGTGACGCCGACATGACGGGAAATGGCACAAATCATCTAAGCATTCGGACCGAAGGGCTGACCCGCGATTTCGGCAAGGTGCGCGCGTTGGATGGCGTAACGCTGGAAGTGCCTGCGGGTTCCATCTTCGGATTTCTAGGACCGAATGGCGCAGGGAAGACGACCACGATCCGCCTGCTGCTGGGGCTGCTTGATCCCACCAGTGGCTCGGCGCAAGTGCTGGGCTTCGATACGCGGACGCAAGGCGCGGAGATTCGTCGCAAGACCGGGGCGCTGCTGGAACATTCGGGTTTGTACGAGCGGCTTACTGCGGCGCAAAATTTGGAATTTTACGCACGCGTCTGGCGGATGGCACGGGCAGATCGCGAAGCGCGGGTGAAGGAGTTGCTCGGGCATCTCGGACTGTGGGAGCGGCGCGGCGAGGCTGTCTCCGCCTGGAGCCGGGGGATGAAGCAGAAGCTGGCCATCGCGCGGACGATGCTCCACAAGCCTCCGCTGATTTTTCTGGACGAGCCAACGGCTGGGCTGGATCCCGTCGCTGCGGCCGCGCTGCGCGAGGAACTGGCGGTGCTCGCCTCGCGCGAAGGCGTAACCGTCTTCCTGACCACGCATAACCTGGCGGAGGCCGAAAAATTGTGCGGGCGGGTGGGGGTAATCCGACAGGGGAAGTTGGTAGCCGTGGGCAGCCCGGACGAACTGCGAAGGCGGGAAGGCGGCCAAAAGGTGGAAATCATCGGCCGTGGATTTTCGGAGCAGCTATTGGCGAAGCTGCGGCAGCGCGCCGAAGTAGAGCAGGCGCAGACGATGAACGGGCGCTTGTCACTGAACTTGAGGGACGGAATGGAAATTGCGCCGGTGATTAGCCTGGTGGTGAGCGAAGGCGGCGAAGTCGAGGAAGTGCGTCGCGGGAAGGCCAGCCTCGAAGACGTGTTCCTCACGCTGATGCAGGAGGAAAAGCAATGATGGCGGATCTTGGGGCGATCCTGTGGAAAGAGTTGAAGGAGATTCCGCAGCAATCGAGCGGGCGGCGGGGCGGCCCATTCGCATTGTTGATCGTGCTGGCGGTATTCGGGATCTTCATTCCGCTGCAGTGGGGCGCCGATTTTTTGGACTCCGGGCAAATGGCGTTCGTGGTGCTGCTGCCGGTGATCCTGATTGCCGCGGTGATCGCGGATGCGTTTGCGGGCGAGCGTGAGCGGCACACGCTCGAGACGCTGCTCGCCAGCCCGCTGAGCGATCGGTCGATTTTGCTCGGCAAGGTTGCTGCGGCGGTGGCGTGGGGCTGGGGCGCGTCGCTGCTGTGCCTCGGGCTGAGCGTGGCGACCGTAAACTTCAAATATGGTCACGGCAAGCTGCTGATTTTCTCCGCGCAAACGGGCGCTATCGTGATCGGGATGAGCTTTTTGCTTAGCGTCCTGATGGCGAGCGCGGGAGTGCTGGTTTCGCTCCGGGCGTCCACGGTGCGCCAGGCGCAACAGATTCTCTCGATCGGGTTCATGGTGATCGTGTTCGGGATCTTTTTTATTGTTCGGTCGTTGCCACGCGCATGGCAGGAATGGATGAGCCAGAAGGGCGCGAGCACCGGCGCCTCGACTCTGATCATCCTTGGGCTGGCCGTATTCCTGGTAATTGACATTGCGATTTTGGCGTCGGCGATGATGCGATTTCGGCGATCGCGGCTGATTATCGAGTGACCCTGCTAGCGTTTGTTGCCATGCGTACCCGGGAAACCGTTACAGCGAGCGTTCCGCGTCCGTAATCGCAGCCTCGAGCGCGCTGAGCGCGAAATCGGCCTGCTCCTCGTCAATGAGCAGCGGAGGCGCGAGTCGCAGCGTATTTTCTCCGGCGCCGAGGACGAGCAGGCCTTTCTCGAACATCGCGTGGACCACCCGATCGCGCAGTTCCGGCGCGCGCTCCTTCGTCTTCTGATCGCGCACGAATTCAATTCCAATCATCAGCCCCTTGCCTCGAATATCGCCGACGCACTTGTGCCGCTCGCGCCAGCCAGCCGTCTGGCGCAGGACGAATTCGCCTACACGGGCGGCGTTGGCAATGTACTTTTCTTCGAGCAGCCGGACGGTGGCGAGGGAAGCGGCGATGGAAACCGGGTTTCCTCCGAAGGTGGAGGCGTGCGCGCCGGGGGCCCAGTCCATCACGTCCGCTTTCGCGATCATGGCGCAGAGCGGCATCCCCGAAGCGATTCCCTTCGCCGTACACAAAATATCCGGCTCGATTCCCGCGTGATCGCAGGCCCACCACTTGCCCGTGCGGCCCATGCCGGACTGCACTTCGTCTGCGATCAGCAGGATGCCGTGGGCGCGGCAGAGGCGTTCGAGCCCTTGCAGAAATTCCGGCGGTGCGGGTAGGTATCCGCCTTCGCCCTGGATCGGTTCGACGATAATGCCGGCGAGATCATCGGGGTCCACGAGGCGCTTGAACAATTCGGTTTCGATGAAGGTGAGGGCATCGGCGGCGGCGTGTTCGGGGCGAACACCGTGCGCGCCGCGGTATGAATTCGGGTAGGGGGCGTGAAACACGCCGCCCAGCAGGGCGCCAAACCGCTTGCGCTGCACGGCGCGGCTTGCTGTGAGCGATAGCGAGCCGAGGGTGCGGCCGTGAAAGCATCCGTGGAAGGCGATGAATTTGTCGCGCCGCGTGTGATAGCGCGCGAGCTTGATCGCCGCTTCGACAGCCTCCGTGCCCGAGTTGCCGAAATAGACGCGCTTCGGCTGCTTGCCCGGCGCAATCGCCGCAAGCTTTTCCGCCAGATCCACCATGCCCGTGTAATAGAAATCCGTGCAGGACATGTGAATCAATTCGGCCGCTTGCTTTTGGATCGCGGCGACTACTTCCGGATGGCAATGGCCGGTGGCGACCACGGCGATTCCAGCAGCGAAATCAAGAAACGTGTTGCCGTCCACGTCCTCGAGCAGCGCGCCGCGGCCCGCCTTGGCGACGAGCGGGTAATCGCGCGTGTACGAAGGCGAAATGACGCGGCTATCGCGGTCGAGCACCTGCTTCGCGTTTGGGCCCGGCAATGCACTGACGATGTGCGGCAATTTCAATTCTGCGGTCGGCATGGCTCCTCCTGGAAGCAAATCGGTTCGACGGCGCGGGCGCCGCGCCGTGGGCGCGGATGATTCGATGGAGGTGTGTTAGTCCACGCCAAAAAGGTTCGGGCGTTCCTGGGAGGGCAGGGTGTGCAGCGGCGAAAGATGCTTGGGGGAATGGCTCATTTGTATTTCCAGCGGACGCTGCCGTCCTTCGCGTCTTCCAGAATGATACCAGAATCGGCGAGCTGGTCGCGGATCTCGTCCGAGCGTTTGTAGTCGCGCTGCTTGCGAGCGGCGTTGCGCTCTTCAATGAGCGCCTCCACGCGCTCAGCGGGCAACTGTGCCTGGGCAGGCGCGAAGCCGATTTTGGCGAGCGCTTCTGCATCGTCGCCGCTGAGAACGGCAAGCACCTCGTCGAATTTTTCCATCGCCGCTATAGCGCGCGGCGCGTCCTGCTGGCGGAAGTCGCCGCGGTCCATGGCCGAGTTTACGTCGCGCACAAGATCGAAGATCGCGGCCAGGGCCACGGCGGTATTCAGATCGTCCGCCAGGCCGGAGTCGAAATCGCATTCGGCCTTTTCGATCCGCTGGTGAATGGCGGCGTTGGATCCGGCGGGGAATTGGGCCGTTTTCAGGCGGTCGAGAAAATTGCGCAGGCGCTCGATGGAATTTTCCGCTTGCTTCAGCCCCTCCTCCGTGAAATTGAGCTGTCGCCGATAGGGAACCGAAATCAGCAAAAAGCGCACGGCCGAAGGCTTGCGGCCCTTGGCGAAAAGATCGCGGAGCGTAAAAAAATTGCCGAGTGACTTCGACATCTTCTGGCCTTCGATGATCAAGTGCTCGGCGTGAAGCCACAGGCGCACGAAGGGCTTGCCGGTGGCGGCTTCGCTTTGCGCGATTTCGTTCTCGTGGTGCGGGAACATCAAGTCCACGCCGCCGGTGTGAATGTCAATCGTATCGCCGAGATACTTCATGGCCATCGCGGAGCATTCGATGTGCCAGCCGGGGCGGCCCGGGCCGATGGGCGTCTCCCAGAAATGCTCGCCGGGCTTGGGCGCTTTCCAAAGGGCGAAATCGCGCGCGTCGTCTTTTTCGTAGCGGTCCACGTCCACGCGCGCACCGGCCTGCATGCCGGTGGTGTCTATCTTCGAAAGTTTTCCGTACTCGGGAAATTTGGCGATGCGAAAGTAGATGGATCCTTCACTCGTGTAGGTCATTCCCTTGGCTTGCAGCGATTCGATCAGCGCGACCATATCCGGAATGTGCTCGGTGGCGCGGACGAGTTCCTCGGGCATCTGCACGCGCAGCGCGGCAAGATCCTCGAGAAACGCCTGAATATATTTTTCGGTGTACTCGCGGATGCTGACTTTCGCAGCGGCGGCTTTCTGGATGATGCGGTCGTCCACGTCCGTCAGGTTCATCGCTTGCAGCACGCGGTATCCGCGCGCGCGCAAGAAGCGGCGCAGGACGTCCTGAAAAAGGAACGTGCGAAAATTTCCGATGTGCGCGAAATCGTAGACGGTAGGCCCGCAGGTGTAGATGCGCACTTCTTGCGGGCGAATCGGCGTGAGGGGCTCGATCTGATTTGTGAGCGAATTGTGCAGGAGTATGGGTTTCATGCGGGCGTTGGGCATGGAACGGCCATTCTAGCCGAGCCTTCGCGCCGCGGCAAACCCGTCCTGCGAATGTCGGCGGGTGCCCCGAGGGACGTGATCGGCAGAAAGGACGTGATATGCTCGGGAGCGGAAGTGCGTGTGGCACGTGGCAGAACCTTCACTGCGTCAAGCAATCGGAGCCGCGGTTGCTCTTGTAGTTTCATTAGCCGGATTTTTCTGGCTGGGGACGTTGCAGGGGCCTGCGGAAATGCTACCGCGACTTGGTTATCTGTGCGCGATATTCGCAGTTGGACTGGCAGCGGCTTGCTGTTGGGCGGCGCCAGTTGCGTTCATCTCACGCAAGCGGCAGTGCCCATCTCGCGTGTAGGCTTGCCAGCATGTCGCTCGTATTTCTGGCTCTCTTCTTGCTGATGTCGCCTTCCGAGCATCTCCGGTCCATTTCAACGTTGCTGCTGTCCGTGGCCTGGGTTTCATCCTACATCACGCGAAAGCTCGCTTACCCGAATCTAACCGCAGGGCAATTCTCTGCTCCCGAGCCGCCGCTGAGCCTCTTTCCACACTGACCCGCCTTGGGGTCCCTGGCATGTGCTTTCCGAAATCAACCGGAATTCCCCGATTTTTCGGGCTTTTTTGAATTGTTTCTCCTTGCGTTCATCCGGGACTGCGGCTATATTGCACGCGGCATCCCGGAAGCCGGGGCCCCACAGCATCTACAACCCTGAGGAGGGAAAAAGAATTCGATGGCAACTCCGTTGAGCAAATCCAAGATCATTGCGCATCTCAGCGATAAAGTCGGCACTCCCGAAAAGCCGGTTTCCAAAAAGCAGGTGGCGGCTTTCTTCGACGAGTTGTTCAAGCTCGCGGTGAAAGAGGCCAAGGGCGGTTCGGGCAAATTCGTGATTCCTGGCATCGGGCGCGTGGTGAAGGCTCACCGCAAGGCGCGCATGGGACGCAACCCCGCCACCGGCGAGACGATTAAGATCAAGGCGAAGACCGTCGTGCGCCTGCGCGCCGCGAAGGCCTTGAAAGACGCCGTCCTGAAGTAGCCGCATCGGGGCGCCGCTTTCGGATGGGAACCCTCACGCGTCGCCGTTTAGCCGCGGCGAATGCGTGGGGGTTTTGTCTTTCCAGGCGCGCTAAAATCCCTCCATGCGGGAATTTTCCGGGCTACTAACCGACCTCTACGAGCTTACGATGGCCGCGGGTTATCTCCAGACCCGCTTCGAAGCCCGCGCCAGCTTCGAGCTGTTTGTCCGCCACCTTCCACCGCGCCGCAGTTATCTCGTCGCCGCAGGCCTGGAGCAGGCGGTCGAATTCCTCGAGCACGTGCATTTCACATCGGAGGAGATCGCGTTTCTGGAGCGCCATCCGGTGTTCCGCCACGTGCGCCGCGAATTTTTCGACTATCTGGCGAAGTTTCGTTTCACCGGCGACGCCTGGGCGATGCCCGAAGGAACCCTCGTATTTTCGGGCGAACCAATTCTGCGCGTGACCGCGCCGATTATCGAAGCTCAGATCATGGAAACATATCTTCTCGCGGCCATCGGATATCAGACCAGCGTCGCGAGCAAGACGGCCCGCGTCGTCACCGGCGCGGCGGGACGCCAGGTTGTCGAATTCGGCGCGCGGCGCGGCCATGGCCCGCAGGCGAGCCTTTGGGCGTCGCGCGCGGCCACGATCGGCGGCTGCCAGGGAACCTCCAACGTGCTCGCCGGGCAAATTTACGGCATCGAGACCTATGGCACGCAGGCGCACTCCTGGATCATGGCGCACGAGGACGAATCCGCGGCGTTTCGCAATTTTTTGGGCGCGTTCCCGGAGCATGCCGTGTTGCTGCTCGATACGTACAGCGTGCGCGGCGCAATCGCGAAAATCCTGGCGCTGCCGGCGCGGCCGGCCGGCGTGCGGCTCGATAGCGGCGATCTGGGGCGCGAAAGCCGCTGGGTAAGGCGCGAACTCGATCACGCCGGCTGGAAAGACGTGAAAATTTTCGCCTCGGGCGATCTGGACGAATTTCGCATCGCGCGCCTGCTCCGTCGTGGCGCCGCGATAGATGCCTTCGGTGTCGGCAGCGCGCTGGTAGTTCCCGGCGACGCGTCGCCGCTTAGCTTGATTTACAAGCTCGTTGAAATTGAGCGCGGGGGCAGAGTCCGCGGTGCTGCGAAATTTTCCGAGTCGAAGGCGACCTACCCCGGCCGCAAGCAGGTTTTCCGCCTGCGCGACCGCGGCGGGAAATTCAAGGGCGACACCATCGCGCTCGCAGGCGAATCCGCTGATGGAGAGCCGCTGCTGGTGCAGGTGATGCGCGAAGGGCAACGGTGCGTGGCTGCCGAGCCCGTTCCGCAGTTGCGCGAACGATGCCTCGCCGGACTGAAGCAGTTGCCGGCGCGATTGCGGGACCTGCATCGCGGCGCGAATTATCGGGTCTCCTACAGCGCGGGCCTTCGGCGGCTGTTGCGCACCGTTCGCGGCCGAGCAGGCGATGGCGCGGTAAAATAGCAGTGGAGTGCAAATAGTGCCGCCGGTACGAACTGTTCTGTGGGAAGTGGACGCGCAAGCCGATTTCATGCTGCCGGGCGGAAAATTGTACGTTCCCGGCGCCGAGAAGATCATTCCGAATCTCGAGCGACTGGTCGGCGCCGCGGTCGCCGGGCGCGCCCTGATCGTGTCCAGCGCCGACGCTCATTCCGAGAGCGACCCTGAGTTTGCGAATTTTCCGCCGCATTGCGTCGCCGGCACGCCGGGCGCGCGGATCGTGCCCGAAGGAATGGCGTCCAACTTTCACGTTGTCTCCAATGAAGTCGCCACCGCGCTTCCGCGCGACCTCGCCGGATTTCAGCAGATTGTGCTGCAGAAGCAAGCGCTCGACGTGTTCACCAATCCGCACGCAAGCGAGCTCGTTGAGCGCCTCGGTTGCGAGGCGGAGTACGTGGTGTGCGGCGTGGTCACGGAATATTGCGTGGCTTGCGCGGCCGGCGGTCTCCTGCAGCGCAGGCGCAAGGTATCGGTTGTGACCGACGCGATCGAGGCGCTGAATCTGCAGGAAGGCCGGCGCACCATCGAGGACTTGGCTTCGCGCGGCGCCCGGCTAGTCAGCACCGCCCAGGCGGTTGCCATGTTGCGGGCATAACGCGGGCGCAGGCTATTGCTTTTCAGCGGCGGCAGGAGCCGCCACCGGCTTGGTAGTCGCGTCGTAGATCCACAGCAGCAGGGCCGAGACGAGCCCGATGCCCGTGTTTACGAACCAGAAGTCGTTCGGCTTGTGAACCACTTCCGCATAATGGTGATATAGCCAGCCGCCGACTGGGCCGCCAACCAGCGAGCCGATTCCAATGGGCAGGAATGCGAAGCCCATATACGTCCCTTGCTGGCCGGCCGGGGCGAGTCGCGAAACGTATTCGTAATATCGCGGCGAGAAAATCACTTCGCCCAGCGCGACAACAAAAATCGCGCCTACGGCCGCCCATGTGGTCGCCGATAAGCCGATCACCAGCCAGCCGAGGCTCCCGACCAGCGCCCCCAGGTTCACCGCGCGAAATGCCCCCATTTTCCGCGTCAGATAGCTCACCAGGAATTGCAGCGCGATCACGGTAGTGGCGTCCGTCATCAGGATGCGCTCCACGTCCGCTTTCGGACTCACGTAGGCGTGGATATACAAACCCAGGGTGATGAATTCCTGCCAGTAGGCGATCCAGAAAATCGAAAAGATCAGGAGAAACAGAATGAACCGGCCGTTCAAAATCACTGTTCCGAAATTCCGCATCGTGTCGGCCAGGCTGCCTTGCCGTTCCTGGCGCGAGCGTTGCGTATCCCTGAAGAACACCTGCACGGCGATCAGCATCGCCAGGACGGCCAGGGCGGATACACGAAACACGTTCTGCACGCCTACTTTTTCATGCACGTATCCGGCGACCCACGGCCCAATCGCCGAGCCCACATTCACCAGAAAATAGTAAATGGTGTAGCCCATCGTGCGGACCTTTTCGTCCGCTGCATGCGCCGTTGTGCCGACCACGCACGGCTTCACCATCGAAATTCCCAGCGCCGGCAGGCACAGCAGGATCAGCACCAGCCACCACAGCGGAATCGCGGACCGAACCGAGGCCATCCACGACGCGCCCAGAGAGCCGAGCAGAAAATAAGCGATGGTCAGAATGAGGTACGCAAGCGAGAGTGCCCGGCGAAATCCCAGCCGATCCGCGGCCGTCCCCCCGAAGATTGCCAGGAACCACACCAGCCCTCCGAATAATCCGGCGAGATTCGTCGTGCTCTCCACCGAAAAACCGAGTGACTCATGCAGGTAAATCGCCAGCGATGCAAACACCCCGTAATAGGCGAACCGCTCGAAGAGCTCGGAGACGTTGGCCACCCAGAACGCGGGCTCGAACCCGGTGCGAATTTCCTTGATCCGCTCAGAAAAGCTCACGTTCTTTCTCCTGGTGTTTCGCGCGCCTGAATTTCTCGCGGCGCGCCATGCGAACCGCCGGATTGTATCGGAAGCGCGGCCTTCGCGCCCGGCTTTTTGCCGTTCGCGCTGCGGGTGGCGCCCGTGTGCTATCTTTGTTCGCGGCGGTCGCGGATCGCGTATCCTTCGCTGCCGCCACACGATGAAGGCCCTCCGCAAACTTCGTCCCGGGCGCGGCGCTCAGCTCGAATCGGTGCCCGTTCCCGATCTTGGACCCGCCGACGCGCTCATTCGGGTTCGTGCCGCCTCCATTTGCGGCACCGACGTGCATATCTACGGCTGGGATCGCTGGTCCGCGGGGCGCATCCGGCCGCCGCTCACCTTTGGACACGAATTCTGCGGGCATGTGGAGAAGGTCGGCGCGGAAGTGACTTCGGTGCGCCCGGGCGATTTCGTCAGCGCTGAAATGCATGTGAATTGCGGCCATTGCCGTCCGTGTCGGATGGGCCAGCCGCACGTCTGCCAAAACCTGAAAATCATCGGCATTGATGCGGATGGCTGCTTCGCGGAGATGGTTCGCATTCCCGCGCGGAACGTGTGGAAGATTGATCCGGCGATTCCAGAACGCTGCGCGGCGATTCTCGATCCGCTCGGAAACGCCGTCCACGCCGCCCTCGTCGGGGAAATCGCCGGACGGAACGTCGTGGTGACGGGAGCGGGCCCGATTGGGCTGATGTCCATCGCCGTGGCGCGCGCCTGCGGGTGCGCATCAATCTTCGCCACCGAGGTTCATCCGCATCGCCGCTTGCTTGCGCTGCGAATGGGCGCGGATCAAGCGCTCGACCCGGCCGATCCGACCATTGTCGACCGCGTGCGCGAGGCCACCGCGGGCGCCGGCGCGGACGTGCTGCTCGAAATGAGCGGATCGCCGGCCGCACTGCAACAGGGCTTCCAAATGCTGCGCCCCGGCGGCAGGGCCTCGCTGCTCGGGATTCCCAAGGAACCCTTTGCGCTCGATCTGGTAAACGACGTGATCTTCAAGGGCGCCACGGTCTATGGAATCTACGGCCGCCGCATGTTCGACACTTGGGTGCAGATGACCGAACTGCTGAAGCACGGCCGCCTGAATCTCGATCCGTTGTTTCGCGAGCGCCTGCCGCTCGAAAATTTCGAACAGGCCTTCGCGCTGCTTGAAAAGGGCGACGCGGGCAAGATCATGCTCTATCCCGGCGGTGTGCCGAAGTAAAAGCCATTCGCCGCCCGCGCGGCTCTCGCGCAGATAAAACCTGGAGGCATCATGTCCGCAACAACCACGCGCCCGCAGCTTCAGTATCTTCACGAGGCGCTCGAAGATCTGAAATCGCGGCACCTCTATTTTCAGCTCAAGGTTCTGGAAGGCGAACAGAAGGCTGTCGCGAATTTCGATGGGCGCGAGGTCATCAACCTCAGCTCGAATAATTATCTCGGTCTCACCACGCATCCCAATCTGCGCCGCGCGGCCATCGAGGCCATCCGTAAATTCGGTGTTGGCTCCGGAGCCGTTCGCACCATCGCCGGCACGATGAAAATGCACCTCGAGCTCGAGGAGCAGATCGCGCGGTTCAAGCAGGCGGAGGCGTGCGTCGTGTTTCAATCGGGTTTTGCCGCCAATGCGGGAACCGTTTCCGCCATCCTGGGCAAGGAGGATCTGATCGTCTCCGACGAGCTGAATCACGCCTCGATCATTGACGGCTGCCGCCTTTCCAAGGCTACCATCAAAGTTTTCAAGCATAAGGACGCGGCCGATTGCGAGCGCATCCTGAAGGAAACCGAAAACTGGCCCGGCAAGAAGCTCCTCATCACCGATGGCGTCTTTTCGATGGATGGCGATATTGCCGATTTACCGGCCGTTTGCGATCTCGCCGAGAAATACAACTGCATCATGATGGTGGACGACGCGCACGCCTCTGGCGTGCTCGGGTCGCGCGGGCGCGGCACAGTGGACCAACTCGGCTGCCATGGCCGCGTGGATATTCAGGTCGGCACGCTGAGCAAGGCGATTGGCTCGATCGGCGGTTACGTGTGCGGCTCGCGCGACCTGATCGAGTTTCTCTATCATCGCGGACGGCCGTTTCTTTTCTCGACGTCGCATCCGCCCTCGGTTACGGCTACCTGCCGGGCGGCCTTCGCGCTGCTCGATTCCGAAACGGGCGAGAAACTGATTCGCAAGCTCTGGTCCAACACGAAATTCTTCAAGCGCGGACTGAAGAAGCTAGGCTTCGATACGGGCAAGAGCCAGACGCCGATCACGCCGATCATGGTGGGCGATGCCGCGCGCGCCGCGGACTTCTCGCGCGAACTGTTCGCCGAAGGCGTCTTCGCCGGGGCGATTGGCTATCCTACGGTGCCCGAAGGTAAGGCTCGGCTGCGAACCATTGTTTCCGCCGCCCACAAGCGCGCCGATCTCGCCCGCGCGCTCGAAATCATCGGCGCAACGGGCAAGCGGCTCAGCCTGATTTAAGAATATTCACACCTGCCGGCCAGAATCGTCCGAAGGGCATCCTGCGCAGTCGCTCAGGCTACGGCAACAGCCGTCGCATGCGGCCGGAGGCGCTTGTGCAGCGCCAATATCAGCCCGCCGAGTCCCAGGATCGTTACAAAGAGCAAAATCCATCCACCCGCGTAGGGAAGCGAGATCAGCACGCGAAGTACGGCGAGTCCCAGCGCCAGCCGGGCCGTGGCTGCACCGACTCCATAGCGCGAACCGAGCAGCATCTCGCCCACCCACGAGCCCACAAAAATCTGCGCCGAATACAACGCAATTAGATACAAGAGCAGAGTCGCAAGCCCGATGCCCAAGCCGACGATCGTGATGCACACGATCCCGGCAATGATCGGCGTTACGATCAGGAACAGCACGCCGAACCCGAGCGAGCGGCCGATTCTCTTGCACGCGTTGGTCGCGTCGAAGAAGACGGCCGGCAGCAGCAGAATCCACGCCAAGCCGAAGAGGAAAGCCGCGCCCCACAGCTCGATTCTGTGCCAGTAGTATCGAAATCGGGTGTAATCCGGCCCGCGCTTTTCGATCGTGATTTCCGGCGGGCTTCCCAGCTTCGCCTGCGGCGAGATTTTAGGTGTTTCGCGGCCTCGGTACTTGGTGGCCCCGGCGATCACCGCCGTAGGACCGATCGTCAGGCGCTCGGCGCGAATATTTGCATTTCGGCCGAGCGAGCCCTGTATTTCCATGGTCCCCGCCGCGCTCAGCAGGTCCCCGCCGAGAGTGCCGTCCAGCACGGCGTCGCCCGTCGCGCCCATGATCGAGCCGTTCACCGTGCCCTTATTTTCCAACACGAACTGGCGGCTGAAATCGGTCACGTTCTTTTCCACTGTGCCTTCTATCGTGAGGCTTTGCGACCATGTGCGCACGTTTCCGCCCACCGCGCCATTCACCGTAAGCTCTCGCGCGAAGCAGATCACGTCGCCCTTCACCTGTCCGTTGACGGTAACGTTCTGGCTGAACGTGATCAGATCGCCGTTCACGTCCCCATCAATTCTCACGTAATTCCCGAAGACGATCAGGTCGGTCTCCACCGTCTGCCCGGCGGGCAGCGTGAAGTCCGGATCGCCATGCTGCACCTGCGCGGCGCCCGCCGGCGAGGGCGTAGCGAGCATCACGAGCGCGCAGCCCATCACCACCACGGCCGCCGTGGTGAGCCATTTCCATCGCCGCCGCAACAGCCACGCGGCCACTGCCGCCAGGATCGCCCCAGCTACCACGCCCATTCCCGTCAGCATCGCATCCCATCCTCTCCAAAAGGCGCCGCTGAAAAAAAGCATCGTCAGCAAATTGCCCTGCGTGAATCCTGCCTCGGACGCCTGCGCTTGCCACGGCGCAATAAGCCCGGCCCACAGCGTGTACGCCCCGCCGCACCCGAAGGCGAATGCCGCCGCCCATCCCAGCGGGAAGGATTCGCGCTCCGGCGCGCCCGCCAGTTGCGCCGGAATAGTTTCTTCATCCGCTGCAAGCGCATCGCGCAGCCACACGCCCTCGTGCGCGATGGCGTGCAGCATAGCCGCGCACGCGGGACAATCGTTCACGTGCTTCTTCACGTCTTCAGCGTGACTCGCATCGAGCTGCCCATCCAGGTAGAGCAACGCCGTCATTTCGTCGAAGTGGCTCATGATTGTGCCCCCGCCGATAGCGTCTTGGGCGCCGCAGCCCGTGTCGCGGCCACCGCGTCCCGCAATTGATGGCGCGCCCGCAGCAGCAGCACTCCTACAAACGCGCGCCGCACGCCGAGCGTTTCAGCGATTTCATCGTAGCTCATCTCCGCGTAGTACCGCAGCACCAGCGCCATTCGCGAACGGTCCGGCAGCCGCGCCAGCCCTGCGCGCACCTCTCTGCCGCTGTGCAGGGTTTGCAACCGCTCGATCTGGCTCGGGTCCGGATGCTGTAGCGGCATGTCCTCGAGTTCGCCGGTCTCGAGGTCCTGGCGAATGCGCCGCCGCCGCAGCAGGTCCCAGCAGTGATTGCTCGCAACCTTGTAGAGCCACGCCGTGAACGGCCGCGACGCATCGTAGCTGCCGAGCTTCTGCCGCACCTTCATGAAGATTTCCGTTGTTGCATCCTCGGCGTCTTCGCGCGTGGGCAGCACGCGTCGGCACAGACGAAAGATCGCGGCGGCGTGCTGCCGATAGAGTTCGCCCCAGGCGTTCGCATCGCCTGCGCGCACCTCGGCCAGCAACTTCGCCAGTGCCGCGGTGCTCATCTCCTCCGCGCTGCCTCTCCGCCTCTCCATAGGTTTATACGCGCGCCTGCCGCCGGATATTTCAAGCCAATCCCCGCAGCCGCTTCAGCAAGCGTGCCCCGGGAATATCCGATCCGATACTTACGCTCCGATGGCATTGTACTCGCCTTGCAGCGAGAGACGGCCCCGACATCGCCAGATGTGGAATCCCATGCGCGTATACTGGCCGTGAACAGGAAAATCCCGCGAGATCGAAGGAGAGTCGCATGAAAATTGGCGTGATTGGCTCGGGCAATGTTGGCGGCGCGCTGGGAAAGCTTTGGGCGGCGAAGGGCCACGACGTGGCATTTGGCGTCCGCAATCCGCAAGATGCAGACGTGCAAAGCCTGCTGAAGGACGCCGGCGGCAAAGCCCGCGCCGTCTCGGTCCAGGAAGCCGCTGCCTCCGCCGGCGTCGTCGTGCTCGCCGTACCGTGGCCCGCCGTCGAAGCCGCCCTTAAATCCGCCGGCAATCTAGAAGGAAAGATCCTCGTGGATTGCACCAACCCCCTCGCGCCCGATTTTTCCGGCTTGGTTATCGGGACCAGCACCTCCGCGGGCGAGCAGGTTGCCCGGCTCGCTAAGGGAGCGAAAGTGGTGAAAGCGTTCAACACAATCGGCGCCCCAAATTTCGCCCATCCGCAGTTTGGCTCCGAGCGCGCGACTATGTTTATCTGCGGCGACGATTCCTCCGCGAAACAGAAAGTCGCCCAGCTCGCCGAAGACCTCGGCTTCGAAGTGGTTGACGCAGGCCCGCTCACTGCCTCGCGTTTGCTCGAGCCGCTCGCCATGCTTTGGATACACCTCGCGTTTAAGCAGGGCCTCGGCCCAAACGGGCACGCGTTCAAGCTTTTGCGCCGCTGATCGCTGATCGCCTGTCCCGCTCGCGGCCATCGTGGCGCGCGGCCGCAGCCAGGTGCGCCCTTCCGCGCGTGTTATGATGTGCGCAGGATCTCGCCATTGTCTCCCGAACGCGTAAACCTGCTTGGCAAATCCGTGGACGAATTGCGCGCCTTCGCGCAATCCCTCGGCGAGCCCTCGTATCGCGGCGACCAGCTCTATCACGCCCTGTACGCCGAGCATCGCTCCGATTTCGCCGCGATGACGAACCTGCCCGGATCCCTCCGCGAACGCCTCTCCTCGGTCGCAACGCTCGCCCTACCGCGAATCGTGCGCGCACACACGTCGTCAGACGGCACCGTGCGTTACGTTCTAGGCCTATCGCAGCCGGACGGCGAAAAGCCCGCCACCATCGAAGCCGTCTTCATGCCGGAGGAAAATCGCCAGACGATCTGCATCTCCACGCAAGCGGGCTGCGCCGTGGATTGCCGGTTCTGCCTGACGGCGACGCTCGGCCTCGCGCGCAATCTTTCTGCGGGTGAGATCGTGGCCCAGGCGCTCGTTGCCTTGCAGCAGAATCGCGCGGCGCTTCGTCCGCGGACCAACATCGTCCTCATGGGCCAGGGCGAGCCGTTATTGAACTACGATCCCGTAATGGCCGCCCTTCGCATCCTGCTCGACCCGAACGCGATCGGCATTTCGCCCAAGCACGCCACGCTTTCAACCAGCGGTATCGTTCCCGGCATCGAACGCCTCGCGCGCGAGCCCGTACGGCCGAAGCTCGCCATCTCGCTGAACGCGTCCTCCGACGAGCAGCGCGATCGCATCATGCCCATCAATCGCAAATATCCGCTCGCAAATCTCCTCGCCGCCTGCGCCCAATACCCGCTCCGGCCCTGGGAGCACCTCACCTTTGAATACGTTCTGCTCGGCGGCTTCAACGATGCGCCGGAGGACGCGCGCCGCGTCGTGAAGCTCCTCGCCAATTTGCGCTGCAAGGTAAATTTGATTCCCTGGAATCCCGGCGATTTGCCCTACGAACGCCCAGACGCCGCACGCATCGAAGCCTTCCGCAAAATCCTCGACGAAAAGGGCGTGCCCGCCTTCGTCCGGAATTCCCGAGGCCAGGACGTGATGGCTGCCTGCGGCCAGCTCGCGCTCCTCGAATCCGCCGCGCACGAAAACCCCGCCTCATCGCGCATCTCAGATTAAGCGTATCGCTCCGTCCAAAATTGACTCCTGCGGCGAACGCCGCGCCCTCTGCGTCATCGCAATCGCAGCCATCATTCGGCCCGTCGTTCCTTCGCGGCGATAGCTGAAGAAAAGATCGGTGCGGCAGGCTGTGCAGTATCCCGATGCCGAAATATTCGCAGCGGGCACTCCGGCCGCTTCCAGGATCGCCCGGTTCGCTGCGATCAGGTCCAGATGCGCGCGCGGCGCGGGCGGCGGATGTCCGGGCGGCATCATCGTCAGCCACGGAAGCCAGTTCGGATCGTTTTCGCCGCTCGCCAGCGCGTCAAATGGGCCGTCGAACCACTGGCGCGCCTCCGGAAATTGCGCGGCGAACTCCTTCGCAACCTCCGCGCCCACCTCGAAGCAGCAGCGGCCGACCCCCGGCCCCAGCGCCGCCAGCACGTCCGCCGGCTTGGTCCCAAATTCCATTCGCATTCGGCCAATCGTTTTTGCCGCGATGCGCGCAAGCGTGCCGCGCCAGCCCGAATGAATGGCGGCGATGGCGCGGCGCTTGGTGTCCGCCAGCAGAATCGGCACGCAATCCGCGGTTTGCACCGCGAGCAAGATGCCGGCTTCGCGGGCCACCAGCGCATCCCCGTTCGGAATGTCTTGCGCGGCATTTTGGGCCGCGTCCGCGCGCCGCACGATATCGGAATGAATCTGCCGCAGCGTCCGCATGGGCATCCGCTCGGCGCCGATCGCACGCGCAAACTTCTCACGATTCTGCGTCACGTTGTCGCGCGAATCCCAATCCGTGAAGCCCATATTAAGCGTGCCCTTCGTTGTTGGTCGCGCGCTTTCGATGCGGCTCGCACCGCCCTGGCGGGTGCTGAATCCGTGGACCAGCCATTCCAGCCGCGCAAGCGCGGGTGCCTGCAACGCCTGCACGCCGCCCGCGCGCCGCAGCTTCCATGGCGCGTTCGCACCCGAAGGTCGCTCGCGTTTCGCGGTTTTGATCTTTTCAGCGGACGACGGCATCGCTTGATTCCTTCCCGCCCGGCGCATCGCGGCGGTTTTCTATTATAGGTATAATCGCGCCTGCCGCGAGCGACCCGGCCCCGAAGATTGCGCTCGCGCCGGAGCACGCGTGATCGTCGGATTAGGACTCGATATCGCCGAGGTGGATCGCATCACGGCGGCGATTCTGCGGCGCGGCGCCGCGTTCCTCGATCGCCTTTACACCACTCGCGAAGTCGCCTATTGCGAGAGTCACAAGAATAAATTCGAGCGCTACGCCGCGCGCTTCGCCGCCAAGGAAGCGGCCATGAAAGCCCTCGGCACCGGATGGGCCCGCGGCGTGCGCTGGCGCGATATTGAAGTGACCAACGCCCCTGGCGGCAAGCCCACACTGCGGCTTGATGGCGCGGCTCGTGCGCATTCCGAGCGCCTCGGCGTCCGCCAAATCTCCCTTTCCATCACCCACAGCGGAAATCTGGCCCTCGCCGAAGTGATTTTCGAGGATTAATCCCACGGAATTACCGTCGCCGGCCGCCGCACCCACGCAGCGGTGCCTCTCTGGTGTGCCCCAGCCGGCGCGGCGCTTGACACCTCCCTCGCCGGACGCAAGACTGAGTACGCCAGCCCCGGCCCCGCGACGCCGCTGTTTGGAGTGACTTCGCAATGACGCTTCAATCCCGGCTCTGCCAATGGATGGTCGCCTTCGCGGCATTCGTTCTCTCGGCGTCCTTTCTGCCGGTTCGCGCGCAGGGAGCCGATCCCCCGCGGGTTGGTTCGCCGCGCATCTCGGCGGCCGCGCCGGGCGTTGCGCATCCCAATTCGAAGCCCTGCACGGTTCAGCTCTTCTCCGGCTCTGTCATCGCCGATGGCGCGATGAAGCAGTTCGCCTACGCGCCCCCTGCGGAATGTGCGGGACCATGGTCCGCCGTCGTGCTCTCCGGCGCGTTTCAGATTTCCCCCGGGGCGCCTGCCCAGCGCCTGCTGCGCATCTCGATCGGCGGCGTGAATCTATATCTCGGCTCCGCTCCATCGCCTTCCGATTCCTCCGGCCAATCCTGGAGCATGGAGCGCGATTTGACTGACTACAGCGCGCTATTAAAAATTGAACATGACGGCGAAGCCGCCATGGACTCGTCCGAAGGCATTTCCGATCCCGCCGAGATAAGCGGCAGCCTCCGGCTGGATTTCTATCGCACAGACATTGCGAATCCCGCTCATCGCACCGCCGACGCCATCCTGCCGCTCGCCGCTTACGCGCAGATTTCCCCGGACCAGAGCTCCGTTTCGCGCAGATTCACGCTGCCACGCAATATTGAGCGGGCGTATTTGGACACCATCGCCGCTGGGGAAGGGAACGACGAAAATTGGTATCTGTGCGCCCCGAAGGACGCGGCGGACCGCATGGCGGATTGCGCGGGCGATCCCTACCGCGAAATGGAAGTCTCGATAGACGGCAGACCTGCAGGCGTAGCGCCCGTCTATCCTCTGCTCTCCGCGGACGCGCTCGATCCGCTCTTGTGGAATCCGATCCCTGGCGTGCAGTCCCTCGGCCTTTCGCACTGTCGCGTGGACCTCACGCCCTTCGCCGCGCTGCTCAGCGACGGCTCGCCGCATCAGATTTCGCTTGGCATTTACGGCGTCGCGGATCGCTTCGTCGCCGCCGGTTCTTTGCTACTTTATCTCGACCGCGGTTCGGCCCGCGTCTCGGGCGGCGTCACCATGGATACCCTGGAAGCGGCGCCGTCGCTCGATACCGCTGAACCAGCCGCGCCAGGCACACGAACTGTCACGGCAACCCGGCAATTCACGATCGTGGGCTACATCAATAGCTCGCACGGCAAAATCGAGACGCGGATTGACGGCAAGCTCCGATTCACGAACGAGCAGCACGCGAGCGCCGCCGGCGAAGGCCGGCTGCATCAGTCCGCCGAATTCATCGCAACCACGAGCACGCGAAATGGCGCTGTCGTTCTGAAGCTCGAAAGCCGCACGCTTTTCCCATTGCGCATCGAAATCGCGGACAGGGCAGGCGCGGGTGGCGCCGCTTCGCGCAGCACTTCGGTTCATCAGGGCTACGAAAGCGACGAAACGGATTCGCTCAACGGCGTGGCGCTCTTCTCAAGCACGCTGCGCCAGAGCGCGTCGCCCGCGGATTCGCAGCCCGCAGGCAGCCCCGCAAGCGGCGCATCCCACGGGTCGCAGCGCTACTTTTATTCGAATTCGGCGGGCGCATGTTACAGCCGCACAATTTCCGCTGCCGCCGGCCTGCTTACCGCCGTCGCCGATGGCCAGGGCTGCACGCGCAGTTCCCAATAAACGAGCCAAGCGAGAGGCACGGCAGCAATACACAATAGCCCGCGAGACCCGCCCGAGCCCTCCGCCCATGTGGAGTCATTAAGTGTAAGCCCGCGCAGCGCTGGCCGCGCGGCACGGAAAGAACTGCCCGCCGTGGCCTGCCTGCCGCGCCGAAGCCTCCGCGAAGGCGGGAATCTCCATCCCCGCCCCGCCGTCATTCTTGAGGGCATCCGACGAGGATGCCCGAAGAATCTCAGCCATGGATTCTTGGCGCAAGCGCAGCCACGTGACCTCAACCGCTGTGCCTGCGTAAGGCTCTGCCGCAAGCAAAGGAAGGCGGCCCAGCCGCCACACGCGCAGCCCTCAGCCTACGGCTTAATCTCAGCGATGGTGATCGCAGCCCCGCCGCGGTCCTCTGCCTCTGCCCGAATCTGCTCCACCAGCGGGTGCGCGCCCAGGAATTCCGCAAGGCCCCGCCGCAAAGCCCCCGTACCGTGGCCATGGACGATTCGTACGCTCGCTTTTCCGGCCAGAGCCGCCTGATCCAGGAATTTGTCCACGCGCCGGCTCGCTTCTTCCACTGTGCAGCCGATCACGTTGATTTCATCGGCAGAGGCTTCCTCGCTTGGGCTGGTACGAAGCGTGATACCTCTCGCGCGGGCGGCTTCACCAGCATGCGCCTTCGCCATCTCCGAGGCCGGTTCGAGGCCGATTATGTCCGCCATGGGAACTTTCATTCGCAGCGGGCCCGCCGCGATTTCGGCGGAGCTGCCATCTTGTCGGCGGAAGACGGCCGGCTGCTTGAAACCCCTCACCAGCACGCGACATCCGGGGGAGAGTTGTTCGGGCGGGACGCGCTGCGGCGGGCGTTCCGCTGCGGCGCCTAGATCGGCTTGTGAGGCGGCAAGGGCTTCCAGAACCGCGGCGTTCGCTTCTTCGCGCGCCTCCGCCCCGGCCCGTCGCATTCCGCGTACCGCCTGCTTTTCGGATTGCGCGCGCAGGTTGCGATCCTTAATGTCGGAGGCCAGACGCGCAACCTCAGCTTCAAAGGCCTTCTGCGCCGATTGAAATCCGCGCTCGAGTTCCGCGATACGATTCTTCTGCCGTTCGATCCATTCCGTCTGCAATGCGCGCCGCTCCGCTTCCAGTTGCGCGCGTTCGTCCCGCAATTCGCGTTCGAGCTGCTGCATTTGCTCCCGGCTGCGATGTAACCAGGCGATCAGCTCGCCGGCCTCGCGCGTTTCCGGGGAAAGGCTCGCTCGGGCGTGGTCCACCACGCGCGCGGGCAAGCCCAGCCGCCGCGCGATCTCGATCCCGCTCGAGGTGCCGGGTACGCCCGTCAGAAGACGGTAGGTGGGCCGAAGCTCCGCCTCGTCGAATTCCATCGCCGCATTCACGATTCCCGGCGTCGAGGATGCGTATGCCTTCAGGCGATCATGGTGCGTCGTGGCGAGCGTCGTCGCGCGCCGCCGCCGAAATTCCTCCAGCAGCGCCACGGCCAGTGCCGCGCCCTCTTCAGGTGCCGTGCCTGTTCCCATTTCATCCACCAGGATCAGCGAATGGCTTGTGGCGGCCTCGAGCATGGACTTCAGGTTCAGCATGTGCGCGGAGAACGTGGAAAGATTGGCGGCGATGGACTGCTCGTCTCCAATATCCGCAAGCACGCGGTCGAAGATGGGCATCTGCGCGCTTTGGGCCGCCACGGGTATGCCCGACTGCGCGGAAAGCGCGGCGAGGCCCGTCGTCTTCAGGCAGACGGTCTTTCCCCCGGTATTGGGCCCGCTGATCACCATCACGGTTCCCGCGGAAGCGTCCTGATTCGCATCGTCGCCGCCCAGCATGAGGCTCATTGGAACGGCGCCCCGGCCTTGCGGGCGCAGCGTCGCTTCGAGCACGGGATTGCGCGCGTCTTCCAGGCGCAGCAGGTTGCCGCTGCTGAAGCTCGGAATCGTGCAATCGAACGTCCGCGCAAATCGCCCGCGTGCGAGGATCGAATCCAGGTGCGCCACCCCCGCGGCGGCGGATTCCAGCGGGCCTCGATTCGCGCGTGCTTGCTCGCTCAGTTCCTCGAGGATGCGCGCGATTTCGGCGATCTCATCTTCGCCAAGCTGCACGAGCCGGTTGTTCAGGTCTATCGCATCGAGCGGCTCCACGAACACGGTCTGGCCCGTGGCGCTCGCGCCGTGAACCACTCCCGGCACCGCGCGGCGTTCCGAGGCGCGGACAGGAATAACGAAGCGTTCGTTGCGCAGCGTGATGTAGTCTTCGCCCGCCGCATCGCCGCGAGCGTGCAGAATCGCTTCGAGCGACTGCCGGATTTTCTCGCGTGCCTGCCCCAGTGAGGCCCGAATACGCTTTAGCTGCGAGGAGGCGTCGTCGCTGATTTCCCCGTTGGGCAGCACGGCGCGCCGGATCGCGCCCGAAAGCTGGCGCAGATCGGGCAGGGAAGCGGCGCGCGCGGAAAGCTGCGGATATTTCGCGGCGTCCGCCTGGAAGGTCCGCCGCACCGCGAACGCCGTATCGGCGAGCGAAGCAGCATCGAGCAGCTCGGCGCTCGAAAGCGGTGCCGCGGGAATCGCCAACCGACCCAACCACGGTTCCGGATCGGCCAGCGCTCCGAAACCCAATTCGCAGCCCTGTCGAAGATACTCGGTCGCCTCGCGGATCAGCGCGAATTCACGGTCCAACTCGCCTTCATCCTGCAGGAACTCGAGCGATTGCGTGGCGCGCCGCCCGGGCGCGCACGTGGTGAACCCCGCCAGAATCTCCTTCAAGCGGTCGAATTCCAGCAGTTGTTCGGCGGATCGAGACACGAAAACCCCTTCGAGATTTTAGCCCTATTTCTTCTGCCGGCCGGGCGCAGCCCCCGGGCTTTCGACCATCGCTTCGCAGATGGAATCGAGCGCGGCGGTGGCATCGCGTCCGTGCCGCGGATCATTATTCTCGAATATGGCAAACACCAGGTACTCGCCCCCGGCCGTGCTGGCGTACCCGGAAATCGAATGCACGTCTTCGAGCGACCCCGTCTTCGCCTGTATCAATCCGCCGGCGCGCGCCCCTTCCAGCCGATTATCGAGCGTGCCGTCCACGCCCGCAATCGGCAGCGTCGAAGCGAATCGCGCCCCCCACGCTTGACTCGCCGCGTAGCGCAGCAATTGCACCACGGCGCGCGGCGTCACCAAATCATCGCGCGCTAATCCCGAGCCGTCCGAAAGCACCACGTCGCCATCGGCTATTCCCGCCCCTTTGAGGAACTCGCGCTCCAGCTTCAATCCCATCGCCGCCGAGCCGACGCCCGTCTTCTCCCGCGCGGCGACGCGCAGAAAAAGCTCCGCGTGCGAATTCAGGCTCAGCTTGTTGGTCGCGCGAATGCTCTCGATCAGCGGCTGCGACATATGCTCCGCCAGCACCAACGGATACGCCTCCGGCAGCGGAGCAAAATGCGCCGGCACCACTGGATCGCCCTCGGCCGTCGTGATCGGTGGCGGCGAATGCTGCGTACTCGTTTGCCCCGCGACGTGCACGCCCCGCGCCTCGAGCAACTCCCGCAGCGTCCGCGCGGCAATTTCGTCCGGCTCGCTCATCGCCAGGTCAATGCGCAGCGGCGCATGACCCATCGGGATGCTGCCGCGCACCAAAATAAAATCCGGGCTTGCCTGCCGCACCACGGCGATATCGGGCTGCCCGCCCGGCTCGCTCGTGGTGATTTCATCGCCGAAGGTTCCCGCCGCAGCCGCCGGACTCACGCCGAGCACGGCGGGATCCCCCGCCCGCGCCCCAGCCTGCACCGTGATCGAAAATGTGTTGTCGTTGAACGCGATCGCGCTCACCGGCGCGCCAAACGTAAAAAATAGGTCCCCGTCCGTCCAGCCTGCGGGATACGGATCGTAGGGAAGATAGCTGTCGTCCGCCACGATGTCGCCGTCCACCGCGCGCAGCCCTTTCGCAACCGCCGCGTCCGCCAATTCGCCCAGCACCTTGTCCACCGCGCCGTCGTGCTCCGCGTGTCCCGTCGTTGGAAACTTGCGATTCGAAATGTCGGGATCGCCGCGGCCGATCAGAATCAGGTTCCCCGAAAGGTGCCCATCGGCGCCGAGCGCGCCATTCGATTCCAGCGTCGTCCGAAATCGGTATTCCGGGCCCAGCGCCGAAAGGGCAAACGCCGTCGTGAAGAGCTTCGCATTCGACGCAGGCGCGAAGAAATGATCCGCATTCCGATCGTAGAGCACGTTTCCCGTGTCGCGATCCACGATCAGCGCGCCCCAATACGCCTGCTCGGCCGGCGATTGCTTCAATATGGATTCGATGCGCGCGCGAAGCCGGCTCGCATCCGTCGCGGCGGCGGGTCTTCGCGCCGCGCTCGAAGGCCGCGCACGAACCTTCTGCCCCGCGCGCAAGCCCCATCCCAGGCACGCCGCGCACACTCCCGCGGCCGCGATCACCGTGGCCCTCCGTCTCAGCAAGCGCACGCGCCAGATTATATTCCATGCGCTGGCGACTTATCTTCCTTTCCGAGCAATCGCCGGGCGGTGGCCCCGCGAGATTGCGCTCTCCTCGCGAAACTCTTATCATCAGATCAGGCTTAGAGGAGGCTCTTATGAAGAAGCTGTTACCGCTGCTCATCGCGGCAGCGCTCGTTGCACTGCCGCTCCTGATGTTCGCGGGCCCCGCCAGCGCCAAAAACCAAAGTAAAGAAGAGAGTCGCCTGCAAAATGCCGGCGAGGTCCTCAAGGAAATTCTCAACGTCCCCGACGATATTCCCCAAAATCTGCTGGACAAGGCCGATTGCGTCATCGTCATGCCTTCGGTGCTCAAGGCTGCGTTTGGATTTGGAGGCAGCTACGGCCGCGGCGCGATGACGTGCCGCAGCGGCAACGATTTCCGCGGCCCATGGGGCGCGCCCACCATGATGGCGCTCGAGGGCGGCAGTTGGGGCTTGCAGCTCGGCGGTCAAGCCACCGATTTCGTGCTCCTCATTATGAATCCCCGCGGCGCAAGCTCGATCCTCACCAGCAAGGTCAAGCTGGGCGCGGACGCCGCCGCGGCCGCCGGTCCCAAGGGCCGCAACGCCCAAGCCGACACGGACGCCACCATGCGCGCCGAGGTGCTCACCTACTCGCGCTCCCGCGGCCTCTTTGCCGGCATCTCGCTCGAGGGCTCCACGCTCCGCCCGGACAATTCCGCGAACCAGCAAATCTACGGCAAGAAAATTGATGCGCGCGACATCGTCCTCCACGGCACCGTCCCCGTGCCCCCCGCCGCCAAGACGCTGATCCAAACCCTCAACCAGCACAGCCCGAAAAACCTGCAATAAGTTTCGCACCCCGCCGCGCCGGCCGCACCATTCGCCGGCGCGGTTCCCATTAGGCGCGAATCTTCGTGCTTGACTGCCATCCACATCTGACCTATAGTCGTAAATGATTTAAGGTCACATAAACCGAGCGAAGCTAAGCGAACCATGAAACGCAACCTCCACACGAAAAATCGTTCCTTCCCGCCGCGCCCCGCCGGACGCCGCGAACGCCGCCGCGCCGAAACGCGCGAGCGCCTCTATCGCGCCGCCCTCCATCTCTTCGCCACCCGCGGATTCCTGAAAACGACTGTCGAGGACATCACCGAAGCCGCCGACGTAGGCAAGGGCACCTTCTTCAATTATTTCCCCACCAAGGAACACGTTCTCGCCGCATTTGGAGGCGAGCGTATCGCCGCCGTGCAGCAGGCCCTCGATCGCGCCCGCTCCACCCGCGGATCGGTCCTCGCCGTCCTGAAAGACCTCGCCACGGACGCAGCCGGCCAGTCGAAGGAAAATCCAGCCCTGCTGCGCGCCATTTATGCCGCCCACGCTTCCTGCGCCGCCGTGCGCGAGGAACTCGAATCGCGCTTGATCATCGGTCGCGGCCTTCTCGCTGAAATCTTTGCCGTCGCCCGGCAGCGAGGCGAAGTCCGCGCCGGTCTCTCCACCGCGGAAATGGCGCGTCTCACGCAAACCATTTTCCTCGGCGTAACCATGGCCTGGGCCATGAATCCCGTCGCCTCGCTCCGGCAGACGGCCGGAGGCGTTTGGGATTTGCTCAGCCCCGGCCTGCGGGCCTCCGGGCCGCATGCCGCGCGGCCGCGACCCGCGCGCGCAGGGAATCGGCCCCGCAATAAACGCACCATCGTACGAAGAACCGTTGAGTCCTAGCACGCGCAACTTTCATCCATAGCTGCATGGGGAAGGGGAGTTGAATCCGTGAGAAGCCGCCGAGCAGTGTTCGTGATTCTTCTGGGCGCGTTTTTACCCGCTGGAGTCCTGCCCGCGTTCGGGCAGGCCGCCCCTGGCGCAGTGGCCGCGTCTGCCTCCGGTGCGGCAAGCGCAACCGTGCAGCAAGGAGGCTCTTCGGCCGGCGCCGCCAATTCCGGCATGGCTGGCCAATCGGCCGCGAGCCCTGCGGGAATGCCCGGTTCCGGCGCCCCTGCGCAGGGAGCATTCGCTGGCAGCGTTCCGGCCAAGCTCGTGCCCGGCACCCTGCATCTCTCGCTCAGCGACGCAATTCACCGCGGCCTGCAACAGAATCTCGGCCTTTTGCTTTCCAGCGGCGATCTCGAAAGCGCCCGCGGCGCCCGCTGGAAGCAGTTGAGCGCGCTATTGCCCCACGTCTCCGCCTCCCCGTATGTGGACATATCGCAAGTCAACCTGAAGGAGTTCGGTTTCAGCTTCAATTTTCCCGGCGCCACGATTCCAAGTATCGTCGGGCCATTCTCCTATTTCGACGCGCGCGCCAGTCTCACCCAGTCTGTCTTCGATTGGAGCGCCGTCAACGCCGAGCGCGCCTCGAAGCAGCGCGTCGAATCCGCTCAATACACCTATCAGGACGCGCGCGACCTCGTCGTCCTCGCCGCGGGCTACAGTTATTTGCAGGTCACTGCCGCGGGCGCGCGCGTGGATACCGCGCAGGCCGAGGTCAATTCCGCCCAGGCGCTCTATGACCAGGCCGATAGCCAGGTCCAGGCCGGCACATCGCCCTCCATTGACGCGCTTCGCGCCAAGGTCGAGCTGCAAACCCGCCAGCAGCAATTGATCGCCTCGCGAAATAATTTCGAAATACAAAAATTGTCCCTCGCGCGCGTCATCGGCCTCGCGCCGGGCCAGCAATTCGATCTCACCGATAAATCGCCCTATCAGGCATTCACGGCCATGTCCGTCGACGACGCCGTGAAGCGCGCCGAATCCTCGCGCTCCGATTTGCAGGCGGCCGCCGCGGACGTGCGCGCCGCCGAATTCGAGAAGAAGGCAGCCCACGCCGAGCACTATCCGACCCTCGGCTTCAGCTCCGATTACGGTATTGCCGGCCAGCACATCAGCTCGAATCATGGCGTCTTCGACGTTCGCGGCACCCTCAACATTCCGATTTTCGCCGGCAACGCTGCCCACGGCGATATTCTCCAGGCCGACGCCCGCCTGCAACAGAGCCGCCAGCGCTACGACAATTTGCGCGCGCAAATTGACGCCGACGTTCGCACCGCTTTGCTCAACGTGGAATCCTCGCAGGAACTGGTCAGCGTCGCCCGCGGCAACATTGATTTAGCGGAGCAGACGCTCGCCCAGGCCCGCGATCGCTTCTCCGCCGGTGTCACCGATACCGTCGAAGTCGTGCAAGCCGAAGAGCAAGTGGCCAGCGCCCACGAAAGCTACATCTCGGGCCTCTACTCCTTCAATTACGCAAAGATTTCGCTGGCCCGCGCGATGGGAACCGCGGAAGAAACCTTTAAGCAATATTTCAAAGGAAACTGAGCCATGGCAGACCAAACCGGCGTCACAGACGCGGAAACACGGAAGGACCCCGGCGTGGAGGCGCTCCCCTCCGACGCGCATTCGGCTCCGGCGCCGCCCTCGCGGCCGCGCCGCTTTTTCCGGGCGCATCCCCACGCGCGCATCATTCTCATCCTGCTCGTGCTCGCCGTCCTGATCGCCGCGTTTTTCGGCTGGCGATACCTTTCGAGCTACGAATCCACTGACGATGCCCAGATTGACGGCCACCTCATGCCGATCAGCGCGCGCATCTCCGGATACGTCCAGAAAGTAAACGTTGACGATAACCAGGTCGTCAAAGCCGGCGCCGTGCTCGTGGAAATTGATCCCCGCGATTATCAGATTGCCGTCGAGCAGGCCCGCGCCGCCCTCACGGACGCCCAGGCCAGCGCCCAGGCCCTAAATATCAACGTGCCGATCGCCTCCGTCAGCACTTCAAGCGAACTTTCTTCCGCGCAGGCCAGTGTGGACGAGGCGCAAGCGCGTATCTCAGGCGCGCAGCAGAAATCCCATGCGGCGCAGGCGCAACTCACCCAGGCCCAAGCCAACAACGCCAAAGCCCAAAGCGATCTCGGCCGCTATAAGCAGCTTATCGCCAAGCGCGAGATTTCGGAGCAAATGTACGATCAGGCCGTCGCCGCCGCCAAGGCCAGCGCGGCCGCAGTTGCGGAGGCGCGTGCCTCGGCCTCTGCCGCCAACGAGCAGATCGCCCAGGCGCGCGGCCAGCTCGCGCAAGCCGAAGCGAACCTCCGCTCCTCGGAAACCGGCCCCCGCCGGGTCGCCTCCACCCGTGCCCGCGCCCTTTCCGCCGAAGCCACCGTCCGTCAGAAGCAGGCGGCCCTCGATCAGGCGGAGCTGAATCTCGAATACACGAAAATCATCGCCCCCATGGACGGCATCGTTGCCAAAAATGTCGAAGTAGGCATGAATGTGCAGCCCGGCCAGCAACTCCTCACCATCGTTCCCCTCGCTGACGTGTGGGTCACCGCCGACTTCAAGGAAACGCAATTGAAGGATATGCGCCCCGGCCAGCACGTCGAAATTCATGTGGATGCCAGCGGACGCACCTACAAAGGCCATGTGGATAGCATTGCGGGCACCAGCGGGGCGCGCCTCAGCTTGCTCCCGCCCGAAAATGCTACCGGGAATTACGTGAAGGTCGTCCAGCGCGTCCCCGTGAAGATTGTTCTCGATCCCGGCCAGAATCAGGACCACTACCTCCGGCTTGGAATGTCCTGCGAGCCGAAGGTTTTCATCCGGTGAGTGCCGAAGCCAGCGCTGCGGCGTTCCCCGGCGCGGCCGCTGGCCGCCGGGCCGTCAATCCGTGGGTGATTGCCCTCACGGTTACGCTCGCCACGTTCATGGAAGTCCTCGATACCAGCGTGGCCAACGTCTCGCTGCCCCATATCGCCGGCAGCCTTTCCGCCAGCGTGGACGAAAGCACCTGGATTCTCACCTCCTATCTCGTATCGAATGCCATCGTGCTGCCGATGAGCGGATGGCTTTCCTCCCTGATCGGCCGCAAGCGCTTCTATATGTCCTGCGTCGCGCTCTTTACCGTCAGCTCATTTCTTTGCGGCATCGCCCCCAGCCTGGGCGCCCTGATTTTCTTTCGTGTTCTGCAAGGGGCGGCCGGTGGCGGCCTCCAGCCGAGCGAGCAGGCGATATTGGCGGACACGTTTTCGCCCAAGCAGCGCGGCATGGCCTTTGCCGTATACGGCATGGCCGTCGTTCTCGCGCCGGCCATTGGCCCTGCGCTCGGCGGCTGGATTACCGACAATTTCGAGTGGCGCTGGATTTTCTTCATCAATATTCCCGTCGGCATACTTTCCCTGGTGCTCACAAATGCCCTGATCAGCGATCCGTCGTACATGCGCGGAAAGCCGCGCAAGGGTTTCCGCGTGGATTATGTAGGCCTCGGCCTGCTCGGCGTGGGCCTCGGCGCGCTTCAAGTCGTCCTCGATAAGGGCGAGCGCGATGATTGGTTCGGTTCCCATTTCATCCTCATCATGACCATCGTCAGCGTCGCGGCCCTCCTCGTCTTGCCCATTTGGGAATGGTTCCACAAGCACCCGATTATCGAGGTCCACCTGTTCCGCGACCGTTCCTTCGCCTTCAGCAACCTGCTGATGTTCATGGTCGGCTTCGCCCTGATGTCCAGCACCGTCCTTCTGCCCCTCTTCGTGCAGACGATCATGGGCTACACGGCTGAACAGGCAGGCCTCGTCCTGATGCCCGGGGGATTCGCCATCATGGCGGCCATGCCGCTGGTCGGCTTCTTGCTCTCGAAATATGACGCGCGATGGATGCTTCTATTCGGCCTCGTTCTGCTTTCGTTTTCTCTCTTTTACATGACGCGCTTCGATACCCTCATAAATTTCGGCACCGTCACCTTCGCGCGCGTGCTTCAGGCCCTGGCCCTCGCCTTCCTTTTCGTTCCCATCAACACGGCCGCGTACGCATTTCTGCCCCGGGAGAAGAACAACGCCGCCTCCGGCCTCATCAATTTGGCCCGCAACGTAGGCGGAAGCATGGGAATCTCCGTGGTTACCACCATGCTCTCCCGCCGCGCCCAATTTCATCAGTCCGTCCTCAGCGAGCACGTTCGCGCCGGCAATGGCATGTTGCACCACGCGGTTCAGGGGCTCACCGCCCATCTCATGGCGCACGGCTCAAGCGCCCATGGCGCTGCCATGCAGGCCCGCGCCGTGATCTCCGGAATGATCCAGCGGCAGGCCACCACGCTCGCCTATCTGGACGACTTCTGGCTCGTCGGCGTATTCGTGCTGTGCATGATCCCGTGCGTCTTCCTGATCAAAAAAGTAAAGCCCGGCAGCACCATGGCGGTACACTAATCCCGCGAAAACCCCCGTGCCAATCCGCATCATCACCATCGAGCGCGAATATGGCAGCGGCGGCGCCATGATTGCCCTCCGCCTGGCCCGCCGCCTCGGCTGGAAGTTATGGGACGAGGAGCTTTCCGCGGAAATCGCCCGCGTCGCCAATGTCGCGCCCGAAGCCGTTCGGCGTCGCGACGAGCAGGTGGATTCGCTCCTCACCCGGCTGTTCAAGGTTTTCGCGCGCGGCAGTTACGAGCGCGCCCTTCCCGTCAGCACCGAGCAACTCCCAGACACCGATTGGATGGTTGCCGCGCTCCACAAAGTGGTCGAGAGCGCCGCTTCGCGCGGCAATTGCGTCATCGTGGGCCGCGGCTCGCCCTACATTCTTCGTCATCGCGACGATGCCTTCCACGTCTTCGTCTACGCCCCCCGCGAGGAAAAAATCAAGCGCGTGATGTCCATCGGCAAATCCGAGAAGGAAGCCCGCCAGCTCATCGAGGAAATAGACCGCGAGCGAGCCTCCTTCATCCGCCACTACTTCGGCAAGGAATGGCCCCATCGCCCGCTCTACCACCTGATGATGAACTCGAAATGCGGCGATGAATTCGTCGTCGAAACCATCCTGCGCCAAATCGCCGCAATCGAAGCCGCCGAGCCATCGCCAAAAAACCCTTGACTTTTAACCATTACTATGCCATAAATCACTGTATCCAATAACAATTGGATGGCACGTGGGGCGAACCGGACCATTTCCGGCCCGCTCGAAGGCGCTAAAGGTGCGCCTTGGAATTAAACGCACCGCCCCGCGGGACCGAAAGGAGCCGAGGAGCGCGATGACAATCGGCAAAGACACCTCGCGGCGCGACGCACCCGCCCAATTTCTAATCTACGGTACGGGGATTAGAAACCGCCTTAACCCCCGTGTTTGCACCGCAAATTCCGTTCTAATCTACGGTAAACGTTGCGCCCCGGAATCGCCGTTCGTATACTTGCCCCCGGTACGCGCCTTGCGCTTTCGCACTCATTTCGGAGAATCGAGGAATCATGCCCCCCGTCGTCAACGATGAGCTCAACGTCTTCGAATCCGCTGACGCCCGCTTCGAAGCTGCCGCTCGCCAGCTTGGATTGGAAGAAGATGTCTACCGCTACCTGAAATATCCCAGCAAGGAAATCACCGTCTATATCCCGGTCGCCTGCGATAGCGGCCGCCTCGAGGTATTCGTTGGGTATCGCGTGCTTCATTCCGCGGTTCGCGGCCCAGGCAAGGGGGGCATCCGCTACTCGCCGAATGTCACGTTGGACGAGGTGCGCGCCCTCGCCGCGTGGATGACTTGGAAATGCGCGGTCGTCAATATTCCCTTCGGCGGCGCAAAGGGAGGCGTGATCTGCGATCCTTCGAAGCTCTCGAAAGGCGAGCTCGAGCGCATCACCCGGCGTTACACAGCTGAATTGAGCGAGTGGCTTGGCCCCGAACGCGATATCCCCGCCCCGGACATTGGAACGAACGCCCAGGTCATGGCCTGGGTGATGGACACCTACGGCATGCATGCCCGCGCCGCCACTACGGCTGTCGTTACCGGAAAGCCTCTGGAACTTGGCGGCTCTCAGGGCCGCAAGGAGGCCACCGGCCGAGGACTAATGATCTGCTGCGATCAGGCGCTGGCACGCCTGCAAATGAAGCGTGAGGAAACCCGCGTGATCGTGCAGGGGTTCGGCAACGTGGGATCCACGGCGGCCCTGCTGATGCACCGGGCCGGCTACAAGATCATCGGGGTAGCCGATATCGGCGGCGCGCTTTACAACGAGAATGGCTTTGACGTCGCCAAGCTGCACGAATGGGTCTACGGCCGGCGGAAACCCCTTCCCGACTTTCCCGAAGGAGGCGAAAAGATTTCGGCTCAGGAAATCCTGTTCCGGCCGTGCGACATTCTGGTTCCCGCGGCGACGGAAAATCAGATTACGTCTGCGAACGCCGAACGCCTCGATTGCCGCATCCTTTGCGAAGGCGCGAATGGTCCGGTCACCTGGCATGCGGACCCCATCGTCGAAAAGAAGGGAATCTTCGTCATTCCCGATATCCTGGGCAATGCCGGCGGCGTAACCGTCAGCTATTTCGAATGGGTGCAGGACCGGCAGGGCTTTTTCTGGCGAGAGCACGAGGTGAACGACCGCCTGCAACACATGATGGAGAATAGCTTTCGCCAGGTGGTCCATTACGCGGATACGCACCATGTAAGTAATCGCATCGCCGCCTACATGCTTGCAATTGACCGCGTAGCCCGCGCGCTGAAACTCCGCGGAATTTATGCCTAGCATCCGGTCGCCATTTTGCGTATAAAGGGCGCATCGCGACTTTGCGAGTCGCGGCGGTATAATCCTCAGGGGGGCGAGGATACTGAACTACCCCGATTTTATCTTTCCGGGGGCGCGGAAAGCGGAAGAAGAACACCGGCGCGATCTCTGCGTGGCGGGACGCTTGATCTACGCCCGCGGTTACGTGGCGGGCACCGACGGGAATGTGTCTCTACGCCTCGATGGGCGCCGCGTCCTTACCACCCCCACCTGCGTCAGCAAGGGCATGCTGCAGGCCGAGGATTTGGTTATCACCGATCTCGATGGGCGGAAGATAGCCGGCGAGCGCGATCCTTCCTCCGAACTTCAGATGCACCTTACGATTTATCGCTTGCGTCCAGACGTCAGCGCCGTCTGCCATGCTCATCCGCCGGCCGCCACTGGATTCGCCGCCGCAGGCATGCCCCTGGACCGCCCGATCTTGGCCGAACTTGTGGTCGCGCTGGGCGCCGTGCCGCTCGCCCCTTATGCCATGCCCGGCACTCCCGCCCTCAGCCAGACCATCGAGCCCCTCGTTGCCGGCCACAACGCGATTCTGCTCGCGAATCACGGTGTGGTCAGCTACGGTCCCGATCTGCTCACCGCGTTTTTCCGCATGGAGACGGCGGAGCATTTCGCGCGCGTCGCGCTGGTGACGCGAATCCTCGGTAATCAGAACCTCCTCTCGCGCGAACAAGTGGACGCCCTGCGCGCCGCCTATTGCCGTCAGGAGTCGAGCGGCGAGGCCAAGGCCGGGCGCAACGGATCCCACACGGCGGCGACTCGCGGCGAAGAGCGAATCTCGCTTACCCGCAGCGAATTGGACGCCCTGATCGACGAAGCCGTCGCCGCAAGGCGATCCAAAGGGTAAAATTACTGCCCGTCGGTCACTTCGATGTATTTCCGCTTGCCGCTGAAGTGAAATTCCTTCACTTTTGAGCCGTCCACAATAATTGCCGAATAGGGCGACTTGTCCGGCTCGTCCTTCCATTGGATTGCGGATTCGGCGACCACTTTCTTCCCCTGCAACAGCGTCACTTTGCTATCGTCCGCCTTTACCTGATACGTGGCGGGCCGCAGCTGCTTTCCCCCCAGACTTGCCGGACTGAGAAGGTCCATTGTGGCCGAAACAGTATTGGCCGCGAAGCTCGCTGGAGCCCCGGCGGAGAACATGAAGATCAGAACGGCTGTGACTGCTACTGCTATGCAGATACCGCGGACCCGCATCTGTTGTCTCCTTAAGTACTGCGCTGCCCCTCGTCCAAGATTGGACGCGGCAAGGCACGCTCAGGAAGCAGGTTTTTCGTGATTGGCAAAAAATATCTTAAGCGGTAGCGCTTCTGTCGTTGTATATCTCACGTATGATTTTTGGGAGTTTTTGTCGAAGCGACTAGCCTGTCACAGGCTTATCTCAATGTGAAGCCATGTGTGTTTGACAGGGTTGCGGGCGTGATTGATAATCCGTCGGCATGATCGGCTCGCTGCGCGGCAAGCTGGTTGAAAAGCGTCCAAACCACGTCTTGGTGGACGTGGGTGGCGTTGGTTACCAGCTTCAGGTGCCCCTTTCGACTTTTTCGGGGCTGGGTGCGTTGCATAGCGAAGTTACACTGCTCGTTCACACGCATCTCCGCGAGGACCAACTCGCGCTATATGGGTTTCTGACGTCACGTGAAAAGCAGTGCTTCGAGCTGCTGATCTCCGCCTCCGGCGTCGGCCCATCTCTTGCTTTGCGCATCCTATCCGGCATCAACATTGAGAATCTGGCTCCCGCGATCCGCGCAGGCGACCTTGCTCAGCTTGTCCGCATTCCCGGGGTGGGCCGCAAGACGGCCGAGCGAATCGTCCTCGAGCTGCGCGACAAGATAAGCGCGGTGGAAGTGCCGGGCGCGACGAAGCCTGCGGGACGCTCTCAATTGGAATCCGACGCAGCATCCGCACTCACGAATCTCGGCTACGATCTTTCGTCCGTTGAAAAGGCCATCGAGGCTGCGCGGAAGCAAGGCGCCGCTGATTTCGAGGGTATACTGCGGCTCGCTCTTCAGGTGCTCGGCGCGGCCGCGATGCGCAAGACGGCGCGGGCGCCCCGCGAAGAATAGGCGTGGGAGAGCGACGCGGTCCATAGCCTTCTCCGCGTCCCGTGCAACCGGTATAAAATGTGATGGCCATGCCCGAGACTCACAACCGCATCGTCTCCGGACGCGTACTGGATGAAGACGCGCGCATTGAGGCGAGCGTCCGCCCCTCGGCATTCGATGAATACATTGGCCAGGATCGCGTAAAGGAAAACCTGCTCATTGCGGTTCAGGCGGCGCGGGCGCGCGGCGAAGCGCTCGATCACGTGCTGCTCTACGGTCCTCCGGGCCTCGGAAAAACCACGCTTGCGCAGATCCTTGCCAATGAAATGGGTTCGGCCATCAAGATCAGTTCGGGGCCGCTGCTGGAAAAGAAAGGCGACCTGACAGCCGTCCTCACGTCGCTCGATTTGCGCGATTTTTTGTTTCTGGATGAAATTCACCGGCTGCAGCCGTCGCTGGAAGAGATTCTCTATCCGGCGATGGAAGATTTTCGAGTGGACCTGATCATCGGGCAAGGGCCGGGCGCTCGCGTGCATCCGTATCAGTTGAATCATTTCACGCTGGTTGGCGCCACCACGCGCGCCGGCCTCGTGATGGCGCCGCTACGGTCGCGTTTTGGGATCGTTCACCGCCTGGACTTCTATACGCCCGCGGACTTACTGAAGATTGTTCAGCGCTCGGCGCGCATTCTGGGCATTGAAATTGACGAAGCAGGAGGGGCCGAAATTGCACGCCGCAGCCGCGGCACGCCGCGCGTCGCGAACAGGCTGTTGCGACGCGTCCGCGATTACGCGGAGGTCCGCGCGCAGGGGCGCATTACGTTAGACGTAGCCCGCGATGCCCTTGCCATGCTCGGCGTGGATGAACACGGCCTCGATGAAGTAGACCGCACCCTGCTGCTCACCATTATTGAGAAATATTCCGGCGGGCCGGTTGGATTGAACACCATTGCCGCATCGCTGAGCGAGGAAGAGGACGCAATCGAGGAGATTTACGAGCCGTACCTCATGCAACTCGGCTTGCTCGACCGGACCCCTCGCGGCCGCATAGCGACGGCACTGGCCTACAAGCACTTCGGCAGGGAAGAGCCGCGCCGGCAATCAGGGCTTTTCGCCTGATACGAGCGGGCGATTCAGTCGTCGGAAAGAAGCGGCGCTGCGCAGGCCTCTGAAGCCACCAGCGGCAGCGGGGATTGAGTTGCGCCTGCTGCCCAGCAGCGCGCATCGCGTACGGGCGCGTAGGAGAAGCGGTGCAGCGGCGACGGGCCGTGGCGCCGCAGGGCTTCCATGTGTTCCGGCGTGCAGTATCCCTTGTGCTGCGCCAGTCCGTACTGCGGATATATCCGATCGAATTCCTCCATTCGCTGGTCGCGCTCGACTTTCGCAAGAATGGAGGCAGCGGCGATAGAAACCGAGCGCGCATCGCCATGAATGAGGGCTTTCTGCTCGATGGGAAGGTCCAGCTCGACGGCATCCAACAGCAGAAAATCCGGCAGGGGATCAATCCTGGAAAGAGCCGCGACCATGGCCTGGCGGCTTGCCTGATAGATGTTCCAGGCGTCTATTCGCGCGGCATCAATTTCAGCGGTGGCCCAAGCGAGGGCGTGCGCGCGAATTCGTTCGGCGAGTTCGCCTCTCCGCTCCGGCGCGAGCTTCTTCGAGTCATCCAGACCCACAATGCGCCGCCGGGGATTAAGAATCACGACCGCGGCGACGACAGGGCCGAAAAGCGAGCCGCGGCCTGCTTCGTCCAGCCCGGCAATGCGCATCCAGCCGCGCTGGCGCGCTTCGCGTTCGTAACGTGAGCCGCACAGGCGTCCCATCGCGCGAAATTCTAGCACGTGTGTCGCACCGTATGCGCCGGAGCGAGGCAGAAGTTTTCCACAGGCTTTTTACTCCGATCGGGTGTCGCGACGGCCGCGTCCGATCTTCCGCAGGCGCTGCGTGAATCGAATCGGCGTGCCGGTGAAATCGAAGGCATTGCGCAGTTGGTTTTCGAGGAAACGCTGGTAGCTGAAATGCAATGGCGCTACCTGGTTTGTGAAGAGGACAAAGGTGGGCGGCGCGACCTTGGCCTGTGTGACGTAATAGATTTTAAGCCGCCGGCTGGTGGGTGAGGTGCCTCGGTCGAGATCCACGCTCGCGAGCCAGCGATTCAGCTCGCCGGTCGAAATGCGGCGATTTCGCGCCTCAGCGACGCGATTGAGCAGTTCATAGAGCGGCTCGACGCGCTCGCCCGTTAATGCCGATAGAAACGCAATCGGCGCGTAACTCAAGAATTTCAGTTTGCTGCGGATAATTGGTTCGTACTCGGAAAGCAGGCGGCCGGGACTCATTTTGGCGCTGGGAGCGCTGCCATCGCGTTTCGTGCGCGCCGCTTTTTCGCGGGACGCCTGGAGCGCCAAATCCCACTTGTTCATTACGATGATTACGGAGCGTCCGGACTGCTCGGCGTAGCTTGCAATCGTCGCATCGTGCGACGTGACGCCGACAGAGGCATCCACGACAAGCAGCGCCACGTCGGCGCTTTCGAGATGCCTGCGCGCCATCATGACGCTCAATTTTTCGGCGATGAGCTTGGTCTTGCCCTTGCGCCGGATACCGGCGGTATCCAGAAAACGATACGAGCTGCCGTTTCGCTCGATCACGGTATCTACCGCGTCGCGCGTGGTGCCGGGTTCGGCGGAGACGATCGCGCGTTCGGCGCCCGCGAGCCGGTTCAGCAGCGTGGATTTTCCGACGTTCGGGCGGCCGATAATTGCGATGTTCAATTCCGGCCGAGTTTGATGGCCATCGGAAGCAGGGAAGCCTGCGGTGACAGCGTCGAGCAGTTCATCCACGCCGATGCCGTGTTCCGCGGAAACGGGGAAGACGGCTGCCCCGAGCCGGTAAAAAGGTGCGGCGAGATCGGCATGCTTCGCCGAGTCGGCTTTATTGACCGCGATCACCGGCGGCTTGCCTGCTCGTCGCAGCAGGCGCGTCAGTTCCGCGTCAAGCGGCAGCAGCCCCGCGCGGCCGTCCACGACTTGCACGACGCAAGCTGCATTATCAATGGCGATGCGCGCCTGCCGCAGGATCTCGCCCGGAATGCCCGCCTTGTCTTCCGGCACAATTCCGCCCGTATCCACCACCTCGAATGCGCGGCCTTCCCATTCCGCGGTGCCATAGATGCGGTCGCGCGTGATGCCGGGCTCGTTTGTTACGATCGAACGGCGCGTCCCGGTGAGCCGGTTGAAGAGGGTGGATTTTCCGACGTTCGGCCGGCCGACAATCACGATAGAGGGCAGTAGTGTGTTCATCGTAGTATGCTGCACTGAACTTTCAAGAGTATCACGGCGCGGGTGCTGAACCCGCGATTGCGATGATGGTAAGATACCGCCGTGAAGTCGCTTTGCGGTCAGCAGCGCGGTTGGCAAGGAATACTCGCTGGGCCAAAGGCATCCGGCGCTGCTGTGCTCGTTGTAATCCTGCTCGCAGCGGCAGGACCGGCGCGGGCGCAGCAACCCGACCAGCGCGCGATTGACGCGGTCAGCTCCGCTCTGCGCGCGAGGGAATATTCGAAAGCGGACGATCTGGCACAGTCGTTTCTGCGGACTGCGCCCGGCAATGCGAAACTGCTGGCGCTCGACGGCATTGCCCTTTCGGCCATGCATAAGGATAAGGAAGCCCTTCGCGCCTACAACGCTGCGCTGAAAACCTCGCCGGATTTTATCGCCGCTCTCGAAGGTGCGGCCCAGATCGAATATCAAAATGGAAGCCCGCGCGCGGCTCCTTTGCTGGAGCACGTACTCAAGCTGCGGCCCGACGATCCCACCAGCCACGCTATGCTGGGCGCGATTGCCTATAAAAAGCGCGACTGCAAGTCCGCCATCACGCACTTTCGCGCAAGCGGAGATCTGATCTCGTCGCAGCCGTCGGCGCTGGATGAATTCGGCGTCTGCCTGGTTCGCGAGGACCGGGCGGTGGACGCCATTCCCATTTTCCGGCAGCTGCTTGCAGCTTCACCGGACAATACGGGCGAGCGATTTCAGCTCGCCGAGGCGGAATTTCTGGCTCGCGACAGCAAAGGCGCGGTGCAAACAATCCAGCCGCTGCTTAGCGGCCCGAATCCAGCCCCGCAGGTGCTTGATCTCGCATCGTCGGCGTACGAAGAGTTGGGCGATACGCCGCGCGCAGTCACGCTGCTGCGGCAAGCCATCGTTCAGTCGCCGAAGAGTGCCGATTACTACCTCGATTTCGCCACGCTCTCGTATAACCACGATTCGTTTCAAGTGGGAATTGACATGCTGAATGCGGGGCTGGCGCGGATTCCCAACTCCGCCCAGCTGTATCTGGCGCGAGGCGTGCTCTATGTCCAGCTTGCGCGATACGAAAAAGCGGAAGCCGATTTCGAGAGGGCCGAGCAGCTCGACCCCAAGCAGGCGTTCAGTTCCGATGCGCAGGGCCTGGCGCAATTCGAGCAGAGCGATCTCGATAAGGCGCTGGCAACCGCTCGCTCGCAGCTTAAATTGCATCCGAAAGACGCATTTTTGCACTACCTGCTTGCGGAGACGCTGGTGCAGAAAGGGGCGGCGCCTGGGATGCCTGAATTCAATGAGGCTCTTGGCGCCGCTGCGCGCGCCGTGCAGCTAAAACCGGATCTGATCCTTGCCCGCGACATTCTGGGCGGCTTGTATCTAAAGACGGGGCAAAATGCGAAGGCCGTCGAGCAATCCAGATTGGCGCTGCGCGTGGATTCCAGCGATCAATCCGCGATCTATCATTTGGTTCAGGCACTGCGTTCGAACGACCGGGATCATGAAATTCCGGGCTTGCTGAAGCGATTGGCATCCTTGCGCGAAGCGGCGCAGAAGACGGAATCGCAGCACAATCAGTATCGGCTGATCGAATCGGGCGCGAACGCGACACAGCCGGGAACTCCGAAGCAGCCATGAGGATCAGGGCAGGGTTGTGGCGTTTTTGGATTTGATGAAGGCGAGAACCTCATCGAGTTTCGACATGGCGCGAGCGCCAAGGCGGGTGCAGCACAGCGCGGCGCAGGCGTTGGCCATGCGGCCGGCGCGATCGAAATCCCAGCCCTGGAGCAGCGCGTAGGAAAGCCCGCCCATAAAGGCATCGCCCGCACCTGTCGTATCCACCACGTCCACCTTGAATGCGGGTACACGCGTCATTTTCTCGCGGCTGGCGATGATGCAGCCTCCCGCGCCCATGGTGACTGCGACGAGCTTCGGTCCGAGGTCGAGCAGCCGCTTTGCAATCCGCTCGAAATCCGATTCGCCGGTCAATTCCCGCGCGGCCATCTTGCAGGGTTTCAGCACGTCCACAAGTTTCAGGGCCTCGCATAGTTCGTCCTGGGTGCCGAGGTTCATCTGCGCGAAAAAGCTGGGCTCGACGTCTAAGTCGAAGAAGATGCGCACCCCTGCATCGCGGGCCACGCGCATCGCCTCCTTCACGGGTGCCAGCGGAAGCTGCGAGGCCTCTGTGTGGAAATGCTTCGCCCCGCGGATGTGGGGGGAGAATCGGTTGCGGATCTGAAAAATAGAAATTTTCCCGTTTACGTTGGGGAACATATAGATGCATCGTTCGCCCGAAATATCCACGGGAATCCACGCGGCAGAGGAGCGCGCGCCCTTGACGACCTCGATTCCGGAAAGATCCATGCGGTCTTCGACGAATGCCTGCTGGATGATGCGGCCGTTTTCGTCGTCGCCGATCAATCCCAGCCATCCTGCCGTAGCGCCCAGGCGCGCGACCTGCGTCAAATTATTGGCGGTGACGCCTCCCGCAAGGATCTGTACGCGATTCGCGTTGATCTTCTCTTCGGGGCCAAGCAGGCGGGGAACGATGGCGAAATAATCCACGGCGCAACTTCCGATGCCGACCACATCCACGTTTTGCGCAGGCGCCATTCCAAATCCTTTCCGTTGAACTGCCATTCATTGTGCACCTTCGAGATGCGAGGCGCCAGTTGACCGGAACGGCTCGCGTCAGGTACCGACGCGCACCGATTTTGCGATATTCATCAAAGTTGCCAGTGCGGAAAAGGCGGCGAGCTGCGACGTGCGCGGATTTGCATTCGAAGGTACGTTCTCAACCGTGACCGCGAGCCGGCCGAATTCGCCCTCGGCGCGAATCTCGTGAACGTTCCTGTTTCCGCCCGGCACTGCTACAACGCGAACCCGAACGGCCACGGAGGGTTCCACTGCAAAACGCAACACCGCGGCCACGTTCGACGTGGAAGGGAACGCGGCCGCAGCTTCTTCGGCGCTGCCCTCGAAAATGATCGTCTCGCCCGCCATGCCGTCGAGCTGCAAACCCCGCTCGATCACATATTTCGTGCCCGCGAGCGCGGCCACGGGCTTGCGGCTGGTGAGCGACACGGAATCAATCTGCCCCATCGAGGCGGATTTGATTCCGTCGAGTCCGGCGATTGCGCCGGAGGGAATGTAAATCCGGCAGCCTTTTTCCTGTGCCTTTCGAAACCACTCCTCGTGACCGAGCAGCCCCCCGACGCTCATGATGAGCATGTCGCGCCCTCGTGAAATCGCCTGGGGAACAAATTCGGGAAGCGCCGCCTGGCTTGCCGCCTCCACGACGAAGTCGCAGAGCTCAAGCAGCGCGCTCATGGAAACTACGGGAGGTTTCGATGAGAGGCTTGCGGAAAGAGCCTCCGCTCGTCCTCGGTCCTGATCGCAGAGGGCGACGAGCTTTGCCTCTACGCGGCCTTGATCCAGAGCGGCGGCGAGGATCCCTCCGATGGTTCCTGTCCCCAGGATTCCCACTTTGAGCGGCATGGCGGACTACGCCAGTTCCAACATGCGATCTATTGCACGCCGCGCACGCCGCGCGATTTCCGCTGGAACGCGGACCTCGGGCGTCATCGTCTCCAGCGATCGGATCACGCTATCGAGCGTAATCGTCTTCATGAACTCGCAGATCGCGTTGGGATTCACGGGATAGAAAGTTTTCTCCGGATACCGCTTGCCAAGTTGATGCAGAATGCCGAGCTCGGTGCCCACGGCAAATTCGCTGGCCGGGGATTCACCGATGTGGCGCAGCATTCCTTCGGTGGAGAGGAAGAATGTGCGGTCCTGCGGCAGAGTGCCATCGAAGGCTTTTTCCATGCACGAGCTGACGCAGCCGCATTCGGGATGCAGCAGCAGTTCAATCTCGGGATGCTGTTCCATGATTTCGACTACTTGTTCGGGCCGAATCGTGCGATGCACGTGGCAATAGCCGGGATATGCGATCACGTTGGTGCGTTGCGTCTGCCGCGCAACGACGCTCGCAAGGAAGCGGTCCGGCACGAAGAGCACCCGTTGCTCCGCTGGGATCGAACGCACCACTTTCGCGGCATTGGCGGACGTGCAGCAGTAATCGCTTTCCGCCTTCACGGCGGCGGACGTGTTTATATAGGACACCACGACGGCATCTGGGAACTGCGCCTTCCATTTCAGCAATTCCTCCGCCGTGAGCGAGGCGGCAAGGGAGCATCCCGCTCGCAAGTCCGGCAGCAGCACCGTGCTTTCCTGGCAGAGAATCGAGGCCGTCTCGGCCATGAAGTGAACGCCGCAGAATACGATCACCTCGGCCTTGGTCTTCGCCGCCTGCTGCGAGAGCTTCAGCGAATCGGCTACCGCATCGGCAACTTCCTGCACCTCCGGGCGCTGATAATGGTGCGCCAGCAGAATTGCGTTGCGCTCGGCGCATAGCTCGCGGATGCGCTGTTGCTTCCGCCGGATCTGCTCCGGCGTATCGCTCACTGCCTCAACGGCGGGCAGGGTGTACCTGGTTTCAAAAGCTTCGTTTGCGGCTGGACTTGCCATTTTGTGTTCGTCTCCTAGGAAGATGAAATCGTTTCGCTAACGTCCAACGCGCGTGGCGAATGCGTCAGAGCGCCGACGGAAATTGCGTCTACACCGGTCGCGGCGTATGCCTCGATGTTTACTTCGGAAATTCCACCGCTTGCTTCGATCAGCACGGAATCCCACAACTTTGCGCGCTGAAGCTCATGGACCGCCTCGCGAAGCCTGGATGGGTCCATGTTGTCGAGCATCAAAAGACACGGGTAGTCGCTTGCGCCATCCCGCTCGCGAAGATTGCGATACGTTTCAGCCGCCGCGATGGCGCCGCGATTTGTTCTCACTTCGACCTCGATAAAAGCCGCGACGTTCCGGGAGTTCCACGCTTGCTCGATGGCCGCTCTTGCGGCTTGATCTTCGCTATTCGCCAACAGCGCGAGGTGATTGTTCTTAATCAGGATCGCGTCGCCCAAGCCGATGCGGTGCGTGCCCGCGCCGCCAGCGTGCAGTGCGCGCTTATCGAGAAGGCCCCAGGGCGTCTTCCGAGTGCCGACAACCCTTGTGCCGGGGTTAATGCTGCGGACCCGGTCGCCTAAGCGCCGCGTCGTGCTGGCGATCCCGCTCATGCGCTGGATCACGTTCAGTGCGACTCGTTCCAGCGAAAGCAAGTTGCCGCGGTCGCCTTCCAGCCGCAGCAGGGCCTCTCCCGCGGCGATTGCGTCGCCGTCTTGTTTCGCGTATTCAACGTTCACTTGGTTTTCCCGCATCAACAGCGCGCATTCCTGCAGACCGGCGACAATTCCCGTTTCTCTCGCAATAATTCGTGCTGAAGCGCGAGTTCCGCCCAATCGAAGGGCATCAACGGTCAGGTCACGGGGCGAAAGGTCCGCGAGCAGGAGTTCTTGGATAAAGGTGCGAACCGCGCGAACGTACGCAGGGTTCTCGATGGAGAGGGCGGCGCCTCTAAATAGCGCGCGCTCCAATCGTTGACCGCGGGACGCTGTTGGCACGGCAGCGACAATCTGGGTGGGCGCCGTCACTTTAAGAGAAAGCCCTTCCTGCGCAGCTCCGACTTGGCGCGGTCAATCATTTCGCTGCGCGAGGCCTCGACGGTATGCAGGTGAATGCCTGCCGTAAGCGAGGACAGCAGGGAGGCGTGGGTCGTCTGCACCTGAGAAAGAAAATCCTGCACATCGGCTCGCGTTTCGATCATCAGGGCGCCGCGCAGTTCGCCATACAGCGGGTGTTCGACAGTCACGTCGAGCACCTTGATCCCGTGATCCACCAGAATGTTCAATTCTTCCTCGGTGCGGGCGGGCCTGTGGCGGCAGGCAATAATCGCTCGGCGCGCTCGCGTCGCCTGTTGGGGCAGGCGATAGCCCCGCGGTGTGGCGAGAATCTCCTGGCCGCTCGCGCGAAGAATCGCCACATCTTGTACAATGCATTGGCGGCTCACCCGGAACTCCTGCGCGAGCTCGCCGCCTCTAACCGGCGCACGATGCGTACGGATCCGCTTCAGGATCATTCGCCGGCGCTCGTTGCCGCCATCCGGTCGAATGCCCGAACGGGATCGCCCAATTTCTGGAATAGCAGCCGCTGATGTGTTCGTCTCACTGACCATACATCTGTCTTGTCAATGACCATTGTACGCCAAGACCGCTGGTTTGAGCATCGCGAAAGGACCGGCTCGACCCTACGGAGCGCAGATCAGTCCTCAGTACCGCGACCTCTCAGGGCTCGGTGCGTCCGCCTCGAATGGATGGGGTCACAGCCTCCCCAAAGCTGAAGATAAGTGGGACAAAGTAGAAATGCTTTTCCCTTTTTCCGCGCCCGCGCCCTAATTGGCGGCATCAGGCTCAAGGCGTCCATATTACAGGCGTGGATTCAGCAGCTTACGGGAACATCTGTTCCGCCTTTGCTGCGGATGGCAAGGGAAGTGCAATCTCTCGGGTTTTCGGCTGCGACGGGTGTGTGTCCCCCTGTAGCGCAACCGCCGCCATAATATGCGCTGCGGGAGATTAGGAGTTAGATCTTTGAAAGCGTTCGACAGACGGGCGGGATTTGAATACCAGCGGCTGCCGCGTTCGGGGGAGGCGCAGAAGTGATTTTGTTTTACCTACTTCTGTGGATTCTGCCCCTAGTGAACCATCCCTTGTGGGGACGCCAGATCGGACCCTTCAGCGTCTTTGAGTATATCGGGATTGGCGCCCTGCTGTACGCGATCTTCCATGTCATTTCGAAAGGCGAGGTCCCGCCGATCCTGGGGACTTGGCAGGTGCGGCTTGTTCTGATCCTGTACCTCGTGGCGCTGGGTTCGTCCTTGGCGGGAGGCAGGTTTCCGAATCCAAGCTTAACGATCTACACCGCATCCATGCTTCTTTTTCCACTTGCGATCATGCTGGTGGACACGCTTGAACGGCTTCGGTGGGCCATCCTTTCCGTGGTGGGCGGCTACGCATGGGCATCGCTATATGTGATTCGGGAATGGCGAAGGGGTTCGGCACAGTGGAGCGGTTATCGGCCTGGCTTTATCGTGGGAGATTCTAACTACTTCGCGACGGCCGCAATCGTGGCCATTATCCTAGGATTTTGCCTCATGCAAGGAAAGGGTCCTCGATGGCAGAGGCGGTACTGCCTCACCTGCGTCCTCATTACGGTTTTCGGGGTGATGGTGTGCGCCTCCCGTGGCGGGTTCCTGGGGCTAGCGGTGGCTTTCGTGTTCGTTATCTGGCGCATGGAGCATCGGATCCGAAATTTCGCGCTGCTTGCAGTGCTGATTCTTCCGCTCGCGTTCCTGCTTCCCACGTCTCCGCTGCAAAGGCTCTTGCACCCCAATTATGCGGCGGAGGAATCCGAGCAATATCATCAGTTCGCCTGGACCGCCGGTTATCACATGATCGAGACTCATCCCCTGATGGGTATCGGCTTGGGGCGTTTCAAGCCAGAGATGCCCGACTATCTTTCGGTGCAGTTGCCCGAATATACGCTCGCTCACAATATGTTTATCGAAGTGGCGGCAGAGCTGGGATTGCCGGCACTGTTGTGTTTCATCGCTATTTTCTCGTCAACGTACTTCGGCTTGGGACGCCTTCGAAAATCGGACGCGGCCCCGCTAATCCGCGACGCGGCGTCGGCGCTTCAGGCCGGAGTCGCGGGGCTCGCTCTGGCCGGCTGTTTCGTCTCCGCGGAATACCAGAAGACTACGTGGACGGGACTCGCGTTGGCGGCCGCCCTCCTCGTGCTGGCGCAAAAACAGCAACTCGCCGGCAGCAAGGAAGACCTCGACCAAGCAGCACCTTTCGGAGGACCGGTTCCTGCGCCTCGCCTCGGGTCCAACGAAGGTGCGCTAGCCGGGAAATCGGTTCTTTTATCCGCAGCGCGGACGAAAACCGGTCTATCACGAGCCTATGACGATTTCAGATAGATTTCGAAATATCTATGATGTCGGGGACGGTCGCCGCCGTCTGCTCTCGATGGAAGGGATGCGGGGATTCGCGGTCCTCTTGGTTTTCTTTGTCCACTACGATGCGTTATACGGGGTATACCTGCGCGTCGGCTCGCCGCTGTACGAAATGTCGAGGTTTTTGGGAGATATAGGAAACACCGGTGTGGACCTCTTCTTCGTCCTAAGCGGATACCTGATTTATGGCGTTGTGCTCCGCAAGAAGACGCCTTATGGAAAGTTTATGCGCCGGCGCTTTGAGCGCATCTATCCCACATTCCTCGCGGTCCTGCTGGTGTACCTGCTCCTTTGCGCGGTGATTCCATCTGAAAATAAGATTCACGGCTCGTTTATTTCGGCCGCGGCCTATCTTGCTGCAAACATTCTGTTATTACCGGGCATCTTTCACATCACTCCAATCGTTACGGTCGCATGGAGCTTGAGCTACGAATTCTTCTTCTATTTTTCCATTCCGCTCGTTGTATGGGTCACGCGGATGGGAACTTGGCCTCGTTGGTCCCGAGTGATTTTCTTCGCAACCCTATGGGCCGCGTACCTGCTATACGCCTTCAGCGCGCATCATTCCGAGGTCCGGTTACTCATGTTTGTCGCTGGCATTCTTTTATACGAGGCGATGGATTCCAATTGGACGAAGGCGAAGCTCTCCCGAAAGGGGGAGCTTCTGGCGATCACGGCGTTCCTCGCAGGGCTGGTCTTTATCTTTCTATATGACGCGAAGACCGATTGGCTCTCGTTCCTTCCCGGCGCTCATGCGGGGAGAACGATCCTTCCGGGCGTCTCCGGGTTTCAAGGGCCGTATAAGGTGGTTGTGCTGAGCATCACATGTCTCTTCCTGGCGCTCTATAGCTTCCAGTTCGATGGTGTGTTGAAAGCGGTGTTCTCATGGAAGCCGCTAAGGTATCTCGGTAACATGAGCTACTCCTATTATCTGATTCATGGGCTGGCGTTACACGCGGTGGCTGTCGTCGTCGCGCGTCTAACGTTTTCCGCGAAGGAGGGCGCCATCGCGTATTTGATTTTCCTTCCGATAGGCTTCGCCTTCACCTGGGTAGTATCTACAGGTCTCTTCCTCCTGATCGAAAAGCCGATTTCGCTAAAGCCCCGGCCAGCCCCAAAGGCGCCAGTTTCCGCACCGACGACACTGCCCCCGGCGGTTGTTGCGAGCGAGTAAGTAAGGAAAGATCGTTAGTTGACTGGGCTCGTGGTCCGCTCGATCGTAGCTACTTTCGTTTGCTAACGGACATCTTCAGCCAGCGCGAATTAGCCTCTTTCACCGCGCCGATATAATTTCCGTAGTTCCCGGGCTCTCCGCCGCATGTATATCGTTCGAGTGGCGGAGAACAAGGAACGGTCGCGGACACGTCTTCGTGTCCGTCGTAGGCGTTGTCGAGGTGCGAGACCAGCCCCCAATTTGTGCCTTCGGACCACATGTCCATCCAGGCCCATAAGACAAACCCTACGTGCGGATTTGTGCCGAGCGAGCTTTTGGAGTTCATGAACGAGGAAACCGCGCTCGCGTATGCCTTCCCCTTGTCATCCTGCATGGCGTACTGCCCCTCGGGAATATCCCCGCCCTTCCGGAGAGCGGAATCCGGATTTGCCGCAAGGTAGACTCCGGAAATAAAGGGCCGATCCCCATAGTTCCTGGCGATAAAATCGAGGCGGGCTTGATCGAAGGAGCCCTTCGATTCGTCGTCTTCAAAAAGATCAATATACTCTGCCGCGGCTTGGAGGACCGGGCCGGGCGGCACTCCATCCCAACTTCCCAGTTCTCCGATCACCATCGCCTTGGGGAATTCGGCGTGAACACCATCGCGAAGCATTTTGAAGTACCATCCGGCTGTTTGCTTCAGAAACGCATCCATATCTTCGCGCACGCGCGGATTCATCCGTTCGACCTTTGACCCAGTCATTGGATCGAGCGCATTCCAGCTATTGCCCAGCCACGCGCGATGCGTGGGCCGCAGGTCTTCATCCATCAGCCCCGTTCCAATCCCCCAGCCGTTCTCTGCGTAACTCACCGTCAAGGAGGCGCCGCGCGGGGGAGCGTCGCCGGCCCTGAAGGCTAACTGCACCAAACCGGATTGATAGTTAACCGTTCCCGTCAGCTTCGGACCGAAGATTGTGCCGTCGCCGATATCGCCGCCGATCGGGATTCCCTTCAACGAAATTTGCACCGAATATCTGCTGGGATGGAGCTTCTGAAGCACGTGCTGAAACGTAAGCGTCGCGCCGTCGCCATGCCCCAGCGCCTCGTCGCTTACCGTTGTTCCCGAGGAATCGAACGTGGTGTAGCTCGAGCCCCATGCGGTATTCAGCGCCGCGACGGATTTGTATTTGCCCTCAAGCATATTGCGCAGCGCGATTTTCGTGTGCATCGCGCTGTCGCGATATACAAACCCGAAATTCGCGTTCGCCGTTTGCACCGGAGACTCCGATAAAATAAGCAGCGCCAAGCTCGGATTGTTCTTTCCGGCGGGCACGGTGGGGAAATCCGGGCCGGACATAAAGCCGTACATTTCATCGCCGTCATCGCCCAGTACCCCTAGCAGAAAATCGCGATGCGGGCTGCTCTTGATGTCGTCCCACGAAAAGTCCTGCGACATATCGCTGGCCAGCCACGTTTGCATCTTGCTGTCGTAGTAGTCCCCGATTCCGCCGGACGGAACGTAGTCCCGGTAAAAAATGCTGCGTGCGCCCATAACGTCCTTCACGGGATCGCTCAGGAAGCGAACGTCGGTGTCCTGCTTTGTATGTATGGCGGGATTTCGCATGGAATAGAACGATGGCCTGACCTGTCCCATGAAGGGCAGCAATATTTTGTGAAAGGAGCGGCCACTTGCATCCGTGGCGATGGGCAGAACGAACTGATACGCGTAGGCGCCAATCGTGTTGAATCCCCACGCACGCATGCGTTCGAGGGTAGCGTCTGACCACGCATACACATTGCCGTACTTTGCTGCGACCTTCTTTTCCGCCACAGCGTCCGTTTGATTGATTAATTCGACGTCCTGCAGAAATAACCCGTGCCCGGCGGGCGTGCAGATCCACCAGCGATGGTTCAGCTCCTCCGCGTGCCATGCATGGGTTCGTGCGGCGCACGCGATATCCTCTCGCCCTCCATATTGGTCTAGCGACTGCGCATGGCATATACAGGACGTCAGGAGAAGCAGCGCGATAGCGAATACGCACCTAGGCAACGCGCGGCATACACGGATTTGATGGCGACCCACGATTTAACCTTGGCCAATCAGCGCGAAAATGCGCGCCGGCAACACCATGTGGGCAAGCTCCCGTATTTCGCGGACGGAATATTGGGCCACCAGGAAAAAACCCGCGATGAGCAAGATCCAGATTGCAAAGGATGCGAAAGGCCGATGACCGCCCACGATGACGGCGGCCAAGGCCGATAGACACAAGCAGCCGAGGAATGCCGCGTAAATGCGTTTCACCGAAAAATGGTAAGGCATTCTGCGCATCAACAGGAATAGGAGAACAATCTGATCCGAAGTTTCTCCCGCCGCCCACGCAAGTACGGCGCCCAGTAAGCCATAGCGATTCCATAGCGGGAAAAATGTCGCGCAGAATACCACGCAGCGAATCACCTTCGCCGCAATGGTCAGATGCGGCTGGCCGATGGCGGTAAATAGCGTCCCGCAAAACCAGTTCATCACCTGAATCCCGGCGAACGGGAATGCGAGTAGTCCCAGCTCAACCAGATTCGCGTACTTTGATCCGAAAAGTCCGAATACCGGATGCGCGAACAATGTCGCGAATGTGGCTGCGATCACGCCGCATGGCAAAATGAATCGCAGGTAGACCTCTGTCAGGTGACGAGACGAGCCGTAATCTTGCGCGGCCAGTGTATTCGTGAGGGACGGTAGCAGGCTATCGAGAATGAACGTTGCGAACGTGGGGATAATGCTGATCAGCGTCAGCAGGGCAGTGTACCGCCCGAGCATCGTGACCCCCCCCAAATCCACAATGAATATGCAGTCCAGCTGCCGGCTCAGAAAATCCAGCACGCAGTTCGCCTGCAATGAACCGGTGTACCGCCAAAATCCCCGCGGCAAAAGAAACCGGAATGATTTCTGGATCGCCTCCTTCCCAAGCCTCGATGCCAAGTGCAGGCCCGCGACAACGGTCAAGAGAAGAGCAAGAATCAAATAGAGTGACCAGATGATCGGGAAATAGTGCTTCTCCAGGAATGCACGCGCGCACAGAAATAGAATCAGGTAGACCGCAAAATTCGAAAAGGTGATGAGCCGGTTATAGATCTGTGCCCACTTGATTTCGAGAAGCCCCTTCAGAGCCGCTAGGAGGATCGAGAAAAGTATATAAAGGGGAGCGAGCCAGATCAGCAGGATCGCAAAGCGATTGCTGATTTCGCTGCCGAGCACATACCTGAGCCCCTGCGGCCAAAGAGACCCCGCGATCTGGTACGGCAGAACCGCCAGGAGGGTCAAGAAAAAATAGGAAAGCAGGAATGCTCCCCTGTCCTCTGGAGCAAGCTCCGGGAGAAACTTAATGGCGACCCCATTTCCCCCAAAAAACAGAAAGACGGATGTTATAGCGATGTACATCGAAAGGACCGTGTACGTTCCCAGGAGGTCAGGCCCTATGCGACCGAGCACGATCGTCGTGACAAACCCCAGCGGTGCTGAGGCAATGGAAAGCCAAAGCGTCCAGCGCATGCCTGAAAGCATCAGGCCGCGCTGACGTTCGGGAATCGTTTTAAGCGAGCCGGGGATAACGCTCAATTTTCAGCAGTCCGTTCTTGGATTTCCGGCACGATGGCGATAATTGTACCTAAGCGCAGCAGCGGGGCGGAGGGGAAATCGGCTTGCGGTTCGTTCAGTGTACAATTGGGCGTCCGACGGGCGCAGTCCTAAGCGATTCAGTGACCCAAGCTGGGGATGGCTAAAAGAGCGGAGCTGTGTGTGAGTGCAAATGGCGTGGTTTCCAGAAGCCAGCGGGGAAGCGATGGTTCTCTTCGCGATTTGGGGGAAAGCTCTCGGATGAACGTTGGGATTTGCACAGATAAAGAATATTGGAATCAAGCGGCTCTCAATCTCGGCGCATCAATTTATCACTCCTGGGAATGGGGGGACCTTCGGCAAGCTGAAGGATGGCGTTCCTGGCGCGTTTTGACCGAAGAGAATGACCAGCCCGTCGCAGTCACACACATCCTTGAAAAGCGACTGCCGCTAAGGCTCGGCGCGTTGCTTTACGCGGCGCACGGAATCGTGAGCCGCGAAAATGACGACGCGGCCGTTGTGACAACGGCCCGATGGCTCAAGAATTTTGCCCGAGAACGGCGAGCATTTCTGCTCCGTGCGGACCCCGAATTCGCGGATACCGACGACAACAAAAAACAACAGCTCGTCGAGAATGGCTTTCGCTCAATTCCGGATCAATGGTCATTTTGGAACTCGCCGCGGGCCACCATGGTCGTGGACCTGAAACCCCCGGAGGACGACATACTGCATCGTATGCGGAGCACCCACCGGCAGCGAATCCGTAATGCCATAAGAGACGGCATTGACATTGAAGTGGGAACAGAACCCAGCCATCTGCAGGACTTCTACAATATGGTTCTCAAGAGCAGCCAGAGGCAAGGATTCGTGCTCCGAGACTCTGGACACTTTGAGCTGGTTCGGCAGATTTTTCTAAAGGCAGGAAAGGGTCTGATTTTCATTGCGCGACAGAATGGGCGCCCCGCGGCAGCTGTTCTTTCTCTCTTCTTTGGAAGTACGTGCCTGTACCTGCACGGGGGATTCGACCCGGAGATCAAACTGACCGGCGCAACTGAAACCTTGCACTGGAAGGCAATGCAGTGGGCAAAGCAAATGGGGTGCACAAAATATGATTTTCTTGGAACTGGCACGAAGCATCCGCCCATGGAAGGCAATCGCGGCTACGGCCTCTATTCCTACAAAAAAGGCTTCGGTGCGGAGTTGGTTTATACCGCAGGCTACTTCGAATTGAGACGAGGTAAGGCGCGCTATGGCCTCCTTCGTCTGGCCGAACGGAACCCTAAGCTCGTTGACCTTGCCGTGAAAATTCGATCCCTCCGTTAGCCGAATGAACCAGCCAACGGAGGGATCTTCGATGTAGCGCTAGTGGGTGAGCCAAAGCTTATTGGCGTTTTGTATGGGAGTGATCGCGTCGCCGTAGTTGCCGGGCTCTCCGCCGCAGGTATACTGCTGGAGCGGAGCTGAACAGGTCACGCTTGAGGATGTGTCCTCGTGGCCGTCATAGGCATTGTCCAGGTGCGAGACTAGCCCCCAATTTGTCCCCTCGTTATCCATCCAATCCCACAGGATGACACCCACGTATGGGTTTTTCCCCGAGGAGGTCTTTGCGCCCAATAGCGTCGAGATCGTATTCGCGTACGCCTGTCCCTTTTGGGCCTGCGTCTGAAACTCCCCGGACGGCGGAGGATTTCCACCACTCCCGTAGTTTGAATCCGGGTTGGCGGCGAAGAAAACGTTTATGAGCGTAGGTTTATTGCCATAGTTTTTAGCGAGAAAATCCAGGTGGGCCTGGTCCCAAGTCCCGGCGGTGTCATCATTCTCGATGATGTCGAGATATTCTCCAGCCGCTTGCAGGACAGGCGCCGGCGGCATCCCCGACCAGCCGGAAAGGCCCATATCCACTAGGGCGTTTGGAAATTGGCTGTGGACGCCGTTCGCCAGCATTTGGAAATACCACTCGGCGCAGCTTTTCAGATAAGCGTCCATGTCGGTCGCCACTCCCGAATTCATCTGAACCACTGTTCCGCCCAGCATTGCATATAGCGTATCCCACGTGTTCCCTAACCAAAGCTGGTGCGTCAGACGCATATCTTCGTCCATCAGGCCGCTGCCGATCCCCCAGCCGTTGGCCACGTATCCTGCCGTGACCGCCAAGCCGCTCGCAGGGGCCTGTCCCGAGGCAAACGTCACTGAGAGAGCTCCCGTCAAATAATTGATGCTGCCGCTTGAAATTTTCGAGCCATAAAGCTTTCCGTTGCCGAGATCGCCCGCGACGCGCGTGCTCCCGACATAGATCGAAAGGCTGTCCGCAGAAACCGTCGTATGCGACAAGGTAGCAGCGAAGGTCAACTTCGAGCCATCGCCCGTGCCCACCACGTCCGCCGCGGCATTGGCTGCGCAAGTCAGGGGCTGAGAGCCGACGCATGTTCCGCTCGAGTCGAACGTCGTGTACGCGGAACCCCATGCGGCATTCAGGGCGCTTATCGAGCCATATTTGGTCACCAACTGATCGTGAAGCGCCTTCTTTGAGTACATCGTCGAATCTGCGTACACAAAGCCCATGCCTGAGTTGGCCGTTTGGATCGGAGACTCAGTAAGTACCAGCAGAGAGAGGCTTGGGTTATTGTGTCCCAGGGGAGCCGTGGGAAAATCGGGCCCTGTGGCCATGCCGACCAGCTCGTCGCCATCATCACCTATAATCCCGATCAAATAATCGCTGTACGGACCGTTCTTGATGTAGCCGAAATTCCAATCCTGTGAGATATCGTCAGTCATCCACGTCTGCATCTTGGGATCGAAATAATCGCCCACGCCTCCGCCGGGAACATAATCCTGATAGATCGGAGATACGGCGCCGAAGATATTTTTCACCGGATCTGAGAGGAACTTCGCTGTCCCGCCAGTCCATAGGCTAATTGCGGGGTTGCTCATGGAGTAGAAGGACGGCCGTACCTCTGAAAAGAACGGGAGCTTGGTTGTATGGGAGTGGTACCCGTTCGCGTCCAGTGGGAAAGAATTGTCCGTCGTAATGGGCCAGAGCGTGTTATAGGAATACACCCCGACGGTATTGAATCCCCAGGCGCTCATTCTCTTCAGGGTTTCGTCGGACCAAGTCGCCATGGATCCGTATTTGCTCGCGATTACTGAATCCGAGGTCGAATCCGCCGAGGCAATGTACTCGATATCTTGCAGGAACATGCCGTGTCCCGCCGGTGTGCATATCCACCACTGGTTATTTATTTCTTGCGTGCTCCACTTTCCGGCGGTCGAGCACTGTATGTTCACGCGCCCCCCATACTGATCGAGGGCCACGCCGGTCAGCACCGTAAGGGTAAGTGCCTTTTGGACTTTCGCCGGGCTGGATGCTGAGTCTGTCACCTGGACTGTAAAGTTCGAAGTGCTGGCCGCGGTGGGAGTCCCGGAGATCACGCCACTGCTGGCGGTGAGGTTCAGCCCGCCAGGCAGCGAGCCGGAAATGACGCTCCATGTATACGGCGCTGTGCCGCCGGAAGCCTGGAGGTCCGCCGAATATACAACGCTGGTCGAGCCTTCAGGAAGCGTGCTGGTCGCGATCGCCAGTGGTTGCGGACCGCCCGTTGAAATGGTGATGCTCAGTTGCTTCGTGGCGGCGTTGCTGTTCGCGTCCTTCACCTGCACGGTGAAGTTTGAGGAGCCCGCCGCGGTGGGCGTGCCGGAAATTGCGCCGCTGCTCGCCGTCAGCTTCAAACCTGCTGGCAATGAGCCCGTGCTGATGCTCCAGCTATAAGGGGTAGTTCCGCCCGTTGCTTGTAGGGTGGCCGAATAAGCCGTTCCCACCGTGCCGGCAGAAAGCGAAGATGTCGAAATCGCTGGCGAACCGGCGGAGCTTCCAATCGAGATGCTCAACGCCTGGGTCGCAGACTTGCCTTGAGAATCGGTCACCTGCGCAGCGAAGGACGATGTGCCCGCCGCAGTCGGCGTGCCGGAAATGGCGCCAGAGCTGGCCGCGAGTGACAAGCCGGCCGGCAGAGCGCCGTTCGTGATGGCCCATGAATATGGGGCTGTCCCGCCGCTGGCCGCAAGAGTCGTCGCGTAAGCCGTTCCGACGGTGCCATTCGGCGCCGAGGTGGTGGTGATTTGCGGGCCCTGCGGCGGGGGCTGATTATTGGGTGCAGCCGTGTATCCGGAGCATGCGGAAAGCCCCAACATCAAGACGGCGCAGAATATGGATAGGATCAGCTCAGCCCAGAGCCGAGACGGCTGGCTGGCGGACGACGAACGACGAACTGGAACCTGTGTTGGAGCGGATTGCGGAAAACCGTGGCTCGACATCACGACCTCTCCTCGACTTGAATTTGTCGTACCGCACTGATCCGCCTAAAAATCAGGAGCGTTTCTATTTGTCGTGAGAGATTCTAAAGAGCCGAAGGGACCGATAACTACTGGCCAGGGGGACAATTAAGGTACAGCTGTCCATCTGGCCGCATCACACTGAAGAACAGGTACTTGTTCTTCCCGATGGGTGGCCGAGCGACCTACCCTACGATAGGGGCGCTGAAAAGTTCAAGGATTTCTTCGTAGCGCTTAAAGGGCGGAATTAAATACGTCCCGGCGATGCCTTCGCTTCGGGCGCTCCGCGCCCAATCCAGCATGGTGCGGGCGAGGGCGAACCCTCGGTCGCGGGCGCTGTTGCCAGCCTGCTCCATGGCGCAGAGCGTCGGCGCGGGAATCACGATACCTGGCACCTCGTTATTAAGGCGCAGGGCCTGCTTATAACTGGTCAGCGGCCAAAGCCCGACAAGCACCGGGATGGGAGGCTTCCCGCCGAATTTCCTGATGAAGTCATGCCAATGCGCGGGATCGAAGATCGGCTGCGTCATCGCGAAATGCGCGCCGGCCTCAATTTTCGCCTCGAAGCGCCGCAGTTCCTGCTCCAGATCTTCGGCTACGGGATTGACGGCTACGCCGATCGTATAGTTGGTTGCGCCGCCGAGATTCTTGCCGGCCCAATCCATTCCCTGATTCAGCCGCGTCAGAACCTTCGTAAGGCCGATCGAATCGAGTTCGTAGACGCCGCTCGTCTCCGGGTAATCGCCCACTGAAGGCGGATCGCCCGTGATTACCAGCACGTTGCGCACGCCCCCGACCGCCCAGGCGCCCAGCAGCATGGCTTGCAAGCCGATGATATTGGCATCGCGGGTCGTGATGTGGGGTATGGTTTCGAAGCCGTGGGCTTCGATTGCGCCCGCGAGCATCAGGGCGTCCATCCCGACGCGGGCCAGCGTGCCGCTGTTGATATCCACGGCGTCCACTTCGCCCGACGCCATCACGCGCGCGACCTGCTCGATCACCCGCGAGGTGGTTACGCCCTTCGGCGGATCTATTTCGACCGAGACGACGAATTTTCCGGCCTGCACCTTGCCCCAGAGCTTGCTTTCCGGCTCGCGCGCGGCGATTTTGCGGAATCGCTCGGTCGCGTCGGTTGCTCCAGTGCTTTCCACGAATGCCGCGCCGCGGGAGCCGCCATCGGCGCGCGAATGCAGCTTCTTCACCGCTTCGGAGATGGCGCGAATGTGCTCGGGCGTGGTTCCGCAGCAGCCGCCCAGAATGCGCGCCCTTAATTCGGAGGCCTCTCTCGCGAATAGCGCGAAGTACTCGGGCGAAGAGCGCGGATAAACGATGCGGTCGCCGACGCGCTTGGGAAAGCCCGCATTTGGCATGGCGCAAAGCGGCAGGGAAGTAGATGCCGCCAATTCGCGCAAGATCGGCAGCAGAAGCTGCGGGCCAATCGTACAATTGGCGCCCAGGGCCTGCACATCGCAATCTTTGAGTTTGTTCCACGCGTCCAGCGGAGTTGTGCCGCCGAAGGTGGTCCCTTCCTCGGAGTAGGTGAGGGCGGCGACGATTGGCAGGCGGGAAAATGAGCGGATCGCGTCTATCGCGGTGAGCTGTTCCTCGATGTCGCTGAACGTCTCGAGCAGAAAAAGGTCCACGCCGCGCTCTTCGAGCGCTCCGGCCTGCTCCCTGAAATTGGCGAACATTTCGCTCTGCGGGATTTCGCGTACCTGCCTGACGACGCCGAGCGGACCGATCGAGCCGGCGATCAAGACTTCGTGACCCGCCGCCTCGCGGGCTTCTCGCGCGATCTTCACGCCGCGATGATTCAGCTCCGCGACGCGCTCGCCCATTCCCAGCGAGGACAGTTTGTGCCGGTTGGCACCGAAGGTGTTCGTCTCGATTAATTGCGCCCCGGCCTCGAGATATTGCTGATGAGCGCGGAAAACCGCTTCGGGATGAGTGGCGTTCAACTCCTCGATGCAGCGCTGCGGTCCGACGGATTCGTAGAGCAGCGAACCCATGCCGCCATCGGCCACCAGGATTGCGTGGCGCAGCCGTTCGTTGAAGTCTTCTATGCGCATAAGCCTTTGCGTCCGCACGCCGGAATATGCCGCGCTGAGGCGTGCGGTAAATAGCAGAGTATAACATTCCTGCCGAGCCGCACCGCGAGGTGCGAAGGCGAGAATGGATGCTCATTCGAACCTCAGGGCCGTTACCGGGTCCACGCGCATGGCGCGGCGGGCGGGGATGTAACAGGCGGCGAATGCGACCACGACGAGCAGGATGGCCACGCCGCCGAAGATGATCGGGTCAGTGGATTTTACGCCGAAGAGAAGGCTCGAGAGGAAGCGGGTGAGTCCGGCGGCGCCGGCCGCACCGATCAGGACGCCCAGAATTGCGAGCGCGAGGCCTCGCCTTAGAATCAGCTTCAGCACGTCGCGCCTTTCGGCGCCGAGCGCCATGCGAATGCCGATTTCATGCGTGCGCTGGCTGACCGAATAGGAGATAACGCCATAGATTCCGACCGTGGCGAGCAGCAGCGCGAGCGCGGCAAGAATCGAAAGCACGGAAGCGAAGAAGCGCGGCTGGGAAGCCGAATCGGCCACAACTTCGTCCATGGTGCGAATCTGGACGACCGGCTGATCGGGGTCGAGTTGCGAGACGGCCTCTTTAATGGAGGGAATCAGCGCGAGCGGGTCTCCCTTGGCGCGCAGAACGAGCGTGGCCCAGTTGGAGATGAATGGCTGCTGATCGTACGGACGATAGAGAGTTGGTGCTACCGAGGCGCTGAGCGACCGTTGGACAGTGTCCCCCACGATTCCTACGATGATCCATTTTTTGACCAGCGATTTTCCGACAGCATCGCCTTCGGGCCAGTAGCGGCGCGCCATCGCCTGGCTGATGATTGCTACCTGCTGCCCACCCTGCGTATCCCATGGAGTGAAGTAGCGGCCTTTTAGCAGGGGAATTCCCATGGCGCGGAAGTAGTCCGGCGTCACGTCCTTCAGGTCTACCGTAATTCTGTCGCTCTTTGAGATGCTCGCGGACTCGACGCTATCGAGTGACATCGTAATCGTGCCGATCGAGAGAGGGAAATTATTGGTGATGGCGGAGTACCGGATACCCGGGACCGTGTGGATTTTTTCCATCACGCGGTCATAAAAGGCGGCGGTCTGCGCGCCGGCCTTATAACGGAAATTGACGAGCGGAATGCGGGCGGTAACCACGTGGCTGGGGTTGAAGCCGGTGTGCACCGTTATCAGGCGATGAAAGCTATCAATCATTAGGCCGGCGCCGACGAGGAGGATCAGGGAGAGGGCCACCTCGAGAACCACGAGCGCGCCTTGGGTACGAACCCTGCCGGCGGAGGCGCCCCCGCCCGATCCGCCTTCCTTGAGCGAATCGGTTACGTCCAGGCGGGCGGCTTTCCATGCAGGCAGGCATCCGACGAGAACCCCGGTGAGCAGGCAAACGCAGAAGGTGAACGCAAGGACGGGAAGGCTGATGGACGCGGCGAAACCAGGGAAGAGATGCGCAATCAGCGGAAGGCCTGCCAGGGCCAACGCGAATCCCGCGGCGCCCCCGAAGGCGGCGACGATCATGCTTTCGGTGAGCAATTGGCGGGTGAGGCGGCCTCGGCTGGCGCCGAGCGCGGCGCGAACGGCCATTTCGCGTGAGCGAGCCGTGCCGCGCGCAAGAAACATGCTGGCGACATTGGCGCAGGCGATCAGGAGGGTGAAGATAACGGCGCCGAAGAGGGCAAGAAGCAGCGTCTGCAAGCTGCCCTGGGACGGTAGGGCGAGCGCTTCGAGCTTGACCTCAGGGGCCGCGGATGAACTCGGATGCTGGGCCGCGAGGCGAGCTTCGACGACGCGCATTTCGGCAGCGGCTTGCGCGGCGGTGACGCCATGCCGCAGGCGGCCGATGACCATCAGCGAAGGCTTGGAGTAGTCCGCCGACTCAGCGGGCGTGAGCGCGAGCGGTATCCACATATCGGCGTCGGTGTCCACGACGAAGAAGTCACGAGGCATCACGCCGGCGATAGTGTAAGGGTTCCCGTCCAAATCGAGCTGACGGCCGATAACGCGGGGATCCGAGGAGAAATGCTTGGTCCAATATTCGCCGCTGAGCACCACCGACCGCGGATCGCCGGCGACGAAGCCGCGGCCCAGGATGGGGCGGACGCCGAGTGTGCGGAAGATGTTGTCCGATACGCTGGCGGCCATAACCTGATCGGGTGTGCCCGCGCCGGATAGAATCATCTGCCTGCCCCAGTCGGCGACCGCGGCGATGCTCGCAAACGAGTGGGCCTGCCGCTGCCACGAGAAAAAATCGCCTGCCGGGATGGATCGTGTGTCAGTGCCTTCGCCGAAATTAACGAGGCTCGACGGGTGCTGATAAGGAAGGGGCCGGAGGAGGACCGTATAGACGATGCTGAAGATGGCGGTGTTGGCGCCGATGCCGAGGGCCAGGGTGAGGATGGCGACGGCGGTGAAGCCGGGGGATTTGCGGAGGGTGCGTGCGGCGAAGCGTGCATCCTGCAAAAGGGTTTCGAGAAAAGCGCGGCAGCGAGTCATGCGACCTGCCTTTTCGCCGGTAGGGCGGGGATGGGAGTGGCCGGTGGTATTAGACCACGGGGGCGGGGTTTTGGTTCCACGGTCGGCTCGGTTGGTCGAAGGGGGTGCGTACCGTAGATTAGAATGGATTTTGTGTTGCAAGGAAAGGGGTTAAGGGCATTTCTAATCCCGGTACCGTAGATTAGAAACGGGCGGATGGGGCGTGGCTTGGCTTCCTCCTTCACTGCACGGCCCCTCCTCTCTGGCGAGAAACCCCGCCATCTTAGTTCATAGCATATGTTGACGAGAAAGTCAATGGAAATCGGTGGCTGGTGTGGAGATACAGAGGTGGGGGAGGTGGAGGAGGAAGAGGAGGCGGTTTTTGGGGCGCAGCATCGTCATTCATGGCGGAGTGCGGTGAGGGGATCTACGCGGGTGGCGCGGCGGGCGGGGATGTAGCAGGC
>DATNDJ010000007.1:0-86320 GCA_035553255.1 Candidatus Acidiferrales bacterium | reverse complement strand
AGCCAAAGTGCAGATCTATCGCGCTCTCAACGGCCAAGTCTCGCTCTACTATCGCGATACCCGGCTCCAACATTCAAACCTTGCGGGAGGTGACAGTTTCACTTTGCCATTAGGGTGACATTTTTACGTTGCCATAACAGGAATGCCCGCCATTTCGTAGCATCCTAGTTTGGTTTTGGGGGAGTTTGTTGTGCGTTGGCTTCAATACGTGCTTGCTGCAACTGGGAAGAGAAAGCGGCAACATACGCGCTCGTAAACTGATCGCAGGGGATCGTTCCCCCTCCGCTGCTGCTCCCGTTACGCTGCGGAATTTCAAAATGGAGATAAGCGTAGCAAGTTTTATCTGTTACGGTCCCAAACCCATCGTAGTAGTTCGTAATTAAGTCAGTTTTGAGCGCGGCGAGTCCGCCCTTGAGCATCCCTATCTCCGGTGCCGTGACAACATTTCCTATCGGCCATTGAAATTGACTCCTCCGAGCGTTGGGCTCATTTGGCGGAGACGAAACAAGATTGGGAAGTTGAATCTCGGTCTTATAGGTCCTCGCGGACCGCATGCTCGGTATCTGGATGATGCTGATTTTCAACCGAGCATTTATGTGACTGGCCGTGCTGTGCCCCCAGTTAGAGAAATCTATGAATATTTGCTGCCTCTCGGGATCAAATGAAAATGGCCTGCCGAGATGCAGCACGGCACCGTCGGCAGCACGAAGTTCCTGACGGCTCAAATCGGCAGCTTCCTTGGCGGCATCCGCAGATTTCTGCAGCTCAGGGTATTGCTTCTGCATTTCGTATAGCGTTCGAGAGGCAATTCGATCTTGCCAATAGATGGCTAACCCGGTAGCACCGGTCACGAAAATACCGATAAATCCGAGTACGATCGTCCAAATCTCAAAACGGGTCAGCGGCTTCCGCCTTACGTTTTTGTTGCCTGTGCCGGATTGGAGGGCGTGGGCTTTGGGCTCTTCGCTAACCTTCGCAGGGGGATCTGGCGATCCCCGGTGGGAATTTTGATCTTCGCGGGGCTGTCCAGCTCCCTGTTCGGCCCGAGCGGGATTTCCATCCATGAATCTCTTAATATACTAAAACAACTATGCCCTTCCAGCATGGCAAAAGAGCGAAATCAAAGGCCGGCTCGGCGCCAGAATAAGCCGCTCCGCTCCCCAGGTCATTCAGATACGGTCAGCATCACCGTGATCTGATGGGAAATGGTTGCTCCAGCCGGGCCGCTCGCCTGCACGACCACGGAATAGGTTCCCGCCGGGGTGCCGGGGATTGTCTTTGGCCCGCCGCCGCCGCTTCCGCTTCCGCTTCCGCCCCCTCCACAACCGCAGACGAAAGCCAGGCCCAGCGTGAGTACGGCAAACTGAATCGCTCTGGCAGCCGGCCATTTCCTCTTGCTTTCCAGGCAAATCAGAAGCCCGACAAAACCGAGCACCAGGCACCCGGAATAAATTCCCGGATTCCCGCCAGGTTGCGCAGGCTGGAGCGCCGCGATCGTTGCAGCTGTCGTTGTAATCGTAAGCATCGCGGAGAAATTTCCCGTGCCCAGCGGCAGACTCGATGGAGAGAAGGAACACGAAGCAAGGCTGGGTAGTCCGCTGCACGAGAAAGTAACCGGGCCTGGAAAATCCGCGGCGACGAAATTAAGCGGTATCTTCGCGGATTGGCCGGCGCTCACAGCAGCAGACGGATTTGAAGTCCCGATTTGAAAATCCGGAGTGGCAAAAATAGTTTCCGAAGCTGCGGACGATGAAGAATCAAGATAATTCAGGTCCCCGGAGTAGCTCGCGGTAATCGAATGCGAACCCGCAGTCAGGCTGGACACATTGAACGAGGCAGCGCCCGATCCATCCACGGGCAAAGTGGCGATTGTGGTGCTCCCATCGTGCAAGGAAACGGTCCCCGTGGGGACGCCGGACGTAGCCGCTGTGGTGGACGTGGAAAAGACAATGGTCTTTCCCAATACCGCAGAAGGCGCCGAGGCAGTAAGACCGACGGAAGTGCCCGCGCGGTTTACTACCTGCGTGATTACGGGAATGGTGCGCGCAATGTAGTTCGAGTCCCCCGGATACGAAGCACCCACCGCGTGACTGCCGGGGTTCAGTGTCGCCGTAGTGAAGGTAGCCGTTCCTGAACTGTCAGGCGTATACGTTCCAAGGACGGTTGCGCCATCCTGGAATTGTACCGAGCCGGTTAGCGGCCCAAGGTGGCCGGGGAAACTGGGGACCAGCGTAGCGCTGAAGCTGATGGACTCGGCAAAAGCCGATGGGTTCGAAGAAGAAGTCAAGGCGACTTTCAGGCCGCCTGTGTTTGGCAGGATCGCCAAGGCGCCGTCCGCTCCAGCAAGATCGGCGGCACCCCCGCCGTTAAAATCGGCTGCCGCCAACAAGGCATAGCTATCGCCCAGCCCCAGAGTCGCCGGATCGCTGAAATTCACTGCCCCGCTGCGCAGAAAAATGTGCACCGCGTCGTTCGCCCAGACTGCGATATCAGGGAAACCATCGCCATCAAAATCTCCGACAGCCATGGACTCGATCGAGGTCGTAATGGTTGGAGTCGAGGACGTAAAGGTGGCAACGAACGTGCCGTCGCCATTGCCGGCAAAGGCTTGCACGGTCCCTACGCCTCCGTTGCCGCTGTTGGCCACCACCAGATCCAACTTGCCATCCTTGTTGAAATCCACTGCGGCAATATCTATGGGGAACGCCCCGGTCGCAATCGAAAGTCCCGTATTATTGAAGGTACCCGAACCCGTGCCGAGGAAAATGCTGACTGAGCTCGATAAACCGTCACCGCCGTTGAGCACCGCTAGGTCGAGGTTCCCATCACCATTAAAATCGCCTGCCGCCAGGCCGTCAGGTAATTCGCCGGCAGTCAACACGGTGCTGAGCGGCTCGAAGCTCCCATCGCCGTTGCCGAAAAGCACTCCCACGGTAGTGTCCGTCGAATCAGGAGGATTGGTTTCCGTGTAAGCCACGTCGAGTTTGCCATCTCCGTTGAAGTCGCCGGCCACGATATGGTGGAAGCCGCTGGAACTGATATCCGTCGCCACTCCGGGTTTGAATGTCCCGTCGCCATTTCCCAATAGAACTGCAATTTGGCTGTTGTTACCTACACTTATGGAGACGATGTCCGGAATCCCATCCCCGTTCATATCCGCTGCGATCATCGTGGACTGCGTGAGCCCCGTCGAAGTGGGGGGTAAAACGGTAGTGAACTTGAAATCACCATTGTTGAGCAGCACCGTCACGCGCCTGCAAGCATCGGAAACGGCAACATCAGGTCGCCCGTCACGGTTGAAATCGGCGGTTACGATACCTTCCGGTGGACCCTCGCACCCGCCAGTCTGGGAGTCATAATAGAGCGCCCCCCGCAACGTGCCGTCTCCATTGCCGGACATCACATGAATGGAGCCAAAGAGCGATGCCACCGCAACATCCGGCTTCCCATCACCATTAAAATCACCCGCCGCAATCCCCGCGGCAACGCTCACACCGTGCCACGTCTGCACCGACGCGATGCCACCACTCTCGTTGTTGGTAAGCACCGTTGCCGGCCAAGCTCGGGATGTAACAACAATGTCCGGATGGCCGTCCCCGTTCATGTCGGCGATTGCGATGCGAAATCCGGGAAGAGCAGCAAGATGATCCGGCCCGGCGAAAGACAAGCTTCCATTGCCAGGGAAAAACAGAACGCTGTCTCCGGTGCAGACAATCAGGTCGAGCATCCCATTGCCGTTAAAATCTACTGCCTTGATATCGGTGGGATTCACGTCGTATATCGTCGTGGTCGCAGGCGCCTGAAGGGTGCCGTTCCCATTGCCCCCGAGAATGCTGAAGGCATTGCTGTTGAGAGCTACAGCGACGTCAATTTTGCCATCAGCATTGAAATCGCCGGTAGTGAGGGCCACAGGATCCGTCTCCCCTGCGTTCTGCGGTGTCTGCGCGACAAAAGTGCCGTCGCCCGCCCCCAGATATGTGGTGATGGTTCCGGCCGGATTATTGGCAACAACTAAGTCCAGCTTGCCGTCTCTGTTTAAGTCCGCAGCAGCGATTGCTACAGGACTAGCCCCGGTTGCAATAGTGGCTTTGGTTGTAAACGTGCCATCGCCGGCGCCCAGCAGAACAATCACGTTGTTTGCGTTGGAGTCGGTCACCGCGATATCCGGGGTTCCGTCGGCATTGAAGTCCCCGGCAACAACCGCGGAAAGATGTCCGCTCGCGGTGAAGCTGAACTTCGAAATAAAAGTTCCGTCGGCCTGGCCCATCAGGATGAAGTTATCCGTCCCTGTGTCGCCATCCACGGTAACGATGTCAAGATGGCTATCCTTATTGAAATCTGCTACTGCGATCGCACCGATGTGGGTGCTCCCAAAGTAAACGGAATCTGATTGCAGGCCTGTACCATAAGCGCGCGGACAAGCGAAAACAATGGCGAGTACGGAGGCTAAGACCAACATTGGCCTGGATCGCAGGCATAGCTTCATAAAGTCCTCCGGAGAGAGGCGCGCATTCTACTGTAAGGTCTAGCCTGGGTAAATAAGAAAGCTGTACATTGCGAGGGCCGTACTTAATTCCTAGTACCCGCCGTTTAGCCCTCCCATTGAGCCTTCCTTCTTACCCCCTTTTTTCAGATAAAAGGACTTGCTTTTATGGGCAACATGCGCTATAAGATTAAGATGGCGGTTTTTCCGCCGGAAGGGGGGAGGGCGATGCGTTCTAAGGTCCCGGCAAGCACCCGCTCGCCACTTCTAATCTACGGTACGGGGATTAGAAATCGCTCTATCTCCTTGAAAACACTCACCGAAAAACCGTCTAATATACGGTTAAGCGCCCCGCGACATATTGGGTGGCGGATGGATTAGCCCGGATGCGAACCGCACTCGAACAGCAAATTCTGGCAACTGTCCGCCGCGAACGCCTGGCCGCCCCCGGCGACCGCATCGGCGTCGCCGTTTCCGGTGGCGCCGATTCGGTAGCCCTTCTCCGCCTCCTCCATAGCCTTCGCCGCGAACTGGGCATCGCCCTATCCGTGATCCACTTCGACCACATGCTTCGCGGCGCCGAATCCTGCGCTGACGCGGACTTCGTGGCCGCGCTTGCAGCCTCCGCGGACGTGGAATTCATTCTGGCCCGCGAGGACGTGGCCGCCGCGGCATTGCGAAACTCCTGGAATCTCGAGGAAGCCGGTCGCCGGCTCCGCTACACATTTTTCGAGCAAATCGTCGCCTCGGGTCGCGCCTCGCGCATTGCCGTGGCGCACACGGCGGACGACCAGGCGGAGACCGTCCTCGCGCACATGGTCCGCGGCACGGGCCCCGCCGGGCTCGCCGCCATCTATCCCACTGCGGGCGCCGTCGTCCGGCCGCTGCTCTGGACCCGCCGCGAAGAGCTTCGCGCCTATCTCCGCGAAATCGGCCAAGATTGGCGCGACGACGCCAGCAACCAAGACACGTCGCGGCTCCGGGCGCGTGTCCGCCGCGACCTGCTCCCCGTAATGGAGCGCGGCTTTTCGCACCGCATCACGGAGCACCTGGGCGAACTGGCGCGGCTTTCCCGCGAGGAGCAGGCATTCTGGACCGCGCTGATCGAAAGTCGGTTCCGCGAGCTTGTACGCCCGGGGCGCTCCGGGTTCCAGATTTCGACCGCCGACCTGATGGCTCCTCTGCGGCTCCAGCAGAATGCCGCTTCCGCGCCCCCCGCCGCTTCGGCCGAGCGGCCTGTAACCGAACGCCTCATCCGGCGTCTATATGAACAGGTGAAGGGAGATCGTCGCGGCCTCACGGCGCGCCACGTCGAACAGGTGATTCACCTCGCCACCCACCCCGGCGGAGGTCACATGATCGAGCTGCCGGGCGGAGTGGCTGTGCGCCGCGATTTTGACGCTTTGCTTTTCTTTCAGGCGGCAAGCCGCAAACGCGAATCCGGTTGGCACCCCTCGGGCGACCAACGGCCGATTCGTTACGAGTATCCGCTGACGCTGCCCAGCCGCGGCGAAGCCGCTGTTACGGTTCCGGAACTGGGCAGTTGCTTCCTCTTGAAAGTAATTGACTGGCGTTCCCCGGAGCGAGAAACTGAAGATGACGGCGAAGCCCTCGATGCCGATCGTATTGGTAACTCTCTGATTTTGCGCAGTTGGCGCCCCGGAGACGCCTATCGCCCCCGAAGGAGCGGCAGTCGTCGTAAGCTGAAGGAACTGTTTCAAGCAGGTCGTGTGAGGGTTCCGGATCGCGCTGGGTGGCCCGTGATCGAGAGCCTTGGACGCGTGGTCTGGGCTCGCGGATTGCCGGCTGCGGAGGAGTTCTTCGCACGAGAGGGCACCCGGACCGGGGTTTTGATCGAAGAACGCCGGGTTATAGAACCGTGAGGTCGAGATTGAGGATCGCCTTCACTCGGCAACGGCTCGCGACTCGCGTAGGCCAGCTTGGCCGCGCGATTTCGAAGGACTACGCCGGGAAAACGCTGGACGTGGTGATCGTCCTCGAAAATTCGTTTTTGTTTGCCGCCGATCTGGTACGCGAAATCTCCGGATCGGTGGTTTGCCACTTTGTGCGATCTGAGCTTCGCGATGTCCGCCAGGGCGGGCACGAACGCCGAGAGGTCTTCTTCAGCGCGCCGCCTGTGCTTCAGGGGCGGCATGTGCTGGTGATAGACGCGGTGCTCAATACGGGCGTGACGCAGGACTTTCTGCTGAAAAGGATCGAGCAGGCGGGGCCGCGATCGCTGCACATGGCCGTCCTCTTCGATAAGCCGGAGGCGAGGCGCGTGGATCTTCGGGCAGAATACACTGGGTTCGCTGCGGCATCTAAACAATGGGTAGGCTATGGCCTTGCCGGAAAGCGCGGCTTCAGCCGCAACCTGCCCTACGTGGCGATTGGCGGCTCGCAGGGCGTGCGCCAGCGCCGAGAGCGACGGGCCCGGGTACGCGGAACAAAGGCATCCAGAGGGTGAGGTAAGGCGTGAATTCAACGGTTCGACAGATTCTCTTTTGGCTCTTGATGGTCGTGCTGGCCGTGGTGCTGTGGAAAATGGCATCCACGGGCGGGCAATCGGCGAAGGAGGACGAGTTCAACTACTCGACCTTCATGTCCAAGGTGGAAGCCAGCCAAATCAAGAAGGTGACCATCTACCTTTCGGCCAACAGCGCCGAGGTGCAGGGCGAAACCAAGGAAAACGCCAAATTCCGCAACGTCACGCTCGCCAATGCCGCGATCCCCGAGGTCACTAAGGCCCTCGAAACGAAGGACGTTCCCTACGATTTCAAGGAAGTGAAAGACGCCACCTGGTTCAGCCTGCTGCTGAATCTTTCGCCTTTCATCATCCTATTTGCGTTCTTTATCTTTATGATGCGGCAGATGCAGGCGGGCGGGAATAAGGCGCTCAGCTTCGGCAAGTCCCGCGCCCGGCTATTAACCGCCCAGCAGAAGAAGGCCACGTTTAAGGATGTTGCCGGCAGCGATGAAGCCAAGGAAGAGCTTAACGAGATCATTGACTTCCTGAAAGATCCGCAAAAATTCCAGAAACTCGGGGGGCGCATCCCGAAGGGCGTGCTCCTGGTCGGACCGCCGGGAACGGGCAAAACCCTGCTGGCGCGGGCCATCGCAGGCGAAGCAAACGTTCCTTTCTTCTCGATTTCCGGCTCGGATTTCGTCGAAATGTTCGTGGGCGTGGGCGCAAGCCGTGTCCGCGACCTTTTTGAACAGGGCAAGAAAAACGCCCCCTGCATTATTTTCATAGATGAAATTGATGCCGTCGGCCGCCATCGCGGCGCCGGCCTGGGCGGCGGGCACGACGAGCGCGAGCAAACGCTCAATGCCCTGCTGGTCGAAATGGATGGATTCGAATCGAACGAAGGCGTCATCCTGATCGCGGCGACGAACCGGCCGGACGTGCTCGACCCGGCGCTGCTGCGCCCCGGGCGCTTCGACCGTCGCGTGGTTGTCCCAAGGCCGGACGTAAAAGGGCGTGAAGAGATTCTGCGGGTGCACACGCGCAAGGTGCCGCTGGCAGACGACGTGGACCTTTCCGTGATCGCTCGCGGCACGCCCGGATTCTCCGGCGCCGACGTGGCTAACCTGGTGAATGAAGCGGCGCTATGGGCCGCGCGGCAGAACCGAAAATTCGTCACTATGGCCGATTTCGAGATGTCCAAGGACAAGGTCCTGATGGGCGTCGAACGCAAGTCGATGATCCTGTCGGACGAGGAAAAGAAGAACACCGCCTACCACGAGGCGGGCCACGCCCTGGTAGCTGCGATGACCCCAGGTGCCGATCCCCTGCATAAGGTGACGATTATCCCGCGCGGCATGGCGCTGGGCGTCACGATGCAGCTTCCGATAGACGATAAGCACACCTACACGAAGGAATTCCTCGAATCGCAGCTCGCCGTGCTGATGGGCGGCCGCGCCGCGGAAGAGATCTTCCTGAATCACATCACCACGGGCGCCGGCAATGATATCGAGCGCGCCACGGAAATCGCGCGCCAAATGGTCTGCGAATGGGGCATGAGCGTACTCGGACCGCTGACCTTCGGCAAAAAGGAAGAAGCGATCTTCCTGGGTCGCGAAATCAACCAGCACCGCGACTATTCCGAGGATACCGCCATCAAGATTGACGAGCAGGTGCGCGGCATCGTCACCAACGGCTACACGAAGGCTCGCAACATCATCGAGACGAATCGCGATGCCCTCGAGCGCGTTGCCCAGGCTTTGCTGGTTCGCGAGGTGTTGGACGCAACCGAACTCAAGCTCCTAATGGAAGGCAAGCCTCTTCCAGAGAAACCGCCTTCCTCCACGCCGCCCGCTCCGCCGATACCGAGCAAGGAACCACAGCTTGCCCTGCGCCCGGAGCCGCGGCCGCTGCCCAGCCTCAGCAAGGGCGGGAAGCCCGCTCCGGCCTGATCTGCGCCATAAGATGTCCATGAGTGGCCACGGTGAAGCGTCTCAACTGTTGTATGTTTGCAACACGCGCGACCACGAATCAGCGGCCATAGTGCCGTAACCAACTGTAAATAAAGCGAAAATTTGATTTCCGCCGACCAGCAGAATGCCTTATTATGGGCGCTGCTCCATGGCGTACCAGCTCACAATCCACCGCGCTGTTGAAATCGAAGGCGTCGGTTTGCACACCGCAGTACGTTCTCGCCTGCGACTAGTCCCGGCACCGGCGGATACCGGCATCGTCTTCCGGCGTGTTGACCTTGAGAACTTCGAAATTAAAGCACATGTCCATAACGTCGCTCGGGTAAGTTACGCCACAAGCTTGATGCGGCAGGGCGTGCTGCTCTCGACGACTGAGCACGTGCTGGCCGCACTTTATTCTTGCGGCGTGGACAACGTCTACATCGAGATGGACGCCCTCGAGGTCCCCATCCTGGATGGATCGGCCAAACCCTTCATTGACCTGCTTGCGCGTGCCGGCACCCGCCGGCTGCGCCGTCAGCGCCGCTATATACGCGTGCTGAAGCCGCTCGAATTTTCTGATGGCGATCGCCGCATTGGAATTTATCCTGCGGCGGAATTTCGCGTTCATTGCTTTGTGGAGTATCACCATCCGGCCGTCGGTGCGCAGGAAGTGGAAATCGCGGTGAGCCGCGAGTCCTTCAGCAACGAGCTCGCCGCGGCGCGAACCTTCGGTTTCGTGAAGGACTTCGCCGGGCTGCAAGGGATGGGGCTGATTCGCGGCGGGTCGCTGGAAAACGCTATTGTGCTTGACGATCAGGCCGTCATGAATGGCCCCTTGCGCTTTCCGGACGAGTTCGGCCGCCACAAGGCTCTCGATCTGATCGGCGATCTTGCCCTGATCGGGCGCCCGCTGCAGGCATGCGTGGTGGCGCATAAGGCCGGGCATGCGCTACATACTCAGCTCGTCACCCGACTGCTCGCCGACCGTTCGCTCTGGACCGAAACGACCCAGGAACGTCCGCAATCGCCCGATCTCGCCGCGGAAACCGCCGCGCTGCCCATTTCTCTTTGAAACGCTTCGCAGCCGAAGTCGCCCTGCGGATGTGCTAAAATCGTGGTGTTCTGACGCTTCAGCATGCCCTCTGCAACCAGCCCTCCGGCTCGTTGTTTTCGAGTGCTTGAGGGTAAAGCCGCTCCCGAACCGAAGAATCGCACCACTATAACTATGACTGCCTCCGCCAATCCGCCCATTCGCAATATTGCGATCATCGCCCACGTGGACCACGGCAAAACCACCCTTGTGGATGCCATGCTGCGCCAGAGCGGCATCTTCCGCGCCAATCAGGAAGTCGCCGACCGCGTGATGGACTCGAACGACCTCGAGCGCGAGCGCGGCATCACGATCCTCGCCAAGAATACGGCGCTCACCTATAGCGGAACGAAAATCAACATTGTGGATACGCCGGGGCACAGCGATTTCGGCGGGGAAGTGGAGCGCGCGCTGCGCATGGTAGATGGAGTTCTCTTGCTGGTGGACGCGAGCGAGGGTCCGCTGCCGCAGACGCGCTACGTGCTTCAAAAGGCGTTGCAGGCGAAGCTGCCGCCCGTGATCGTGCTCAATAAGATTGATCGCGCCGACGCGCGCCCCGCCGCAGTGCTCGATGAAATCTACGACCTCTTTATTGATCTGGATGCGACCGAGGACCAGCTCGATTTCCCGGTGCTCTTCACCAATGCGCGCACCGGCGTGGCGCACCGAGAAATCGGAGATGCTTCGACGACCCTCGAACCTCTTTTCGAGAAGATCCTCTCCGCGATACCGGCGCCATCGGGCGATCCGGCGGGCGCCCTGCAAATCCAGGTGACGAATCTGGATTACAGCGACTATCTGGGCCGCATCGCCATCGCACGCGTCTTCCAGGGAACGCTCGACCGCGGCGCGGAAGTCGGCATTGTGAAGATTTCCGGCGCCATACAGCCCGCGCGCATCACGAAGCTTTTCACCTTTCGTGGCCTCGAGCGCGATGAAGCCGCGCAGGTCCGCGCGGGAGAGATCGTCGCCATTGCCGGCCTCGAAGGCATTCAGATCGGCGAGACGATCACCAGCTTGGAAAATCCGGCGCCGCTCGAGCCGCTTTCGATTGACGATCCCACTCTGGCGATGGTGTTCACGGTGAACACCTCGCCCTTTGCCGGCCGCGAGGGTCCGCTCGTCACGTCTCGCGACCTGCGCGCCCGGCTTGAAAAGGAATTGCTAACGAACGTTTCCCTCCGTGTGGAAGACACGAATTCCACGGACGCCTTCCGCGTCCTCGGCCGCGGCGAACTGCAGCTCGCAATCCTGATCGAAACCATGCGCCGCGAGGGATACGAATTGATGGTCGGTAAGCCTGAGATCGTCGTGCGAACAGAAGGGGGACGGCGGCTCGAGCCGCTGGAACTGCTAGTGGTGGATTGCCCGGAGTCGTTTGTGGGAATCGTGATTGAGACGCTCGGCAGCAGGCGCGGGGAAATGACCAAAATGGTGAACCATCACTCTGGCCGGGTGCGCATGGAATTCCGGATTCCCTCGCGCGGGCTGATCGGGCTCCGCTCGCAATTGCTCACCGATACGCGCGGCACGGCGCTGCTGCATTCGCTGCTCGAAGGCTGGACGGACTACGCCGGCGAGATGGCGTCCCGACCCACGGGTGCGCTGGTGTGCGACCGGCCAGGCGCTTCCACCGCATACGCGATCTGGAATTTACAGGAGCGGGGTGAGCTTTTTATTGCTCCCGGTGCGGAGGTCTACGAAGGAATGATCGCGGGCGAAAATTCGCGCGAGGCGGATATGGACGTCAATATCACGAAAGAGAAGAAGCTGACGAATATGCGATCTTCGACCGCCGACGAGGCGATTCGCTTGATTCCGCCGCGCGAGCTGACGCTCGAAAAGGCCATCGAATTCATCGCCGCCGACGAATTCGTTGAGGTCACGCCAAAATCCATCCGGCTGCGAAAGAAAATCCTCGATGCCAGAAAGCGGCCAAAGCGTTCGGCCGCTGAGGCGTAAAATGCCCTCGCGGCTATTCCGGCCGCGCACGCCGCGCCGTAGGCGGCAGCAGCCCGTTCATGCGCAGATACATCGCTGCGGTGCTGTAATGATCGTAGAAATCGTCCGTCAATGAAATCATTGCTGCCGCGCGGGTGGTTTTCCGCGTGCCGAACAGCGTGATCTGCTCGCCGAGCTTCGAATCGTCCACCTTCGAAAGCGCCTGCGTACAAAAATCGAACGAGGCCTTCAGCGCAGTAACGAGCTTTTCCTTCGGGGCGGTATCCGTGAGCTTTTCGCCGTCGGGTGCGCTCATTCCGGAAATTTTGGAGCAGAGCCCGTTGTTGGAATTTGCCATGTGCAACACCAAATGGCCGAAGGTCATTTGCTGCGGCGTGGGGTGGTAGCTGTACTTATCGGCGGGCATTTCCTCCGCGGCTCCCATGATATTTTTGGCTTCGCGACTGACGATCTGTCGTACGTCGCTCGAAACCGGATTGGCTTCGTCTTGGCTCGCTTGCTGCGCGGGAAGGCAAGCGGCGATCAAGATGATGGCGGCAGCGATGGGTAGGATGGCGCGCTTCATCGGTCGAACCTCCACATGATTTGTCTACGGCAGCAGCATAGTCCCCTTCCGCCAGGCGCCGCAAGCACTGAGGCGCGATACGGATCTCAGCGGATTTGCGCGACCGGAAGCATGCGCCGAGCGGAGCCACGATTTTTGCGGACAGCAGCGGAACGGCGCGGCGGAAACTTCTGCAGCCAGGCGCCATAATTCTCCTTCATGTGTTCGATGTGATGAGGAATGTGGCGCTCTTGCAGATCGAGCCAATCGGCGAGCGTAATCTCGCCTTTGACGGGATGCTTCACGCTATGCAGCCATACGGAGTCCGGGAGCGTCCGCAGGACCTGATACGTCGTCCGGCGGAGCCTGCGGATGATCTCGAGGGCTTCCCGCGTGCTTTGATGGAAATAGCCGAGCGAGCCGGCCCAGCGAACCGGGTCGTATTGAAGGACGTCGCTGCCGGGCTCGGCAATGAATCGGCGGCAACGCAGGTAGCACGTCGCCTCGCTATCGGCGAGATGCAAGATGATTTCATGTATGCTCCAACGCTCCGGCGAAGGCTTAAAGCGCCACATCCTCCTGGGAAATTGGCGGAGCGCCAGCGAGAGCTGTGCGGGCGCGTGACCAAATGATTCGATCTTGCCGCGCCTTTCTTGCCGCGTCATTTCACTCCTCCGCCGCGTGCCCGTCGCGCCCGTTCTCATAGAGATTTGCGCGGATTGGATGAGCGCACAAGAGCCAAAATGGGCGCTAATCGAGAGGCACGGCATCTAGGCTTGCACCTCGGGCAGTGCGATCGAGCGCCCGCTCCAGTGCGATTTCAGGTCCCCAACGAGATAGAGGGAGCCTGTTGCGAAGATCACGTCCTCCGGGCCGGAAATTTCGATGGCGCGTTCCAGCGCCCCGGCCGGATCCGGCACCACTTCGGAACGGGGCGCAAGGTCGCCGGTCATCTCGCGCAGCAGGGAAGGCGAGATGGCTCGCGGCTGCCGGGCTTGCGTGAAGATCACGCTTGCGGCGCGAGGGAAGAGCTGCTCGGCGATTTCGCCGATAGCTTTGTCGCGCATGGCGCCATAGACGAGCACGATTTTCCGGCCGGCGAAATTATCGTCCCAGAACCGCGCGAGCTCTCTGGCGCCGCCGGGATTGTGAGCGCCGTCCACGTAAATCGCCGGGTGGGCGCAAATCTGTTCCATGCGACCGGGCCATTCAGCGGCGGCGATTCCGTGCTGAATCGCCTCAGCCGAGAGGGGATATCCGGCTTCGGCGAGCAGCAGAGCCGCGGTGGCCGCGCCGAGCGCGTTGCGGATTTGGAATCGGCCGGGCAGCCGCGGCGCGATTTCGAGGCCCACGCCAAAATGGCGAGAGTGCGCGACCGCGCTGTAGCATCCTCCCAACGAGGCGATTTCGCCCACATCCCACACGGTGTCCAGTTCCAACAGAGGCGCCTCCACCTCGGCGCAGCGGCGCGCGATCACGCGGCACGCCTCCGGACGCTCGTTTGTGCTCACCACACTACAATCGGGTTTGATGATTCCGGCCTTTTCGGCAGCGATCGCTTCAATCGAATGCCCCAGGAAATTTTCGTGATCGAAGTCTATGGCGGTCAGGATGGCAACGAGGGGCCGCACCACGTTCGTGGCATCCAGGCGGCCTCCCAATCCGACTTCGTAGACCGCGAACTCGGCGCGACGGCCGGCAAATACCTGGAAGGCCATTGCCGTAACACATTCGAAAAATGTTGGATGAGACGCAAGGACTCCGGCGGCCAGCAGCGATTCCGCCGCGGCTTGCACCTGCGCCCAAGCGGCGGCAAATTCTTCATCGCCGATATTGTTTCCGGAGAGGCGAATGCGCTCGTTGATGCGCGCGAGGTGCGGAGACGTATATAAGCCGGTGCGCAAGCCAGCGGTGCGCAAGATGGACTCGAGCATTGCGGCCGTGGAGCCTTTGCCGTTTGTACCGGCGATGTGAACCGAGGGGCAAGTGCGCTGCGGGTTTCCGAGGCGTTCCGCTAGGGCCGTAATGTTGCCTAGCCCGAACTTTTGAACCGTGGCCTGGCGGGGCGTGGCAAGCTCGCGGCCAAGCGAGAGCAGCGCGCGAACCGCCTCGTCGTAGCTTGGGACGCGGTGCACAGGTTCGAGTGTTGTTAGGAGGTCTTCCCGAGTCGCATCTCGCATAAAGGGCAATTACGCCAGGAAATATTCCAGGGCCTGGCCGATATAGGATTTCAATTCCTTGCGGGGAACGACGGCATCCAGGAATCCATGCTCGAGGAGAAATTCAGCTTGTTGGAATCCGTCCGGGAGCTTCTGCCGGATGGTCTGTTCAATCACGCGGCGCCCGGCAAAGCCGATGAGGGCGCCCGGCTCGGCAATATTCAGGTCGCCCAGCATAGCGTAGCTGGCCGTGACACCTCCGGTGGTGGGATCGGTGAGGACAGAAATATACGGGACGCGCGCCTGATCCAGGCGGGCGAGGGCCGCGGCGATCTTCGCGAGTTGCATCAGGCTGACGGCGCCTTCCATCATGCGCGCGCCGCCGGAGCAGGAGACGATCACGAGGGGTATTTTCTGCGCTAGCGAGCGCTCGATCGCGCGGGCCACCTTTTCGCCGACGACCGCGCCCATCGTGCCAGCGATAAAGCCAAACTCCATCGAGCAGCATACGATCGGGCGGCCGTTGAGCTTGCCCTCGGCCGTGATGATGGCGTCCTTCATTTCGAGGCGTTCCTGCGCGTCCTGGAGACGCTGGGCATAGGGCTTTGTGTCTGAAAAATGCAAAGGATCGCTCGAGGCGAGGTCCGCGTCGTGCTCGGTCCAGGCGTTATCGTCCAGCAGGAGGGCTAGGCGGCCGCGGGCGTTGAGCCGGAAGTGCTCGCCGCATTTCGGGCAGACCTGCCAGTTCTCTTCCAAGTCCTTTTTCCAAATGATTGCGCGGCATTGGGGCGCGGGGCATTTCATCCATAGGCCTTCGGTGCGAACGCGCCGTTCGTCCGCCGGGGTGGGATTCTCGATGGATTTTTTATCCCGCTTGAACCAGGTCATTCCGCTTTTCTCTCTGTGAGGTGGGCGCGCCATTATCTACCGCCGGTTAATAATCAATCCCGCGCTGGGCTAGGATGCCCTTCGTGTAGGGGTGCTTTACCTCGCGCATTTCCGTGACCAGGTCGGCGGCTTCCACCAGCGCGGGATGCGCGTTGCGGCCCGTGCAGATCACGTGGACTCGCTCCGGGCGGCCGCGCAGCGCCTCGACCACTTGGGCGGGGTCCAACATTTTGTAGCTGATCACGTAGTTGATTTCATCCAGCACCACCAGGTCGTATCTTTCACTATATATCTGTTCCCGCCCGTATTCCCAGGCCTGCTGGCAGATGCGCAGGTCCTCGGGGTCGGTTTCGGCGCCGCCGATTTTTACGAAGCCGCGCCCCATGGGGCGAATCTCGAATTTATCGTCGCCGAGCATCTTGGCCGCGTCGAGCTCGCCGTAGTGCCACGAGCCCTTGATGAACTGCACCATGAGGACGCGAAAGCCCTGGCCTACGGCGCGAAAGGCGGTGCCGAGGGCGCAGGACGTCTTCCCCTTGCCCGGACCGGTGTAGACGATCAGCAACCCTTTGCCTTCCGGCATGCGTCTCCCTAGGCTCGCCCAAACTGGATGGTTATCCATAGTGTCCGGGGAGCCGGAAAAGGTCAAGCGTCCGTGGGCAACAGGCCCGGCGGTGGGCAGCAACATAATTCCTGAAGAGACGCTGTACCGTATATTAGAACGACGCCGAGGCTTTGTTTTCAGTGGTTTAGCGGGATTTCTAATCCCCGTACCGTAGATTAGAAAGCCACAGTGGCTAGTGCCTAGGACGCTTCGGCTGCGCCCCGACACCGCGGGCGCGCTCAGGGTAAACGAGTGGCCATGGTCGCGCCCGCTTTGCCGTGCTTCCAGGCCCACGTGTCGCCCCCCGTCCCTCTGGCGAGAAAACCGCCATCGTAGTTTGTAGCATACGTTAACGAGAAAGTCAATAAAAATCGGTGGGCCGGCGAGGGTTTCCGCGGATGCGGGCGGGGCGGTGTGATAGCATTTGGCATTGATTCGGAAGGGGACGGGCTTGATTCGGGCGGGATTGCGGCCTGGACCCCTGGAGGGAGCTATGCTGCGCAAGATGCTATTGGCGGGCGCGCTTTGCGTGTTATCGGCCGGCGGGTGGGCGCTGGTTCGCGCAGAGGCGCCGCCGGTGCAGAACCGCTCGACCGCGCCCATGGCGCCCATGCCGGCGCAATCCGCCGATGATGTGCCTGCCTATCACACCTCCGCCCCTAAGGGGGCGCTGCCCGCGACGATCAATCCGGCGGAATTTCCGGATGCGCTGAATCGGAACGTGTATAAGCTGGCGAGCAATCCGAAGCTGAAGCGGATTCTGTATCAACAGCCCTGCTATTGCCACTGCGACCACGAAGTGGGCCACAAGAGCCTGCTGGATTGCTACGTGGACCGGCACGCCTCGATTTGCGCGGTTTGCAAGGCCGAGGCTGTGTATGCGTACGAACAGTCGAAGAAGGGGAAAAGCGCGCGGCAAATCCGCAAAGGGATCATGGCGGGGAATTGGCGGACGGTGGATCTGATGAAGTACAGCGGGCCCGCGGCGCCGGGTTCGCTGCGTGGTGAAAAGACCGAACCGAAGCGATGATCGCGAGATGCGTGGCGGGCGCTACCGCGAGTTGAGATCCTTCATAGCGCGATCCTCGCCGGATCGCTTCAGGATGACAGCCACTGGGAGTGGGCGCTGAGTTGTGACCGGCAATCCCCAACGCGTTTTTTCACGCCGGCGAACCGGTGGCGCGAAACAGTATCGGGATTTTTTAGCGCGCGGTTAGTCACCGGCGGCGGAGCGGGGCTTGGGATGATCGCTGGCGTCGAAATCGGCGCGGGCTTCGCCGCTTGAGGCGATATCTTCGGCGCCGGTTTGCTCGAGGATAGCCATGGCGCGCTTCGTCCACTGCGAATCATCCGAATGGACGGAGAGAAGCATGCCGCCGCCGCGGATGCGCCCTTCGTAGCGCTTGGCTTCGTATTCCGGGATACCCGCGCCGATGAGCGCGCCGGCAATGCCAGCCACGGCCCCGCCCACGCCGATTCCGGCGAGAGCGGCTACGATGGGGCCGGCGGCGATGAGCGGACCGATGCCGGGAATGGCGAGCGCGCCGATTCCGGCCAGCCATCCGAGCGCGCCACCGATCACGGCGCCGGAAGCGGCTCCTGCCGTGGCTCCTTCGGGGGCTTTCGTGTTCTTCTCGTGAGCGAAGTCCTTATTGCCCGCGTTTTCGGGAAGCAGAATGGAAATATCCGTGTTGCGAAAGCCGGCGGCTTGCAGCGCGCTGATGGCGTTCTCGACGGCGTCGTACGCCGGATAAATTCCAAAGACCGCGGTGTTCCTTCCAGCCATAGGTTCCTTCAATCTGGCAATCCGGCAATCCGGGCTTCAATCCGCTGCCATGCTGCCGCTGCCCGAGGTGCGGCCGGCGCACTGCACGCACATCCGGGCCCACGGCAGGGCTCGCAGCCTGGCCTCCGGGATCGGACTGTTGCACAGAACGCAAGAGCCATATTCGCCGGACTTGATGCGTTCGAGGGCGGCGTTGACCTCCTCGAGGGTGCGGCGCTCGCGTTCGAGGGTGGCGACGGCGAGGTCGGTGGTGAAGCTGTAGCTGGCCTGGGCGCCTTCGTCGTCCGGCTCCGTTTCGACGGTCACTTCGCCCAGCCGGATGCTCAGGCGCGAGCGCAAATCGCTCCTCATCTGTTGCAGCATCTTTTCCAGATTGGCGTATTTCCGATTGCGGCCCTTCGTAACGGTCGTCATGGCGAATCACCTCTTTCTTTCTCTCAGATGGATCGGCCCGGCTTTCGTAAGCAAGGCTCGTGATGCTGCGTCCTCACAAACAAACCTTAACTGGCGCTAACTGGCGGCCCGGTGCGCCGTGCGACGGCGAACGGCGGAAGCGGGTCCCGGCTTGGCGCGCGCCGCGCGCTTGGGTGCGGCGCCGGATGTCTCCAGGCTCTTTTTCAGCGCCGCCATAATGTCAATCACCGGGGCACGGTGCGGTTCGGGGGCGGCGGCGATATCTTTCCCCTTCTGCCGCGCTTCGATCAGAAGCTTCAGGCGCGCCTGAAAATCGTCGTGATACTTTTCGAGATGAAAATCTTCGGATAGCGTGTCCACCAACTGCTCGGCGAGCTTCACTTCCTGCGGCAGCAGCTTCACGTGGCCGGCGCGGCCATAGCCCGGGGCTTCGCGAATTTCGTTTTTGAAGTACATCGTGTGCAGGGCGATGCCGTGATCGTACGGGCGAATGAAAACGGTGTACTCGCGCTGGTGCATGGTTAATTTCGCGATGCCGACGCGCTTGGAATCATCGAGCGTCTTCAGAAGGAGCTGATAGGCTTTGCGGCCCTCATCCTCTGGAACGACGAAATAGGAGGCGTCGAAAAAGAGCGGATCAATCCGCGATTCCTTGACGAAGCCCAGGATCTGCATGGCACGGCCGGATTCCGGGGTGATTTTCTTGATGTCCTCGGGATCCATGAGGACGTAGCTGCCCTTTTCGTATTCGTAGCCTTTCACCACCTCAGAGCGCTCGACCATTCGATTGCAGGCGGGGCAGAAGAGCGGCTGGCGCAGGCGGGTGTGGCACACGGTATGCAGCTGGTGCAGGCTGATGCGCTCGCTTCGCGCCGCGGCGTAGAGCCGCACCGGAATCGAAATCAACCCGAAGGATATGAAGCCTCTCCAAACCGATGACGGCACGCGGCCCCCTTTAGCGCGCCAAGGATACGGTGCAAGCGCATACAGCCACATCGGGACATGCATGTATTGGACCTGCTTTAATATTGTATGGTTTGGGGTTTGCTACTGGTGCCGCGCGTAATGAGGGCCGGTGGGGGGCCGTGGCGGTGGGTGGCGAGTGCTAGACTCCGCGTTTGCTGACTTTGAGAGGCGAGGCTGAATTGTGAGCGAACTTGTCTTTATGCCGCTGCGGGAAATGGCCGACGGGATACGCGCGCGGCGAATTTCGCCGGTCGAACTGGTGGAGGCGCACATTGAGCGGATTAAGCGGATCGGGCCGAAGCTCAATGCCTTCGTGCACACGGACTTCGAGGGCGCGCGACGCGACGCGAAAGCGGCTGAGGCGGCGGTGAGGACTTCGTCTGCCGGTTCGCTGGGACCGCTGCACGGCATTCCGATCACGATAAAAAGCTCGATAGACGTGGCTGGATTTCCGGCGCCCTGCGGCAGCCGGTTGCGGCGCGACTACGTGGCGCGCGCGGACGCTCCGCTGGTTTTGCGGCTGCGCGCGGCAGGCGCGATCATCCTGGGCAATACGAACGTGCCCGAATTTTTGATGGCGTACGAGACGGATAACCTGCTGCAGGGGCGAACGAACAGCCCGTGGGACCTTTCGCGAACGCCGGGCGGATCGAGCGGGGGCGAGGCGGCGGCGATTGCGTCGGGATGTTCGGCGGGCGGGATCGGCAGCGATGGCGGCGGCTCGATTCGCATTCCGGCGCACTATTCGGGCATTTGCGGGCTGAAGCCGACGCCGGGGCGCGTGCCTTCGACGGGACATTTTCCGGGATCGGCGGGACCGTTTGCATATCTGGGCGTGGTGGGTCCGATGGCGCGGCGCGTGGGCGACGTGGAGATGATTTTTTCCGCGATCGCGGGGCCTGATGCCGGCGATCCGTGCGCCGCGCGAGTTCCGCTGCGGAGTTGGACGGAGGACGAGGCACGCAAGCTGCGCGTGGGATATTTCGAGGATGACGGCGCGACACCCGTGACGGCCGAAACGGGCGAGGCCGTGAGGCGCGCCGCGGAACTGCTGCGCGAGCGGGGATTTCAGGCCGAGCCGTGGCGACCGGACAATCTGGATCGCGTGTGGAAAATCTGGTGGAATCTTTTTGGGCGCGCGGGGCAGATGGCTTTTTCCCCGATGCAGCGCGGGCGCGATGCGGATTTCAGTCCCACCTACAAGGATTTTCGCGCGCGGGTGGCCGTCGAGCCGCCGCTGGGCGGCGAAGAACTGCTGGATACGTTAATCGAGCGCGATGTGCTTCGCGCGCGCTTTCTGGCGAAGATGGAAGAATTTCCGATTTTGCTGTGCCCGGTGTGCGCGATTCCGGCCTTTCGCCATGGCGAGCGCGAATGGATGGTGCGGGACCATTGCGTGCAATACCTGAAAGCGATGAGCTATTCGCAATGGTTCAACGTGCTGGGAAATCCCGGGGTTTCCGTTCCGGCTGGGCGCTCGCCGGAGGGGCTGCCGATCGGCGTGCAAATCGTGGCGCGGCCGTGGGAGGACGAAGCGGCGCTTGCTGTGGCCGCTCGGATTGAAGAGGCTTGCGGCGGGTTCCGGGCGCCGGCGCTGAATTTCGCGTGATCATGATGCGAATGATCCGCTCGGGGCGGCCGAGCGGCGGCGATCACGCGGTGGTTGCGCTGGCGACCAACAGGATCGCGATCACGTAAAAGACGAACATCAGCGCGAGATACGATTTCGCGCGCAGGCTCGCGCCAGAAAATTCCTTCCACGCGAAAACGCCCCACAGCGCGGCGATCATCGGCGAGGATTGCCCGATGGCGTAAGAAATGGCCTCGCCCGTGACCGTGCCGGCGAGCAAATTGAAGAGCGTGGCCGTGGTCCAAATCGCGCCGCCCAAAAGGCCGAAGAGATGGCCCGTGACCGGGCCTTCGAAGAAGCCGCTGAATTTTACCGACTGGCCCACGATGGGGCGCTTCATCAGGTACACGTTGAAAACGAAGCAGGAGAGCAGGGCGCCCAGGGTGAGGAAAATCATCACGCCATACGGCTCGAGGACGTTGCCGCGCGTCATTGCGCGCGTGGAAAGCGGGGCCCACAGACCCATCAGCACGCCGGAAATTACGCACAGCAGAATTCCCTTCCTCGAGATTTCGCGCCGCGGGCCGAGGTGCGCGTACGCCTTCGCCGAGAAGACGACCGCGATGAGCGCGCAGAAGACGCCGGCCGCGAGCGCCGGTACCGCGCCGCGCGGCTGCAAGGCGTAACTGAGCACGACGCCGACAACGAGCGCGATGCCGATCGAGAGCGGAAACGTGACCGCCATGCCGGCGAGCAGCATCGCGGCGAGCAGCAGCACGTTGGCGAGATTGAAGGTGACGCCGGCGAGCAGCGCGTAGCCGATGTTCGCAGCGCCGGCCTGGCGCACGAAGGCCGCGAATCCCGCCGCACCGCTGCCGCCGCCGAGCGCAAAGGCAAACACAACCGCGGAAATAAAAAGCCCAATGGCAAAATCCCAGTAGAAAAGATCGAAGGCGTAACCTTTTGCGCCTTTATAGGTGTTCTGCCACGAGCCCCAAAGCGCCGCGCTGGCGGCGGTCATCGCGAGGGCTAGGCCGAAGGTTTGCGGGGTGAACATGCCAGAAAATAGGCTACAGGAGAGCAGATGCGCACTTCAACGACTGGCCGCGAGCGGGGCCCTTCAGAGATGAGCACAGAAGTCGGTATACGTCTTGGCGAGGCCCTCTCGCAGAAAATCCGGCGACGGCGGCGGCCATCCAGTGTGTTCCATTTTGAAAGAGAGGGCAGCATGGCTCAATCTCGCTGACATTATCGGTTGCACTCGATGATAATTCCGCGGCCTCCGACTATTTATGCTCCCGCAAGCCGATCTCTTCGAGCAGTACCCAGAAAAGGAATTTTGATCCGTAGATCAGATACCGACGCCAAAGACGGCGCGGTTCCTGGAGGAGGCGGAATAGCCACTCGAAACCGTGCTCGCGCATCCAGCGCGGGGCTTGGTTTTTTGCTCCAGAGTTGATGTCGAACGCAGCACCAACGCCGATGAGCACTGGTGCGTTGAGCCGCTCGCGGTGCGCATACATCCAGCGCTCCTGCTTTGGAGTGCTGAGGCCAACCCATACTACGTCGGGCGTCGCACTGTTAATCATCTCAACGATTGTCATGTCCTCATCGGGGGTGAGCGGACGGAATGGCGGAGAATACGTGCCGGCGATGATCGTGCCGGGAAAGCGCTGTTGCAAACTTTGCGCTAGCTTTTCGGGCAGACCCGGCTCTCCGCCATACAAAAAATGGCGATATTTCTGCGAGACGGTCTCCTGGAAAAAGGTAAGCATTAGTTCGGGGCCGTAGACACGCCGCTTCAGCTGGTGACCGCGACGGCGGGCGAGCCAGACGAGCGGCATGCCGTCCGGAACAACCATGTCCGCCGAATTCAGGATGTGCTTGAATTCAGGATCGTAATGCGCCTCGGTGATGCCATGCATTCCGGTGACGGCGACAAAGTGACAGCCACTACGCTCGCGTATCCAATCTTCGATGAGACCAATCGCAGACGGAATCTGCAGGGCGTCTATTGAGACGCCGAGTACACACAGTAGTCGCCTCAAGTCGTTGCCCTCTACGCAGGTTTGCGCGCCACCAAAAGCAAGTCGTAACGCAGATTTGGATACAGAGCTACCGCTAGGAGGTAAAGGCCCCGGACCAATTGCTCTATTGAATCTGGCCTCCAGTGTCTTCCCCAGCGACCTCCGGCTTTCTTCGCATTCGTCTGGGAGGCGTTGCTGGTGCATAGCAGCAGGATTTCGTAGCCTTCATGCCGGAAAATTTCGGACAACTCTTTCCGAGTTAACTCACGGTAATGGCCAAAGAACTGCGACCCATAAAAATCTTTCCAGTTATGGGGGTGCGGGCTTCCGCCTAGCAGCAAGCGCAACCGGTTCTGGAGATTGGCTGTGTTCGGCACCAAAATAGCGACAAGCCCGCCAGGCTTCAGTAGCCGCCACATCTCATCCAGCAAGACTCGAGGTTTGGGGAGGTGCTCCAAGACCGAAAATGCTGTCACCATATCCTGGCTTCCGTCTTGGAGTGGTATCCTGTCTTGCAAAAAGTCACAGTTGCAATAGCTGACGCCAAATTGGCGGAAACGCGAAAAGAAGTCATCCCGCGTACCCATCTGGTTGTTAAAAGCATCTTCGTATTCGGACCATTTGTCTACCAGAGTCAGGGTAAACCCTAGATTGGCGAGTGCAAGCGGAACTACTGCTGCACCCGCACCGATGTCGCAAATGGCTGCTCTTTCGGGGAGCGATGACAAGTAGGGGCTCAATCGCTTTAATAGAAAAAGGTGCTGATTCCAATTTCGATTTACTCCCCGCTCCACGACATCTTCCGGAAAGCTCCGGATTACCTTTTCGAGATTTTGCGCCAAAGCGGATGCATCTAATCGCTTAGATTTCGTTCTCTGCATGGTCACCTCGATTTGCGAGCACAGCGTGGTAAATATCCATCAACTGCTCGTAATTACGCTCTGGTGCGTACTTCGCTACATATTCCGCGCGTGCCGCCCGGCCCATTTGTGCAAGTTCAGCGGGATGCGTCCATGCCCAGTCGATCTTGGCGGATAAATCGGATGTATCGGTAGGTGTGAAAAGCAGGCCGGTGCTGCCGTCTCGTATGATTTCGGCGAGCGCGCCAAGCCGCGAACCGATCACGGGCAGTCCGCAAGCAAAAGCCTCAACGATAGTTAAGGGAAAGCACTCGTACCAGTTACTCGGAAAAATCAAGAAGTGCGCATCTCTCATAAGGGTCGTAACTGCCGCAGGGGAGACGCAAGCTAAGTATTCTATTTTTCTCGAGCCCTGGGCTGCGATGCTTTGACGCACATCTTCCCGCAGAGGTCCATCGCCTGCGATCAAGAGAGGGATGTCGAGTTTCGACATACGCCAGGCAAACAGCGCGTCGTGAATGCCCTTTTCAGGAGCTAGCCTGCCGACGTACAGAGCGTACTGACGCGAGGACTGCTTCTGTCTGGAATCGGGACGGCCCGGATCGGAAACAAAGTTAGGCTTAACGCGAACACAGTCCGGTCGTAAACCGGCCTCCACGAATTTATTCCTGGAAAATTCGGAAAGGGCAATATACATCTTTACCTTTTGCTGCCACGTCTTCAGACAGCGATGAGTGGCCAACATCGCCGCGGCTACAGCCGTCTGTAGCCGACTATTCCTATAACAGGCATGCATAACGCCTGGCCATGGTAGAGGCCGCTTCAAACATAACTCACACACCGCCCCATTTCGGAAGCAAGTCGCGGCGGGACACAGCAGCCGATAGTTGTGCAGCGTTTGAACGACAGGTACGCCAGCATTCGCGCACGCGTAATAGCCAGCCGGAGAAATCAGCGGAAAGGTGTTGTGAAAATGCGCGATATCGGGGCGCTCCCGAGCGAGCAGCTTAGAAAGTGCCGCATAGGATTGAGCCGACCAAATTGTCCGCGCGGCAGTCCCTAAAATCCGAAACGGCCGCTGCTTTTCACCTAACTCGCGGTTGTCGCGTCTATAGTAGACGACGGTATGACCTCTCGCCATGAGCAGTTCAGCTTCCGCGGCAGCAACCTTGTCTTCTCCACCCGGCTGCTGATAGCTGTTATGCACGGTCAAAATTTTCATGCGCTGCCCCGAAATTGCCGTGGGCCATGCTCACCGCGCTTATGCGTGACGGCGGTGGGCCCAGAGGTACTTACGGCAGATGACGCATAATTTCGACGAGAAATCATCCGGCTCGACATTTCCGGCGAGACAGCAAAAACGCCGGCACACACAAGCAGGTATCCCACACCCATTGGACCAGATGCGTTCGCTAAAACATTCTCGATCATTAGACTAAATAACATCGCAGGAAGGATCGCGAAAAAAGACGCAGCCTGCCATCGCCAGCCAACCTTCCAAGCACGTACTGCGAGCAGGACCATCGAGGACAAAACGAACAAAAGCAGGCAGAATCCGATCGCACCCCATTCATAGAATGCCCGCAGGAACTCATTGTGCATCGAACGATTCGGGTCCAGCGAGATCTGATATCGATTGCCCAACGCTAGCAGAACGTCAGCGCCACTGCTGGTCCCTGAACCGAGGAACAGTTTGGCACTAGATCGGTTCGAGAGTTGCGCCAGTGCTTCTTGATATACCATAAAGCGCCATGCCAGTGTGCCAACATCCTGGATAGACTCCTCCTGCGAGCCCATGATGGAAGATAATTCGTCGATGCGGCTCGAAGGGAAATAGCGGACCACAATTACGATGAGTAGTACGCCTGGAAGCAAACCGATCGCCGCCCTCCTCAAGACCAATCGAAGTTTCAAGCGACGCCTACGACGGAAGAATCTCAGAATGATAGCAATGACGAACAGAAGTATCGTTGATACAAACGCATAACGGCTGCCTGCGAGGACGATCGAGAGAACCAGCGCGCCCTCCGTGAGCCAAGCGGCCCATCCCCCAGAGCCCCCGCAGAGGAGCAGGGCCAAAAGAACTAAGCAAAAGGCGGCGAACCCCTGGGGGTCCGAGAATGATGTGAAGCGATTCTCCAGGGTTCCAAACAGGTTCCCTAATAAATAGGTCTGGATTACGGCGAGGCCTATTGTTGACCAGCCAACCAGTATGAGCGCCTTCCTCGTGACCCATCCATGTTTCCAGGCCGAAATAAAGACGATGGCTAGCACGGCGGAACAGCATAGATACCCGACCATTTTCAATCCAGAGAGATCGTAGTCGCTCCACCAGGTGGAGAAAAACGCATATAAAATCAGGAGACTCCATGCCTTAGCGAGAGGCGCCCACTCGGTAAATTTCGGAGAGGGCCATCCTGAGATTCGACTCGTTCGCCACAGCAATATGAGCGGCAACAGAACGATTTTGATCGCGTTCGCAAACCCTACCGATGCATAAGATTCAAATCCGGGGCCAGAAAGGTCGATTTGGGCAATCAGGAGATACAGTAGAACCGCACGCCTTGGTTCGACAAAGATGATTCCGATTCCCGCCAGCGTATAGAGGACAAAGGCTAGTTCGGGCACGTGCCCCGTCATCGCTCAGCAGCCCTTTGGTATATCGTGCGCCACCTGCCGATGAAATTGGACTCTGCGTATTCAGCGACGCTAGATCGAGCATTAGCCCCCATTTGCATGCGCAGAGCAGATGCCATTTTCGAGAATCGTTGAAGACCATCGAGCAAGCTGTCCCTGGTGGGCACGACGGCCAGTCCATTTTGACCTTCGGTGAAAAATTCCTCAACTCCATGCACCCGAGTTACGAGAAGGGGCAGCGCTGACGCAGCCGCTTCCAGCACCACCAACGGGAACACCTCATAGTGCGAGGGCAAGGTAAATACATCGGCGGTCCACAGATACGGCCTAATGTCCTTTTGGGAACCAACAAACACGACCTGGCGCTCCAAGCCCATACGCGAAGCTCGTTCTCGCCAACTCGCGATCAGGCGCTCGTCTCCACCAACCACGATCAGCTTGAGTGCTTCGTTTCCACTCACGGCAAGCGCATCCAGCAATAAGGGTAAGCCCTTGCGCTCAAAATGACCCAACGCCACAAAGACGAATACCAGTTCGCGTGAGGAAAATCCCAATTGCCGCCGAAGGCTATCGCGATCAAATTCCTTCGGACGTGCCATCTTGGTTAGCGCCACGGGGTTTGGCAGCACAAGGAGCTTTGAAGCAATCCACGGATACGTGGTCTCAAGTTCGCGACACAATCCCCGAGAGGGAACCACGATGAGTTGCTCCTTTCTCCGATAAGCCCAGGGCTCCAGGCGTGCGCGGAGCCAATGATCGAAATGGCGAAGAACGCTGCGTAACCCACCTACACGGGCCTGGTTCCAGTGGCCTAGAAACGCCTTATGGCAAAAATGTACGTACGACACGTCTCCGAATAACAGGTTGCTTTCGACCGTCTGCTTCAGGTCGTATCGCGTTCCAGAACGGAAACGATGCCAGAGGTAGTACAACGGAGCCAGCAAGTGAAATGTGAGGTATAGAAACGCCTGCGGCCGACTGGCGGCGGGAATGCGCACCCACCGTATACGATCAGGACGGGGGTTTTCGAATTTTACCGAAAAGATGGTGAACTCGTGCTCGTTACAAAGAGACTGCACAATTCGCAGATGACATCCGCCAATCGGATTGTCAGGAACAAGAAAATAATCGAAGATTGCGATCTTCAATTAAGGCAAACCTCTCTCGGAGCTGCGATTCTCTCCGAGATATTCTGACAGAATGATCAGGTCGTGGGCGGACGAACTTGAAAAACCGACGCCGAGGAGCAAGAGTGCCCTTTCCAAGTGACAGAGAAATAGTAAAGGGATGGGCATGGTCAGGGCGGCACAAGACCGAAGAACCCATTTTGTTAGCCCAAACATACAAAAGCGCACGCCTTGGGCGCTGAACCCGTTGTTCGCGAGCTTGGTCGTCAATTCCGAAGGCGTATATCCCTCTTTGAGGTGGGCGGGATTAGGAAACAATTCAGGCGGCTGAGGCACGGAGCAAAGTAACCGCGTCTGGTTCGGCTTGCTTACCCTCGCGAATTCCCGAAGGGCCGCGTTATCATCAGGCAGGTGCTCGAGAACTTCTGAACAAAACACAAGGTCCACCGAATGATCCCGAAAGGGAAGGGCATTTGCAGATGCCACAAGCACGTGAACGTTTGTAGCACCCTCACGCTCGGCCCGAACCTTGGTTAGAGACGCGTGACGATAGTCATAGTCCATCGCGAGCACTGATTCCGATCTTGGCGCGAGTATCTCAATGGCGTAAGTTCCGCCTCCGCATCCGACATCTATAGTGCGCCCTACCATCAATGGCGCCAAGAGATCCGCAAACACGGGTCTTTGAACAACCCACCTGACCGTTTGTCCTGTAGCAACAATGTAGCGAAGTTTACATTTCAGAAACTCGAGAAGTCTGAACGACAAATTACGAGCATCCGGACGGTGCAGCGCGCTTGTTGCCGGTGCGAGTTTGTCCACAGGAATCTCCGCCCTTTCGTTCCATTCGTCTATGCACAGCTGCATCCGCAACATTGTACCTATCCGTGTTGCGAATAGGCGGAAGCCATTGCCGCCATGCCGGTTCGCATTCTTCTTCTTAGGCGACGGATAAACGAGCATACCTGTACTGCGTATCCTAAGGCTAGACCTAGAGATGCCCCCAAAACTCCGAAGGCGAGGGTTAAAGGTAATCCGGCGAGGACAACCGCAGCAAAGCCCGTCATTTGTGCTCTGACGACGCCTTTGCTGTCCCGAAGTCCGTAAAAAAACGCTGTAAGGACGTGAGCTACATACATCAGGCCGTAGGCGAATACCAGCAGGCGGAGCACGGGGCCGAGCCCGTGGTAGGGTGAATGGTGGCCATAAAGTAGTGTAAGCAGAAATTCCGGACGCGCGAACATGAAACAATAGCACGGGAGAAGAACCACGGCCCCCTCGATGGCGTATCTGGAGCTTTTATGCCAAGCTCTCCCAATCCCTCCGTCTTCAGTCGTACGCGTCGTGGCAGGGACAATCAAATTACCGATTCCGAGCATTACAGGATTGGTAATGCTAGCTACGTTAATCAAGGCTTGGAACGAGGCGGTATCGCTCACGCTTCGTAAGGCTAATACCCACGGAAAAACCGCCGCTGATAAGGAGGCCCCGGTGTTTGCAAGTGCCGCCCATTTTCCTAAGCTCCAGAATGCCTCAAGAGAGGTCGTTGAAGGGCCCATCCATTCGGAAAGTGAGCCAAGTTGGATTAGCTGAAATACCGCCGCGATCCCGGACGTGAGAGCGATTATGATGAAGACTTGAGACAACGAGATTTGTTCATTGGCTATGCAAATATAAATTGCACCGGCCTGGCCGATGTAGCTGCATGCATCGCCCAGAACTGCCTCACGATGCCGGAGATGCGCCATGAGTGCCCGTCGGAGGGTTTCTTGTACCTCCCAGCACAATAAAGCTGCGATTGCTTCCGGGGCTAAATGCGGGACTTTGAGCGCAAAGGTGGCCGCGATGATGACGGCCGCGAACGGGACAGACAGGCACAACGTGAATAGCAAAGCGCCTCGGAGATGCCGGCGAAGATCTTCGCAATCGCCAATCGCGCCCTGAACTGCCAGGGGGTAGGTCACAACCGAAGAATGAAACGAATTGAGTACTACGATCAATCCATACAGTAGGGCAAATATGCCGTACTCGGTAGGGATCACGGTTCGGGCGAGCAGGATGTTCGTCAAAAAGTTGCCGAGACTCACCGAACCTTGGTCAGCAATCGACCACACACTACTTGCTTTGGCACGACTGTAAACGGCAGCCATTCGCGGTGATTGGACCTCGTCTCGACGATGTCAATACGTTCCAATTATGTGTGGACCGTTGTGCACTCGGCAGGCGGGCAGGCAGCAAAACTTTTGCAAGACACGCGTTCCGCGAAAAACTGGCGTCAACTGCCCTCAGCGCGAAGAACCGCCGGGATCGTCCGGAGCAGTACATTCAGGTCCAGCCAGAGATTCCAGGTTTCTATGTAGTCTAAGTCGAGCTGCATATTGGTGGCAAAGGATGAATCCTGGCGTGCGGTTATTTGCCAGAGGCCGGTGATGCCGGGCTTTACCTCCAAGCGTCGCAGGTGCTCCGGTTCATATTGGGCGTAATCGTCGAGGGGGTGCGGGCGCGGGCCTACCAAGCTCATGTCACCGGTCAGCACGTTCCAGAGCTGGGGCACCTCGTCGAGGCTATACCTCCGAAGGAAACCGCCTAGGCGCGTCAGGCGCGGATCGTTTGAGATTTTGAAGAATGGGCCCTCGCGCTCGTTGAGGCCGCGCAAATCGGATTTCATGGCGTCGGCATTGACGACCATCGTTCGAAACTTGTAGCAGATGAATTTTCTGCCCTTCTTGCCGACCCTCGGCGAGGCGTACAACGCCGGGCCGCGCGAATCGAGGCGAATGGCGATCGCAGTGGCCACCAATATTGGAGAAAGCACGATGAGTCCGAAGGCCGAGCCGATCACGTCGAATACGCGCTTTACAACCAAGCCTAACGCTGGGATTGGCTTCCAGTGAAGCTCCATGACCGGGAAATCGCCTACATAGCGGATGGGCGCTTCCCAACCGAGACCGTCGTAAAGCTCGGGCACGACCTTGACGTTCAGGCGCTGCAGCTGGGCCTGCGATGCGATTCGCTTCACCAGTTCGCGTTCGGAGGGTATCGTGATGAAGATATCGTCCACGAATTCGGCACAGGCCACGCGAGACAGATCCTCCACCTTCCCCAAGATCCTCGGATCCATCACATGATTTGCATCGAGAAAGCCGCGAAAGTTATAGCCGAGCACCTTATTTTTCTGCAGATGCTCCGCGAGCGCCTGCCCGACACGGCCGGCCCCGATAATCAGCGCGTTGCGTCTACCTACTCCCTCGGCAAGTCGGCGCGACACGACGGCCCGCTTGCAAGCCCTCCAAGCGACCAGCGTAACGATGTTCAAGGCGGCGCAATACGCTACAACCAGGCGAGATACAATAATGACGCCGGAAACGTAAAAGAAGGCCGAGAGCAACACAGTGGCAAACACCACCGCCTTCACCACCGCAAACAACTCACTGGCCGAAGTGCGCGCGCGAACGGTGCGGTATAGGTTTTGGCTCTGGCAGAACAGCACAATCAACATGGTGTACAACAAGAGGAATGCGTAATAGTGCGCCACCACTACCTTCGCGGAGTAGGCGAAGTCGCGCAGTTGCAACACGCTTCCCGACGGACGGGACGGAAAGCGGAGCCAATACGCGATCGAGCCGTTGAAGCACACGAGCGTAAGGTCTATTGCTGCGTAGAGAAACTGCAACCAGCGCCCGTGGGCGCGCTGCCGCTCGCGAACACGCGCCGTTCCCGCGTGAGGTTGCCAAGACACGCTGGAGCCGCTCGTGGAGACGCCGGGAGTCTCGGCACTGGGCGAAAAATCGGTCCCGGCGACTCGTCCGACGCTCACACGACTGGCACTGCGCGCAAAGCGGCGACTTCGCGGGTTCGTTGAATGTGCTGATCCCATCTGGATTTCAGTCCGCAGTTACCACTTCTCTTCGCGCAGCACCATGCTGCGGCGTCCGCTCGGTAAGCATTCCTTCTAAAATCGCGGCGACTTCGTCGCGGTTCTTGGTCTTAAAATACCAATCGACCGTTTGTCGCAGTCCATCCATGAATTTCGTTTTGGGCTCCCATCCGAGCAACTTTTTGGCCAACGAATTGTCGGCCACGCGGTTCATGGGGCCGGTGGGCATTTCAGGGCGAAGCTGAATCTTCGCTTGATGACCTGTGTAACGCATGACCTCATCCACCGCATCGAGCACGCGCGTCCGCTCCATCGTTCCTAGGTTGATTGCGGTGCCGTCCTCGATCACTTCAGCGGCCCGAATTGTTCCGGAAACAATGTCGCCGACGTAGGTCCAATTCCGAATTTGTTCCCCGTTGCCCCACACGACAAAGGGATCCTGCTTGATGAATGCGCGCGCGATCATGGCGATCACCGCGTGATTCTCGTGCCCGCGCTCGCCGTAAACGGTGAAATATCGGCAAGACGCCGACTTCATCCCGCGTTCGCGGTAATACGCCTGCAACGTCAACTCGGCCATCAGCTTGGCCCAGCCATACATGTTGTCGGCATCATACGGTGGCCCCGCCTTATCCTCGGTGAGGTAGAGAATCTCTTTGGGATCAGTCTGCATGAAATTTGCATAGACGCAGCCGGAGGATGCATAGATCACTTTCTCCACGCCAGCCCGCTGGCAGGCGCGGAAGAGAAGTCCATCCAGCACCAAGTTGGTGGAGCATGCCACCTGATGCAGGTCCACATATCCCCGACCGCCGTGATCCGCGGCAAGGTGAAACACGAACTGCTGATCCCTCACGGATTTTTCGGCTGTGTCCTGATCGAGCAGGTCGGCTTGCAAAAATTGCACCGCACCCGAGCGAATGCAGTTCTCGATATTCGCTAGCTTTCCGCTGCTCAGGTTATCTACTACGCGGACGCGTGCGCCGCGCTCGACCAGCGCATCCACCAGCGCAGATCCGATAAACGACGCCCCGCCCGTTACCAGCACTTGCGTTCCCTTCCAATTCATTTGTCCATCTCCTTTGGCGCTTGCGTTTTTCGCGCGTGGGCCAAGCCCACAAATCAGCCCTCGCATCATTCACGGTTCTTCTGAGCGCCCGGGCTCGCTTCTACAGTAGCTTCGTTACTGGCTTCCTTCGATGCACCAGCCGCAAGGCCGTTTCTAGATTGCCACGGCAAATGCGAGCGCATCGTATGGAACACTTCCTGGGCAAGCATCTTGCCTGGGTCCGCAGGATCGGTCTGTTCCCACTGCGCACCGGCCAATACCCAGGCGATAGCAAAGGCGCCTGCTATTATCGTGCCTGCCAACGTTATCAGCAACCTGTGCGGCGATGATTTTCTCTCAGGCAGCTGAGGTGGGTCGAGCTCTTTCACGCTCGGTGTTTCCTTGGCTTCTTCGACCTTGGCTAATTCGTCTTGTTGGGTGAGCGTCTCGAAGATTGCCTCTTGGACTTTAATCTTGCGGTAGAGATCGGCGTAGCTAACACCTAAGAGCGGCAACTCTCGCATCGGAGGAGATAACGCGCTCGAATCATCTCCCGCCGGTGTGGTTGATCCGCCAGGCTTGCCGCCCAGCTTCTGTATTTGACGGCGGAGCTCTTCGGCGCGCGCTTCTGCTTCACGGACGCGGACGTTATTCGGCGTGTATAAGGTCTTTAATTCTCCCAATTCAGTTTCGGTCGCGATTAGTTGGCCCTGCAGGGCAGCACCCGCACTGATCATCGCTCGGGACTGCGCCTCGATGTCCAATGCGGTGTTTTTGCTCGCAAACTGGCCAAACTGCTTTTCGGACGACTCCAAGTCCTTCTTGACCTCCCCGAGGCGCTCGTCTAAGAATACGCGCTCCCGGTGGGCCGACCCAGTGTTCAGGCTTGTGACCACCTGATTCAATTCATTCACGTACTCCTGTGCCATCGCCTGCGCCCTTCGCGCGTTTTCGTCGGTTACCGCGATCGAGATCATCTCCGTCTTGCGGTCGACCTCTATGTCCGTTCTTGATTCCAGTTCCTTGCGTGTGTCCTCCATCCGTTTGTGCTGATACAGTTTGCGTAGATCGAATTTCGTCGCCAGATCGTCTTGCACCGTACGGCTCTTTAGTATTCCCGCGAAGAGATCTCCGCTCGTCCTGAAGCCCAGGAGCTCGCTTCCTAACGAACCTAGAGAGCCGTTGCCGCCCGCCTTTCCCATTAAACTCGCCATCATGGCCAGCCCGGAACCCGAGCTCTGATCGGGCGGCATCAGTCGCGCCGTGGAGGTGTATTTGTTCGGCGATAGCAGAGCCATGGCAAGGCTCAAAACCAAGCCAATGCCGGCGCAGCGCCCCAGGAAGCCAGCATGGTCCCAGAGCAGGCGCAGCCGCGCGATGGTCTTCTCACGCTGCGCGCGATCCTCTTCCTCGCTCTGTTCGGTGAGAAGTGGATCCCCCAATTCGAGCTCTTCCTCTCGAATCCGCGGCTCCTCCGGTTTCGTCGTATGCTTTGCCATTGCGGTCCGCTCCGTCCGCGGATCAGCGGTCGGAGGCGGCGCCTCCAGTTTCGCTCAATGCGTTCCTGTTTGCACTCAAAGATCCCGGCCAGAAGGTGAATTGAACCGACGTGCTAATGTTCGATTCCGGCTCAGGCGAAAGCACCGGAAAATTCCACTTCTCATATTGCACGGCAGCGGTCACGCTGAACCGCGAGCGCAGCGTAAAATCCGCCAGGATTCCGCCATCGGTGAGCGTGCCTCCGAAAGGTACGAATTCGCGGCTCACTTTCTGGTGGCGAAAATTAAGCTGAAGCTTGTCTCGCCCGGTGAACCAGTATGTCGTCCAGGCCTGAGCGCCTTGGCCCTGCCGCCCAATCCAACTGGCCAGCAGGTTGCCGTCATTCGTATAGCCACTGCGGTATCGGCCATTCCAGTAAAAAAATCCCTGCTGCAGCACGGGATTTGCGTTCGGGTTATCGGTAAAAATTCCCTCGGCGCGAAAATCCAGCCTGGGCACCTTGGGAATTCGCGGCAGATAAACGCCGGCATTGAATCCCGACTTATCGAACGCGCCCCACAAGGGCGATGGTTCGTCATCCGTAAAGCCATCTCCGTAAAACGTCAGCCAATTTCGCAGCCCCGGAACTCGATAGTTGAAATCGAATTCACCGCGGCGATCCCCCGGATCGGCGGAAGTTCCCGGAGTGGAGTTCCCGAACGAAAACACCGCCTGCACGAACTTGTGCGGCGTAAAGGGAACTCCGGCCCCGGCGAAAAGCGTTGTCGCCGAAAAACCAAGCTCAAGATTCGCAGACGGTTTGATGCTCAGTTTCTCTCCCTCAATAAACGGCGGATTACCAAGAGGCGCCGCCCAGGAGCCGGTGAACCCCGTGTTCTGGTCGAACAGCCAATGGTATCCGCCGATTCGCCCCAGTATGAATTGCGCGCGAACCGGACCTAACACATGCAAGAAGCCAGGCAATTCGGCCGGCGTCGTCTGGTTGATCTGCAGCATTTCCACGGGTTCCGCGTTTGTGCTGAAGATCATCGGACCGCCGGCATCAGGGCCCCACCACTGTTCCTGCTTGCCAAACGTGATCTGCCAGTTGTCTAACTGCATGCCTGCATACCCATCCAGCATATCAAATTGGCTGACACCGTGTGTGGACGTAGCTGAAGAATTAACAGGCACCCGTTCCTCGGTGGCAATGGCCTGTAACGCGGCGCCGGGCAGTGCAGGCGACGATGGCGCATGCTGGTATTCCCCGCGAATGTATCCGACGAAGGGACCCGCCGAGGCCCAGCCGGAGATTCCGGTGACGTTGCTGACGCCTTCCGCGTAGGGCCTTCCGGAATCATTGATGATCGTCTGGCCGAAATCGTATCCATCTCGGAGCGGCTGCCCCGAAATTCCCGTCACGCGCGAATATACGGACTCGACGCGCACCTGTTGGTTTGAGCCGCCGCCGAGGAGCGCCAATTCCGGCGCGAATTCCTTGCGGAGCGCGTCATAGATGCCGCCGGCGGTTTTCGAGTCGCTCTCTTCAAATTCGCCGAGAGAATCCTGCGCTTCCTGGAGCAGCCGCGCGCACTCCATTCGCGTCCAAGGGCGCATCCCCTCGAAGTTGCTCCGGATATATCCCATCGCGGCCAGCCGCGCGATCGCGGGGTAAACCCAGCTATCCATGGGCACGTATGGCGAACCCATGAATTTCGGCTGCAAGCGCGGCGGCCATTCCGGCAAAAATCGCGGGAATCTCCACCCGGCTCCACCCAGCTCGGCGCTGTGATGCTGCTTGTACACATACTCGCCCACGAGCCAGCCGATCGCGCTTCCCACCAGAACGTCTGACGGGAAGTGCTGCCTCGCGGTGATTCGCGAAGCGCTGATCGCGGTGGCGAGTCCATATGCAGCGATCTGCGGAATCGGGCCCGGATACTCATGCGCGATCACACCCGCGATGGCCCAAGCGGCCGTCGCGTGCTCCGACGGAAACGAGTCTCCGCCTTTCCAGAATTCGCCGTTTGCGTTATCGGTGAAGGGGCGCTCGCGCCGCGTGGCGTATTTTGCAGCTTCCGTGATCACCAGGCTGTCAATCGCCGCCTCGCCCGCTAAAAAGCCCGTCTCGCGCTGGTGCTCATGGTGGTCAACCAGCCCAAAAAGGTACAGACCGGCGCCCGCACCCGCCAGCGCGCCGATTCCGTAATCGGAAACGTGCTTATAACGGCGGATCGTGTCCGGTGAATTGTTCAAATGTCTGCTCACGTCCGAATCCGTGGCGAAAAGCCCCGCCGCGAGCCCGCCCAGAGGCACGAGCCAAGCGCCATCCTGCAGCTTGACGCGCGAAGGGCTCGTCCAAATCCCTGCCTGATCGAGCATGAAATGTTTTGGCGCATGCTTCAAATCGTTCTCATACCTATCGCTATCCGCCGCCGGTGGCGCTCCGATCGAGTGTTCCGGTCCCGACGTGCTTGCCGCGGTTGCCTGATGTTTCGCATTTTGGGACGTGCTTCGCTGCGTGTTCTTCGCCGCGCTGGCCGATACCGATTGTCCGTGCGCCACGCCGCTCGAGATCACGATAGCAGCCGTCAAACATCCCACACCGAACCGTCCAATCACCGAGAGCCGCCAAATTGCCGAGGATCGGCATTCTGCGCCCCGCGGCTCGCCTGCAAGTACGGCTTTTGCGATGTCATGTTGTTCTTGGACGCCGCCTCCTGCGGCCCGTCTCGTCTAGTAATGGAGCGCGAACAGAACCGTGGTCGCCAGCGACGACGCAATCTGCGCGGTCGTAAAGAGGTTCTGCCATGCGAATGGAGTTCCTGTGGCGGCCTTCTCCGGCACCACTACCGTATCGCCCGGCTGCAGCGCCTCTCCGAGCGAACTGCCGCGCCAGAGGCTTTTTTGCCCGCCGAGTACAGATCCATCAGCGCGCACAACGAAAATCGCCTTCTTGTTCGCGAGATCGGTCGGCCCGCCAGCCTGCTGGAGGTACCACTTGGCGCTTTTCCCCGGCCGGTATGAAACCGCCGTTGCATTGAACACCTGGCCCGAGACCATCACGAAGCTGGGCCGCTTGGGAATCGTGAGCGTGTCTCCCGCGAACACGGTGATATCCGAACTGCTGCCCTTCCATCGCCGCAGATCATTTGACATTCGGATGTTCACCCGGCCAATCGGGGGAGTGGCACTTAGACGCTGGAGCGTTGTCTGCCACTCCTGCATCGACGCCTCTTTCGCGGCCCGCTGCTGAGGGGTATTTTCGGGTAGCGGCGTTAGTTGTCCCTGTTCCGCCTTGACCCGCACAATTAGCTGGTCGCGCTCCTTGGTTTCGATATCCCGCACCTCGCGGCGCTGCAGAATCGCCCCATAGGCATACGCGTCTGGCTGAAGCCCGCCGGCCCGCTCAATCACCGAACTGAGGCGCTCGCCCGGCCGGATGCCGTAGGTGCCCGGATGCTTCACCTCGCCGCGCAGCGTGATCGAAGCGCCCAAGTCGTTCCATCCGGCAAGCTCCCGAATCGTGAGCACGTCGCCATTGTGCAGCGGCATGTTTGCGTTCGAATCCCCGCCCAGCGCCGCGCTGATAGAAACCGGCTCATGCTCGGATTCCAGTTTGGCCCCGCTTGTCCACTGGTAACGCGTCAGGTCGCCAGTTTGCGTATCCGCGCTCAGCGCAAGTCCTCCGCCCACGCGGATCAAATCGGCCACCGTCATATTCGCGGCCAATGGATACCGCCCGGGCCGGCCCACGTCGCCTTGAATATAGACACTGGCCGGATCAATCGTGTTCGGGTTGCGATGGATCAAAATCCTGTCGCGCGGGCTCAGTTCAATATTCGCCGCCGGGTCGCCATCGAGCGCACCAGCCAAATCCACGCTGAAAATCTTCACTTGATCGTCCGGCAGATAGCGAAACACCTGCGCGTTCTGGCGCTTGGCATCCGGCGCCAGCCCTCCCGCCAGCTGCACGGCATCAGCGAGTCGGATTTCTCCCGGCGTGCGGTACGTGCCCGGTCTGCGCACGTCGCCCAGCACGGACACGCTCGGCGGATCCTGAAAAGCAAACCGGCTGAACACACGCACCGTGTCCAGCGAATGCAGCACGGGCGCTTTGGATGGGTCGGCCATAGCCTGAGACAGATCGAAGCTTTCCACGCTGGGACGAAAATCCGGCGCATTCAGCCGGATAATTTCCGCGTAATGGCCCGCCGGTTCGGGCAACAAATCCTTGTACGAGGAAATCAGGTCGGTCACCCGCATTCCATCGTGATACGAGTAGCGGCCCGGCCGAATTACGTGCCCTTCGAGGTAAACGGCGTTCTGGCTGTACGGCGCGATGGGGAAGATGCGGATCCGGTCGCCATCCTGCACGGTGAAAGACGCAAGTTCCTTCTCCGTGGCTGATGCGTCGTTGTTGGGAGCAATATTCAGGCTGAGCATGGTTCTTTCCTGATGCGCCATCAGCCTTTGCACCTCGATGTGCCCCAGCGATGCGGCCGGCAGCAGCCCACCGGCCAACTGGATCACATCCGCCAGATTCTTCTCATCCTTCAATTCATATATCGCGGGGCGGCGCACCATTCCTTCGACGGTCACTTCCGGACCAGCCGGCGGCACCTGCACCGTGTCGCCGTTCTCGAGCCGCACGATGTCCGTCTTTACCCCATGCAACAGGAGATCGTAGAGGTCAACCGTTTGAACTAACTGTCCGCCGCGATAATGATTCACGATGCGCAGCGAACCGCGTTGCGTGGGACCGCCGGCCGCGAACAGGGCATTGAGCGGCGTCGAAAGCGAGCTGATGTCGTACGCTCCGGGGTTTTCCACGTCGCCGACTTCGTAGACCCGTATCGTGCGAAGCCGCGCCAGCGAAACCGACACGGATACGCCCTTAAACTGCGTCCGCAGCAACTGCTGCATGTTCTGCTGCACGTCCGAAAGGCTCTTCCCGCTCACGAGCACGGGTCCGACTTCCGGCAACGTCACTTGGCCCTGCCTATCCACCGGACGGAAAAGCCGCTTGGAAACGCCGCCATAAAGGTCAATCGAAAGCGAATCGCCCGGACCTACCACATAGTCCGGGCCGACCGGCAGATCCATTGGGAGCATCTGCACGTCGCGCGTGCCGTTTTCAAAGACGGCTTCGCCGAACCGCTGCGGCGAGGCCGGACGCGGTATCGCCTGCAAATACATGTCGTACAGCGACGGGATTCCCTGATAGGGGTCCGGCTGCCGCAGCAGCGTCGGTTGTAGCATGGCGCTCGGCGCCCGCATGCCCGTCAGACTGGAGGTCGGCGCCAAAGAAGAAAAACCCTGCATCTGCGGCGAAGTTGCTGGCGAACCCATCATCTCTGCCAAACCCGAGGAGCCCAGGCCGGAGGCTCCTAGTCCCGCACCCAGGCCGCCGAGCGCTCCGAGCGACGAAATCCCGCCATTTCCAGATAACCCGCCTATGCCGGTAGCCGAGTTTCCGCCCCCTAGTAACCCCAACCCCGACAGTCCTCCGCCCGACTGGCCGTTGGCCGCGCCGTCGGCTGCCGCGCCCAACGCACCGCTCATGCCGAGTTGGCCGGGCATGCTTTCGGCACCGGTATCATCACCGCCCCCCAGCGACCCGCCACCGAACCCGCCAAGCTCGCCACCGCCTGCCCCTGCCATAGCTTGCCGCAGCAGCGCCGGGGAAAGCGCCGCGCCAAATCCATCAAGCGTGTCGCTCTCATCGTAGGATCCGCTGAACGGCATCTCGGAATATCCGTATCCCGCGCCGCCCTGGAGCAATTGCGCGCGCTCGAGCGCCCCGCCGGGCATTTGCAGGTTTTGAAAATTATTGGTGGGCGGATTCATCTGCAGCGGCAGATTGGGAATCTGCTGAATCGCCGGCTGGCCAAGACTTCCGGGCTGCGAGATCATCTGCCCGCCCGGCTGCGCGGCGCAGTTCTGCTGATACTGCGCGCTGCAAGGCATGGTCTTCACGAAAGATTCGTGCTCGCGCTGTTGCGCCTCCGCCCGCGCCTGTTCTTCGGCCTGCGTGATCCATTTCACGCGTTCCTGTATGAGAAGGTTCTGTTCCTTCCCGGCTTCCGAGTCCGGGTTTACCTTGGGAACCAAATAGCCATAGCGCTGTAGCAGTCGCGTTGCGACCGACCGAAAGGCGGTGTCGGTATCCAGCCGCGAATCAATCGCGGCATCGCTCAAGTCCTCGTCACCAATGATCTGGCCGTGCGACGTCGCATCCTGCGCCACCCATCGCTTCAGCTCGACCATCAACCCGGGATCCTGCGCCAGCACAGCCTTGATCTCTTCGGGGCTCGCACCTACGCGGTCCAGATTCGTCCGCCCAAGCTCCGCCGCGACGCCCTCGGGCTTCTGGGGCTGCGCCGTTTGCGACGCCTGCTGCGCCACCGCGCTCGTGCCGAGCGCTCCGAACGCCGCCAATGCAAGTACGCCGAAAAATGTAACGCCTGTTCGCAAGCTCATAGTTCTCACCGAAGGATTTCCTCCGCGGACTTCAGTTCTATTGCTCCACAAATTGCATCTTTCCTCGTAAGGCTCCGAGGACGCCCTCTTCAGACGATTCGATGCGGTTGGATCGGATATTCAGCGTGGCCCAGTAGAACATGGTGCTGTCGCGGCTTGGGGAGATGGCGATGATCTTCATGTGCGGGTAGCGCCCCAGCAGCACCTGGCACGCCCCCGGCAAGCTGTCCGATTCATCCAGCGCGACGATAAGGAAATCCGGGTGTGTCCGCTCCACCTCGCCCTCGATCTCCGCGTCATCCTGGATTTGTCCCACTATCTCGATACCGTCCTGCCCGGAAATTGTCGCAAGCACTAGTTCCCGCATCAACCTGGGCCTCGTCCCGACTAGCACGCGCACTTCACTCATTTCGGACCTCCGTGTGCCAGCCAGTTTCAATTTCTTGTTACAGTTTAGGAAGGCCTAATTGCGATTCAGGTTGTGCGACGGCCAGAATACCATCAACACGGGTACTGAATGGTACCAAAACAGTACTCAGGCATTTAGCTTATGCAGAATTAAGCGTAGATCTTCGCTTGTCATTCACATGTCCTTCCTTATGGTAAAGTCTCGGCATCTAACCTTTAACCGGCGAGGTGGCCTATGGCTGTACATCATCCAGAGGGTTTTCTGAACCTCGTGCGCGATGCGAAAGCGCGAATTCGGGAAGAGGATTTTCGCACCACCAAGAAGCGCCTGGACGCAGGCGAAAAATTCGTTCTGGTGGATACGCGCGAAGAAAGCGAATGGGCGCGCGGCCACTTACCCGGGGCGATCCACCTCGGCAAGGGCGTGATCGAGCGTGATATCGAGCGGGTGATTGCGGACAAAAACGCCACCCTTGTTCTCTACTGCGGAGGCGGATTTCGCTCCGCGCTCGCCGCCGATAACCTGCAAAAGATGGGATATCGCAACGTGATTTCGATGGACGGCGGCTGGCGAGGCTGGACCGAAGCGGGCTTTCCGATCGTCAAGGATTAGCTCTTCGCCTCGCCACCTTGCGAGCGGCGGTCGGCGCGCCGCGGGCCCTCAGCCAAGCCTCCAGAGCGCCGATATCGCGCAGCACAACTTGCGCGCCCATGCTTCGAAGCAGCGCGGTGCGTTCCGCGCGGTGCTCGCTGCGAGGAAGAAGCAAGCCCACGAAGGGCACGCCGGCGCTGCGCGCGGCAAGCGCATCATCCACGTTGTCTCCCACATATAGCGCGCGCCGCGGATCGCAGCCCTGGAAAACTTTGATCAAGCCCTCGGGATCGGGTTTCGGCGCGCTCACGTCCTCGACCGTTACGATTCGCGAGAAGAATTCGCGCACCTTGCAGCGATCCAGCGTGTAATCGAGTTCCTGATGCACGCGCCCCGTGAAGATTCCGAGCGTGCTGCGCCGCGCAAGCCGCCGGAGCGCGGGCCGCGGCAGGAGCCATTTTTCGCGCGCGACATTTCCGCGGCCATCCGCACCCCAATAAAGCTCCACGAATTTACGCTTCACCTCGTCGTACTCGAATTGGCCGCCCCATTCCTTTACCCATGCCGTGGAGAGCTTCCAATCGTCATTGAATCCGCCACGATTTTTCCACCGGTGCAGCTCGGCGTGCGTGGCGCGCCTGCCGGTGAAAAACTTCACGGTCTGCAGCACGGTGCGATGAAATGATCCGCGAACATCCACCAGAACGCCGTCCATATCGAAGATGATGATTTCCGGCCAGTCGGCCGCTCGAGTTGTTTGCGGGGCGCTCAATTTTCGGCGGAGTCGCGATTCACGAATGGGATTCGCCCGGCTCTTCGCCGGATTCGGGGCGCTCGTGCGCGAGCGGGCCCGGCTCGGCAGGCTCAGGCGGCTCGATGGGAATCTCGATATCTTCGGATGACCATGCCTCGCCGGGTGCGACAGCGGATTCGCTTGCCGCAGGCTTTTGCTCTGCTTCCGCAGATGGGGCGGCCGGCGGCGCAGGGGCTTCCGCGGAAGCCGCGGCGGATTTCAGGGCATCCAGCCGCGCGCCGAACACTTCGGCAAGGAGATCCACGATCTGCCGGGCGCCCGTACCATCTGAATCTTTCGCCGGATTGTATGCCGTCACTTCGATCGCGGCGAGATGCTTCTTGCTCGCGAACACCTGGAGCGCCTGGCGGACGTCCGCGAGCGTGAGCCCGCCTTTGCCTGGATAATCCGTCGCCGCAAAATCGGAGATCAAGTCCACGTCGAAGTGCAGGATGAACTCCGCTGAATTGCCGTGAATCCTTTCGACGGCCAATTCCGCCGCTGCTTCCACGCCCTTGCTCTTCACTTCCTCCGCCGGAAACCGCCGGATCGGGCAGCGGTCGAGCGCCGCCTTCTCGGCGGCATCCATCCGATCAGCCGAAAATCCGAAGAGCGCCAGATCGGGTTCGCGCACAAGGGGCGGCTCGCCCCAGAAGCGGACCATTTCGGCGGCGCCGCGGCCGCTCAAATGGGAGACGACCATGCCGTCCACGGAGCCCGTTGAAGTTGTGGCAGGGGTGTGAAAATCGGCGTCGCGATCCATGTAGATCATGCCGACGTTGCGGAAATAGCGGCGTGTGCCGGCGACGGTGGCCAGGGCGACCGAGCAATCGCCCGCCAGAATCACGGGCAGCGCGCCGGATTTTACGGCTTGCTCGACCCGCGGCTTCAGGGATTCCAGAGAGGCTACGATGGCGCGAAGGTTTCGTGCGCGCGGGCTTTCGTCGTCCGGTTTGTAGGCCTGAACTGGGTCATCGCCGAGGTCCGTCACCTCATATCCGGCGGCGCGAAGCCGGTCGGCAAGCCCGGCGGCGCGCAGGGCGGCGGGCGCGGCTTCATGGCCCGGCGACATTGCCGCAGCGCTGCTGGGCGCGCCGAGCAGGGCGATTTTATTGGGCTGGCGGACGATTTTAGCCGCCACTCAGGGGCTCCTTCGCAAACGCTGTCGCGCCGTGTGAGACGGCTTCATATTCGAGGTCACATCTCCGTGGAACGCGCGGCGTCCGATTGGCGCGCGGCGAGTTCGGCCGGCAGAGTGAATCGCACGTCCTCGCGAATCAAATCCAGATCGCGATGATTGGTAAAGCCGAATTTCGAAAGCCGCTGGCTGACCTGCTCGACCAGGATTTCCGGTGCGGAGGCGCCGGCGGTGAGGCCGAGGATCTTCACGCCTTCGAGCCATGCGGCGTCAATATCGTTCGCGTCTTCGATCAGCCGCGCGGGAACCCCGGCGCGATTGGCGACTTCGACCAGGCGGTTGGAATTCGAGCTGTTCGCCGAGCCGACCACGAGAATCAACTGCACCTCGCGGGTAAGGGCCTCGACGGCCTCCTGGCGATTTTGCGTGGCGTAGCATATGTCGTCGGATTTCGGCCCGACGATCGAGGGAAAGCGCTGCCGCAGGCGCGCGACGATTTCCTGCGTGTCATAAAGCGAGAGCGTCGTCTGCGTCAAAAACGCGAGGCGTTCCGGGTCCGGCACTTCGAGCCGGTCCACTTCCTCGACGCTGCCCACGACCAGCGTCCGATCCGGGGCTTCGCCGGACGTTCCGATGATTTCCTGATGATCGCGGTGGCCGATCAGGATAAGGGTGCGCTGCTCGCGCGCAAACTTCAGTGCTTCCAGGTGGACCTTGGTGACCAGCGGGCAAGTCGCGTCTATCACGCGCAATTGGCGCTCGGAGGCTTCCGCTCGCACGCGGGGCGGTACGCCATGGGCGCTGAAGACGAGCACGGCGCCCACCGGCACCTCGCCAATCGTTTCGACGAAGATGGCGCCGCGGCGGCGCAACTGGTCAACTACGTACCGGTTGTGGACAATTTCGTGATGGACGTAAACGGGGCGGCCGTAGGCTTCGAGGGCCAGTTCGACAATGTCCACGGCGCGAACGACGCCCGCGCAGAATCCGCGGGGACGAACGCGCACCAGCGTCTTCGCACTGCCATTTGCGCCCTGGATATTCGTCAGCGTCAAATTACTCTCCCGGAACCGGTCCATTTTATCCGAAGCTGCCGCGCATCGCTAGCCTGTTGGCGGGGGTTGGGCACGGGCACATAATTCCGCCAACGATGGTTACCGTAGATTAGAACAGAAAGTGCGTTGCAGGAAAAGGGGTTAAGCCGGTTTCTAATCCCCGTACCGTAGATTAGAATCGCGGGTTGGGGGGCTGCGCCGGGGGGAGGGGCGGTTCCTTCTTTGCCCTGTCGCCGGCGATGAATTGAGAGAAACATGCAGCCGCAGGTTATCACACAGTGACGTATTCGTCAAGGGAAATGGGAGGTCTGCCGGTCGTTGGCACATGATACGTCCGCTCGATCACAGCGCACCTTGAAGGAGCCGGCAGGCTTTTCCTCATTGGCACCCCTTTGTGACCATGACCATAACACCACGCGCCAAAGCAAAATCGTAAAAGCGCCTGGAAGCTGTAGTAGCGAAGCCGCTACACCGCTACAGAAGCCTATGCGAGGGTAATAGGAAAGTATTATTGACGGGGGTTGGAGGGGCGGGGAGAATGACCGAGTGTTTGTGTGCGTAAGCCTTGTGTTTTCAATGTGGCGCGCTGAGATTTTCGAGGGATGAAGATGCTTAGGAAGGTGCTGAGCCGGCTGCTGCCGGCGTGCGTGGTGGGACTGGCGCTTACGGCGCTGGTGCTCTACGCATGGCCAGCGCCGACGATCGTTTACGAAAGCATCGTTGCGCTGCACCTGATTCTGGGCGTGTTTTTTCTGCTGCTGGCGTTGCCTGCGGCGTGGCGGCTGGGGCGGCGCGGAACGCTGACGGCGCGGATTGGCTGGCTGGTGGTGCTGGCGGGCGGGCTGATTGGCGCGGCGATTATTTATACCGGGGCGCGGCGGCAGGAATGGAACGTTCTCTACTCGCACATTCTGGTGAGCATCGTGGGGTGCGCGCTGCTGCTTTCGGCGTGGGCGGGGAGCCGGGGATGGTTCAGCGGCGGGAACGCGAAAGGCGCATTGAGGACGATTGGCGCAATCGCGGCGCTGGCGGCGATTTCGGCCGGGGCGTGGTGGGTGCGGACGGTGCCGTGGGAACGCGCGTACGTGATCCAGAATCCGAAGATCGCGCCGGCGAGCATGGATGGGGAGGGCGCGGGGCCGAACAGTCCATTTTTCCCGAGTTCGGGGGAAACGGCGACGGGAACGATTGTGCCGCAGGATTTTTTCATGGATTCGCAATCGTGCGAGCGATGCCATTCGGACATTTACCACCAATGGTTCAGCTCGATGCACCATTTTTCGTCGTTCAACAATCAGTGGTACCGGCAGGCGATTGTGTATATGCAGGGCACGATTGGGGTGAAGCCTTCGAAATGGTGCGCGGGATGCCACGACGCGGCGCTTTTCTTTCCCGGCAATTTCAACACGCCGATCGCACCGCGGGTTCACACGCCGCCGGCGCAGGCCGGAATCGGGTGCATGGTGTGCCATTCGCTGGTGAAGATCAAAAGCACGATGGGCAACGGCGACTACGTGCTGAAATATCCGGCGCTGAGCAAGCTGGTGGCGACGAAAAACCCGCTGATGCGGCGGCTGATTGACTTCATGATCGAGGAAGACCCGGAACCGCACCGGCGAACGTTCCTGAAGCCCTTCATGCGGAAGCAGACGGCGGAGTATTGCTCGGCGTGCCACAAGGTGCATCTGGACGTGCCGGTGAACGATTACCGATGGTCGCGCGGATTCGACGATTACGACAACTGGCAGGCGAGCGGGGTATCGGGACATGGGGCGCGGTCGTTCTACTATCCGCCGAAGCCGCAGACGTGCTCGGATTGCCACATGCCGAAGGTCGCGTCGCAGGACGCGGCGAACGTTCACGGATTCGTGGACTCGCACCGGTTCGTGGCGGCGAATACGGCGGTCCCCTACGCCACGGGAGACAAGGCACAACTGGCGGATGAAGAAAAGTTCCTGAAGGACGGCAAGGTGCGCGTGGATATCTTCGCGATTTCGCCGGACCGCGCAGCGCCGATCAATCAGGTGGCGGGGCAGCCGCAGCAACCCGCCATTGAGACGGAATTCGCGGTGGGGGAAGAAGCGGAGACGCCGATTCCATCTTCTCCGGTGCCGACGGTGGCGCCCTTGCCGGTGACGGCGCCGCTCAACCGGGTGAATCCGCAGGTTCGCGCGGGGGATACGGTGCGCGTGGACGTGGTGGTGCGGACGCTGACGGTGGGGCATTTTTTCCCGGGCGGGACGGTGGATGCCTTCGATTGCTGGCTGGCGCTGAAGGCGACGGACGATCAGGGGCGAATCATTTTCTGGAGCGGGGGAGTGGAGGACGGAGGAAAGGGGCCGGTGGATCCGGGGGCGGAATTTTACCGGGCGCTGCTGATTGATGCGCACGGAAACCCGATCACACGGCGGAATGCGTGGTCTGCACGGGCGGCCGTCTACGCACATTTGATTCCGCCAGGGGCGGCGGATACGGTTCATTTCCGGCTGCACATTCCGAAGGACGCAAAGGGACACATTCATTTGCAGGCGGAACTGAACTACCGGAAATTCATGTGGGTGAACACGCAATTCGCGTTCGCGGGCGTGCTGCACCAGACGAAGCCGGGACAGGTGTCGCCGAGCTATGACGACCGGCCGATGACGTATGACGGGAGCACGGCGGACGTCTCCGCGAAAAAGAAAGAAATACCGAACCTGCCGATCGTGACCATGGCGAGCGACACGGCGGAGCTGACGGTGCTGCCGGCGACGGCGCCGCGGCCGAAGGCGACGACACAATTCGCGGCGAAGGAATGGCAGAGGTGGAACGATTATGGAATCGGGCTGCTGCTGCAAGGGGACTTGAAGGGGGCCGAATCAGCGTTTGAGGAAATCACCAAAAAGGAGCCCACAAACCCGGAGGGATGGGTGAACGTGGGGCGGGCGCGATTGCAAGAGGGCGACATCGCAGGGGCGCGAAGCGTGCTGGAGCGGGCGTTGCAGATCGCGCCGAATCTGGCGAAGGCAAACTATTTCTACGCACGGGTGCTGCGGGCGCAGGGCGACTACGACGGGGCGCTCGCGCATTTGCAGACGGTGGTGACGCAGTATCCGCAGGATCGCGTGGTGCAGAACGATTTAGGGCGCATCTTCTTCCTGCAGCGGAAGTACAGCGAGGCGGTGCAGCGATTCGACCAAACGATTTCGATTGATCCCGAGGACCTGGAGGCGAATTACAGCTTGATGCTGTGCTACACCGGGTTGGGGCAAACGGATCGCGCGCATCAGTATGAAGTGCGCTATCTGCGGTTCAAGGCGGATGAAGCCTCGCAGACGATTACAGGGGCGTACCGGCGGAAGCACCCCGACGATAATCTGGAGCGGCAGCGGATCCACGAACACGATTCGGGGCGCATTGCGGATTTTCTGGCGGGAGGCGCGCAAAAGGCGCAGAAGATTTCGGAATCCGCGCAACGCGGGAAGCGGGCACAGCGTCCCTTCGAGTCTCCTCAGGGCAGGGCTGTGCCCCTACAGAGCGGTATTGCGCAGCGGGGTGGATCGCCCAATAAAAGGCGCTCTCCGGTATACGGGGGGAATCGGTGATCCGAATGACGAGCGGCAGGGCGGCTGCCGTGGCGCTATCGGCTGGAGCGTTGCTGGCGGCGGCGTGCTTCGGCGCGGGTGGTGCGAAATTGGTAGCGACGGGTGCGAAAGCGGGTGCGCCTGGCGCGGCCGGGAGCGTGCGATTCGAGGACGTGACGCGGGCGGCGGGGATACATTTTGTCCACAACAGCGGGGCATTCGGGAAGAAATGGCTGCCGGAGACGATGGGGCCGGGCGTCGCGTTCCTGGACTACAACAATGATGGATGGCAGGACATCCTGCTGGTGAACGGCACGGATTTTGCGGGGCACGGCAGCCGCCACACGACGATGGCCCTTTACAGGAACAATCGCAATGGCACGTTCACGGACGTGACGCGGCAGGCGGGGCTGGCGGTGGAGATGTATGGGATGGGCGTGGCCGTGGGCGATTACGATAACGACGGGCATGACGACGTGTTCATCACGGCCGTGGGGCAAAGCCGGCTTTTCCACAACAATGGCGATGGAACGTTTACCGACGTGACCAAAAAAGCCGGGCTGTGGGGGCCAAACGAGTTCAGCACCAGCGCGGCCTGGGTGGATTACGACCACGACGGACATCTCGACCTGCTGGTGGCGAATTATGTGCAGTGGTCGCCGCAGAACGATATCTACTGCACGCTGGATGGGAAGACAAAGTCCTACTGCACGCCGGAATCGTACAAGGGCGAATCGGTGAGGCTGTGGCGCAATCGGGGCAACGGCACCTTCGAGAATGCGACGCAAAAGGCCGGGCTTTTCGATCCAACCTCGAAGAGCCTGGGAATCACCGTGTTCGACGCGAACCAGGACGGCTGGCCGGACCTGCTGATCAGCAACGACACTCAGCCGAACAAACTTTACTTGAACAATAAAAATGGAACGTTTCGGGAAAACGGCGTGGCGGCGGGGATCGCCTACAGCGAAGACGGCGTGGCGCGCGCGGGGATGGGGGTAGGCGCGGCGGACTACGACCGCTCGGGGTATCCGAGCCTGCTGATCACGAACTTTTCGAATCAGATGGTGGCGCTCTATCACAACGAGCGGAACGGGCTCTTCGTGGACGAGGCGCCGCAATCGGAAGTGGGGCATTCGACGCTGCTGACGCTGGGCTTTGGCTGCTTCTTCTTCGATTACAACCTGGACGGCTGGCCGGACATCTACATCGCCGATGGGCACATCGAGGATACGATTGAGCGGGTGCAGCCGCGGGTGCGTTATGCCGAGCCGCCGCATCTATTCCGGAACCTCGGGGATGGAAAATTCGCGGATGCGACGAATTCGGCAGGGGCTGCGTTTGCCGCGCCGAGGGTGGAGCGCGGCGCGGCGTACGGCGATATCAATAATGATGGCGCGCTGGACGTGCTGATTTCGACCAACGACGGGCCGGCGGTCCTCTTCCGCAACGAGTTTCGCGACGATTCTCGCAACGGGGGCGCGAGCAACAACAGCCTGCGAATCAAGCTGGACGGCACGAAATCGAACCGCGACGGGCTGGGAGCCGAGGTGATGGTGAAGGCCGGGTCGGATACGCAGAAGAAGATGTTGTGCAGCGGATCGAGCTATTTATCGTCGAGCGAACTGGTGCTGACGTTTGGACTCGCGCGGCATGCGAAGGCGGACGCGATTGAGATCCACTGGCCCAGCGGGCAGATGGACACCCTGAAGGACGTGGCCGCCGGGCAGACGATTACGGTGAAAGAAGGCCGCGGCATCGAAGCTGCGCAGAAGTTCGCAAAGCGGTAAAATGCCTCGGGAAAATCCCGCCAGACTCCGATGACTTCCGCCAATCGGTTTGCGATAGCAGCCGTCGCCGTGATTGCGCTTGCAGGACTGCCGCGCGCCGCGCAACAGCACCGCCGGGCGCGGGCAACGACGCCGAAGAAGCCCGCGGCGGCTCAATCCGCGGCAGCCACAGCCGAATCGCGCGCGCAGGCCGAAATCGCGCGAGAGAATAATCTGGGCGTGGCGCTGATGAATCGGCAGCAGTTCGACGCGGCGCTGGGACATTTTCAGCGCGTGTGCGTGCTCGACCTGGAATCGGACGCGGGCTGCCTGAATATGGGCATTGCGCTGCTGAATGCGCAGCACTATGACCAGGCGCGAAACGCGCTGAGCAAGTCCACCGAGCGCGATCCGGGGAATCCGCGCGGATGGTACAACCTGGGGCTGCTGGAAAAATCGCAAGGCAAACCCGAAGCCGCGATTGAAGATTTCAAGAAAGTGGCCGCGATAGACCCGGGCGATGCGGACACGCAATATTTCCTGGGGCTGCTCTATTCACAGCAGCAGAAGTATCCGCAGGCGATTGCCGCCTACCAGAACGCGCTGAAGTTGAGCCCTTTCCACGCGTCGGCGGAATACAGCCTGGCGCAGGCGGAGCAGCGCTCCGGCAATTCGGCCGCCGCGCAGGTGCACCTGGACAAATTCCAGCACATCACCGCGGCGAAGCTGGGCACGCCGATCAGCTTCGTCTACGGCGAGGAAGGAAAATATTCGCTGGCGGAGGGGTTGCCACCTTCGCCGGGGCAAGTGCCTGCGGCGATTGCGGTGCGATTCGTGGAAACGACGCGCAGCGCGGGGCTGGCCGGGTCGCCAGCAATTCCTGCGCGGCCGCGAAATACGAGCCGCCGCGCGCGGCCAAGGCTCGGTGCGGCCGCGGCGGCGGGCGCGCCTTCGACGAGCAAAACGCAGCCAAATTCGGCGCGGAGCCTGGCTGATTTTCTGGGGAGCGGGGCTTGCGTGCTGGACTATAACGGCGATGGGAAGCCGGACATCTTCGTGGGGGATGCGGACGGGAAGGGCGATGCCGCGCTCTATCGGAACCTCGGCGCGGGGAAATTCAGCGACGCGACGCGCCAGGCGAAGCTCAGCGTGAAGGGCGCGCTGGGCTGCGCCGTGGGCGATTACGATAACGATGGCCATCCGGATTTGGCCATCAGCTCGCCGGGCGGAATCGCTCTGTATCACAACGAGGCGAACGGCACGTTTGCCGATGCGACCGAAAAGACCGGCATTCGCGCGGATTCGGCGGCGAGCGCTGGCCCGGTCCCGCACGATGCACCGGAAGGCTCGACGCCGGCGACCTTTCCCGGGCCGGCGTACGACACACCAGCGCCCGGCGCGCCGCTCGCGCTGGGATTGACCTTCATTGATTACGATCACGACGGCGACCTGGATCTTTACGTCACGCGATTTCGCCAGTTTCCGCTGGGCGATGCGGCGCGGCCGTTTGCGTTTCCCGCCGAGGCCAGCGGGCCGGGCAACATTCTGTGGCGCAACAATGGGAACGGCACGTTCACGGAATGGACCAAGGCCGCGGGGCTGGGAGGGAATGGGCCTTCGGTGGGCGCGATTGGGAGCGACGTGAACAATGATCGCGCGATAGATTTTGTCGTCACCGGGTGGCAGAAGGATCCCACGGTGCTGCTGAATCCGCGCGAGGGCGCTTTCCGCGAGATACATCCCTGGGCTAGCGCGATGCCAGGGCCGACGGCCGGGGGCGTGGCGCTCGATTTCAATAAGGATGGCTGGATGGATTTGGCGTTCACACACTGGGCGGCGCCGGGGCTGAGCTTGTGGCGCAACGACGCCGGGAAATCGTTCGCGCGCGTCGAGATTCCCGATCCCGCCTGGAGGCGCGGGTGGGGCGTGGCGGCGCTCGATTACGACAACGATGGCTGGATGGACCTGGCGGCGGTGGGCGAAACGGAATCGGGCGAAGGGCGCGTGCTGCTGCTGCGGAATGAAGGCTCGCACGGGTTTCGCGACGTGACGCACGAAACGGGGCTCGATAAGGTCGTGCTGCGTAATCCGCGGGGTATCGTGGCGCTGGATTACGATGCGGATGGCGCGACGGACCTGCTGATCACGCAGAACGGGCTGCGGCCCGTGCTGCTGCGAAACGTGGGCGGAAGCAAAAACCATTCGGTGCCGCTTACCTTTTCCGGGGCGCACGACAACAAGAGCGGAATCGGCACGAAGGTGAACGTGTTCCACGGCGCACAGCAGCAGAAATGGGAGGTTGCCGGCGCGTCGGGATATCTGGGGCAAAGCTCTGGGGAAATCCTGGCCGGGCTTGGCGCGGATACGAAGGCGGACGTGGTGCGGCTGCTGTGGCCCACCGGCGTGCTGCAGGACGAGCTGGACGTTCCGGCGGGAAAGCGCGAGCAAATCGGGGAGATTGACCGGCGCGGCAGTTCGTGCCCGATCGTGTTCGTGTGGGACGGCAAGAAATTCGAATTTTTGGCGGACATGATCGGGCCGGGAATCGTTGGGCACTGGATCGCACCGAAAGAACGCGACACGCCCGATCCGGACGAGTACTTCAAGGTGGCGGGCTCGCAGGTGCAGGCGCTCAATGGGCGGATACGGTTTCGGATGATCGAGCCGATGGAGGAGCTCGATTATCTGGATCAAGCCCGATTGCTGGCGGTGGATCATCCGGCGGGCGTGGAAGTGTGGCCCAACGAGCGATTCGCGAGCAATCCGCCCTTTCCGAAATTCAAGGTGATTGCGAGCGAGGGCGCGCATCCGCCGGAGGGCGCCTGGGACGGGCGCGGACGCAGCGTCCTGCCGCTGCTGGTGGAAAAGGATCGCAATTACGTGGCGGATTTTCCGGGGGAGCCGTATCAGGGCTTCGCGGACATGCATTCGCTGACGCTGGATATCGGCGCGTGGGATCCGGCGCGGCCGCTGCGGCTGATCTTGGATGGCTTCACGGATTATTTCAGCGCGAATTCGATGTATGCGGCATGGCAGGCGGGAATTCAGCCGGTGCCGCCGTTTGTGGAGGCGCAGAATGCCGCGGGCAAATGGGTGCGCGTGGTGGACGATATGGGCTTCCCGGCGGGCCTGGCGCGGACGATGATCGCCGACTTGACCGGCAAGCTGCCCGCAGGCACGCGGCGCATCCGCATTACCACGAACCTGAAAGTGTATTGGGACCGAATTCGCGTGGATAATTCGCCGGCGAACCTGCCATTCCGCGTGAGCGAAATCCCGCTCGCCAGCGCGGACCTGCACTTCCGCGGGTATCCGCGCGTGGTGGAGCATAATCCGAAGAACGACCTGACGTATATCTACGAGGACGTGAGCGCCACGGGGCCGTACACCCGGCAGACCGGGAATTACACGCGCTACGGCGATGTGAAGGCGCTGGTGGGTTCGTCCGATAACGAATACGTGATTTTCGGATCGGGCGATGAGGTCGCCGTGGATTTCGACGCAGCGCACATGCCGGCGCTGCCCCCCGGGTGGACGCGCGACTATTTCTTCTACGCGGACGGATTCGCGAAGGATATGGATTTTTACGCAGCGCACGGCGATACCGTCTCTCCCTTGCCGTTTCACACCACGGTTCCCTATCCGTACCCGGCGGGAATCGGGTATCCTGTGGACGAGCAGCATTTGAATTATCTGCTCGATTACAACACGCGAGGCGTGGCCGGACCGGCGGGATCGAGTTACCTTTTCAATTACAAGGACGGGGGCCACTGAAGGCTCTCGATCCGCGCTGACGCCGGTCAGCTGACCGGGAAGGGTCCTTCGGCGCCAACACCGTTTGCCTCCCTTCCTCCGTCAGGGTGGGCAGGACGCCGATCGTAGTCGGATCGGCGCTTGATTGGGCTGCGTGCCGCATGTTACCTTCGGCGTTTTACGGCAGTTTCCTTGCACGGAATCGCTTTTTCCTTGGCATCCATCAGCTCGAACTCGGAAACCTCGGGCGCGCCCGCGACCCTGCATTCGTCGGGGGAGCCCGTCTTCTGGCGCGTCGAGGGCAGCCTGCTGAACCTGACGGCAGTGCGGCCGGTGGCGTTCTTCGCGTGGAACGCGCAGAGCTTCCTGGGCCGGTGGACGCGTCGCGGGGCAATGGCGGTGCTGGCCGTGGCGCGACCGCTGCTCTATGTGACGCATCGGGTGATGGCTACGCGCCTGCTTCATACCGTGCTGCGCGGCGTGAGCCGCGACCGGCTCGATCTGCTCGGCGAGGAATATTTTCAGTACGAATGGAAGCCGCGGCTGAAGCGGCAAGGGCTGGAAAGCCTGGCGGAAGCGATGGCGGCGGGAGCGGACGTGGTGCTGGTGAGCCAGGGCTTGGATCATGTGATGCGTCCGCTGGCGAAGCACCTGGGCGTGCGGCGCATCATTTGCAATCGGCTGGATTTTCAGGGCACGCGAGCCACCGGACGCCTGCTGGAACCCGTGATCCGGCCGCGGGGGATTTTTGCCCGGCTGCGCGCGCACCAGCCGGACGGGCGCTTACCGCGCGAGCGCCTGCTGCGCGACCTGGGGCTTGCTCGCACGCCCGATCTGCTCGATCAGGCCATTCAGCCGACGGAACGGCCCGGGCCCCTGACGCATCTGCCGGTGGTGCGCTTCGGAGTTCCAGAGTCGCAGCGGCTGCGCCCGCAGCATGCGCTGCGCGGCAAGCACATCGTGCTGCTCGGCTCGACGGGCTTCATCGGCAAGGTGTGGTTCGAAAATCTCCTCAGCAACGTGCCGGAGGTGGGCCGCATATCGCTGCTGATTCGGCGGACCCGCTCGGCGACGCCGCTCGAACGATTCCAGCGCATGGTGGAGGAGTCGCCGATTTTCGAGCGGCTGGCGCAGCGGCACGGCGAACGCCTCGCCGCGTTCCTGCGCGACCGCGTGGAGGCGATCGAAGCGGACGTGACACAGCCGGACTTGGGCCTCGCCGCGGAAATCAGGGAACGGCTCGCGCAATCCGCCGATCTGATCGTGAATAGCTCCGGGCTCACGGATTTCAATCCCGACCTGCGCGATGCGCTCGCTACCAATATTCGCGCAACGACGCACCTGCTCGATTTTCTTCGCGAATGCCGCCATGCGTCCTTGATGCACCTTTCCACTTGCTACGTGGTGGGGCGGCGGGACGGGCGCGTGCAGGAAGAGTTGCCGCGGAATTACACGCCGCGCGGCATCCCGGACTTCGAGGCGCGCGAGGAATGGGAATCTCTCGAACAGACTGTGCGCGACGCCGAAGCTCGCGCGAACTCCCCCGAAATGGCGGACGAATGGCGCCGGCAGGCGGTCAGCAAGCAACACGCCGCGAGGGACCTGCAAGGGGCGGCGCTGGAAAATCAAATCCGCAAGAATCGCCTGCGCTGGCTACGCCAGTATTTGACCGATGCCGGCACGGCGCGCGCCAATGAACTCGGCTGGCCAAACACCTACACCTTTACGAAGAGCCTCACCGAATCGCTGATTCGCGAGCACCTGGATCAGCATCCCGAGGCGGCGATTGCCGTGGTGCGGCCGGCCATTGTGGAATCATCGGTGCAAGAACCTTTTCTGGGCTGGAACGAGGGGATCAACACCTCGGCCTCGCTTTCCTATCTGCTGGGAACTTTCTTCCGCCAGCTTCCGACGCGCGAAACCAAGTGCCTGGACCTGGTGCCGGTGGACGTAGTCGCGCGTGGGATGACGCTGGTGGGGGCGGCGCTCGTCACCCGGCGCCACGCGCGCGTCTACCATCTGGCTACTTCCGTCACCAATCCTTGCGACATGCGCCGGTCCATCGAACTGACGGGCCTGGGGCATCGGCGGTTTTATCGCGCGCAGAATGGATTGCATCATCGGCTGCGGCTGAAATTCGACGCGATTCCCGTCTCGAAGGCCCGCTACGAGAAGCTTTCCGCGCCGGCGCAGAAGGCGATTGTGCAGGCGATCAATCGCAGCGTCGAACCGCTTCGTTTCGTGCGGCCTCCGCTGGCGCGGCAGGAGCGCGACCTGGAAAAGGTGATCAAGCTCGTCTCGCTCTTCGAGCCCTTTATCCTGCACAACGATCACGTGTTCGAGGCCGTGAATATCGAGCGGCTGAGCGCGGCACTGCCGGCCGAAGATCGCGAACAATTCTCGTATGAGGCCCGGTCGGTGGATTGGTGGGACTACTGGATCAACGTCCACATTCCGGCGCTGCGAAAGTGGTGTTATCCTCTCATCGAAGGGCGTCAGCCGGAGATTCCGCCGCGTCGCAACGTGCCGCTGGCCGCGGACTACCAACGAGGCGCCGCGGACGCCGCAGGCGCGGCGCCAAGGACGCCCTGACATCCAGACATCGTGGCCATCTTCCTGACCGGGTCCACCGGCTATATCGGCGCCCACATCGCCGCAAACCTGCTAGCGGATACCGCCGAGCCGCTGAACCTGCTGGTCCGCGCCCAGGATCTTTCGGAGGCGCGCCTGCGGCTGTGGCGTTCGCTGCAACTGCATATGGATTTTTCGCGCTTCGAGGAATCCCTCGCGTCGAAAATTCATCTGTTTCTCGGCGATATTACCCTTCCGCTTTTCGGGCTTGGCCAGGCGGATTACGCCGCACTGGTTCGCTCGACGGACTCCGTGATCCACTGTGCCGCGTCCTTAAATCGCAAATCGGAGAAGAGCTGCCTGAACGCGAACCTGCGGGGCACGCTCGAGGTGGTACAGCTCGCGATGCGCGCACGCGATCAGCACGGGCTGCGCCGATTCAGCCACGTGAGCACCGTAGCCGTCGCTGGGCAGCGCTCGAACGAAGTGGTGGAAGAAGATACCGCGATTGACTGGAGCCGCTCGGATTACGATCCCTATGCGCGCACGAAAAAATTCTGCGAGCACATGATTCGCCAGCTTCTGCCGGACGTCCGCCGCACGATTTTCCGCCCCAGCATCGTGCTGGGCGATAGCCGCCGCGCGGAAACGAACCAGTTCGATATGGTGCGCGCCTTCGCATTTTTGGCGGGCTTGCCCGCGCTGCCCTTTCGCCCGAGCGACCGGATTGACATCGTGCCGGTAGACTTCGTGGCGGGCGCCGTGGCGGCGCTGCACCAGAAAGAAAATCCGTCGCATGAGATTTATCATCTCTCGTCCGGCACCGGCTCGGAGACCTTCGAACAGGTAACGAGCGCGCTGGCGAAGGCCGAGGGGAAGCGGCCGCCCGTCTTCATGCCGGGCCTCGAAAAACCCTCCGCGAGGATGGTTCACGCCCTGGCGGGCCGCGCCGGAAAACTCGGCGGGCTTGCCACGTTGCTCAAGGTGTTTCTGCCTTATCTCACCTGGAACACGGTGTTCGATAATCGCCGCGCCACATCCGAGCTGGGCCGCTTTCCGGAGCCATTTTCGCGATATTGCTATCCCCTGCTGCGCTTCAGCCGCGAAAACCACTTCACCTATAAATATCGCGATTGGCCGCGGGACGGCGCGACGCCCAGCGCGGAAGAGCCCGCGGCGGACCGGGAATCACGCCCATGCTAGATCTCGACGCGATTCTGGAGGCGTGGGTCAGCACCCTGGTCGAGCTGAACAAGATCGAATGGATGCTCGGCGCCGGCTCCGCGTGGAGGCCTGGGCAAAAGCTGAAACTCCTCTTCGCGGGATACAACGGCACGCGAAACACCGGCTCGGACATTCGCGTGGAGGAAATTCTGCGCCAGGTGCGGCGCATCCTGGGCGCGGAGAATGTCGCCACGAGCGTGATGACGCAGAATTTCGAGCTCACGCGCGGATATTTCGGCCCGGCCCGGCAGGTGCGTCTGCCGGACGTTTTCCCTCCATTTCTGCAGCGCGCCGTGCGGATGCACGATGGCGTGATCGCGTGCGAAGGTTCGATGTTCAAGAGCAAGTTTGCCAGCGCGCTGAGCACGATGATGATCGGGGCGCTGGGCATCGCCTCCGCGCAAAATAAGCTGAGCATAGCCTACGGCGGCGAGGCCGGCGCGATGGACCCGCTGCTCAAGAAAATGTGCAAGCGCTACGTCCACGATTCGCTGGTGATCACCCGCAACCGGCAATCGCAGGACGTGCTGGCGGAGCTCGGCGTGCGCTCCGAACTGGGGACGGACACGGCATGGACCTTCGAGCCGCTCGGCCCGGAATACGGACGCAAGGCCTTGCTCGAGGCTGGATGGGATGGGCGCGCGCCCGTGCTCGGCATCTGCCCGATCAATCCATTTTGGTGGCCGGTGAAGCCCTCGATCGGAAAATGGCTGGCGCGGACGCTGACGGGCGCATACCGCGAGAGCCACTATCGCACGATTTATTTCCATCGCTCCGGGCCGCACGTGCGGCAGGCCTTCGAGCGATATCTTTCGGCCATCGCGGGCGGCGTGAAAAATTACCTGAGCGGCCGGCCGGCGTTTCCGGTGGTGATCGGCATGGAGATGCTGGACGCCGGCGCGTGCGCGCGCGTGGCAGAGCGCCTGGGCGGCGCGCCCGTGTTCCTTTCGAGCCGCTACAACATGTACGAGCTGGTGAGCATTTTGCGCGGGTGCGACCGGCTGCTTTCTTCGCGGTTTCACGCCATCGTGACCACGATGCCCGCGGGCGTGCCCTCCGCCGGCGTGACGATGGATGAACGCATCCGCAACCTGATGCGCGACCGCGGCCACGAACATCTCTTTATGGAAGTGGACGACGCGGAACTGGAAGACAAAATCCCCGCCGCGCTGCGCGCGCTGGACGCCGAAGCCGAGCCGATCGCGCATGCCATGGGCGAAGTGGTGGCGCGAAATCTGCAAACGATGGCGCGGATGGGGTCGTATCTCGAGGAATGCGTCGCACGGCGCTATCCGGAATTCCCGGTGCGCACCGGCGTGGTGGGCTGGGAGGAATATCTGCCGCCGCTCGGGCCCGCGCTGCTGCAGCTTCTGGAAAATCACGCGGGGGCGCTGGCCTGATGTTCCTTGGCGCTATTTTCGGCCGCCTGCAGCGCGATGCGGATGCGCCGGTGCTGCGCGAAATTCGCGGCGGTGAAATCGCGAGCGTCACCGGCGGCGAACTGCTGCGGATGGTGGCGCAGGCGCGGGAGTTCATCGCGGCGCGGGGCGGCAAGCCGGGCGACCGCTGCGTGCTCCTCGCGCCCAATAGCATTCGGTGGGTCGCGTTCGATCTCGCACTGCTTTCCGAAGGGCGCATCGTGGCGCCGCTGTATACGCGCCAGGCACCCGGCGAACTGGCGAAAATGATGCGAGATGCCGCGCCCTCGGCCGTGGTCTGCGCGGATCTTTCCGCCGAGGCGGAAATTCGCAAGTGCTGGCCGGAGGCCCCGGCGTTCGTGGCGCTCGATGCCGCGTTTGCCGGGCGCGCGGAAACGGCGCGGCCACCGGAATCGCCTGCCGCGACGCAAGCCGCTTCCGATCCGGTGAAGATCATCTACACTTCGGGCTCTTCGGGCGAACCGAAAGGCGTGGTGCTCACGGCCGGAAATTTCACGCACATCCTGCGCTGCACAAACGAACGGCTCGACCGCCTGATGAGCACCAATCGGCGCGAACCCGATGGCATTTTTCATTACGCGCCCTTCTGCTTTGCCGCCTCGACCGTGCTGCTCTATACGGCGCTTTCCCGCCGCAGCGTTCTGAGCCTTTCCACCGACCTCACGCGGCTTTCGGATGAAATGAAGCTGGCCGCGCCGCATTATTTCCTAAACGTTCCGGCTCTGCTCGAGCGCGTGCGCCGCAAGACGGAGGAATCGGTACGGGCGCGCGGCCGCGCGGTGGCGGGCGTTTTCTTTCGCGCGCAGCGATCCTATGTGCGCTCGCGCAACGCCAAGAACAATCCAGCGGACGCGTTCTGGCTCGCGCTGGCGCAATGGTTTATCTTTCCCGCGATCCGGCAGAGCATCGGCGCGAATCTGAAGGCGCTGATCTGCGGCTCGGCGCCGCTGGCCTCCGAAACGCAACTTTTTTTCCTCATGCTTGGGATTCCGGTGCTGCAGGTCTATGGGCTGACGGAAACGACCGCGATCTGCACGCTCGACGATCCGTACGATTTCGAGCCGGGACGCGTGGGCCGCGCCATTCCGGATGTCGAGATGAGACGCGCCGAATCCGGCGAGATTCTGGTGCGCGGACCCAACGTGTTTGCCGAATATTGGGGCAAGGCGGCCGAGACGGCCGATGCGCTGAAGGACGGATGGTTCCATACGGGCGATCAAGGCGAGCCGGACGCGCGCGGCAATTGGAAAATCACCGGGCGGCTGAAAAATTTGATCATCCTGAATTCCGGGCACAATATTCCGCCCGAGCCCATCGAGCAGGCGCTCGCGGCCGCGGTGCCGGAAGCGCAGCACGTGATCCTGATCGGCAACCAGCGGAGCTTTCTGGCGGCGCTCGTAGCCGTTCCGGCGGCGAACGGCGCGGGCAGGGATCGCGTTCAATCGGCCATCACGGCGCTCAACGCGGGCCTGCCGCATTACAAGCAGATTCGCGCGTTCCACGTGATCCCGCAGCCGCTCACGCCTGAAAGCGGCCTGCTGACGGCAATGGGGAAGATAAGGCGCGAGGCGGTGATGGCACATTTCGCAGCGGACATTGAACGGCTCTACCGGAGCAAGTCCGGATGAAAAGCTTTCAAGGCGGCGCGATTTCCTGGAAGGCTGCGGATGGCGTGATCGAATTGACGCTCGATCATGCGCCGTGCAACGAAATTGGATCGGTAACGCTCGAGGAGCTCGAGCGATTCGCCGAGGCGATGGGCGCGATCGAGCACGAATGTCACGCGCTGATCATTTCCAGCAGCCGCAAGGAGGGCTTCTGCGCGGGCGCTGATCTTCGCGAGCTGTACCGCCGCGGCCAATCGCTGGCGCCGGGGGCGCGAGTGGCGCAGGTGCGCGATTTCCTCGAGCGCATTCATGGCGTGCTCAACCGGCTGGACGCATCGCCGCTCACCACAATTGCCGCCGTGCATGGCGTCACCTTCGGCGGCGGCTTCGAGCTCGCGCTCGCCTGCGATCTGATCATCGCGGACAAAATGGCGCGCTTCTGCTTTCCCGAGTTGCGACTCGGGCTGATTCCAGGATTCGGCGGCATTCCGCGATTGAAGCGCGATCTGGGCAATGGCGTCGTCCGCGATCTGCTGCTGACCGGCCGCAGCATCAACGCCGCGAAGGCACAAACGGCGGGCCTCGTGAGCCAGGTGGTTGCCGAAGGCGACGCCCTGCGAGTGGCGCGCACCACGGCATCGCAATTGAAAAAATTCGATCGCGAGGCGGCCGCAACAGCCAAGCGCTTCATCAAGCCGATTCCGCGCGAGGAACTGCGTCGCGAGATTGATCTCTTCTGCGAGCTCTTTGCGCGGCCCGCGGTCGAGGCCGGCCTGCGCAAATTCGTTGAAAGCACGGACGCGCTGCCCTATCTACCTTAGCTGCCTTAGCGGCGCTGCCGTTCAAGATCGGCCCGCCTGCCTGCCGAAGATCAGCCGACTTATGGCAAGATAACTCCCGTGAGCACGCTCGAAGAGACCACCGAACAGATTCTGCAACTCGCTTCCGGGCACTTCCATGTGCCGCGAGAGCAGCTGCGCCCCGAGGACGATTTCTTCAAGACGCTCGGCATTAACAGCCTGCAAGCGCTCGATCTGCTGACGCACATCGAGCAGCATTTCCGGATCGAACTGCCGGATTACGAGCTGCAAGGCGTGAGCGATTTCCGCACGCTCGCCGAACGCATTCAGTCGCGCCTCTGATGCTCGATCTCGGCAAATATAGCTGCCTAGGCGAGGCGCTCCGGGCCGCCATCGAACGCTGGCCGCGCGAAATCTGCTTGATTGAATCCGACCGTGAGCGCGAAAACACGCGGCTCACCTACCGCGAATTCAGCGAACGCGCACTGTCGCTTGCTCGCGCGCTGCAGGACGCCGGCCTACAGCCCGGCTCGCGCGCCGCCATCATCATGACGAACCAATCGAAATGGCTCGTCACCGCGTACGCCGTCTTTTATGCGGGCGGCGTGCTCGTGCCGCTCGACTACAAGCTCAGTGCCGAGGAGCAAGCCAAGCTGCTCGCGCACTCGAAGGCCGAATTCGTCATCACGGAATTTCATCTGTGGCGCGCACTCGCGCAATCGGGATGCTTTAAGACGCTAAACCGGAAGCCGCTCGCCATCGTAACCGAAGCGCCGCAGGGAGCCGATCTGACAGGCGCCGTGCGTTGGGAGGAATTTCGCGGCTCGGGCGAGCCTGCGTTTATCAATCGCGCGCGGCAGGATCCCGCCTGCATCGTTTATTCGTCGGGCACGGGCGGGCGGCCCAAGGGCTGCGTGCTGACGCATGAAAATTATCTCGAGCAGTGCGCGATTCTGGCGTCGCTCTATCCCTTCTGGCCCGGCGTTCGCTACCTGAGCATCCTGCCAACCAATCACGCGATTGACTTCATGGTGGGATTCATCGGCCCGTTCGTCTGCGGCGCAACGGTGGTGCATCTGCGCACGCTTCGCCCGGAGTATATTCGCGACGCATTCACGCGCTACCAGATTGCATACATGGCTCTTGTGCCGATGCTGCTGAAAAATCTGGAACGCGGCTTGCGCGAACGATTCGCGGCGCTGCCCCCGCGACGGCGTGCGATTCTGAACGCCCTGATCGCCACGAATCGCGCGTTAACGCGCAGACGCCCGCTTCTGCGGCTTAGCCGGCTGCTGCTGCGGCAGGTTCACGCGGCGTTCGGCGGCAAGCTCCGCGCGCTCTTTGTTGGCGGTGCGTTCACCGAGCCTGCCACCCTGCGCTTCTTCTACGATCTGGGCATTCCGGTGGCCAATGGCTACGGTTGCACGGAGGCCGGTACCACGATCACGCTCAACGACCTGCGTCCTTTTCGCGCGGACACCGTCGGCAAGCCGCTGCCTGGGATGGAAGTGCGCGTCGTCAATTCGGATGCGGAAGGAATCGGCGAAGTGGCCGTCCGCGGCAAGACGGTGATGTCCCGCTATTTAGATGATCCCGAAATGACCGCCGAAACCATCGCGGGCGGCTGGCTTTTTACCGGCGACCTGGGGCGCATGGATTCCGATGGCCACCTGCAACTTTTCGGCCGTAAAAAGAATATGATCGTCACCGAGGAAGGCAAGAACGTCTATCCGGAGGATATCGAAGCGGCGTTCGAGGGGTTGCCGGTGAAGGAATTCTGCGTGTTCGCGGCGAATTATCTGTGGCCCGCGCGAACGATGCTCGGCGAAAAGCTAATTCTCGTGGTGCATCCGAATGAGGCGGCGCTCACCCATGAAATCGCCGCACAAATTGGCGAACGCAATCGCCGCCTGGTGAACTATAAGCGCGTGAGCAGCTATCTCCCGTGGGACCGCGATTTCCCGCGCACGGCTTCGCTGAAGATCAAGCGCGGCGAACTCGCGGAGCAGATTCGAGCCGCGGCGGCGCGGGATTCCGTGGTGGCGTTATAATTCGCGCGGCCAAGTCGCCGAGGGTGCGGCGGTGAAGCGAAGTTTCCTCGCGATCGTAAATCCCGCAGCGGGCGGCGGACGGTGCGGCGAGCTTTCCGCGACGGCGCTCGACCGTGTCCGCAGCTCGGGCATTGCGCTCGAAGTTGCGCGGACGACTCGCGCCGCCGAAGCCACCGAAATCGCCCGCGACGCCTATTCCCGAGGCGTTCGCAATTTCCTCGCCGTCGGCGGCGACGGCACGTCCCATGAAATCATCAACGGCCTCTTCCCGCGCGCCCAGGTCGACGGCAGACCTTCGCTCGGATTCCTTCCGCTCGGCACCGGCAACTCCTTCTTGCGCGACTTCACCCCGCACGCGGCCGACGACACGATCGCGGCGCTGCAAACCGATCGCCGCCGCGCGTGCGACGTGATTCGCCTGCGCCACGCCGCCGGCGAAATCCACTTCATCAACACTCTGAATTTAGGATTTGCAGCCGACGCAGGCGAAGTCGCCAACCGGCGCTTCAAGCGCCTGGGCCAAGCCGGTTATGTTGCCGGCGTGCTTGCTCGGCTTGCTGGATTGCGCCATCGCGCGTTTCCGCATCGCCTCGATGGCGGCGAATGGGACCGCCGTCCGTGCCTCTTTCTCGCTTTCGGCAACACGAAGTTTACCGGTGGAAAAATGATGATCACGCCCGGCGCCGATGCCGCCGATGGCAAAATCGAGTACGTTCGCTGGGCGCCGATTGGACGTGCGCGCCTGCTGTGGAATTTCCCGCGGCTATTTACCGGCAGCCACGTGCATCATCCGCTTGCCACCAGCGGCCGCGCCGAGCGAGTGGAATTCGATCTTAATGGCCCCGTGAACGTGATCGTGGATGGCGAAGTCCTGCGCCTGGAATGCCGTTCGCTCGATATTCTTCCGGCGGCACTGGACGTGGTGATATGAAAAAAGCCTGGCTCACAACGCGCTCTCTGCTCCTTTGGGCCGCGAGCGGCCTGCACTTCGCCGCTGTCGGCGGGTTTCTGATACTGCTCGGAGCCGTCGTGGACCCGCGCAAGAACGATTGGCCGCAGCGCGTGTTTTTTCGCAATATTCTAAGAATCGCGGGCGTGCGCTTCGAGGTGCGCCGCTCGCCGGGTTTCGACCCGCGCCGCACAAGCATTTTCGTGTGCAATCACGTAAACATCTTCGATCCCTTTGTGGTCTACTCCGCGATTCCGCAGTTCGTCCGCGGCTTCGAGTTGCAATCGCACTTCAAAGTTCCGGTTTATGGCTGGATGATGGGCCGCTTCGGAAATATTCCCGTGCCGAACCCGCCCGGCCGTGATGGCCTTGAGGAAATGAGCCGCCGCGCCCGGGCCGCGCTCGATTCCGGCGTCAGCCTGATCGCTTTCGCGGAGGGCTCGCGCACGCGCACCGGCCACGTGAAGCCGTTCAAGAAGGGAATCTTCAGCCTGGCGAAGCGCTTCGGCGCGCCCATCGTCCCGATGAGCATCGTGGGATCGTACGAATTCTTTCGCACGGGCCACTGGATGCTTCATCCCGGCAAAATCACCGTCTACTTGCACGATACGATTTCGGCCGCGGAGGTCGTGCAGACGGACGCGGACGCCCTGCGCGATAAAGTACGCGAAATCGTGTCTCGACCCGTTGAGGATTCGCTGCCGAAGGAAGGCGAACTTCAGCGTGTATCCAGCGCCTGAGAGGACTTCACTTCCGGCAAGACGCGTCCCGCCCGCAATTCCTGCCAGGTGTACACCACCCGGTGAATCACCGTCAGGGTCGAAATCGTGGCGATCACCCATAGCACTTGCGCGATCCGGCTGAAGAACCCGCCGATAATCAGCAGCACCAGCCGCTCCGGCCGCTCCATGAATCCCACCTTGCACGACGGGATCAACGATTCGGCGCGCGCGCGCGAGTAGCTCACCATGAACGAACTCGCCATCGCCACCGCCGCAAGCGCCATATAAAAGGGCCGCTTATCCAGCGTGTAATAGACGACCAGCCCGATATAAAGCGCCAAATCGGAGTAGCGATCGAGCGTCGAATCCAGAAACGCGCCAAAGGCCGTCACGCGGCCGATCCGGCGCGCCACTTGCCCGTCCGCCATGTCCAGAAAACCCGCCAGGACCAGCACCAGGGCCGCCCGGCGGAATTGCCCCATCGCAAAAAGCGCCGCCGCCCACGAATTCACCGCCAGCCCCAGGAACGTGAAGGTGTTCGGGCTCAGCCGCGTGGCCACCAGCAGCGTCACCAGCCGCTGCAGCAGCCATCCCGCGCCCGTCCCGATCCAGTGGGTGACCGGGCGCACCACTTTTCGCAAATCGCGCGGAGAATCGCTCATCGGCTCAACTATACAACGAAAAAATGAAAGATAAGGTTCCGGCAGCGGCACTCCGTGCCACAGCGTTCACGGATGGTGCCCGGGGTGGGGGTCGAACCCACACGACGCGTAAGCGTCAGGGGATTTTAAGTCCCCCGCGTATGCCATTCCGCCACCCGGGCCGCGCTGGGGATAGATGCTTGGAACAGAAAGGTTAGCACGCCGCCCGCCCTATTTTCGCGAGAGAATCGCGCTCGAAGCCGCCGGGGGCAGGGGCCGCAGCTCATTCGACGCAAACCCCGCCGCGCGCAGCATCGCGTCGAATTCCGCGAACGTGTATGCCTGGCCGCCGGCGGTGAGCTCGAGCATCAGCAAGCTGAACCCGCCGGCGAAAGGGGGCGAGACGCGATCGGGATTCGGCACGAACTCGACCGTCACTGCGCGTCCGCCGGGTTTCAGCGCGGCGTGAACCTTGCGCATAAAAGCTTCAATCGCCGGCGAATCGCAGTGGTGCAGGAAATTCGTCACCAGGATCAGATCGTAGCCAGAGCCAAAATCCGTGGTGAAAGCATCGCCGGGAATCGAATGATGCCGCGCGGCGACGCCCGCCTTCTCCGCATTTTCCCGCGCCACGGCCAGCACCGCGGGCCAATCCACCGCGTAAATTTCAGCCTTCGGATTCCGCCGCGCCAGCGCGACCCCGAAGAGTCCGTGCCCGGCGGCGATATCCAGCACCTTGCCGTTCGCGCCGTCTTCGGCGCCCACCACTCCCGCCAGCGCCTCCGCCACCCCGCCCTGCAGCGGCGCCATCGAACGCGCAAACTCCACCCAGATCGGATGCTCGGGCTCGAATGCCCCCTGGCGTCCGAGCACGGTGCCTCCCTTGCGCACCGCGTCCGGCAGCGACCGCGCCGCATCCATCATCAGCGGCGACGCTATAAAATTTGCCGCCGACCCCATGTACGCCGGCGAACGCCGGTCGAGAAACGCCGCGGATTCCGCCGCCAGCGCGTAGCGATCCCCGCTCTTCACCAGAAACTCGTGTACCACCAAAAAATCGCACAGGATTCGCGCCCCGCGCTCGGAGGTGCGGCACCGGGCAGCGATGGCCGCTGCATCGGCGGCGCCTTCGCCAATCGCGGTGAAGATCTCCAGCTCAATTCCCGCCTTCAGCGCCCCTGTCACCTGAAACGAGCCAAGCGCCATCATAATTTTTTCCGGCGTAGGACGTCGATTAGGAGTGCTCACGAATTTGTCCTCCCTGAAATTAAAAGCAAAATAAAAATGGCCGGTAACCGCGCCGGCGCTGCGATCCCTTCCGCTTTTCTGTTTTCCAGTTTATACGCCCTGCACCATTTCCGCTACGGCCAGTCGGTCGCTCGCGCCCACGCGCTGCAAGATGCGGTGAATGTGATTCTTTACGGTCTGCTCGGAAAGATTCAGGCAGGACGCGATCTCTTTATTCGTGAATCCCTGGGCGATCAGCGGCACCAGCTGTTGTTCGCGGCGCGTCAGGCCCGTCTGCGCCTTTGAACGCAGGAGCGGCGCACCCGGCCGGCTGCTCGCCACATATTTGAAAAGCGCCCTGCAGAGATGCGGCGGGCATACAGCCTCATCCGCCGCCACACCGCGCACCGCCGCAAGGATGTCCTCGGCCGAAGCCGTCTGCAGCACGTAACCCACTGCGCCCGCGCGCACCCATTCGAGGAACGTCGACTCGCTATCCAGCATATCAATCACGACGATTTTTGCGTGCGGCGCGGCCTGCGCGATTTCCTGCACCAGCGCGAGATCGGACGCATTTCCGCACACGGGATCAATCACCAGCACCGCCGCACCGCTTCGTTGCACTTGCTCCAGCGCGGCTGGGGAAAGCGGCGCTGCCCCCGCCACGCAGATATTTTTCGATTTGATCACCCGGCCCAGCGCCTCCCGGAACAGCCGGTTATCCGCTAATACGAAAACGTTAAGTCTTGCTTCCACGAACTCCACCCTCCTTCCGAATTCGCAGCCAAGCGATGCCCCGCGCGCGGAAAGCCCGAGTATAGGGAACCGCGGGAGGCAGGGTCAATGAAAAGCAAGCCATGTACTGGAATTTATAACGTTTTTTACAGAAGTTTTCCCGCCGCGTTACACCGGCGAGACTTTTATACTCTCTACAGCCCAGCGGAGTTCCTGGTGCCTTCCGATTCGAAACGCACAAGCCGCCGCTCCGCGCATGGCAGCGTGCGCATCGGCGTATCCGGCTGGCGCTATAAGGGCTGGCGCGGCGTGTTTTATCCTCGGAAGCTGCCGCAACCGCGCGAGCTTTCCTATCTCGCCTCGATTTTCCCTTCGGTCGAAATCAATGGCACGTTTTATTCGCTGCAGCGCCCGGAAAGCTTTGCGCGCTGGGCCGCGGCCACGCCCGCCGATTTCGTCTTCGCCGTAAAGGGTCCGCGCTACATCACTCATCTGCGCCGCCTCAAGGACATCGAAGCACCGCTCGCGAATTTTTTCGCCTCCGGGATACTGCGCCTCGGTTCAAAGCTGGGCCCGATCTTGTTGCAATTCCCGCCTAACTTCCGCTTCGATCCCGAGCGCATCGAAGCATTTTTTGCGCTGCTGCCCCACGACACGGAATCGGCCGCTGCCCTCGCCCGGCGCCGCAGACCAAAAAATCAATCGGCAATAAAGCGAAACGCGCGCGCAGTACCTGCGTACCAGAACTAAATGAATCGGCCGGGCTATAGGCGCATGCGGCTTTCCCGGGCACGATGGATGCGGACTCGGGGCTATTTGCGGTGCCGGGCACAAGCCAAGCGGGGCGACCTGCGGGGCGGCCGGGCGGCTCGAAGCGCCTCGAACGTCTGCACCTCCATTACCCCCATGCCACGAGCGGCCGGCACCCCCACCGGCCGCTCACTATTTCCGTCGCCATTGCGCTCAGCGAAGCAGGTCTTCCAGCTGAACCTTTGCGTCCGTCTTTTCGTCGCGATATTTCACGATTACAGGCGTATAGAGCGAAAGATTCCATTCCTTGCCGCGCCCGTGCGAAATGGCGCGCGACCCGGCCACAACCACAGCCCCTTCGGGAATCGCCAGCGGCGCCGAATCGCTCGCGGCGTGAATCGCGCCCGTGATAAGGTCATAGACTGGCGTCGAGCGATTCAGAATCGTGCCGGTGCCGAGCACCGCGCGCCGCTTCACGATGGTTCCCTCATACACGCCGCAATTGCCGCCTACCAGCACTTCGTCCTCGATAATCACCGGCATCGCGCCGACCGGCTCGAGCACCCCACCGATCTGCGCCGCGGCGGAAATGTGGCACTTGCGCCCAATCTGCGCGCAGCTTCCCACCAACGCGTGCGAGTCCACCAGAGTCCCCTCGCCCACCCACGCGCCCACATTGATATACATGGGCGGCATGCACGTCACGCCGCGCCCGACGTAGCACCCATCGCGAATGCTCGAACCGCCGGGGACGATCCGCACGCCGGCGTCGGCCGTGAACTGCTTCACTCGGTAGGTGGACCTATCAAAGAAAGGCTGGCGCGCGGAGTCCACGGACATATCTACAATCGCACCCATGCGGAAACCGACCAGAATGCCTTTTTTAACCCAGGCATTCACGCGCCATCCGGTCGGCGACGCGGCGTCGGGCTCAGCCGCGCGGATCGCGCCGGAATTCAGCGCGGTTTTGAATTCGTCGAAGAGGCTGCGGTGCGCATCCGTATAAGCGTCCGGGGCGGAATCGAACAGCCGCTCGATTTCAGTTTGCAGCATAGACTTGGCGGATCAGACCCGCTCCTTCGAGCGCGCCGCGAATTTTCGCCAGACTTTCCGGCCTGGGCGGCACCAGCGGCAGCCTCCACACCGGTTCCAGAAGTCCCATCAGCGCCAGCGCGGCCTTCACCGGCCCCGGATTCGTCTCCACGAAGTTGACCTCCATCAGCCGGAAATACTGATGCTGCAGCTCGCGCGCGGCGGCGAAATCGTTTGCCAGGCAGAGCTGCGCCAGCCGCGCCATTTCCGCCGGAATTTCATTCGACGCCACCGAAATAATCCCGCGCCCGCCCAGCGCCATCAGCGGCAGCGTCACGGCATCGTCGCCCGATAGCACGGCAAAATCCTCCGGCACGCTTTCCAGCAACACCGCCATCTGCGAAATATTTCCGGAGGCTTCCTTCACGCCCACGATGTTCTCGACCTCGGCCAGCCGCTTCACCGTCGCGGGTTCGATGTTCACTCCCGTGCGTCCCGGAATGTTGTAGAGCACGATGGGCAGCGACACCGACGACGCAATCGCGCAATAGTGCTGATAGAGGCCCTCCTGCGTGGGCTTGTTGTAGTACGGGCACACGGAGAGAATGCCGTCCACGCCGATCGCCTGCACCTCGCGAGACAGCGCGATCACCGCCGACGTGTTGTATCCGCCCGCGCCGGCCAGCACCGGAACTCGCCCGCGCGCTTCTTCCACAGTGACCTCCACGATCCGCAGTTGTTCCTCGTGCGTCAGCGTGGGGCTTTCCCCCGTGGTGCCGCAGGGAACCAGAAAATGAATCCCCGCTTCCACCTGCCGGCGGACGAGCCTCCGCATCGCCGCCTCGTCCAGCGACTGATCCTGCCGAAACGGTGTCACCAGGGCCGTGCCGCATCCCGTAAACATTGGCGCTTCTCCTTCGCGAACAATGCGCCCGCACCGCACGCCATCGCCCGCGCCTTCCCATCCGATTCAATCCGCCTTGCTCAATCCAGCTTCCCTGCAATCTCGCGAAAATCGAAAAATCCCTTTTTGCCCGCGATCCAACGCGCCGCCCGCAACGCGCCCCGCGCGAAGCCTTCGCGGCTTCGCGACGTGTGCCGCAGCGTGATCGTATCCGCCGGCGAATCGAAGCCGATCTCGTGCGTTCCCGGATGCGCCCCGCCGCGATTGCTGCTGGCGCTGATCGGCCGCGTGTAGCCCGCCGCCTTCATCGTCTCCATCAACGAGAGCAGCGTGCCCGAAGGCGCGTCCTTCTTCGACGCGTGATGAATCTCCCACGCCCACGCGCCATAATCCGCATCGCGTGCCACGATCCGCGCCGCCTCCGCCACGATCTGGCTGAAAATGTACGCGCCCACCGAAAAATTCGGCCCCCATACGAGCCCTGTCCCGCACCGCTCCACAATCGCCCGCATCGCCTGCAAATGTTCGAACCAGCCCGTGGTGCCCACCACCGTGTTCACGCCCAGCCGCGCCAGCCGCTCGATATTCTCTGGCGCCGATTCCGGCGTCGAAAATTCCAGCGCCACATTCACATCCGCGAAATTCGCCGGCGTCAGCCCCTCGAACCGCGCGTTGTTGTCTATATCGAACCGCTGCGTCACCGCGAACCCGTACCCGGGCGCAAGCTGCTCGATCAGCCGCCCCATTTTCCCGTAGCCGATAATCGCCAGGTTCATCGCAGCCTCACGCGGCCACCAATTGCCGCACGATCCTCGTATAGATTTCCACGGCGTCCAGCAGCTCCCGCTTCCCCACGCGCTCTTCCGGCGTATGCGCCACGCGAATGCTGCCCGGCCCGATCAGCAGCGGCTTGCCCCAGGCGCCGCGAAACACCGGCACGTCCGTCGTAAACGAAACCACCGTCGAGGCCAGCCCATCCACCTGCTCGAAGCGCACCGCCGGTATGCACAGCACCTCGCGCAATTCCGCCCTCCCGCCCACCGCCGCGCGGAAGGATTCTCGGATGCGCGCCGGATCCTCCACCAGCCGCACCAGGATTTCGGCGCGCGCCGCATCCGCGATCACGTTGGGCGCTCGCCCCCCGGAAATCGTCCCGATATTCATCGTACTCGCCCCGAGTTGCGGATCGCGCGGCAGCGGAATTTTTCGTACCGCCTCCAGCGCATCCAGCAGCTTCTCGATCGCCGATTCGCCCAGCTCCGGATACGCCGAATGCGCCATCCGCCCTGGGGCCGAAAGCTCAAACCGCAGCGCACCCTTCGACGCGAGCGCCAGCTTGTTCTCGGTCGGCTCGCCATTCACGATGAACCGCGAGCCCCGCGGCGTCGCAGCCGCGGCACGCGCCCCGGCGCTATCCCGCTCCTCGCCCGCGACGAACAGCAGCCCGAAATTCGTCACTCCTTCGGAGAGCAATTTCTCTGCCGCCGCCACCATCGCCGCGATAATGCCCTTCGCGTCGCACGACCCGCGCCCCCAAATCCAATCCTCATCCTCGCGCGACGAAAAAAACGGTGGAACCGTGTCCATGTGCGTTGAAAGCGTCACCGCGGGCGTGCCCCAACTGGCGAACACATTAAATCGCTCGCCCTCGACGGCCATCCGCTCGGCCCGCCCGCCGTGCAGGGCAGCCAGCCGCCCCACAAAATCCAGCAGATAGCTGCCCACGCGCGCTTCGCCGCCGCTGATGGACTCGATATCCACGAGCGCCCGCGTCAATTCGAACACATTCACCATTGGTTGTGTCTCGGTGGGAGCGAAAGAGGAAGGAAGGAGCCGCGAAGGACCGGCCGGGGCTTCACTCCTCGATAGCGCTCCATCCCGGCGCGCCTCACAATCGGCAACCCGGGATGACAGTGGACCGGCCTTCCAGCCTGTCCCCCAACCGTTCCGCTAGGCAGCCTTCGGAACGATTTCGGCGGAGTCGAAATACTGCGCCCCTTTCGCCCGCGCCTCCGATGCTCCTCGGAGTTTCGGCCCGGGCTACTCCTGGCCTCCGCACCTCTACCAAGAAAGCAGCAGTCTATCGAACGCCCCAAGCCGAAGTCAAGGAAAGCCGCCGCCATCGTTTTATCCTCACCAGGGCTTCTGAGCTACTCTGTGGACCATCATGAACGTGCGCCGCTATCGCCCGGACGACGTGGCCTCCATTGCCCGGGTTTTCACGGAATCGGTCCGTCTTACCAGCGCGAACGACTACTCAACGGAACAAATCGCGGCGTGGGCGCCCGATCCGCCCAACCTCGAAGATTAGCGTAAACTTCTAGGGAGTCTCAGCGTACGCGTGGCCGAGAGCGAATCTCAGATCGCTGGTTTTGTCACCTTCGATCCCAATGGCCATCTCGACTGCCTTTATGTGCTCCGCTACTTTCAAAGGCAGGGCGTAGCCGCGGCCCTGTGCCGCCGCATGGAACACGAGTGGCTCGCGCGTGGCGTCCGCCGAGTTTTCACTGAAGCCAGCATTACCGCGCGCCCATTCTTCGAATCTGTCGGTTTCCGAGTGATCGCGCTACAAGCTATCGAGTGTCGGGGCATTCTGCTTCGGAACTATCAAATGGAGAAATTCTCGGACGAAATCAGAGGCTGATACTGCCGCGGAAATCCTAGGGCGAACCCACCGCGCCGATCGCTACTTCGTCGCCACCGCCGCCCGCTGCAGCCGCTCCCCAAGCGCCTGATGCTGGCGCCGAATCAGCGCCGGCAGGGTATCGCCGAACTTCTCGAGGAATTTAGCCGACGCGGCCTCTTCTTCACTCCATCGCCCCGAATCCACGCGCAGGAGTTCGTCCAGGTTGCCGCGCGGAATTTCCAACCCCTCGAGGTCCAGCGACGCGGGCGTCGGTACGTTCCCGATCGGCGTCTCGGTAGCGGCGGCGCGCCCCGCCATGCGATCGAGCATCCACTTCAGGACGCGGACGTTCTCGCCATACCCCGGCCACAGGAATTTTCCGTCGGCCCCGCGGCGAAACCAGTTCACGTGATAAATCCGCGGAGGATTCTTCATGCGCGTTCCCATCTCCAGCCAGTGCGCGAAATAATCCGCCATGTTGTAGCCGCAGAAAGGCAGCATCGCCATGGGATCGCGCCGCGTCACGCCCACCGCGCCCGTCGCCGCCGCCGTCGTCTCCGAAGCCATCGTCGCGCCCACAAACACCCCGTGCTGCCAGTCGAACGCCTCGTAGACCAGCGGCGCCAGATGCGCCCTTCGCCCGCCGAAGATCAGCGCCGAAATCGGCACGCCCTCCGGATCCTCCCAGTGCGATGAAATCGAGGACGATTGCCGCGCAGGCACGGTGTACCGCGAGTTCGGATGCGCCGCCGCCCCTTGCCCCGCCCTCCACGCCTCGCCTTTCCAATTCGTCAGCCCCTCGGAAGGCGCGCCGTCCATGCCTTCCCACCAAGGCTCCTGCTCGCACGTCAGCGCCACGTTCGTAAAAATCGAATTTCGGTGCAGCGCCTCCAGCACGTTTGGGTTCGTCTTGATGTTTGTCCCCGGCGCGACGCCGAAAAATCCCGCCTCCGGATTGATCGCCCGCAGCGTGCCGTCGGCGGCGATGTGCATCCAGGCGATGTCGTCGCCCACCGTCCACACGCGATACCCGCGATTCGCCAGCGCCGAAACCATCATCGCCAGGTTCGTCTTCCCGCAGGCGCTCGGAAACGCCGCGGCCATATACGTCACTTTCCCGGACGGATCCTCCAGCCCCAGGATCAGCATGTGCTCCGCCATCCAGCCGCCGTCCCGCGCCATCCGGCTCGCAATCCGCAGCGCGAAGCACTTCTTGCCCAGCAGCGCGTTCCCGCCATACCCCGAGCCCACGCTCCAGATCAGCTTTTCCTCGGGAAAATGCAGCACGAACCGCCTGGCCGGGTCGAGGTCCCCCAGCGAATGCAGCCCAGGCACGAAATCGTCTGAGCCGCCCAGCCGATCGAACGCCGCCTTACCCATCCGCGACATAATCCTCATGCTCGCGGCCACATAAGCGCTATCGGTGATCTCGGCGCCCACCTTGCTATACGGTGATTTCGCCGGCCCCAAAATGTAGGGCACCACGTACATTGTCCGGCCCTTCATCGCACCCTCGAAGAGCGGCCGTATCTTCTCCTTGGCCGCTTCCGGCGACATCCAATTGTTCGTTGGCCCGGCATCCTCTTTCCGCCGGCTGCAGATGAATGTCACGCCCTCGGTGCGCGCCACGTCGTTCGGATTGCTGCGATGCAGGTAACAATTGGGGAAGGTGGTCTGGTTCAGTTCAAGGAAGGTGCCATCGGCCAGCATTGTCGCCGCCAGGCGCTCATATTCCGCCTCCGACCCGTCGCACCACACAATTTTAGCTGGATTCGTCAGCCGGGCGGATTCCTCAACCCATGCTTCCAATGGCGTGGACACTCACCCTCCCAGGATGCTCGCGCGGGGAACAGAGACGGATGGACCGAACGCGCTTTGGACTTTCCCGATACGGCAGCTCAACCGAATACTTTATACAAAAAAATTCTAGACCGCGCTACGCCCAAAATCAAGGAATCGTGCATACCCGGAGCCGTCCGCGTTCCTCACGGGCACTGGCGGTTGCGGCTTGAATTTCCTGCTGTGGCCCTTTGCCCTGATCGCTATATGCGGCCGCCGTCAACAGACGGACAATTCAAACCCACTCGCCGCCGCCGGCGCGGCAACCGTTTTGCCCAGTGCTATACTTGCCCGCCGTGTACGCCCAAAAACTCCGCGCCGAAATTATCGTCGGGGAGGACCGCCGTCCCGCCCCGCTCGATTGGCTCGATAGCTTCTGCATGAGGAATTTCACCGGCTCGGCGGAATTTGACGACACGCTTCCCACCGCCGACGGCTTGCTCGAAGCCGGCCTTTCCGTTGACCCCGCGCGCCTCGCCGCTGCCATGAGCGATTGGTTCACCCAGCGCGGCAAGGGGGGCGGCCATCCTGTCGTGGTCGAATTGCGCCCCGCCGGCGAATCCCTCCAGGCCTGAGCCATGCCGCACGACGAGACGCGCGACTGCACCCGCTACTGCGAAGTTGCGCTGCCCGTTCCGCTCCGTTCCACCTTCACCTATGCCCTGCCCGCCGCGCACAATGGCACGCCCATCGCCGGTCATCGCGTACTGGTCCCTTTCCGCAATCGCTCGATGATCGGTGTAGCCGTTTCCGAATCCGCCCCGCGCGAGGACGCCGCCTTTCCCCGCGAAAACGCGAAGCAAATCACCGCCGTAATGGACGCGCTGCCCGCCCTCCCTCCGAAGCTTCTCGATCTCGGCTGCTGGATTGGCCGCTATTACCTCGCGCCCGTCGGCGAGGTGTTTCGCGCCATGCTTCCGCCGGAAATCGAGCTGCGGCGCGAACGCGCCTACGTATTGACTCACGCCGGCCGCGCCTATCTCCGCGAGCTTGCCGCCGGCCTGCCTAATGGCGAAGAAAACACCGGCGCCGAATCCGCCGAACTCGCCCTTCTTTCGCGCATCGAAGCCGATGCCAAGCCGCTCTCCGCCGTTCGCCTCCGCCGTTCGCCAGGCGCTCCCGCCACGGCCGAAGCCCTCGTCCGCCGCGGCCTCCTCGCGCTGCACGATGGTCTGCGCCACCGCAAATCGCGCGCCCAAAAAATCGTCGCTTGGAACCCGGCGAACGCCGAGCCTGCCCGCGATTCGAAGGAAGAAGTGATCCGCGAAATCCTCACCGCCACTCGCGGCCCCTTGCCTCTTTCGGTGCTCATCGAACGAAGCGGCGCCTCCCGCGCCGTCGTCGAGCGCCTTGAAAAATCCGGCCGACTGCTCGCCTGGGAAGAGCCGCTCACCCTTGGCGAAGATCCCTGGGACTCCGGCTTCATTCCTCCCGCCAATATCCTCAACGCCGAGCAGAATCGCGCCCTCGCCGAAATCTGGCGTTGGACCCTTGCCGGCGAATTCACCGCCGGCCTGCTTCACGGCGTCACCGGCAGCGGCAAGACGGAAGTCTATCTCGGCGCGATCGAAGCGGCGCGATCGCGCGGCAGGACGGCCCTGCTCCTCGTCCCTGAAATCGCGCTCACGCTCTGGCTCGGCCGCCTGGTCCGCGCGCGCTTCGGCGAATCCGTCGCCGTGCTGCACAGCGCCCTGCCCGACGCCGAACGCGCGCGCGAATGGTGGCGCGTCCGCCGCGGCGAAGCCCAGATCGTCGTCGGCACGCGCTCCGCCGTCTTCGCACCGCTCGAAAATCTCGGCTTGATTATCGTGGACGAGGAGCAGGAATCCAGTTACAAGCAGGAGGAAACCCCGCGCTACCATGGCCGCGATACGGCCGTCTATCGCGCGCGCATCGAACGAGCGGTGGTCCTGCTCGGCTCAGCCACGCCCTCGCTCGAAACCGCCCACAACGCCCGCTCCGAAAAATATCGGCTTCTCGAATTGACCGAGCGAGTCGCCCATCGTCCCCTCGCCGCGGTCCGCATCGTTGACCTGCGCGAGGAGTTTCGCCGCCTCCACAAGTCCGCGCCCATTTCCGAATCCCTGCGCGCCGCCATCGCCTTGCGCCTCGCGGAAGGCACGCAAACCATGGTCCTCATTAATCGCCGCGGCTATTCCTGGTCGCAGCTTTGCCGCGGCTGCGGCTCTGTCGTGCAGTGCGAAAATTGCAGCATCGCGCTTACCTACCACAAAAATCGCCAGCGCCTCGAATGCCACTATTGCGGGTACGCCCTGCGCCCCCCGAAGCAGTGCCCGAAATGCCGCGCCGAATATATGTATTTCGTCGGTGACGGCGCCGAGCGTGTCGAAGAATACCTGCGCGAAGAGTTTCCCCGCGCGCGCATCGCGCGCCTGGATCGCGATACGGTTCGCACCAAGCGCGCTTATCAGCGTGTTCTCGGCGCGTTTGCCGCGGGCGAGCTGGACATTCTGGTCGGTACCCAAATGGTCGCAAAGGGCCACGATTTTCAGCGCGTCACGCTGGTGGGCGTCGTTGCCGCCGATTTAGCCCTCGGCCGCCCCGATTTCCGCGCCGCCGAACGCACCTTCCAGTTGCTCACGCAGGTCGCCGGGCGCGCCGGCCGCGGCGAACTGGCCGGCGAAGTCCTCGTCGAGACCTATTATCCCGAGCACTACGCCATCGAATTCGCCGCGCGCCAGGATTACGCCGCCTTTTTCGAAAAAGAGGCCCACTTCCGCCGCATGTTGCATTACCCGCCCTTCACCGCGCTTGCCAGCGTGCTGGTCCGCGACCGCAAAATCGAGAACGCAATTCGCTGGTCCCGCGCCCTTGCCGCTTATTTCGCGCCCTTCGAGGCCCGCGGCATAAAAATTCTCGGCCCCGCCGCCGCTCCCCTCGCCCGCCTACGCCGCGAATATCGCTTTCAATTCGTGCTCAAATCCGTGCGCCGCGCCGCTCTCTCGCAGGCCCTCGCCGGCTCCCTCGATTTCTGCGCCTCCCACGAAATTCCCCAGTCCGCCGTCCTCGTGGACGTAGACCCAGCGAACCTCTCATAAGGTCCAGGAAGCCGGTTACTGATCGGTGCTGCTGACCAAGAATTTCTAAAGAGCCGGCTTGGTTTACTGTGATGAAAGTGAAGGCTTCGAATTCTCGATCCTCTGGATCGAACTGGAATAATCTGTCAGAAGAGCGTTCACCAGAGACTTGACTCTATCGGAGGATGGAATGCTCCTAATCGTTCGAGGCACTTCCCGGTAGATTTCGGCCTGTGCTGCCCATCTGCCCCACTCTACGGGCTTCTGACCAATACTTGGACTCGGTCCCAGCCTTGCTTGCTGCGCGTCCAAGGCGCTCAGCACCTGATCCATGGACTCCGATCCCGCTTGTGCTGCCTGGAAGAGACTTGCCGCGTATGAAAGCGCCTGCAGATGCGCTTTCCGCCTTTCTATGATCGCCGAAATCCAGGTCGGATCTCCCGCCGAAGAACCGTCTTCAAATACCACCGCCATAAGCGAAACCTCGGCAGGGCGCGTCACTCTGCCACTGATCCGATCAGGGATCACGACGAAGCTGCCGGTTTCATTCGGCCCGGGATTCAATGCAAGCTGTCTGGGAGAGGGGTGCGGAGAGTAGATACGATCCGCGAAATAGGCGCTTTCCCCCGTACGCCGGCCGTTTACCTCCGGCATGACCTCGCGGAACACACATGCTGTAATCGCCTCCGAGGACAAATTGTGTATGCTGAGTGTTAACCCGCCCGCGGTCGTCGTTATCAAGGATTCGTGTATCCTGGCGTCTTGGAAACTATGATCAGCGGTCGGGGCCTGTGCCGCTGCGCGAATGGCGCTCAGCGCAAGGAGACAAGTCAAAGCCGCTGTCGTTCTTTTTATCATCATCCGCGTTCCTCCTTCTTCTTCTCTTGTTCAGTGGCGAATCAACAACTGGCGCTGTATATCTCGCCGTCCGCCCCTCCATCGATCTCCGGGGCAGGATTCGGGGGCTCTTGGTTTGTAGGACACGCCGAGTTTGATGAACATTGCGCCGCGATCCAGTAGTACCCAACGGCATTAAAATTCACCTCCCAATCGTAGCCACCGTTCGTGTCGGGGCCGAGGGGTTGTGGAGGGTCCATCTCGTATGTCGCGTAGACCGTTTGCACGGTATTCGAGCTGCAATCGCAGGTATAGTAGGAAAAACCGCATGCGCCGTCGCCCTCCGCTGTTCCGATTTCATAAAACGGGCCGTACGGAGGCACGGCTACAGTGAAATCAAAATATGTGTCACACCCGATTGTATAAGTCCCGTCATTGCCAAACGTGGAGTCCTGTACGCAATTACCCCACGGATGGGGTGGTGAAGCGGAAAGGCATGGAGCGAAGAGGAAGGCTACACTCACGATCAGTGCCGCCAGATACCAAAATATGCCGGGCTGTGAAACGCGCATCGAAAACCCCCGGAGTTGAATCCTCCGCCGGACAGTACCCCCCCAAATCTATCTGTCAAGTAAATAATTAATATCCAGGGAACTGACTTTACAGGCCCTCTTACCGCGTCCAAACCGGCCAGGGCGTGAAGCACAAGATGAACATCGCAAGCGCCACCAGCGCCCACGCCCGCCGCGCCGGATCGAGCGGCTCCCACCGATCGAGCAGCGGCGGATGCCCCGTCCGCAGCGACAGCACCAGCAGCACCAGCCCCCAGAAAACCCAGCCGCCCCAGGAATACATCCCCAGCGCCGTCAGCCCCAGCGCCACCCCAATGGAAATTCGATGGTGCTGCTTGCTCGCCACGCTATAGACGATGTGCCCTCCGTCCAACTGCCAGATCGGCAGCAGGTTCAGCGCCGTCGCGAAAAGCCCCACCCAAGCCGCGCGTCCCACCGGGCTCAGCAGCAGCGACGATGCCGGCACGCCATGGTGAAACCACATCATGAAGAGCTGCATCAGCGGCGGCGCGCCAAAATTGAAGATCGCCGTGCTCTGCACGTCCGGCACAATCTTTGCCGCCGCCACGCCGTACGCCATCGCCGGAATCGCCAGCAGAAATCCCACGATCGGCCCCGAAAATCCCACGTCGAAGAGCGCGCGCCGCGTCGTGATCGGCGACCGTATCGCGATGAACGCGCCAAACGTTCCGAAGAGCGTCGGCGCGGGAATGAAATACGGATAGCTCGCGTCGATCCCGTAAAACCGGCACGCGAAGTAATGCCCCAGCTCGTGCGCCAGCAAAATCCCCATCAGCGTGAACGAAAATGGAATCCCCAGCAGCAGCAGTTGCGGATGCGCCAGCGCGTGCCCGAACGACGCAAACAAGTCCCCGCCCGACGCCGTAAACGGCTCCTGATTCGCCGCGTACGAAATCGCGAACTCCGATCCCACCGCCAGCGTCGAAATCGCCGTCAGCACGAAGAGCGTCAGCGCGGGCCACAGCGGCCGCCGCCGCCGCGCCGGTCGCACCACCCACGAATCCGCCACCGGCGTAAAATTAATGTCTATGATGTCCGCATCGGCGGGAATCGAGGGCTGGCCGTCGCCGCTGCGCTCGTTCATGGTGATTGGATGCCGGCGCGCGCCAAAACGCTACGCCGCCTTCCAGCCCCATGCGCGGCCTTGCCCCTCAACTTTTTGTCGTGGAGGAAGCCGGCAGTGCCTGCAATTCTTTTCCCGGCTTGAACCGCACCGCTTTGCCCGGCGGGATATTCACCTGCTGCCCGGTGCGCGGATTGCGGCCGATCCCGGTCTTGCGCGGTTTCACGTTGAAGACGCCGAAGCGCCGCAGCTCGATGCGATCCCCGCGCCCCAGGGCGTTCTTCATCGCTTCGAACACGGTCTCCACCGCCTGCTCGGCTTTGGTTCGGGTGATGTTGGTCTTCTGCACGATTGCGTTCACGATGTCGAGCTTGATCACAACGGCCTCCGCTGCAATGGAAATCTATGCTAGTCATGCAGTTGCGGGTTGTCAATCCCCGGCTCCGTGTACTACACTGCGCTGCTTCGCGCCGCCGCCCAGCCGCGCCCGCGCCAATTCCAGGAGGCTTTCGATGTCGGTGAAGTCTGACAAGTGGATTCGCACCATGGCCACGCAGCACAAAATGATCGAGCCCTACGAGGGCCGCCAGATCCGCGAAGGCGTTATCAGCTACGGCGTCTCCTCCTATGGTTACGATATGCGCGTCGCCGACGAATTCCGTATCTTCACCAACGTCAACTCCACTATCGTCGACCCCAAGCATTTCGACGCTAAATCCTTCGTCGAATTCAAGGGCGCGGTCTGCATCGTTCCGCCCAACTCTTTCGCCCTCGGCCGCTCGGTCGAATATTTCCGCATCCCGCGCAATATCCTCACCCTCTGCGTCGGAAAATCCACCTACGCCCGCTGCGGCATCATCGTCAACGTCACGCCCTTCGAGCCCGAATGGGAAGGCTTCGTCACCCTCGAAATCAGCAACACCACCCCGCTCCCCGCGCGCATTTACGCCAATGAAGGCCTCTGCCAGGTTGTCTTCTTCGAATCGGACGAGCCTTGCGAGGTTTCCTACAAGGACAAAAAGGGCAAATACCAGGCGCAGCAGGGCATCGTGCTCCCCAAAATCTGATTCGCTTTTCCCGCGAAGTCTACGGCCGCCGCAGAAACGCGCTCAGCACCGCCAGCGCCTGTTCGTCCATGTCCCGCAGCGTGCTGTTCCAGGTCGCGATCGCTCGCGTCACCCTCGATATCTCTTCCCGGCAGGCTTGAATCATTAGTCGCAGCATGACCGCGCATCATACAGCGATTCCCCTGCCCTCCCGCAAGAAATCTTTCGCACCGCTCCAAATCGCAACCCCGCGCCGCCGCTCCCCCGATTATTTCCTCGCGGGTGTCTCCCGCATGTATCCCTGTGGACGCCGAAATTTCCACAACCCAGCCCTAATTCCCTCGACCGCCATTTTTCCGGCCCTCAAATCCCCGTGAAAACGCATGCATCATGCGCGCGCGAAAAAATCAACCGCGAAAATCGCGTGTGGAAAACCTGTGGAAGGTTTGTGGAGCGTTCTGCATCTCTTCGCTCAATTTTCTCTTGCCCCGCGCCGATCGTTTAGGCAGAATCCCGCCTCACGTGCCAGGCAGTCACTTGGCACGAAAGCGGGGTACTCACCCGGGGTCGCACACGGGGGCATTTCCGGCGGCGTCGTAACCTAAAATCACAGGCGGCAACCCTCCTGTCTTCGGACGGGCGGGGTTTTCCACAATATTTCCACAGCGGTGGAAATTGTGGCAGGGGCGGACTCTTTTCATGACTTTATGGGACAAGGTTCTTCAGCACGCCGAACGCCGCGTCAACCCGCATAGCTTCGCCACTTGGTTCCGTCCCACCCGCCAGGAACGCTCCGAAGACAACCACCTCGTCGTCCGCGTCCCGACGCGCCTTTTCTGCAAGCGCCTCACCGAAACCTATGGCGAGCTGCTTCAGGCCGTCCTCGCCGAGATCGGCAAGCCCGATCTCAAGCTCGAGTTCGCCTGCGCCGATCCCGAGCCGGTCGCCGCGCCTGCCCCGCCCGCCGCCCAGGCCAAGCTCGATTTCGATGCCGTAACTCACCAGCTCAACGCGAGATACACCTTCGATAGCTTCGTTGTCGGCTCCTCGAATCAATTCGCCCACGCCGCCGCGCGTGCCGTCGCCGAAAAGCCATCCAAGGCCTATAACCCCTTATTCCTCTATGGCGGAGTCGGCCTTGGCAAGACGCACCTCATGCAGGCCATCGGTCACGCCATGCGCCAGCACAATCCCGGCTTGCGCCTCACCTACATCAGCGCCGAAAAATTCACCAACGAAGTGATCGCCTCCATCCGCTTCGAGCGCATGGCCGCCTTCCGTGATCGCTTCCGCAATATGGACGTCCTCATGGTGGACGATATCCAGTTCATCGCCCGCGCCGAGCGCACCCAGGAGGAGTTCTTTCACACCTTTAACGCCCTCTACGATCAGCAGAAGCAGATCGTTATTTCCTCCGATTGCCCGCCCAAGGACATCTCCTCCATCGAAGAGCGCCTCCGTTCCCGCTTCGAATGGGGCCTCATCGCCGATATCCAGATGCCCGATCTCGAAACCAAGATCGCTATCCTGCAGAAAAAAGCCGATAGCGAACGCGTCCGCCTGGGCGACGACGTCGCCGAATATATCGCACGCGCCATCAAATCCAACGTTCGCGAGCTCGAAGGCGCCCTGATCCGCGTGATCGCCTATTCCTCGCTCACCGGCGTGGAAATGACGCTTCCCACCGCCCAGCAGGTGCTCAAGAACATCATCGAGACCCAGGAAAAGAAGGTTTCCATCGAGCAGATTCAAAAGCGTGTCGGCGAGGATTTCGGCCTCCGCGCACAGGACCTCCGCATGCGCAGCAATTCCAAGGTGATCGCCTTCCCCCGCCAGATCGCCATGTTCCTCGTCAAGCAGCTCACCTCCGCGTCGCTTCCGGAGATTGGCAAGCAGTTCGGCGGCAAGCACCACACCACCGTCCTTCACTCGATCCACAAAATCGAACTCCTTCGCCAGACCGATAAGGATTTAAACAGGCGAATCAACAGGCTACTCGATTCGTTCGGTTAGTCTTAGGTTGGATTTCCACTCGGCGCTCCGAGCGCCTCCTGTGGAAAAGGTCGCGGCCCTTCGAACTCAGACGTTTTCCTTGGCGCCGCACGGATATTCACCGTAGAGGGCCGTAGACGAAACGCCGTGGAATGCAGCCCTTGCAATGGTTTTCCTGAAATCCACAGATGCGGCGACGACTACGGTTTTCTTATATCTTTGTTCTAAAGAAAGAAAAGCAGTAAAGTATCGCAGTCCCGAAAAACAAAGAGGGAAACCCCTGAGATGGAATTCAGCGTAAAGAAATTCGATCTTCTCCGCGAACTGGAATTGACCCAAGGCGTGGTCGAACGCAAGACGACCATTCCCATCCTCTCGAATCTATTGTGCGAGGCCAAGGGCAATCGCCTCACCATCACGGCCACCGACCTCGAGATCAGCATCTGCACCTCTTGCGAAGCCAAGATTAAAAAAGAGGGCGCCGGCACAATCCCCGCCAAAAAACTATTCGACCTTGTGCGCCTGCTCCCCGAGGGCGAGATTCGCTTCAAACTGCTTGAAAACCACTGGATGCAGATCACCGCGGATAAAAAGAATTACAAGCTCGTCGGCATGTCCAAGGATAATTTCCCCGCGCTGCCGAATTTTCCCCAGGCGCTCGTGAAAATTCCCGTCAGCCTGCTGGCGGACGTGATCAGCAAAACCACCTTCGCCATCTCGCTCGAAGAATCCCGCTATACGCTCAATGGCGCGCTCCTGGTACTCAAGCCGGCCTCCATCACCATGGTCGCCACCGATGGCCATCGCCTCGCCATGGTCGAAACCGATCACAAATTTGATGGCTTCTCCGCGGAGACGCGCGTCCTCGTTCCCAAAAAAGCCATGACGGAAATTCAGCGCCTCGCAGCCGATGCCGGCGACGAAGGCGTCGCAGAATTCGGCCAGGATGATAGCCATCTCTTTTTTCAGTTCGGCCCGCGCCTGCTCACCTCGCGCAAGCTCACCGGCCAATTCCCGAACTACGAAGCCGTGCTTCCGCGCGATGCGAATAAAACCGTCGTGATTGAGCGCGGCGAATTGCAGGATGCCCTCCGCCGCGTTTCGCAACTCGCCGATCAGCGCTCGCGAGCCGTGAAATTCCTCCTCGCCAAGGAGGGCCTCGAAATTTCCGCCTCCAGCCCCGAATACGGCGAAGCCAAAGAAACCATCGAAAAGGAATTTAAGGGCGATCCCATCACCATCGGTTTCAACGCCCAATACCTGCTCGATTTCCTCGGCGCCACCGCAGAAGGCCCCATCAGCTTCGAGCTGAAGGACGAACAATCCGCCGGCCAGCTTCGCCCCTTAACGGACGAATCCTCCACGCCCGCCGGCCCCGCCACCCGCTACCGCTACGTCGTCATGCCCATGCGCATCTGACGACGGCAGTTCCGCATGTGCCTTGATTCCCGCGCGACGCCCACGATGAGAGATTCACGCTGCGAACATCTACTGCGGTCTTTTACGGAGGAACAAACAATGGCCCAGAGGAAAATTTACGTAGACATCGCAGGCGGTTGCTTTCAGGGCGCGAAGCGAGTGCCAAGGGGGTACTCGATCAGCGTCATCGATTGGGACAACCTTATGGGAGATGAGATTTCCGAGCCGGAATGGAACCAACTTGATCAGGAGACAAAACAGTTTGTGCAAGACAACTACCCTGCAGAATATAGACTAATTCAAGATAGCTTGGCCGCTAGCCAGCGGGAACGAACTCAGGCCTTCACCCGCCGCACCAAGTAATTCCCAGAACCAGCGAAGTCAAGGAGTCCCATCTCACGGAGTACCTGAAGTTGCTGCCTGATCTTATCGCGAACATGCCTATTCGCGGGGTGCAGTTCCGATAGATGCTCCTCGGACGCATATACGTCACGCAAGGAAAAGCGAGTCCGGTTAAGCGATCGGACGACATTAAGGACATCGAGCGTCCAGCCGCGCTGCATGGGTTGGAGTTGTGCGAGCGGGCGGGCGCGCGCATACCGCTGTCGGACCACCTCAGGAGGAACTGCCTTGCCCCGCACAATAATGCCTATTCGCGCGTCGGGAGGGATAGCATCCAGCAGAATGTTGCAACCCACCCATCCTGCACGTCGCGCACTCGGACCTAAGGGCGGCCTCTTCTCAATCGCCGACAGCGGGAAGCCAAAGCTAGGGATTAAGATCAGTTCAAGTACATGCCAGGAGACGGGCTCATAATGCAGCAGAAATAGGTTCGGAGTGCAGTTTTCTCGAATGGCACGAACCATCGCGCTATATGCCGCGTCCGCGATTCGCCCAGATAATCGGCGCGACTGAGCTTTCAATTGAAAAGGGCCATCGCAGGCACCGCAAACGTAATCAACGGCCGGGGTGTTCGGACGTGCACTGTTGAGCCTTACCGAATCACAATTCGGACAATACAAATTCGCGGCGGCCCACGCCTCAGTTGAGATTCGAGCACACTGGGATTTGCTCTTAAACCGCGCGAACTGATCCCTTGGGAGAGCTGTTTCCACACCCCGCATTAGACCATGAAACTAAGCGAGGCGCAGGCCAACAAAACCGCGATAATAATCGGCGCTGCGCTGCGGGCATCCTCCCAGTCCATCCCTAAACTAACTGTATGGTATAACACGACTTACGGGATGCAGCGGTTTTCGAATGATCTTGAGAATTTCGTCGTAATACAGTAAAGTGGGCATGCCTTCGGTGCGGCAGTTTTAGCCCGAGGGAATCCGGGTTTTCGCTGCCATTTGTGCCAGAACAAATGGTGGGCGCCGGCCCTGAACCCGCCCTCTGGGCCGTGCCAGACGTGGGAAAAATGCCCCGCTGCATCCCCCCGAGAAATCGGAACGGGACGAGATGGGGCGCGAAGTCACCCTTCGAGTCCAGCTTGAGCGAAGCGCTACCCGGCGCGATTCGCGAGCCAAGGACCAATGGGCAGGCACGTGTCGGGCAAGTCCGCGCGACCGCCTTCCCGTAGATGACCATCGCCGCCCCAGGGCTTTTGCCCCGAGGCTCGCAGTACGCAGCGGCAGCACCGCAGTACGCGTGAACGCATCGGAGGAGACGCACCACACATGGGTGACAAAGAAACCGCGGCCGCCAAAGCCTCGGGCCATAAG
>DATNDJ010000006.1:0-77726 GCA_035553255.1 Candidatus Acidiferrales bacterium | reverse complement strand
GAGGGCGATGCGGCGCATAATTTCAGGGACGTTGCGCAGCTTGACGAAATGGAATTGGACGTTCTCGCGGGTGGTGACGTGGCCGCGCTGGGGCGTGCCAAAATCGCGAGCGATACCGCCGAGGCAGCGCAGGGCCGCGGGGGCGAGCACGCCGGAGGGGCACTTCACGCGCACCATTTGAAAGCCGGGCTGGCGCTGGCCGTAAATGCCGTGCTTGAGGCGGAAACGGCGGAAATCGTCTTCGTTAATTTCGCCGCGCTCAAGCTGGCCGATCTTTTGCTCGAAAATTCCGATTTCTTCCGCGATTGCCTCCGGCGTGTGCCGGGCGGCAACCGCTGCCGCGTCCATCATGGCATCTCCTCGCTGGGCGCTCTGAGTGGCTCCAAGAAACTAAAAACCCGCTCATCGGTGGCGCCGATGGCGGGTGTTGGGGGCCTCACTTTGAGTGCGTTTTCTTACCCATGCACCCCACACACCGGCGACCGGCCGCACGTACATGCGCGACAACAGATGCAGGGGCCGACCTTGTTTCTCCGCCGCATATTGCTCGTACCATCATCGCGCTTTGGGGGGTGAAGATCAAGGGCGTGATTCCGTGACCTTTTCACGCTCTGCAATTGGCCATGGGCATTCCTGCTGCCCCTAACTTTGCACGACACGGCGCAAGCGGCTACAATACGATGTTGCGAAGTGCGGCATAGGGCGGGCTTTTCCCTCTGCACGCCTTCAGGCGCCGCCGCGTCTCATAGAGCAGGCCGGCTATGGCTCTTCTCTTTTGTGCAGCGCCGCCAACATGATCCGTGAAACCGAAAGCACATGGACGCTGAAAAGTTTGTAGACAATATAATTGCGTTCTTCGTTGGGACGAAGCACGAGCGCGACATCAAGCGGATCCAGCCGCTGGTGGAGGCGATCAACGGGCTCGAGGCGGAGATGAAGGCGCTTTCGGACGCGGAGATCAGCGAACGGGCGCGCGCGCTGCGGGCGGAGGTGGAAGCGAAGCTCGAGGGGCTGGAGCGGGACGATCTGGACCACAAGGAGCGCGTGAAGGATGCGCTCGATCCGGCAATCGTGCCGGCCTTTGCGCTGTGCCGCGAAGCGGGGCGGCGCACGCTGGCGATGCGGCATTTCGACGTGCAATTGATCGGCGGAATCGTGCTGCATCAGGGCAAGATTTCGGAAATGAAGACGGGGGAAGGAAAGACGCTGGTGGCGACGCTGCCGGCATTCTTGAATTCGCTGACGGGGCGGGGCGTTCACATCGTGACGGTGAACGATTACCTGGCGCGGCGCGACGCGGAATGGATGGCGCCGATCTACAAGATGCTGGGGCTGACGGTGGGCGTGATCGTCCACGATTTGGACGACGTGCAACGGCGGGCGGCCTACGCGGCGGACATCACCTACGGCACCAACAACGAATTCGGATTCGACTACCTGCGCGACAACATGAAATACGATTTGAAGGATTGCGTGCAGCGGGGGCACCAGTTTGCGGTGGTGGACGAGGTGGACTCGATCCTGATTGACGAGGCCCGCACGCCGCTGATCATTTCCGGGCCGGCCGAGGAATCCACGGACAAGTACTACCGCATAGACAAGATCATCCCCAAGCTGATCAAAGAGATTGATTACACGCTGGACGAAAAGCAGCGGACGGCGACGCTGACCGAAGAAGGCGTCTCGAAATGCGAGCGGCTGCTGGACCTGGGCAACCTGTACGATCCGGCGAACATGGAGCTGATCCACCACGTATACCAGGGATTGCGCGCGCATGCGCTGTTTCAAAAGGACGTGGATTACGTGGTGAAAGAAGGCGAAGTGGTGATCGTGGACGAATTCACCGGGCGGCAAATGCCGGGGCGGCGGTGGTCAGACGGGCTGCACCAGGCGGTGGAAGCGAAGGAGGCGGTGAAGATCGAGCGCGAGAATCAGACGCTGGCGACCGTCACCTTCCAGAATTATTTTCGGATGTACAAGAAGCTTTCGGGCATGACGGGCACGGCGGAAACCGAAGCGGCCGAGTTCCACAAGATTTACGGGTTGGACGTGGTGGTGATCCCCACGAATAAGCCGCTGATCCGGCACGAATTTTCGGATGTGGTCTACCGAACCGAGCCGGAGAAATATCAGGCGGCGGTGGAAGGCATCCTGCAGGACGATGGCAGCCGGGCGGGCGGCATCCGGCAACATTTCGAGAGCGGGCAGCCGGTGCTGGTGGGCAGCATCTCGATCGAGAAATCGGAAAAGATCGCGGAACTGCTGAAGAAGAGCGGGATTCCGTTCCAGGTGCTGAACGCGAAACAGCACGAGCGCGAGGCGAAAATTATCGCGCAGGCGGGGCGGAAGGGCGCGGTGACCGTCTCGACGAACATGGCCGGGCGCGGAACCGATATTTTATTGGGCGGGAATCCGGAAGCGATGACGCGCGAATACTGCCTGAAGAACAAGCTGGCGATGCCGTATGCGCCGGCGGGGGCCGTGATCGGCGGGGCGGCGGGGGCGGAAACACCGGCGCAAGCGGATGCGGGGAACGGCGCGAATGGAACGAATGGGCCGAGTGGACCGGGGGGAGAGGGCGAAGCGGCAACCGCGACGGCCGTGGCGACCGATCAGCCGATGGTGCTCTTCCAACAGGAGGGCAAGATTTATCAGGTGCCGCTGGATCAGTGGAAGCCGATGTATGACCAGTTCGCGAACCAGTGCCGCGCCGAACGCGAGGAGGTGATCGCGCTGGGAGGGCTGCACATCCTGGGAACGGAACGGCATGAGGCGCGGCGCATTGATAACCAGCTTCGCGGGCGCGCGGGGCGGCAGGGCGATCCGGGGGCGTCGCGATTTTTCCTGTCGCTCGAAGACGACTTGCTGCGGATTTTCGGCGGAGAGCGCGTGAAGGCGCTGATGTACCGCCTGGGCATGAAGGAAGGCATCCCGATTGAATCGCGGCTGATCAGTAAGCGAATTGAGAACGCGCAGAAGGCCGTGGAGGCACAGAACTTCGAAGCGCGGAAGCACCTGCTGGAATACGACGACGTGATGAACAAGCAGCGGGAGACGATCTATTCGCTGCGGCGGTCGTTTCTGGAGGGGCGCGATCAAAAGGAGTTCGTGGTGGAGCGCGCGGAGGCGATTGCGGATTCGCTGGTGGCAACGTATTGCCCGCGCGAGCAGCATCCGGATCAGTGGAATGTGACGCAGTTCGGGAACGAGGTGCTGAATCAATTCGGGCTGGAGGTGAAGGCCGCGGGGCTGGACCTCGCGAATGCGACGCACGACGATCTGACCGCGTTGCTGGCCGAGAAGGTGAAGGGGCGCTACGAGGAAAAGGAAAAGTTATTCGGCGAGCAGACGCTGCGCTGGCTGGAACGGCACATCCTGCTGGATATCGTGGACGCGCAATGGAAAGACCACCTGCTGACGCTCGATCACCTGAAGGAAGGCATCGGGCTGCGCGGCTACGGGCAGCGCGATCCGCTGGTGGAATTCAAGAAGGAAGCGTTCACGCTATTTGAGGACATGATGGACCGCATTGATACCGAGGCGGTGCGGTTCCTTTTCCTGATGCAGCCCGCGCGGCCCGAGCAGGAAGCCAAGCAGATCGAACAGCGGCAGCGGCGGCAGCAGCAGAATTTGCAGTTCCAGGCAGGGCCCGCGCAGGCCGAGGCGCCGAAGCCGGTGCGCTCCGGCGCGAAGATCGGGCGGAACGATCCGTGCCCCTGCGGTTCGGGCAAGAAGTACAAGAAATGCCACGGTATCGAGGCGTGAATCGCCGGTCGCACGCGGCATCGAATTTCTCTCCACGATCCGAAAATAATGTGCTAGCCTCTGCGGCCAGAGAAGCCCTTCGCCCGAAGGAGTGCGCATATGACGCAAACCATCGTGGGAAATTGCCGCCGGGAAAGCTGCGCGCGGCCGATTCCCGCGGGGCTGGCCGGCGAGCGGCTGTGCGTGGATCATTTTCTGGATGAAGCGTTCGTACGCACCGATCATGCGCTGGAAAGCTACCGGCAGGGCTGGGGTATGCCGGAGGGCACGCTCGAAACGCTGCTTTCGGACGCGCTGGCCGTGGTGCAAAACCTGGAAGCCGGCGCGGACCTCCCCGAGCCGGGGCAGCGCGACCGGATGCTCGAGTTGCTGCTCGTGCTGGCGAATCTGCACGAGTGTGCTGCGCGGCAGCCCGGCGCAATTCGGCGGCTGGCCTGACGCGGCGCGCGATGTGGTCACACCGCACCTACGCGCGCCGACCGCGAGTGATTTGCCGGCGAGCACGGCGCGAAGGCGTTAACTTTCCTGCTGCTCTGCACCTTGTTGCATGTTGCATTTCGCCGCTGGGCAACGCAATCTCAAGCTTATCTCGGGCGTGCGTGTAGCTTATCCATGGCTTATTTGTAGCTTATTTGTAGTTTGCGGGACAGTAGTTTGCGGAATCCAGCGATGACCGAATACAAGAAGCAGGATCCCTTCAAGCCGCAACAACCGCAGATTCCCGGCGTGAAGCCGAAGGCCGAGCCGAAGCCGCACGCGGAAGCCGCGGCGATTGCTGACGAACCATCGAAAGATGGGCCGCTGCCGCTGTGGGTGACGGTGGCGGCGGTTGCGTTCCTTGTGCTGGTGGTGGGATTGGGATGGTGGGCGGTTGCTTCGCCGCATCGCGCGACAACTGATGCCGGGCAGGATGCCGCCGCGGCGACGGATCAAGCGCCGGCTGAGCCGACAAGCACAAAGGTGCCCGTGAGCCCGCCGGGGGCGATTGCATCGGTGGCGGAGATGCAGCGGCCGTGGTCGGCGAAGCGGTTCGTGTTCGCCGGGCCTGCCGGCAAGGTGCCGGCAATGGCCGTGAAGCTGCCGAGCGGGGATTATTGGGGCTTCGCGCTGAAGGAACCGTACGGCGATTGCCAGCTCGAGTACGTCAGCAGCATGGAGACGCTCGCCTCGAAATACCACTTCAGAGCAAGCCATCCGATGGTCGGCGATCCGTGCACCGGGACGGTGTATGACCTGGCGCAGTATGGGAATGCGCCGGGCGGATTGGTGCGCGGCGCGATTGTGCAGGGGACGGCGCTGCGTCCGCCGCTGGCGATTGAAATTGCCGCGCGGGGCAAGGATGTGGTTGCGGTGCGGATGGAATAACCGCCAAGTCTTTCCTTCATTGTTTTTCCTTCATTTCGGGCACTTTATTCATGGCGCAGGGCGGCGAGCGGGTCCAGGCGCGACGCGCGGCGGGCGGGAATCCAGCAAGCCGCGAAAGCCACGGCCGCGAGCAGGGCCGCTACACCGACAAACGTAGCCGGATCATCCGCTGAAACGCCAAAAAGCATGTGAGCGATCACGCGCGTGGCAACGAGCGCGCCGGCGATACCAACCGCGAGCCCAGCGGCCAGAATGGCGGCGCCGCGGCTCAGAATCAGCGAAAGGATGTGGCGCCGCTGCGCGCCGAACGCGATGCGGATTCCGATTTCGTTCGTCCGCTGGACAACCTGGAACGAAAGCACGCCGTAGATTCCCACACACGTGAGCGCGAGGGCCAGAAGGGCGCATGCCGCGCAAAGGGTGCCGATCAGGCGGTCCTGGTGAAGCGATTCGTTCAACTGGTGGCGCATGGTGGTGAGGTTCTCGATGGTAACGGAGCGGTCGAGCGAATGGACCAGGTCTCTCACCGCGGGCGCCAGCGCCGCAGGACTTCCGCTGACGCGAACGTCGAACGTTCGAAATCGAGTGGCCCGCGCGTAAGGAAGGTAGATGAAGTCCGTGGGCTTTTGGCGAACTCCTAAAAAGGCGGAGTCAGCGGCAACCCCGACGATCTGCATAGGCGGGCGGTTCCCTTCGACAAACTTAAAGGTTTGGCCGACAGGATTCCGTTGGCCAAAGTAATGCTGCGCCATGGTGCGGTTGATGATTGCGAATCGCGGCGGCTGCGACGCGCCATCCCGGGGCGTGAAGGCGCGGCCTTCAAGGAGCGGGATGCCCATGGTTTCAAGATAGCCGGGAGAAACTTCGTTGAAGAACACGTGGGCTTGAGCGGGCGATTCCGCGGGATGGCCTTCAACCGAGACGTTGATTCCGATGCCGTCGCCGGTGAGCGGCGTGAGCGCGGAATAGGCGGCGGCGCGAGCGCCCGGGAGATGCTTCGCTCGGTCGAGCAACTGTTCGTAAAACGCGGGGCTTGAGGGCTGCCCCGTGAGGGTGATCACCAGCAGGTGGTCCGCGTCGAAACCGAGATTGTGCGTCTCGAGATTGAATAAGCTATGCAGCAGGAGGCCGGTGGCCGCCAGCACGACGGCGGAAATCGCGATTTGCGCGGCCAGCAAGATGCTGCCCGTGGTGGAGCGCGAGGGCGCGCTTGTCGCATTGGGCCCGGCAACCTTCAAATCGGCCGCGAGATTGCCGCGAGTGGAGAGAAGCGCCGGGATCAGGCCCGAAAGCAGGATGGTGACGATCAGAACCGCCGCGGAAAAGGCGAGGATCGGGGCGCCAATAGAGGCATCCAGATGCACCGGGAGTTCCTTGGTGGAAAGAGCCGCGGCGAGCGATTTGGCGGCCCATGCCGCGGCGAGCACGCCGGCTATCGCCCCTGCGCATCCAAGGAGAGCGGCCTCGACGAGAATTTGGCGGACCAGCGGCCAGCGGCCCGAGCCGAGCGCGGCGCGAATGGTCAATTCGCGGCGACGGCTGATCCCCCGCGCGAGGAGAAGGCTGGAAACGTTGACGCACGCGATGAGCAGTACGAGGGCGACGACGGCCATAGATATTTCCGCGGCGAGTTGAAATTTATTGCGCACCGGCGAGAGCCCGTGCGCCGCGGGTTCGATCACGAGGCCGGTCATATCCTGTTTTTTTTCAATGGGTGGCAGCGTCGAATCGCGAACCGTCTCCTGATAAATCGGGGCGAGCGCCACGCGAGCGTGCTCGAGTGATATTCCCGGCTTGAGCCGCGCGAGGACAACCACCCAAGGGGGCGAGTCGCCCTGGTTCGGGGCTGGCAGGTAAAGGTCTGACTCGCGGCCGACCTCCGTGCCGAAGAAACCGGGCGGCGCGACACCGGCGATCGTGAAGAGGTGGTTCACAAGCGGATGGTATGACCAGCCGGAGTTCTGGATCGAAATCGCCTGGCCGATTACAGCGGGATTTGAGCGGAAAGCCCGCCGCCAATAGGAGTAGCTGAGCACGGCAAGGGGAGCGGCCGAGGATGCTCCGCCGTCCTGCGCGGTGAAAAAGCGGCCAAGATAAGGGCGCAGCCCGAGCACGGTGAAATAGTTCGCGGAGACGACCTCGCCCGATGCCGAAGAAGGTTGGCCGCCGAGCTCGACGTCATACGGTTCGGACGTCGTGAATGCCAGTACGCCTGAAAAAACGCGGTTCTCGTCGCGATAATGCCGGTACGCCTGGAGCTCAGAGATTACGGCGGTGTCGTAATCCTGGGACTGCGGAACGCCGCCGTTGCCTAGGAAAACAAGCGCGTCTGGATCCCGAACGGGCAACTTGCGAACCAGCAGCGGATCGAGGAGCGAAAAGATCGCGGTGTTCGCGCCAATGCCCAGGGCGAGGGTGAGAATTGCGACGATGGTGAAGCCTGGGCCGCGGCGCAACTGGCGTAAAGCGTAGCGCGCGTCCCGCCATAATGTTTCGAGGGGCGCGAAGGTCCACATTTCGCGGCAGCGCTCTTTTAGCAGCGTGGCATTGCCGAATTTGCGGCGGGCCGCGGCGCGGCTTTCGGCGTTGCCTGTACCTGCCGCGCGATTTTTCTGTTCGCGCATTTCGAGATGGAAGCTCAGCTCCTCTTCGAGGTCGCCGTCTAGCTTGCGCCGGTTCATGAGGGCTCGGAGCTTTAGTCGCGTCGCCGCGAGCCATTCGCGCCACATGCGTCACCCCTCTGGTGAATCGTATTCGCCGATCCGGCGCCGCCTTCGAACGTCCCGCTGGCAGGCCGGCAACTACGCCGGCTCGATAATTCGCGCGATCGCGGCGGCCATGCGGCTCCAGTGCGCCGTCTCGGTCGCGAGCTGCTTGCGCCCAGTGGCGGTGAGCCGGTAATACTTCGCACGACGATTATTTTCAGAGGCTCCCCATTCGGAGGCGAGCCATCCGCGCAGTTCGAGGCGGTGCAGCGCCGGGTAGAGCGCACCTTCTTCGACGCGCAGCACGTCGTCCGTCGCCTGATGAATGGATTCCGCGATGGCGTAGCCGTGCATGGCGCCGCGGCTGACCGTCTTCAGGATGAGCATATCGAGGGTGTCGCGAAGAAGGTCGCCGCGCGGATCATTTTCGGGCTTACCCATAAGGACGTTAGGGAGAATGCCTTTTTATCGCATGGGGCGCAAGGGATTTCTGCCGGGCGGAATGGGCGTATGGGCTTCGAGGCGGGCGGGTACAGGTGGCGGGGACGGGGTTTTGGTGCGTTTGCCGTATTGCGCGGGGGACCGGCCGACGCCGATGCTGGATCGAGACTGCACATTCGAGAGCATTTCCCATGGCACAAACGGCAGCGGATACGATGGTAGAGATTCTGATTGATTGGGGCGTGGACACGATTTTTGGCCTGCCCGGCGACGGGATCAACGGAATCATGGAGGCGCTGCGCACGCATCAGGACAAGATGCGGTTCATTCACGTGCGGCACGAAGAGGCGGCCGCGTTCATGGCCTGCGCGTATGCGAAATACACGGGGCGGCTGGGCGTGTGCCTGGGGACGTCTGGGCCGGGAGGCATACACCTGCTGAATGGGCTTTACGACGCGAAGCTGGATGGGCAACCGGTGCTGGCGATTACGGGGCACACCTATCACGATCTGATTGATACGCATACGCAGCAGGACGTTGACCTGGACCGGCTATACGAGGACGTGGCCGTCTACACGACGCGAGTAATGGGCGCGACGCACATCGCGAACGTGACCGAGCTGGCGATACGCAAGGCGCTGAATTTCCGCGGGGTGGCACACCTGAACTTCCCGGCTGATTTGCAGGAGGAGAAATCGGATAAGCGTTCGCCGCGGAACGTGGCGCAGCACGCGTCTGGCGCGCCGGCCTTCAGCCCGAGGTTGCCTTCGGAGGTGGACGTCAGCCGGGCGGCGGAGGTGCTGAATTCGGGAAAGCGCGTGGCGATCCTGGCGGGGCAAGGGGCGCTCCAATCCGGCGCGGAACTGATCGAAATCGCCGAAAAGCTGGGCGCGCCGATTATCAAGGCGCTGCTGGGCAAAGCCGCGGTTCCGGACGATTCGCCCTATACGACCGGGGGTATTGGACTGCTGGGCACGAAGCCTTCGCAGGAGGCGCTCGAGGAATGCGACACGCTGCTGCTGGCCGGCTCGTCCTTTCCGTATATCGAGTTTTATCCGAAGACCGATCAGGCGCGAGCGGTGCAGATTGATATTGATCCTACGCGGATCGGGCTCCGCTATCCGGTGGAGGTGGGGATCGTGGCGGACTGCAAACGGGCGCTGCAGATGCTGCTGCCGCGGTTGAAACGGAATGAGAACCGGTCGTTCCTCGAGACGGCGCAGAAGGGCATGGCGGAATGGTGGGAGCTGATGGAACAACGCGGCACGAGGCCCGATAAGCCAATGAAACCGCAGGTAGTTGCGTGGGAACTGGGGAAGCGGCTATCGAGCAACGCCATTGTTTCGTGCGATTCGGGGACGATTGCCACTTGGTTCGCGCGGCAGATTCCCGTGAAGCAGGGGCAGATGCACTCGCTTTCGGGAACGCTGGCGACGATGGCGAACGGGCTGCCGTATACGATTGCGGCGCAGATCGCACATCCCGAACGGCAATGCGTGGGATTCGTGGGGGATGGCGGATTCACGATGCTGATGGGGGAATTCGCGACTGCGGTGAAGTACAAGCTGCCGATCAAGATAGTAATCGTAAAGAACAATACGCTTGGGCAGATCAAATGGGAGCAGATGGTGTTCCTGGGGAACCCGGAATACGGCTGCGACCTGAACCCGATTGATTTCGCGGCGTTTGCGCGGGCGTGCGGCGGCAGCGGCTTTACCATCGAGGACCCAGCGCGATGCGGGGCGACGCTCGATGAGGCGCTGAACACGCCAGGGCCCGTGGTGATCGAGGCGGTGGTGGATCCGTTCGAGCCACCCTTGCCGCCGAAGGTGAATTCGCGGCAGGCGCTGAAGTTCGCGGAGGCGCTGGCGCGCGGGACGCCAAACCGCAAGAAGATGGTTCTTACGATCGGCTCGGATACGGTGCGCGAGCTTGTGTAGGTCGCGCGCCTAAAAGCCGTTCAGAAGGGCGCCTTGGCGCTGAAACACAAAGAGGAGGACAACCATGGCGGAACAAACCAGGGAAAATCGGTGCGATTGCGGAAGGAACTTCGAATCCACCAGTGAGCTGAGGGAACACCAGAAAAACTGCAAGACGGCGCAACAGCACAAGCGGTAGAGAAGGAAGTCGCGTCGCGGCAGGGCTAGGACGTGCCTGGCTGCGACGCGATGCTGCGGCCGCAAAGCAATGTCCGCGGATCGGATAACCGGTCCGCGGACACTGCGAAGTAGACCCCCGTCTGCCCCCGCTTGCTAACTCAGAAGATTTTAGTGGTGGGCCATCGCCGCGGCTGGTTCGTGCAGGCTCGCGGCCAGGGCTGCGCCCCGAGCTGCGCGGGCGGCAGCGGCAGGGCGAACCTCTTCGGCAAACATAACGTCTTCGGCGCCCGTGCGGGCGAGCACGTCATAGGCATGCTCGGTTTGCTCCGGGGAGACGGAGCGGACGCACAAAAGGAGGCCGCCGTTGCGCAGGCGGGACTCATAGCGCTCGGCTTCGTAGCCGGGGACGCCTAGGCTGATGAGCGCGCCAGAGACGACGCCCGTTCCCGTAGGATTGATATAGGTAAGCCAGCCGAGGGTGCCGCCGATCAAGGGCTGCACTTTTCCGGGCTGCGCCGGAGCGGCTGCATCGCCGTCATCGGGCATCGTGCGGGAGACGGCCTCTTCGGGGAACAGGACGGAAATATCGCCGTTGCGGAAGCCTGAGGCTTTCAATGCGTCCACGCCCGTTCTCAACGTACCAAAACTCGAAAAAACACCGAAGGTTGAAGCCTTTTTTGCCGTCATCGCGATCTCCTCTTTTCAGCAACTCTGGGTTGCGGCATCAAGCAACTCCGGGTCGCCGCCACCATGGGGTACAGGGTGGCAAAATTAAGCCCGCTTCGAGATACGAACAATACGGCGAAACACCGAGTTCAATCTCGGAGAGCCCTGTACCGTTCGCCACCGGTGAAAAAGTAAACGGGCCAGGAGCGGCGCACCGCCTTCCGCCGCAGAGCTACGGCAACCACCCGATGGCGCGGGCACGGGATATCGGCGAGTGTAGACGGGATTCAGGCGGCGCATTCCGCCGCGGGAGGCTCTATGCCAGGTCATTTGCAGGGTTCGACTTCCGGTTCCGATGCAGGGCAACGGGCAGGGCAGATGGCGAATGGCGAGGACGCCGCGCCGCTGATTGAGCCCGCCGACGGGGAGCCTACTACGGAGCTTCCGCCGGTGGCGGAATCGCAGCGGGTGAAAATGCCCATTCAGGGGCCGGGCAAGAAGGCTCCCCCGCGGCGAAGGGAACGTCGCGCCGAAAGCAGAAGTGAAGACAAATCAACAAAATAGGATGGAGCTATGAGTGAAATTAACTTGCGGCAACTTCGCGTAGCGATACTTTCCGGCGAAAATTTCGAAGAATCCGAGCTAATTGAGCCGCGGAAGGCCTTGCAGGCGGCGGAGGCGAAGGTGGTGGTTGTCTCGCCGAAGCCGGGGAAGATTCGTGGCGTGAAGCACGATGAAAAGGGGCAGGAGGTCTACGTGGATCTTGTGCTGGATCAGGCGGATCCGAACGATTTTGACGCGGTGATGCTCCCCGGCGGGGCGTTGAATGCCGATTCGCTGCGCATGGAGCCGAAAGTCCAGGAGTTTCTGCACCGAATTGAGCACGCCAGGAAACCAATGGCCGTGATCTGCCATGCGCCGTGGCTGCTGATTTCAGCCGGGCTGGTGAAAGGGCGGACGCTGACCAGCTATCACACCATCCAGGATGATATTCGAAATGCCGGCGGGAAATGGGTGGATCGGGCGGTGGTTTTGGACCGGAACTGGGTTACCAGCCGGCAGCCGTCGGATATCCCGCAATTCAACGAAGCAATGGTCGGGTTGTTCGGGGAACGGAAGGGCATGGCACAGGGCGCGTGACGCCCGCGCGCGGCGGCCCTTCAATCGAGGTACCACGGCAGGCTGATGACCACGATTTTCTGATTGCCCTTCCCGATCAGCATCGCCTTCAGCAACTCGGCGCGATTGGTTCGCAGCAGGTAGTGGTACCAGCGCGTCTCCACTAGCTCGGGCACCAGGACGGCGACGAGCCTGCCTGGGTGCGCCACCTCGAGCTCCAGGACATAAGAAACAATCGGCGATAGAACCGCGCGGTAGGGCGAAGGGAGCCTTACGAGCTTCGGCTCCGGCATACCGCTTGCGCGAAGGGGCGCAACGACGCGACTGTTCCATTCGCTGAGCAGGCGCTCGCACGACTCGTCTTCCGCGGTGACGTGGACGGCGTGGACCTCCGGGGAAAGAGTGAGCGCGAATTGCAGGGCGTTCTCCGCGACCTTGTTCCAGGCTTCATAAGCGAGCACCACCAGCGGGCGTTCAGGCGCCTTGAGCTTTAGGGCGTTTGCGGCGTCCAGCTCGCGCTCGGTGCGCCTGTAGTGCCGACGGACGGTGATCATGAGCGCGAGGAGCGCTGGGATTAGGATCGCCGTGACCCAAGCGCCTTGAGTGAATTTCGCGACCAGAACGATGAGGGCGGTGATGCCGGTGGCAACGGCGCCCGCGGCGTTGATGATCATGAAATGGCGCGAACGGCGGCCGCCCTGCCGCTTCCAATGGCCGACCATGCCCGCTTGCGACATGGTGAACGCGAGAAATGCGCCGATGGCGAAGAGCGGGATCAGGCGGTCGGTGACGCCGCCGAAGATGACCAGGAGCACTCCGGCGATGGCGGCCAGGACCAGAATGCCCTCTGAATAGACCAGCCGGCGACCGCGATAGCGGAAAGTATGCGGCAGAAAACTATTCTGGGCGACGGCGCGGCAGACGCGGGGAAAATCGGCGAAGGCCGTATTGGCTTGCAGGGCGAGCACGGCAAGGATCGAAGCAATCGTAACGTAATAGAAGGCGCCGCGGCCTGCTACGGCGGCAACTAGCATCGAGAGCACGCTTTGGTAACCGGGGGCACCGGGGCGCGTGGCGACTATTCCGTAGGCATGCGCGAGATAGGCGATGCCGGCGAGCATCACGATGAGAATGCCGATGATGGTCGTGAGGGTGCGCTGCGCGTTGGGGACGCGGGGATCACGAAAGGTGCGTACGCCATTGCTGACGGCTTCGACGCCCGTCATGGCGGTGCACCCGTTCGCAAAGGATTGAAGGAGCAGCCACCCGCCGGCGACGGCCACGCTGGCGCTGGCGGCTGCGGGTGGGGCCGCGATCGGCGCGGGATGCCCGCCGGCAAGCACCGATTTCACCACGCCGAAGGCAATTGTGCCGAGCAGCGTGGCGACGAAAACGTACGTGGGAGCCATGAAGGCCAAGCCCGTCTCGCGTACGCCGCGAAGGTTTACCAGCGTGATCAGGAAGAGGATGGCGAGGCAAAGGCCGAGGGTGTGCGGCAGAAGCGATGGTACGGCGGAGACCAGCGCGCCGACGCCAGCCGAAATGCCCACGGCTACGACCAGGATGTAGTCAATCATCAGCGCGGCGGCGGCCAGCAGGCCGGGAAAGGGGCCAAGATTTTCACTGGCGACGGTGTAAGAGCCGCCTCCGCCAGGATATGCGGCGATGGTCTGCCGGTAAGAGAAGAAGACGATAGCCAGGAGGGCGATGATGCAGACGCTGATCGGGACGATGTATCGCAGGCCGGCGACGCCGAGGGGCAGAAGCAGCGTTAAGGCCGCTTCGGGTCCGTACGCAGCGGAGCCGAGAGCGTCGAGGCCGAAGACGGGTATGCCTTCGAGCGTGCCAATCTTCTGCTGCCTTTCTTCGGCCGTGGGTATCGGCTTTCCAAGTAGCAGGTCGCGGAATGACATAGGCCAGGTTCCATCCAGCAGCTCAGATTATGTAGATTCGCGGCGGCAGGGACAGCCGGGCAATCGGGCTTTCGCCCGATAAGCGAGTCCGCGCTATATGGCTTCGGGAGGGCAGGGCCGCCGGGGGCCTGGGGGTGGCGGGCTCGCCGGAGGTCTCCGATTGCAGCACGGGACGCAATTCCCTTATAATTCAAGCGAAGAACCAAACCTTTACAGGGCTAGGCGAATTGAGCCCTCCCAAGCGCTTTGAATGGCCGACCTGACCGAGAAGATTAAAAAGAAGCTTCAGGACGAGATCGCGACGCTCGAACACGAGTTGCACGACGACCTGCCGAAGGAACTGAAGAAGGCGCGGGCGCACGGCGATTTGTCTGAAAACGCGGAGTACAAATACGCGAAGGAGCGGCAGTCGTACGTCGCGGCACGGCTGGGACAATTGCACCAGCGCATGGCGGATATTTCGATGCTGAACCTGAATAATCTGCCGAAGGATCGCGCCGCCTATGGCTCGCGGATCGTGGTGCTGGACGTTGCCAAAGACGCGAAAGTGGAATACAAGCTCGTGACCGCCGAAGAAGCGGACGCCGCCCAGGGGATGATTTCGACCGTCTCACCGATCGGCCGGGCGCTGCTGGGGAAGAAGGTCGGCGACGAGGTGACGGTGAATACGCCGGCGGGCGTGAAGGAATACGAGGTTGTGCGGCTGACGACGATATACGAACAGGATTGAGGCAGCGAAGGGGTGGCGTTCGCTCGATGCTAACCCGAACCATTGACGGGTACATTTCCTGGCCTGCAGACCGCCTGGCGGCGCTGCTGGCGCCCACGGGTATTCCCCCGAACATCATCACGTGGTCCGCGCTATTCCTGAATTTCTGGGCGGGCGTGCTCTTCGCCGAGGGGCGATTTGCGGCGGCCGGCGGGATGATGATCGTCGCAGGAATGTGCGATCTGCTGGACGGGCGGGTGGCGCGGCTGCAGAATCGCGTCTCGCGTTTCGGCGGCTTCCTGGATTCGATCCTCGACCGGTATGCGGACTTGATCCTGTTCCTCGGGTTGCTGGTCTATTACGCCGAGGTGAACCGCTTCCTTTACGCCGTGTTGGTGTCGGCGGCGCTATCCGGGGCGGTGATGGTGAGCTATTCCAAATCGCGTGCCGCGTCGCTGGTGCGCGCGGAGTCGGTGGGATTCTGGGAGCGGCCGGAGCGCCTGGTGCTGATGATCCTGGGCGCGCTGACGAATCACATGGAAGCGGCGCTTTGGATTCTGGCGATTGGACCGAATCTGACGGTTGTGCATCGCATTATCCACACCCACAAGCAAATGAAGGATGCCCCTGCGTTAAAAACCGCTTCTCGGACGCGCGAACAGCAGCGGCTCGAGTACGGCCCGGCGTCTAAGCTCGCGCATGACTCTGCAAAGGAGCCGGCGCGGGTGCTGACGCGTTCCGCTGGGCAGGGACGCTGAAGGTATCCCGCGGGCTGAATCAATAGCGCGGCCCCATACCCCATTCGGAAGGGTCGCGAGCGCATTGCCGCACTTTGCTTGAGGCCGATACCCTTCAAACGGGTCTACACACTGCCTCGGTCCGCCGGAAAGTCAGCAGCGACACGTTCGCATCCATTAGATCCATCATGTAGACCCATCATGCGCAGATAAAATGGCTAGGGGGCATGCCGAGATTTCCATGCCAGCGGATTTTCCCGCGAAGCCGCCGAATGCCGATTTGCGCGCGTGTCTGGATCAGAAGGCGCAAGGCCGCTTCAACGGTGGCGCGCTTGGTTCCGAACCGGCCCGCCTTCATGGCTTCCCGCATGAGGCGGTCATCAATTTCGATGTTGGTGCGCATCAGGCGCCTCCTTAATGTGTAGGGATATCACATTTATGTGTATCGAACAGGGGCTCGAACTTCTGGCTTCCCTCTGCTTCAGGCGCGGCTTGACAATGTGCAAGGGGCCGAGCAGACTCCCGGCGAATACATAGCCAAGCAGCCGGGGCAACGGTGCGGAGGCGAAACGATGAAGACGAACTATGCGGCTGTGATCGTGGCGGCGATTGTGTATTGGCTGCTTGCCGCGCTTTGGTATGGCTTGATTTTCAGCAAGCAGTGGAAGGCGCTTGAGAGCGCAGCCGGAGCTCACTATCAATCGCCCAATCTCTCCAACTCGGTGATCTCCTATATTCTGGGGCTGCTGACGGCATACATACTGGCGCAAATTTGCGCGTGGCGGATGGCGAATACGGCCGCGCGCGGCGCCGCTATCGGCATTTTGCTGTGGATCGGCTTCGTGGGACCGGTCACCTTGACGACCTTCATGTACGAGGGTCGGTCGCTGCGCCTTTTCGCCCTCGATGAATTCTATCCGCTCTTCGGCCTGGCCCTCATGGGCGCGATTCTGGGCGCGTGGAAGAAGAAGATTGCGTAAGCAAGATGGATCGCGGCTGGCCGTCAGTCAACGACTCGGGTGGTGTGGCGGCGGGCGTACCAACAGGGCGCGGAGCTGAGGTGAGGGAAGATCGAACGGACGCAGGGCTGCGATTGGGGCTGGTCGTAGAAGATGTCGAGCTTGCTGTCTTTAAGTCGGGCGGCGTAGAAGACGGTGACGGTGGATACGATGGAGGCGCGCCCGCGGAACGCGACGCGGCAGCCGAGCACGGCGAAATCGGCGAGATAAACGGCGACGAAGGTGCAGAGGAGCGCCCATGCGGCGATGCAGGCGTCGCGCCAAAAGCCGCTGAGTCCCGGCTCGTTGCCGGATGGACTGGAATTGGGCGTGGCGGCCATGGATGAGATTCCGAGAGGAATCTTAGCGCGGACGGGCGCCTTTGCGCTCGGCGCAGCGGCTTGCAAATAACGAGGGGCAAAATGGAAATAGGAGATGCACGACGCGCAGTTCGGAGGGCGGCAATTGCGCTGGCCACGATTGCGGCCATGGCGGCGCTTGCGTGCGTTGGCGGTGCACGAGCGCGCCGCGGCGGGGAGCGGCAGGCGGCGCAGGATGGGATGGTGCACGTCCTGTTTCAGACGGAGCTGGGGGATATTGAGGTGGCGCTCGATACGGTGCATGCGCCGATTACCGCGCAGAATTTTTTGCGCTACGTGGACCGCGGGTTCTATGACGGCGGGCGATTCTTCCGAACGGTGAAACCCGATAATCAGCCGAACGACAAGGTGAAGATCGAGGTGATCGAGGCTTCGATCAATCCGGCGCACATGCGCGAGGATGGGCCGCCGATTCCGCTGGAACGCACGAGCAAGACGGGGCTGCATCATCTGGATGGCACGCTTTCGATGGGGCGCAACGGGCCGGACACGGCGACGTCGTTCTTTTCGATCTGCGTCGGCGATCAGCCGGCGCTCGATTTTGGCGGCGGGCGGAATCCGGATGGGCAGGGGTTTGCGGCGTTTGGGCGGGTGATGCGCGGGATGGATGTGGTGCGGAAGATTCAGGCGTCGGCAGCGCAGGGGCAGCGGCTTACGCCGGCGGTTAAGATTATTAAGGCGACGCGCGTGCCGTGACCACGTGGATTTCGTACTGCGGATTTTTCGTACTTCATCTAATTGCTTCCGGCTGGCTTCCCATTTCTATCCATTCAACCTCGAACTGATCCGTGGCGGTCCGGACGAGATGGCTTGACAGGGGTGGGGGCGGGTGCGTAGGCTCTGCGCGGGCTTCCCTGTTGATGGACGCGGATTATTATCTGCATTGGCTGGCGCTTGGGTTAACGCCGGGGCTTGGCGCGCGCATGGCGGGCAAGCTGCTGCGGGAATTCGGCAGCCCGGAGGCTGTGTTTAGGGCTTCGCTGACGGCGCTGGAGGGGCAGCGACTGCCCGCTGCTGTGGCGCAAGCGATTCACGGCGGGCGTCCGCTGAGCGATGCGGCGAAGGAACTTGGCAAGGTCCAAGCGGCGGGATGCCGCCTGCTCACCTGGGATGAACCTGAATATCCGGCGCGACTGCGCGAGATATATGACCCGCCGCCTATCCTGTATATAAAAGGAAACGCTAGACTTCTGGGCCGGCACATCATTTCGCTGGTGGGGGCGCGTCGGCCAAGCCCCTATGGGAATCAAATGGCTGAACGACTGGGACGCGACCTGGCAGATCATGGTCTGGTGGTGGCGAGCGGACTGGCGCGCGGGATTGACGCGAGCGCGCATAAAGGGGCGATTTCGTCGGGGACAGGGGAGACGGTGGCCGTGCTTGGGTGTGGGATTGACGTGGTATATCCCAAAGAGAACAAGAAGATATACGAGGCGATCCCGGAGCGGGGGGCGATTATCTCCGAGTTCCCGATGGGGGCTTTTCCGGCACCGCAGAATTTTCCGATAAGGAATCGGATCATCGCGGGGATGGGACTTGGGGTGGTGGTGGTCGAGGGGGCGCAATACTCTGGATCACTGATTACGGCGCGGCTGGCAATGGAGTTTGGACGCGAGGTGTATGGCGTGCCGGGGAACGCGACGCAACCTTCGAGCTTCGGGCCGAATCAGCTTATTAAGCAGGGGGCGAAGCTGGTGACGGGCTGGGAGGACGTGATCGAAGAGCTTCCCACGCCGATTCGGGCGGAATTAATGCCCGTGGAGACGGCTTCGCCGGAAGAACGCGCGGCACTTGTGGAAGGCGCGCTTCGGCCAGAGGAGCGCCCGCTCTATGAGCTACTGAGCCTGGACGAGGTGCGGCACGTGGACGAATTAGTGGAGCTCTCAGGTCTTAGCTCTTCGGAAGTACTGGCGGCGCTGTTTGACTTGGAACTGAAGGGCGTGATACGCCAGTTGCCAGGGAAGCAATTCTTGAAAGTCCTGTTGTAACCCCGCCGGGAAACCAGGGTTAGGATGGGACGAGCGGCGCAGGCTGCCGCCGGCGGCTCGGACTGCTTGAAGCCGCTGATGTGGAAAGAAGGATTCGAGAGAAGGAATGGCGCGATCACTGGTAATCGTCGAATCGCCTGCTAAGGCGAAGACTATCAATAAATATCTGGGGCGGGACTATACCGTCAAAGCGTCGATCGGGCACGTGATGGACCTGCCCAAAAAGACGATAGGCATACGCCTGCCCGATGATGGGCTGAACGGCGGCGGGAAGAAGAAAGGGAAGCGGAAGAAGGGCGGCAAAGCCGCGGCGAAAGTAGCGGCAAAGCCGGTAAGCCTGGACGATCCGAAGATTTTCGAGCCCACACTGCTGATTATCCCCGGCAAGGGCAAGGTGGTGAACGAGCTGAGGAAGTACGCCAGCGCGGCGGACGCGGTCTATCTGGCGGGCGACCCGGACCGAGAGGGCGAAGCGATCTCGCAGCACCTAGCGATGGTGCTATCGAAGCCCGCGAAATTTACCGAGGATGAGGTTTCCTCGAACGGGCATAACGGCAAGGATGCCGAGGAAAAAGCCGCGGAGGAGAAGGACGAGGCGAAGTCCAAAAAGGCCAAGGGCAAGAAAGATCGGGACGAGGTGAACATCCCGCCTATAGACCCGAAGAAGATTTTTCGGGTGACGTTCAACGAGATTACGCCGAAGGCGATACGGGCGGCGTTTGAAAAGCCGCGGCAGGTGGACGGGAACCTGGTGGACGCGCAGCAGGCACGGCGCGTGCTGGACCGGATTGTGGGATACAAGGTGTCTCCGCTGCTGTGGAACAAGGTGCGACGGGGGCTTTCGGCGGGGCGCGTGCAGACGGTGGCGCTGCGGTTGATTGCCGAGCGCGAGCAGGAGATACGCGCGTTTGTGCCGCAGGAATACTGGACGATTCACGCGATGCTGGACGCGGGCGAGCCGCCGATCTTCGAAGCGAAGCTGAGCAAGTGCAAGGGCGAGGAAATACAGGTAGCGAACCAGGAAGCGGCGGACAAGATTGTGGCGGCGGTGAGCGGCGCGAAATGGCAGGTGGCGACGGTCACACAGAAGGAAAAGAAGCGGAATGCGCCGCCGCCCTTCACCACGTCGAAGCTGCAGCAGGCTTCGTACAATCGGCTGCGGTACACGGCGAAGCGGACGATGGCGCTGGCGCAGCGGCTTTACGAGGGCGTGGAGCTGGGCGACGAGGGCTCGGTGGCGCTAATCACGTATATGCGCACGGATTCGGTGCATGTGTCGAGCGATGCGCTGGCGCAGGTGCGAGAGGTGATCCCGGAACTTTTCGGCAGCGGCTATCTGCCGGAGAAGCCGAATTTTTATAAGTCGAAAAAGGACGCGCAGGAAGCGCATGAGGCTGTGAGGCCCACGGACGTCTCGCGGACGCCGGAAAGCGTGCGGAAATATTTGAGCGAGGACGTCTTCAAGCTCTACCAGCTTATCTGGCAGCGGTTCGTGGCGTCGCAGATGCTGCCGGCGATTTTCGATCAGACGACGGTGGATATTTCGGCGGGCGAATATACATTTCGCGCGACGGGCTCGGTGCGGAAATTCGACGGGTATCTGCGGGTGTATGAATCGGCGGTGGCGGGGGCCGATACGGAAGAGGACGCCGAGGAGAACGAGGGGAAGGCGCTGCCGCGCGTGAGTGAAGGACAGGCGCTTCGGCTGGATCAGATTCGCCCCGACCAACATTTTACGGAGCCGCCGCCGCGTTACACGGAAGCGACGCTGGTGAAAGACCTGGAGGAAAAGGGGATCGGGCGGCCGTCTACCTATGCGGCGATCATTTCGACGATTGTGGAGCGGGAATACGTGAAGAAGGAGCAGGGACGGTTCACGCCGACGATGCTGGGCGAGCGCGTGAGCGGGTTGCTGGTGAAGGCGTTCGACGACGTGTTCGACGTGACGTTCACGGCGCGGCTGGAGGAAGAACTCGACGAGATCGAGGAAGGGCGCGTGCCTTGGCGCGAGGCTGTGCGCGGCTTCTGGGAAAAATTTGTGCTGGACCTGGTGAAGGCCGATGAGGAGATGGTCTCCTACAAGATCGGCATTCCGACCGGGAAGAAGTGCGAAAAATGCGGACAGGGCGAACTGCTGGAGCGCATCAGCCGGCACGGATTCTTCCTGGGCTGCTCGCGGTATCCGGAGTGCGACTTCATTCAGGACCTGGCGCCCGATCTGCCGGAGGAAGGCGACGCGGAGAATAAGGTCGAGTACTGCGAAAATTGCGGGCGCGAGATGGCGCTGAAGCGCGGGCGATTCGGGACGTTCCTGGCGTGCACGGGGTATCCGGATTGCAAGACGACGCGGCGGCTGGTGCAAGGGACGCGGAAGGCGCGGCAGCCGGACGTTCCGATCGGCGAGAAATGCCCGGACTGCGGGGCGGAGCTGCTGAAGCGCGAAGGGCGGTTCGGCGATTTCATCGGCTGCCAGAAATATCCGAAGTGCAAGTACACGCGGCCGATCACGCTGGGAATCAAGTGCCCGAAATGCGGGGAGGGCGAATTCGTCCGCCGCGGAACGGCGCGAGGGCGCGGGCGCGGAAGGATTTTTTACGGCTGCAGCCGCTATCCGGATTGCGATTACACGTCGCCGCACGAACCGATCAACGAGCCGTGCCCGAAATGCGGCGCGCCGTTCATTGTGGAAAAGCGGACGAAGCAAGGGAACTTCCGCGCGTGCGTGCGGGAAAATTGCGATTGGGAGATCGTGGCGCCGGACAAGACCGATGCCGCGGCGCCCGGTGCGGACCGGCCGAACCAAGCGAGCGGCGCGTCTGCGCCCGAGCCGCAGCCGGTGGGCAAGCCTTAACGGCGATTCCGCGGCGATTGCGGCAACAATTTCCGCCGGGTCCACCTGGTGGAACCTTTCGCGCGTTTCACCCGTCTGAACACTTGGCTTCGGCTATAATGCGCGCCGGGGTCCCTTGCGATGGAACAGGTGCTTCAGAGATTTCTGGGCTATCTGCGCTATGAGCGCAATGCTTCGCCCGAAACGATCTACCACTACCGCTGCGACTTGCAGCAATTCCGCACGTTCCTGACGCCGCCGGGCGAGCAGACGATGCCGCTCGACCGGGTGGATCATCGCGTGATTCGCGAGTTTGTCGGGTGGCTCTACGATCAGAAGATGCAAAAGGTGTCTGTGGCGCGCAAGCTGGCGGCACTGCGGACTTTCTTCAAATTTTGCGTGCGAGAGCGCGTGACGAGTCAAAATCCGGCGCGGCTGGTGAGTTCGCCGAAAATACCGCGGCGGATTCCGCGGATCGCCACGGCGGAGGAAGTGGGCAAGCTGCTGGACACGATGGCGACTGCGCCGCCGCAGCCGCCGAGGAAGGCGCCCGCGACGGCGGAATCGGAGCGGCGGGCGAGAATCTTCCTGAAGCGCGATCGCGCGATACTCGAGATGCTCTATGGCGCGGGGCTGCGCGTGAGCGAACTGGTGGGACTCGACCTGGGCGACGTGGACATGGCCGGGCAGATCGTTCGCGTGCTGGGCAAGGGGAATAAGGAGCGGATTGTGCCCTTCGGGTCGAAGGCCAAGGAGGCGCTCGAGGCGCATTTCGAGGTGCGGCCGGGGGCGCTGGAGCGACCGGCACCGCGACAAGCGCCGGACGCCGTGTTCCTGAATGTGCGCGGCGGGAGACTGACGACCGCGTACGTGCGCATCCTGGTGAAGAGATACGCGCGGCTTTTCGATCCGAACTGGAGCCTTCATCCGCACGCGCTGCGGCACGCATTTGCCACGCACCTGCTGGAAGACGGCGCCGACTTGCGCGCGATCCAGGAGTTGCTGGGGCACGCGTCGCTATCCACGACGCAGCGCTACACGCAGGCCAGCGTGCAGCAGCTTATGTCCGTCTACGATAAGGCCCATCCGCACGCGTGATTTCCAGGAGAAAACATATCGCATGAAGCGAAATATGGCGGGATTCGTGCTGGCGGCGGTTGCGGCAGCGGCGGCGCTGATGGCCGGCGCGCAGCCGGCGGCGGCGCAGGATAATTACGAGATTCAGGTCTATGGCTCGGATACGGTGGAGCCGGGCCACACCATGCTCGAACTGCACAGCAACTTCACGATAGACGGCTCGAAGCAAGTGGAGAACGGCCTGTATCCCACCAATCATGCCGAGCACGAAACCATTGAGATCACGCACGGCTTCACGGACTGGTTCGAGACTGGATTTTATATTTTTACTTCGGCGCGCTCGGGGCAGGGCTGGCAATGGGTGGGCGATCACATCCGGCCGCGGTTTCGCGTGCCGGAAAGCTGGCACTGGCCGGTGGGCGTGAGCGTCTCGAACGAGATTGGGTATCAGCGGAGGCAATTTTCCGAAGATACGTGGACGTGGGAAATTCGTCCCATCGTGGATCAGAAGGTTGGGCGCTGGTATTGGTCCATCAATCCGACGCTCGACCGCTCGTTCCACGGGCCTGGGATTCGCGATGGCGTGGTCTTCTCGCCGAATTTCAAATTCAGCTACGATTTCACGCCGAAGGTGGCGGGGGGGCTGGAATATTACGGGGGGGTTGGTCCGGTGACGGGCTTCGACCCTATTTCACAGCAGGAGCAACAGATCATTCCCGCGATTGACCTGAACCTTGCGCCGCAATGGGAAATTAATTTCGGGCTCGGGGTGGGTTTGACGGGGGCCACCGATCATTTGATCGCCAAGATGATCCTGGGCTATCGCTTCAATTTTTAGCGGATTGGCGGAAAGCACGGCGCGGGTGGGAGCGAATTCTTCCGCGGGCGGCTATTGTACGGTCGAGTCCTGCGGCACGGGGATTGGCGAGGCGTGGTGGGCAACGAGCAGCCATTGCCCCTCGCGGCGAACGAAAATGTTGGTGGCCTGCACGGTGGCTTCGTCGAAGCCCTCGTCGAAGGCGGTGGTGACGTGCTCGGTGCAGGCGACCCAGCTTATATCGCCTTCGACGCGAATCCAGACGGAGCTAAGCGCAATGCGTATGCGCTTGGTATTCGCGAAGATGCGCGCCCAGCGTTCGCGGACTTCGTCCCAGCCAAGCAGAAGCTCCCATCCCGGCTGGACGCATTGCACGGTTTCCTCGTGCGCCCACACGGAATCCATCGCCGCGATGTCCAGCGATTCAAACGCCGCGTAGAATCGCTGATTCGCTTCGCGAACCGCGGCCTCGGGGCTGTGCTTTTCGGCTACCGCTGGCGTGGACATGGGCGCGGGTACGTCCTCTGGTTGCGTCGCCTGGATTGCGCTCAGGTTTGGACCCGGAGGTTACCTGGCGAGTGGCTTGCTTAGATTATACCCGAGCGGGCGGCGCTATGGTTGCTTTTCGTCGTTGGCTTCGCCGGAAATCACCGGGTCGGACGGGCCGGCAATGGCCCCAAGCTTATCCGCGGCATGAATTTTCCCCACTGCGTCGTAGAAGAATGATGTGCGGCCTGTCTTGCCGTATTCGTCCGGGGTAGCGCCCAATTCGAACGATTCAGGCGCGGCGCCCGCTGCGGGAACGATTGCGTAGCGGAAACGATAGCCGCCCGCGTCGCCCGCCGCGAGGTGCTGGTCCACGAGGGAGGCTTGGTCGGGCGAGACTTGGTCCTTCGGGGCCGGTCCAAGCTGCGCGAGGGATTCGGGCAGCTTACCGAAAAGCTTTTTATAGGTGCCGATGACGCCTGCGAGGTTTCGCAGCGTTTCGATGACGGCGTCGTCGTGCTCCTGGACTTCTTCCTGCTTCCATTGCTCGGCAAGCTCGGGCACGTCGAGCATCACCAATCCCACGGAAAGGAGGTGCCATCCGCCGTGCTCGCGCACAAGGCCGAAGCGCACGCTTTGGCCATTCATCACGCTGACGGGAATGTAGGCCAGGTTTTCGTGGATCTGCGGATCGTCGAAGACGTATTCGACTGTTGCGCCGGAGGCCTGGCAGCGCAGCACGCTGTGCTTTTCCGCGTCATTGGAAAGCAGCGGCTTGCCAATAGTGTCTGAAAGAGAAAACCGCTTAAGGAAAGCGGACTGCTGGTCCGAGGGCAGGGCGCGAAAGGCGGCGGCGCTATCGGCCGTGAGATAGCTGGCGAACGCAGCGCCATTGGCACGGCAGGCGGCGGAAAGCGCGGCAGTCAACGCCGCCGTGGGGCCGCTTACGTCCGTATCCTGCGCGCGACAGAGGGCGGGCCATGCGAGCGCTAAAGCGACAATGAGCGCGGTGCAGGCGGCGCTTTTGGCGGTCTTGCGGAGGAGGCTTGCGGACCTCATGCAGATTCCGATTTCGCCTGGCCGAGGATGGTTGCCAGGTTGCGGGTAAATTGCGAGCGCGGCATCACAGCGCGACATCCTGCGAGGCGGGCGCGCTCGGCGAGTTCCGTCTGAACATGCGAGAGAAACGCGATCAACGGGATTTGCGGGGCCTGCGACTGCATCTGCTCGATTGCGCCGATGGGATTGCCGCGGGCGTTCAGGTCAACAACAACCAAGCGCGGCGCGGAAACCGCGACGGCGGCGAGCAGGGCTTCGGCGGTGGAGCAGGCGCGCATTTCGACGCCGAGTTGCCGGGCCGTCTCGAGGATTCTTGCTTGAAAGAAGATGTCGTCTACCAGGGCTAGGGCTTGTGGCATTGCTGCACCTCCGCTCCATTGTAAATGAAGGCGAGGTTCGGCGCGGGCGGCGGCCGCCACGACGGGCGGGCGAAGGTCCTCACGCTCGCAGAACGAGCGTGAGGCACCCGCAAAAGCAAAATGCCGAGGGCTGAATAAAACGCGCGGTTGGGAGGTTTGCGATATAAGAAGGGTGACTGCATCATGTAACCGGGGTCACACATTGGAGGCGCCATGAATCCCGTTGCCGCGGCGGATGCCCTGCCCGGATTCGCCGTGCTCGAGCAGACGCCGATTATCGTGGAAAAGCTGATCGGAGGTGCGAGCGACGAACAGCTCCACTGGAAGCCCTCGGCGGAGCGCTGGTCCATCAGCGAAGTGCTGGCGCATCTGGCAGACGTGGAATCCGCCGGATTCCGCTCGCGCGTTCAACAGATGCTGGAATCCGATGATCCGCGGCTCGAACCCTACGACCAGAACGCCGCGTACGCCGCCGGAAGCTATTCCTCGGGCAAGGCCCGCGAAAACCTGAAAAGCTTTTGCCACGAACGCGACCGGTCGCTTTCGTTCCTGCGCTACATCTCGGCGCCCGCGGCCTCGCGCCGCGGGCTTCATGGAGAACTAGGACCGATCACGCTAGGACAACTGATGAACGAGTGGGCATTTCACGATTTGGGGCACATCCGGCAGATTGCGGAATTGTATCGCTCGTACGCATTCTATCCGCGGATGGGACCATTCCAGAGGTATTACACGATCAAGCCATGAGCTAGCGGGGATTTAGTGTTGCGGTTCGTCGTGGACGCCAACGGAGTCGTCCGGCACGTCGCCGGGGCGGCCTTTCACGCGGTCGTAGACGCTGACGTGGCAGGTGGATCCGAGGGCCTCGTTGTAATAGGTGGGAACGCCGAGGGCGGTGCGCAGTTCCTCATTGAAGCGGCGCAAATCTTTTAATTGGTCCACGCGAATGGGAATTTTCGTGGAATCGTGCGCGATGAGGAATTTCTGGTAGCCCGCATCCCAGAGATGGGTAAACTGCCCCTGGTGCATGATGCAGGGGATCACGGTCATGTGATAGCGGCCGCCTTGGGTCTTGCGGAGTTCGGCGCCGCAGTTGTACTTCTCAATGCGCACGACGCCGCCGGAGCTGCGCACCAGGAAGCCCTTGGCGGCGAGCGACTCGATTTGCGGCTGCTCGAATGCTTTGTTTACGTACCACATAGCGCTCCAGAATAGGGATTTCGCGGGGCGCGTGTAAAGTACAAAATAGAAAGGCTGCATCGGAGAGATGCGGGTAATCGCGTGACGGTTTGGGATTTGCCGGCTCGCGTCACGATCCGGAAAATTCAACGCGCCGCGGCGCGCCGCCGAATAGTTGACCCGGCGAATGGGGCGCGCTTAGAATGGGCAGGTTGGACCGGGCGCGGCCCCCGCCTCACTAGAGACCTCGGGGTTCAAACTGCCGGTATCGGAGGAACGATCAGCATGGCGAGCGTGGAAGAACGCGTGAAGCAGATTATTGTCGAGCAACTCGGTGTGGATGAAGGCGAAGTGACTCCGACCGCCTCGTTCGTGGACGACTTGGGCGCCGACTCGCTCGACACCGTCGAGCTGGTGATGGCCTTCGAGGAAGCGTTTGGGATTGAAATCCCGGATGAAGACGCGGAAAAGATCGCCACCGTGAAAGACGCCATCGAATACATCGAAAAGCATTCCAAGGCGAGCAAGTAGTCCACAGATTGATCCCATTCCGAACAGGAGAAGTGTTCGTTGAGCCGCCGAGTTGTCGTCACAGGCGTCGGTTTGGTCTGCGGGTGCGGCATCGGAACCGAAGAGGCCTGGGCGAACCTGCAAGCCGGGCGAAGCGGAATCGGTCCGATCACCCATTTTGACGCGTCGAATTTCGATTGCCGCATCGCCGGCGAAGTGCGCAATTTCGATCCGCTGCAATGGATCGAGAAAAAAGACCTGAAGAAGATGGGCCGGTTCATTCAACTGGCCCTGGCCGCCTCGGATTTCGCCATGCGGATGGCGGGACTCGAGATTACGCCGGAGAATGCGGCGATGGCAGGGGTCTACATCGGATCGGGCATCGGCGGATTCGACGTGATCGAGCGGGAGCACTCGAAATATCTGCAGGGCGGCCCGGGGCGCATTTCTCCTTTTTACATTCCAGCGGCAATTATCAATCTTGCCTCGGGGCACGTCTCAATTCGCCATGGGGCGAAAGGGCCGAATTGCGCGACGGCGACGGCGTGCTCGGCTTCGGCGCATTCGATCGGCGACGCCTTCAAAATAATCCAGCGCGGCGATGCGGACGTGATGATCGCCGGCGGAGCGGAAGCGGCGATCACGCCGATGGGAGTGGGCGGATTCGCGGCGATGCGGGCACTTTCAACGCGCAACGACGAGCCGCAGCGCGCCAGCCGGCCGTTCGATGCGGAGCGCGACGGCTTCGTGATGGGCGAAGGCTCCGGCGTGCTGATCCTCGAGGCGCTGGAATTCGCGGAACGTCGCGGGGCGAAGATTATGGCCGAGGTGGCGGGGTATGGAATGTCTGGCGACGCGTATCACATCACGCAGCCGGCCGAGCAGGGCGACGGCGGCTATCGGGTGACGCTCGCGGCGCTGAAGGACGCGAAAATTTCGCCGCGCGACGTGAGCTACATCAACGCGCACGGCACCTCGACGCCGATCGGCGATGCCATTGAAACGATCGCGCTGAAGCGCGTCTTTGGCGAGCATGCGAAAAGCGTGCCCATTAGTTCGACGAAATCCATGACCGGGCATTTGCTGGGCGGCGCGGGCGGGCTCGAGGCGGGCATCAGCGTGCTTGCACTGCGCGATCAGGTGTTGCCGCCGACGATTAACTACGAAAATCCCGACCCGGAATGCGATCTGGATTACGTGCCGAACACCGCCCGCAAGGCGGACGTGCGTTACGCGCTTTCGAACTCGTTCGGGTTCGGGGGCACGAACGCGTCGCTGCTTTTCAAGCGATGGGAGAAAGCGTAGATCGCCGCGACAGCAGGCAGGAACGAACCGTGAAAATCGGCGTCTGCATCAAGCAAGTGCCCGCGAAGGATGCGCCGCTCGCCATCGCCGAGGGCGGGGCATGGATTCGCGAGTCCGACATCTCATTTGAAACGAATGAGCCCGATAGCTATGCCCTTGAAGAAGCCCTGCGCCTGAAGGAAAAGCACGGCGGCGAGGTGGTGGCCATCTCGATGGGGCCGGAGCGCGCGAAACAGACGATCAAGGAGGCGCTCGCGAAGGGCGCCGATCGCGGCGTGCACCTCGCGGACAATGAATTTTTCAAGCTTGATCCCCTGGGCACGGCGCGTTCGCTTGCCGCGGCGATAAAAAATGAAAACTTCGACCTGGTCCTCACCGGCTTGCAGAGCGACGATCAGGGCTTCGGGCAGACGGGCGTGCTGCTGGCGGAATTGCTGGGGCGGCCGCACGCGACGCTGATCATGGCGATTGAGGCGTCGGAAGATCGCCTGAAGGTGAAGCGCGAACTTGAAGCGGGATGGTTTCAGTGGATTGATCTGCCGCTGCCCGCCGTGCTGACGATTCAATCCGGCATCAATAAGCCGCGCTACGCCACGTTGAAGGGTATCATGGCCGCGAAAAAGAAGGAGATTGCCACCGTGGAGCGTGCGTCGCTGGGTATTGCCGATGCTCCCACACAGCACGTGGAGCGGATTTACGTGCCGCAGAAAACCAAGAAGACCGAGTTCATCACCGGGCAGCCGAAAGAGGCCGCGGCGAAGTTGCTGGAGAAATTGCGGCACGAAGCGCGGGTGCTCTAGGATGCGGCGAGAGTCAACATGGCGATGAAGATTCTAGCGATCACCGAGCAGCGCGGGGGCAAGTGGAACGGCGTGAGCTTCGAGACTCTGGCCGCCGCGCAGCAAATTGCTCGTGAGGCTGGCGGCAGCGTCGCGGGGGCGGTGGTCGGAAAGGGCGTGGCGGGGCTGGCGGATGAGCTTGCGTCGTTCGAGCTTTCGCGGGTGTTCCTGGTCGAGAACGATCTGCTCGAAGAATATACGCCGGACGGATTCACGATTGCGCTGCGCCAGCTGATCGAATCCGAAAAGCCGGATCTCGTGCTGCTGCCGCACACCTATCAGGTGCGCGATTTTGCTCCGAAGCTCGCCGCGGCTCTGCAAAAAGGAATGATCGCCGATTGCATCGCGTGCCGCTACGAGGGCGGGAAGCTCGTGCTGGTTCGCCAGATGTTTCAGGGGAGGACGGCGGCGGACGTGGTGTTCGCGGGCGAGCCGCCGTGGATCGCGTCGTTTCAGGCGGGGGCATTCCGCGCGGACCTGGCGGCGAAAGGCGCAGGCAAGGCGCCCGTGAAGTCCGTGAGCGCGTCGTTGGATGCGGGGCAGATTCGCTCAAGGCCGCTCGAAACTTTTCGCGAGGCGAAGCAGGCGGTGGACCTGACGCAGTCGCCGATTTTGGTTTCGATTGGGCGCGGCATCAAGGCCCCGGAAAATATTCCGATGGCTGAGAAGCTGGCGAAGCTGCTGGGCGGGCAATTGTCCGCTTCGCGGCCGATCTGCGATGAGGGATGGCTGCCCATGGACCGGCAGATCGGCAGCTCGGGACAGACGGTCGCGCCGAAGCTCTATCTGGCGCTGGGAATCAGCGGGGCGATTCAGCACGTGGTGGGCATGAAGGGCTCGCGCACGATCGCGGCGATCAATAGGGACCAGCACGCGCCGATTTTCGAGGTGGCGGACTACGGAATCGTGGGGGATATTTTCGAAATCGTTCCCGCGCTGATCGAGGAACTGGAAAAGTCCGGCGCCTAGCCTGCGGCAGGCCTAGATGGTGTGGTTATCGCCGCGCGGATGGAAATCCAAGGTGAGCTGGTAGAGCGCGAGATTTACCGGCACGTTGTAATCGAGCGAGATGGTGACGTTGCCGTTCGTGACGGCCACGCGGAGATCGTCCTCTTTGGCGGGAATGTCCAATTCCTGCATCTTTTGCCACATGTCGTCGCGGATGTCTTGGTCGGCCTTGTGGTTGGCGATGGCGAAGCGCGCTTCGCTCTGCATCGCGTCCTGAAGCTGGTAGTTATCCACGTAGAGTGGGACGATCTTGACGGCCGCGAAGATCATGGCCGCCAGGACCAGTAACGTCAGAATCAGGCTGGCGCGAGAGCCTCCCCGCTGCCGCGCGGCGCTGCGCGTTGCGCCGAATTGTTGGAATTCCTTCACGGGCTGCCCCGGCGACTACAAAGGCGAATCTAGCATAGCCCCGGCGGGCGGGCTGGTTCCATCACGCAGCCCTCTTCCAATCGGTAAACCCTGCCGGCGGGACTTAGGGGCGGCTCACGGGCTTGGCATTGGGAGTTGTTGGTTTTCCTGATGGCGGGGCCCCGGGCGGCGTGCTATAAGCCCGCTTGTCACAATGTGAGATGGGTTGAAATGGGCCTGGGTCGGCCAAATTTGGCGGCAATGGTCCGTTCCGGGGCAGCGGCGGCGTGTCCCGTAGTGATTAACACATGGTACGGCATACCCATTGACCCCGGTGTATGTTCCTCGTACCATTTCCGTTACTTCGGATGGGCGGGGAAAACGCCGTGAAACGGCGGCCTGGCCAGGGGATTGCCAGGGTAGTTCTAGAACTACGATTCGAGCAGCGCCGGGATTTCGTGATGAAACCACATCGAGCGGCAACAATTTGGGTCATCTTGGGCGCGGCCAGCCTGCTATTCGGGGGCTGCCAGCAGACGGTGCGGCAGGCGCGCGTCGCCGCGCCCGCGCCGACGCCCGAGCCCGCGACGGTTAGCATGGCGGTGCAATCGCTGCCGCTGCCGCCCGAGCCGCGCTTTCAGGGTGGCATGGTGGTGGACGCCCGGCCGAAGATCGACGTGCTGGTGGCGCGCGTGGAGGCGAGCTTCGCAGCGGGCCAGAAGGAATACGAGGCAGGCGACCTCGATAAGGCGCGCGCACATTTCAACCGCGCCCTTGATCTGATCATGAGCAGCGGTTTCCAGGTGGGGTTCGACCCGCGCCTCTCCCGACTTTTCGATCAGCTGGGCAAGGCCATGGAAACGGACGAGGCCGATGCCGCCAAGCAAGACCAGGAAGAGAAGGCGGAAACGCCAGACACGCCGGCGCAGGCTGCCCCGATGGACGAGATCGCGGAACTGACACTGCCGGCGGGCGATCCGCGGCTTGCGGCGCGCGCCGAGCGCGAGCTGGCGACGGTGCCGCACGACCTGCCACTGACGGTGAATGATTCGGTGTTGCAGTACCTCAGCTTTTTCACGACGCCGCGCGGGCGAGCGATCGCCGAGCGTGGCTTGGAGCGCGCCGGCCGGTATCAGGACATGATCCGGCGCGTGCTGAAACAGGAGGGCGTGCCGCAGGACTTGATCTATCTGGCGCAGGCCGAAAGCGCCTTTCAGCCAACGGCGCTCTCGCATGCCGGGGCGCGCGGCATCTGGCAGTTCATGCCGTTCCGCGGCGAGGAATACGATCTGGAGCGCAACTACTGGATAGACGAGCGGGACGATCCGGCGAAGGCCACGCGCGCCGCGGCCGACCACCTGCGCGACTTGTATCAGATGTTCGGCGATTGGTATCTGGCGATGGCGGCCTATAATTCGGGCCCGCTAAACGTGGCGCGCGCCGTGCAGCGCACCGGCTACGCGGATTTCTGGGATCTCAAGAGGTTGAATGCGCTTCCGAAGCAGACGCAGAATTATGTGCCGATCATTCTGGCCCTGGCGATGGTGGCCAAGGACCCGGCGCTCTATGGAATTCAGGTGGACCCGGAAAAGCCGGTGAAGGTGGACTTGGTGAAGCCGGGCCACGCGATAGATCTGCGGCTCGTCTCGGATGCGACGGGGGTCGGACTCGATGATCTGCGGCAACTGAATCCCGAGCTGCTGCGCACCGAGACGCCATCGGACCCCGATTTTGCGTTGCGCCTGCCCGCGGGGACTGCTTCGCGATTCGAGCAGAATATTCAGCAGGTTCCGGAGGGCAAGTGGACCAGCTGGCGGCTGCACGAGACCGAAACAGGCGAGACACTGCCGGAAATCGCGCGTGAATATCACGTGAAGCTCGCAGCGCTCGAGGATGCGAATCGCCTGGAGGCGCACGCGGAACTCGCACCCGGGTTTTTGCTGACAATCCCCGCGCCGCCGCCGCGCCCCAAGTTGGTGCGCTATCGGGTGCAGCGTGGCGATACGCTCGAGGGGATCGCGGGCCGGTTCGAGGTCTCAGTGAGCGAGTTGAAGCGCTGGAATCATATCCGCGGCAGCCGCGTCTCGCGCGGGGCGCGCCTGCGCATTTATGCCGGCGGCGAACCCGCTTCCGCGACGAGGACGCGCGCCGAAGCGAGCGCTGCCCCCGAGGTACGCACCGTCTCTGCGAGGAGCTCGTCTTCCACGGAGGCATCTCCCGTGCGTCACCACGTGAAGCGCGGCGAGACGCTCTATTCCATCGCGCGCCAGTACGGCACTACGGTTTCGGCGCTGCGCGAATCGAATCCCTTTCTTGCCGATCGCTCGCTCGAGGCCGGCGACGTGCTGAAGGTGCAGCGCTAGGTTCGTTCCCGAGGCGCCTCCGGCGACTCGCAGGCTCGTTTTGCCCCTGAAATCCCGCCTTTTTTGCTTGCCCTTGACAATGTGTATTGAGGCTCCGATTATATGCGCCGAGGGGTTCAGAGGGTCCGCAAGCCGGCACAAACGGAGGATTCGCATGTTCTACGGAAAGATGCACGACGACGAAGACGACGAGTTGCCCCGCTACGAGGATGAAGAGGAGGAAGGACTCGAGCGCCCTCCGCAAGGCGCCGTAGAAGAGGTCGAGGAGATCATCGTCGAGGAAGAAGCCGAGGAGGCGCCCGTCGCCGCGCCACGCCGCGCGGCGCCCGCCCGCAAGGTCCGGAAGCCGGCCAAGGCGAAAACGCGCGCGGCCAGCAAGAAGGCCAAGCCAAAGGCGAAGGCCAAGCCAAAGGGCAAGAAGCGGAAGGCCTCCGCAAAGAAGGGCGGCAAGCGGCGGAAGCGCTGACGTTGCCCGCGATTCCTCCAAGCAAGCTCTGCCGGGGGCGCGCCGGAGCGGTGGTGTGCCCCGCAGCCCCGCTGCATCTTCGGATTCCTCCTTTTGAGTCATTTTCCCTATTTGAAATTTCAGTGCCTGTGATCCGGCTCTCCGCCCGGTGAGCGGGGCGGGTATCCGATGATCGTTGCGATTGAGGCGATCCGCCGGATGCGCGGCGGCGCGCAGGCGCAATTGATGCGCTGCGCGGGCGAAAGCTATTATGTGGTGAAGTTTCAAAACAACCCACAGGGCGTGCGCATTCTGGCGAATGAATTGCTAGGAACGAGGTTGGCCGCTCGGTTGGGAGTGCCGGTAGCGGCGCCGGCGGTGGTCGAGGTGCGCCCGGAGCTGGTCGCTCAGACCGAAGACCTAGTGATTCAATGGGCGCGGAGCCGCGCGCCGTGCAGCGCCGGAAGGCAATTCGGGTCGCGCTATCCGGGCTCGCCGGCGGAGACGGTGGTCGCCGACTTTTTGCCGGAGGCGCGGTTGGGCGCGGTGTCGAACCTCGCGGATTTTTGCGGGATGCTCGTCTTCGACAAATGGACGTGCAACACCAACGGCAGGCAGGCGATCTTTTTCACCCGGCCGCAGGGCGAGGATGGCGGTGCGCCACAGGCCGTGATGATAGATCAGGGCTTCTGCTTTAATGCGGGCGAGTGGAATTTTCCGGATGCGCCGCTGCGCGGGCTCTACATGCGGCACCGCGTCTATGAATCGGTGCGGGGGATCGAATCGTTCGAGCCCTGGCTCTCGCGCCTTGAGAATGGAATCACGCCAGCCTCGCTCGAGGAGGCCGCAAGCGAGATTCCGCCCGAGTGGTACAATGCGGATCAGGACGCCCTCGAACGAATGCTCGAGCAGCTTTTCCGCCGGCGGAAGCTGGTTCGCGAGCTTTTGATTTCGGCCTGGAAATCGTCGGTGCAGCCGTTTCCAAACTGGAAGTGAACCATGCCTGATAAGGAACAGAGCACGTATCGCTATCGCATCCTTCGCTACACGCCGAATCTGATTCGCGATGAATGGGTGAACGTCGGCGTGGTGATCGAGCAGGCGGATGGCTCGCGCTGGGCCGCGCGCTTCATCGAGGAGCAGGCTGAAATCGCGCGCGTGCGCCGCTTGCATCCCGCCGCAAACGAGGAACTGCTTCGCTCGCTTTCCGCCGAATTCGAGTTTCGCCTGGGCGCCCCGGGCGCGGACATCGCCGCGGTACTCGCGAAGCTCGATCAATCGCTTTCGAACGTTCTCCAGTTCAGCCCGCGGCGGGGCGTGCTGGCCGGCGAAGGCCTGGAAGCGGAGCTCGATCGCCTCTATCGCGAACATGTGGCCGTGCCGCCGCGGCTGCACGGAGGATTCGCCGAAAGCACGCGCGCCTGGATCAAAAAGCGCCTCGATTATATTTTCAGCCGCCGTCGCGTCCCCAAGCTCCAGCGGGGCATCCGTGTGGCGGAATACACCTATCCCGGCGATCCCCTGCGCCTGGATTATGGATATAGGAACGGCGCGCCGGGTTTCCTGCATGCCTTGGCGCTCGGCCGCGATCCGGCCCAGGCGAAAGTTCTGGCCTACACCGCCGGCGCGATTCGCAAGCGCGTTGCGGACGCCGAGTTCACGGCCATCACGGAGGTCGAGCCCTCGCCCGAAAATCCGCGCCATCAATTCATGGCCGGGCTGCTGCGGGAACAGCGCATCTCGATTGTGCCGCTTAGCGGGATTGATAAATTCGCCGAAGAGCTGAGGCTGAAGCTTTCCGCATAACGGGTGCAGAAGGTGCCTTCAATGGCAGCTCAGGGGTTCGTTTTCGAAGAGCCGCCAAAGGGAAAGAAACCTACGGTTCTTTCCCTTTGAATCCTTTTCTTCCCTTCGCGTCTCGGCCGGTGCGGTTCCTGGGCGGCGGGGCTATGAATGATGCTTTTCGTTATCCCCGCCGCCAAACCTGTCGTCCCGCGACAAACGTCGCCATGGGGGCACCGCGGAAGGATCGCCCGTCGAAGGGCGTGTTGCGGGATTTGCTCGGCGATTCCGCCGCGCGGAACGTCCACTCGTGTTCCGTCGAAAAGATCGTCAGGTCGCCCGGCTCTCCGGCGGCGATCTTGCGCTCGATACCCAGCACGCGCGCTGGCCCGGTGGTGAACAGTTCCACCATCCGCATCAGCGAAATCTTGCCGCGATGCACGAGTTCGCTTAAACCCAGCGCGAGGGCCGTCTCGAACCCGATGATGCCAAAAGGGGCGCGGTCGAATTCGACTTCCTTGCTCGCGGGATGGTGCGGGGCGTGATCGGTGGCAATCGCGTCCACGCTGCCGTCGGCCAGGCCTTCGACGATCGCGTCGCGGTCCTCGCGCGAGCCGAGCGGCGGGTTCATCTTGTAATTTGTATCGTAGCGCACGTCCTCGTCGGTCAGCGTGAAATGGTGCGGCGTCACTTCGCAACTGACGGGCGCACCGCCGCGCTTCGCCTCGCGCACATGATCGAGCGCGCCGCGCGTGGAAAGGTGCGCCACGTGCAGCCGCGCACCGGTGAGCACCGCCAGCTCCGCGTCGCGGCCGGCGCAGATGGATTCCGACTGCGCTGGAATGCCCTTGAGCCCCAGCCGCACCGAACGCACGCCTTCGCGCATCACGCCACCGGCGAAAAGCGATGCGTCCTCGCAGTGGTCAATCACGGGCAGCCCGAGGGCGTCGCAATATTCCAGGGCCTGGCGCATCAACCGCGCTGTGGCTACCGGCTTCCCATCGTCGCTTACGGCAACGATTCCCGCGTCCTTCATGGCCGCGATTTCCGCCAGCGCCTCTCCTTTGCTCCCGATCGAGACAGCGCCGATGGGCCAGACGCGCACCGCGCCCCCCGCCGCGGCGCGCTCGACGATCCCGCGCGTCACCGACGCACTGTCGTTCACCGGATTCGTGTTCGGCATGCAGCACACGGCCGTGAAGCCGCCCTGCGCCGCGGCCCGCGTGCCCGTCTCGATGGTTTCGGAAAGCTCCTGCCCCGGCTCGCGCAAATGGCAGTGCAGGTCAATGAATCCCGGCGCGACGATCAGGCCCGCGGCGTCGAAGGTTTCCGCCCCGGCCGCGCTCAATCCCGGGCCGACTTTTGCGATGCGGCCATCCTCCAGCAGCACGTCGAGCGTTGCGTCGGTCCGATTTGCCGGATCGAGCACGCGCCCATTCTTAATCAGTAGCATTCGTTCGTTCCTTGGCGGGATGCGGCGCATCGGCAGGCGCGCCCCCTACGAGGTGATAGAGCAGCGCCATGCGCACGGCCAGCCCGTTCGTCACTTGCTCGAGCACGCCGGATTGCGGCCCATCCGCGACAGCCGAGTCTATCTCGAGGCCGCGGACAATCGGACCGGGATGCAGCACCAGCGCCTCTGGGCGCGCCAGCCGCAGGCGCTGCGGGGTAAGCTGGTATCCGAGGATATATTCCTCCGCTGCGAGGGACGGCTCGTGCAGCCGCTCGGTCTGCACGCGCAGCACCATCACGACGTCCGCGCCCTCGAGCGCCTCCTCGATTCGCGTTGCGCGCCTGACTCCGGGCGCGGCGCTTTCGATTTCGCGCGGCAGCCACATCGCCGGCCCGCACACCGTTACGCGGCAGCCGAAGCGCGCGAGAAGCTCGATATTAGACCGGGCCACGCGGCTGTGCAGGATGTCGCCCAGGATGGTGACGTTCCAATCCTCGAGCCTTCCCTTGCGGTCGCGGATCGTCAGCGCGTCCAGCAGGGCCTGCGTGGGATGCTCGTGCGTTCCGTCGCCAGCGTTCACCACCGGGATTTCCAGCCGCTCCGCCACGAAATGCGACGCCCCGGAAGACGCGTGGCGTATGACGATGCCGTCCGGGCGCATCGCCTCGAGCGTGCGCACCGTATCCAGCAGCGATTCGCCCTTCTTCAGGCTCGACGATTCCGCCTGCAGGTTCATCGTATCGGCGCCGAGGCGCGCCGCGGCCGTGGCGAAGCTGATCCGGGTGCGCGTCGAGGGCTCGAAGAACGCCAATGCCACCGTCTTGCCGCGCAGCGTGGCCAATTTTTTCAACGGGTGCCGCTGAAATTCCTGGAAAGGCTTTGCTTGATCGAGGAGAAAAAGAATCTGCTCGCGCGTGAGGTCTTCGATTCCGAGCAGGTGTTGCAGTCGCTGCACTGTGCCCCTTTCAGATCATCGGCGGCGCCATCGACTTCCGGCCTTCGTTATTCCACCCTATCCACCAGCATCACGCGCTCTTCGGCATCCACTTCCCGCAGCCGCACTTCCACGATCTCGCTCTGCGTCGTCGCGATCTTGCGCCCTACGAACGCCGCCTCGATCGGCAACTCGCGATGGCCTCGGTCCACCAGCACGCAGAGGCGAATGCGGTTCGGCCGGCCAAGATCGAAGAGCCCGTTGATCGCCGCGCGGACCGTTCGGCCGGTGTACAGCACATCGTCCACGACAACCAGATCGCGGTCGTCCACCGGGAAAGAGATTTCGGTCGAATGCACCACCGGTTGCGGGCCGACCGTGGAAAGATCGTCGCGGTAGAGCGCGATATCCAGAATTCCCACGGGGATTTCGGCACGGGTTACCTCGCGGATTGTTCGCGCCAGCCGGTCGGCAAGCGGCGCCCCGCGCCGGCGCACCCCGATCAGCGCCAAATCCTCAGGCTTACCGCTCTTTTCCACGATCTCGCGCGCGAGCCTCTGGAGCGTGCGCTCCATTTCCTCGGCCGAGAGAAGCTGCCTTTTCTCGACGACCCGCATGGGCGCCCCATCCTAACACAGCCGCGACGCGTGGCACGCCGCATCTTCCGCACGGCACCCCCCCGGCAGGCGCAACGCTGTTTTAGTCTTCCAGGGCGTACCTATAAGTGCCCGCGTTACCGTGACTTACAAAGTTTCCGGAAATACGGATAGCGCCCGGCTAAAGTTTCCCACAGCGCGGGCCGATTCGGTCAGGGCAGGTGGACTGGGCGAACAGGGGAGGATTGATCTATGACCCGGCGCAACCTGTCTGCACGAACTCCGCACCAGGCGTTTCGCGTTCGACCCAAGAAATTCGTCTTCTTCGATAAAGGAACCGGCACCGAACGTTTCGGCGTTTCCGCCACTTTGGACGGAAGCCTTCCCGTGGATCAAGCCGCAAGCCTGATGGCGATACATTGCCTGGTTCGCGGCGGTTCGCCCGGCGATTTCGGCATCATGGTTGCGCCGGAGGAGGACCTGCTCCGCGCTCTGCTGCCGGTGGCCGCGCGCCTTGTGGAAGCCTGCGCCGAATCGCGTTCGCCCGTTAACCTCAGCCACCGTCAGGGCGAGGTTCTGCGCGCGCTGATGCGGAATCACTCGAACAAGGAAATTGCCGGGGAGCTGCACCTTTCCGTACGCACCGTGAAATTCCACGTTTCCGCGCTGCTCGAGAAATTCAATGTCCACAGCCGCGTTTCGCTGATACGCAAGACCGCCGATATTTTTGGCGCGGAGGCGTTGCCGCAGCCAACGCCGATCCCTCGGCGCACCCTTACGCTGTTGCGATCGGATGGAGTTCCTGCGCCGACGACGGGCGACGTGCCAGCCCTGCCGCTGCGTATGGCCGCCGGCCAGCGCGCCTCGCGTTGAGCGCTCGCGCGGGCCGCCGGGAGAGCGAAGCTTTTCTGCGTGGTCCTGCATGTAGCTGGGAAGGGGGCCTTCCGGTTGGTCCGGCTCAGCCCATGTGCATGCCGCCATTAACGCCGAGAACCTGGCCCGTGATGTACGAGGCCCCTGGGCTTGCGAGGAAGAGGATCGTAGCGGCGACGTCACGATCGGTGCCGAAGCGGCCGAGCGGGATGAGGGATTTCATTTTGTCCTTCAGCGCCTGCGGCAGCGGATCGGTCATCGGAGTCTCGATGAAGCCTGGCGCGACGGCGTTGACCGTGATACTGCGCGAGGCAACCTCCGCGGCGATGGCGCGCGTGAGGCCAATCAGCCCCGCCTTCGAAGCGACGTAATTTGCTTGCCCGGCGTTTCCCGTCTGCGCCACGACCGAGGTGACGTTGATGATGCGCCCGGAGCGCTGCTTCAGCATCGCGCCGAGCGCCTGCTGGATGCACAGGTGCGCGCCCGTCAGATTGGTGCGCAGCACGGCGTCCCAGTCATCGAGTTTCATCCGCAGGGCCAGCGTATCGCGCGTGATGGCGGCGTTGTTCACCAGAATATCGAGACGGCCGAATTTCGCGAGGGCTTGCTGAAAACCGGATTTTACCTGGGCGGCGTCCGACACATCCATGGGGACGGCGAGCGCTGAGCCGCCGCGCGATTCGATTTCGGAGACGAGAATGCCGAGCTGTTCCGCATTGCGCGCAGCGACGGCGACCTTCGCTCCCGCCTCCGCGAGCGCGATGGCTGTGGCGCGGCCAATACCCTGCGATGCGCCGGTGACTAACGCGACCTGATCAGCGAGTGAAAACATAGGAGAGAAATATCTCATAGGACTCGGGAGAGCGGAAGTGCGCGGGAAAAGTATGAGGGCGAGCGCCAAACCTGCGCCGCCAAAGTGGTGACGTGCCTCAGACTTCGGCGGATTCCGAGCGGGATTGGGCGATTTTTTCGACGGCGGCTGCGAGGCTCGCTGCGTCTTCAACGTTCACGCACCGTACCGAACGGTCAATCTGGCGCATCAGGCCGCAGAGGACCTTGCCCGGCCCGATTTCGATAAAAATCGTCGCGCCGTTTTCAATCATCTCGCGAATGCTATCGAGCCAGCGGACGGGCTGGGTGACCTGACGCACCAGCGCGTCGCGGGCTTCTTCGCCCTTTTGGATCGCGGAGGCGTCCACGTTTGTGATGAGCGGAAACTGCAGATCGCGAAACTGCGTGGCGTGGAGGTCCGGCTCGAAGCGCCTCTGCGCCGGGGCCATCAGCGCGCAGTGGAATGGCGCCGAAACGGGCAGGATAACGGCGCGCTTCGCGCCGCTCTGCGAGGCGATTTCCACGGCTCGCTTCACCGCGCCTGCGTGCCCGGAAATTACGGTCTGTTCGGGCGAATTGAAATTGGCGGGCGAGACGACTTCGCTTTCCGCCGCTTTCCTGCAGATTTCGGCCACGTCGGACGGCGAAAGCCCCATAATCGCCGCCATCGCGCCTTCGCCGAGCGGCACCGCTTCCTGCATGTAGCGGCCGCGCTTGCGCGCCAGCTTCACGGCATCGGAAAAGGCCACGGCGCCGGCGGCGACCAGCGCGGAATGTTCGCCCAGGCTGTGGCCCGCCACGAAATCCGGAACAATCCCGTGCGTGGAAATGGAGCGATACGCGGCGACGGAGACCGTGAGAATTGCCGGCTGCGTATTTTCGGTCTGCTTGAGCGCGTCCTCCGGGCCCTCGAAGCACAGCTGCGAAAGGGGCTCGCCGAGCGCGGCATCCGCCTCCTCGAAGACGGCTCGCGCCTCCGGATAATGCTCCGCCAGATCGCGGCCCATGCCGGGATATTGCGAGGCCTGACCCGGAAATAAGAATGCGAGCTTGCTCATTGCGGGTGTGTCCCGGATCAGCCGCGCGCCGCGACGGCGGAAAGCTCCTGTTCAATCTTTTCGTTCACGCGCGACCGGCACAATTCAGCCGCCACGCGGACCGCATTCTTCACGGCGATGCCGTTCGAGCGGCCGTGGCCGATGATCGTGATTCCGCGGACGCCCAGCAGCGGCGCGCCGCCGTATTCGGAGGAATCCGTGCGCTTGCGAAATTCGCCGAAGGCCCGCTTCGAGAGCACATACCCCACCTGCGACGCGAGGCTGCTCTTGATCGCACGCTTCAGCATTCCGCCGAGATGTTCGACCACGCCTTCGCTGATCTTCAGCGCCACATTCCCGATGAAGCCGTCGCACACGATCACGTCTACATTGCCGCGGAAGACGTCACGGCCTTCGACGTTGCCGACGAAATTGAGCCCGGTTTGCTTCAGGCGCGCGGCGGCCTCGCGCGTCAGCTCGTTGCCCTTCATTTCCTCTTCGCCAATGGAAAGCAGCGCCACACGCGGCCGCTTCACGCCCCAGATCGCGCGGTAGTAGATGTCACCCATGATCGCGAACTGCTCGATCTGCTCCGGCTTCGAGTCCACGTTGGCGCCCACGTCCAGGATGATTGAGACCTTCTCCTTCATGTTGGGGAAGGCAGCGGCAAGCGCCGGCCGGTCCACCGAAGGAAGCGTGCCGAGCACGAACCGCGCCACGGTCATCACCGCCCCCGTGTTTCCGGCGCTCACTAGGGCGTCCGCTTTGCCATCGCGCACCAGCCGCGCGGCCACATGCGCCGAGCTTTCTTTCTTGCGGCGAAACGCCTGCGACGGCGAATCGGTCATGGTGATGATTTCAGCGGCGGGAACAATCTCCAACGGCAAGCCGCGGCGAGGGTGCCTGGAAAGCTCGCGCTCGATGGCGTTCGGGACGCCGACCAGCAGAATGCGCACACCTAATTCGCGCGCCGCCAGGATCGCGCCTTCCACTTCGGCGCGTGGCGCGTGGTCGCCTCCCATCGCATCCAAGGCAATCGTGGTCATCGGAGCACCGATCGGGAACGCCTGCTGGTTGGGGAAATTAGGCCGGCTTCGATGATGTGTCAACCACCGCGCGGCCGCGGTAATATCCGCATTTCGGGCAGGCCCGATGGGGCAGCTTCGGCTCGTGGCAATGCGAGCATTGGGACAGAGATTTAGTGTGCAAGTGATCGTGGGCGCGGCGATTGCTGGTGCGCCGCTTCGAATGTCGCCGCTTTGGATTGGGCATGGAACGCTCCTCTTCGCAGGCCGAAGCTCAGGGACGGCCGAACGGAATCAACTAGTGTAGCGTCTTATTGTTTTTTGAACCAGTCCTGCTTGAGCCGGGCCAGCGGGGCGAGCCTCGGGTCGGAACCGTGCCGTTCGCAGCGGCATTCCTCGTTATTCAGGTTGGCGCCGCAATGCGCACAGAGCCCGCGGCAATCGCTGCGGCAGATCACCTTCATTGGAAGCGCCAGGTTCACCTGCTCGGCCAGAACATCCGCCAGAAACAGGCCGTCGCCTTCGAAGAAGGCGATCTCGGTTTCATCCAGGTTCAGGTGGACTTCCTCCTCGCGCGTGATCGAGGTCATGGGCCGGTAAAAAAGATCGAAATCGCGGCCGATCTCCTCGACCACGGTATCCAGGCAGCGGGCGCAGATTAACTCCACGCGGGTGTGCAGGTTACCCGAAACCCTAATTTGGCCGTCCACCAGCTCCGCCGTCGCCCGCACCTCCAGCGGCTCTACCTGGCGGAAATCTCCCGAGTGGAAATCGAGCGTGCCTGGCGAGTACGTCTTTCGAATGCGGGTCTTTCGGATCGCCAGCTCATGAACATCCAGAAACATAGGATTTCCTTATATTTTTCAGCAAAAAGCCATTATAGGTCCGGGGGTTTCATTGTCAAGAAAACCGCCGCCGGAATGTCTTTCGCTGCAACTATGCGCCCGAGGAATTTGGGGGCGCCTATCGAACGCCGTTCTATTTTGCGTGGCGCTTTCGCGCGGGCTGCTGCGAAGCACCGGGCTCGCCGTACGCCTTCACCGATTCCAGCGTCAGCGTGTGGATGCTCTGTGTGAGGCGCACCAGATCGGCGAACGCGCCGGGGCCCCACCTGGGCGGGAATTTATCGCGCAGAAAATCGAGCACGCCCTGTTCGACAAGATGGAATTCTCGTAGCATCATGCGAAGGTCGTAGCCTTGACTCCTGCGCTTTTTGCCGTGTTCGACGCTGAAGGCGAGCGCTTGCTTGCTGATTTCATCCCGGCCTTTTTCGAGCTGCTCGACGAGCGCATGGAAAATCGTTGGCAGGTGGTCCACGCGCTCTTCGTCCGAAAGGGGGATTGCGGAGGTGGCCGGATCGCCTTTGATCCGAGCCAGAATATCGGCGGTGATTGTAGACACGTTTTCGCGCAGGATCGTGAAAAGCCGGCCGATTGGCTTGGCTTCCTCCGCCCGGCGGTCCTCGAGCCTTCTCTGGATCGCCTTGACTAACGCCTCGGTATCCGCGGGCTTCACGAAGTAATCGTCTACCTGCGTGCGAATGGCCTGCAGCGCCGTCTCGAGGCTGGGATAGCCGGTGAGAAGCAGCGTCACGCAGCCGGGCTGCAGATGGCGCATTTCGCTGACGAGCAGAAACCCATCGCCAGGCTTATCAATGTTCAGGTCTGTGAGCAGCACGTCGTACTGGCGACGATTGATTTCCGCGAGCGCTTCCTGCACCGTCGCTGCCGTGCGCACCTCGAAGCCTCCGTAACGCTCGAGCAGAGGCGGCAGCGTCATGCGCACGCCTTCCTCATCGTCTACGAATAGGACAGCGCTCCGCTTCTGCGACGGTGAAGCCATATGATTTGCGTGGAAAACTCCCCGTGGTCGGCCTAGGCAGGAGAGGCCATCGCCAGATTAGTCCCGGCCGGCCTTCGTTTCAAGGGAATTTACGCGCCGAGAGCAGTACTGCGGTTCCAGTATTCACAGTATGGCAGCGTGGCTGTGTTCCATTGCTTTTCAGTGCCACTATTCCCGCGAATCCGCCGACAAGGCAACGGGCTCATTGGTCAGCACGGTTTTATCGCCCTGGCTCGCAAAGACGAACACGCTGCGCGGATTGACGTCGCGTAGCGCCTGCTGCGCCAAAAAATTTTCCGTGAAGAGAAACACGCGGTGCGGGCCGTTCCACAGGCGAGTGAAGGACGAATTCGTCTCGAAAATTTTCGGCGCTTCGGGGAAAAGGGATCCGTACCAGAGATTGCCATCGCGCCCGTTCAGCACATGAAGCTGAATGCCGGTGTAGTAGTTCAGCGTCGAGCCCCATTCGTATTTGCCGTTGATCACGATCGTATCGCCCGGCTGGTAGGCGCGCCCGATTTCGAGCGCGATGCGCTTAGAGGAAAGCTCCGGCGAAAAAATCACCAGCCCCTGATGCACGCACAGCAGCACGGCCACCATCATCGCCGCGAGCGATAAATTCGCGGCGAGGGCCGATCCGCGCCGGCGGAACAGCCAATTCAGCGCGGTGCCCGCCAGCAGCGCGATCCCGGTCAGCAAAAGCGGCAGGTGGAACAAGCCGAAAGCCTGCAAGGTCAGATCTTCCACGTGTCCCAGTGAAAGCTTGTAGTCGCCCGGGTGAGGATGAAGCACGCTGCCGATGTCCGTGCCCGCCGGGAATGCCTTCGTCTTCAGAATAATCGCCATCGCGCCGGCAAAGGCGAGCACGCCAACCACAAGCAGGACCATGGCCGCGATTTTCCCGTCGCGGCGTTCACAGCTTCCTCGCGGCGATTCGCGTTCGCTTTGCAGCCACCCGCCCAGCAGCAGCGCCAGCGGCGGGATTGCGGGCAGCGAATAGTATTCCTGTCGCGTCGAAAAGCTGAAAAACACCATAATTACCGCGGCCCAGATGCCGCAAAAAAGGCTCGCGCGCGTTGCCGGGCTCTGATTCTCGCGCCATTCGCGGACGCGCCGTGGAATCCTCCCCAGCGCGGGCAAGAGGTAGAACGTCCACGGAATTAGCCACACGAGCAGCAAGAGCCAAAAAAGCCCCAGCGGAACCTTGTCGTAATCGCGCGGAAAGCGCTTATTCAGATACCGCAGAAACTGCTCGTTCACGAAGTAAAACCACAAGAAGCCCTTCTCCTGCCCGGAGGGCTGCGCGGGGCTGCGCAAAGCGGCGAGCACGTGCCAGGGAACGGCGATCGCCAGGAAAACCAGCAGGCTCGACCAGGGATGCATCTTCAGGAGCTTGCGAAATCGCCCGGCGGCGAGCAGGAAGACGAAAATAATCATTGCCGGAAAGGCGATACCGATCAGGCTTTTCGTCAGCACGTCCAGCGCAAGTGTGGCCGCAAATCCCCAGCAGAGCCAGCGCGAAGGCTCTTCCTGTTCGTAGGCCACCAGAAAGAAATAAAGGCCCAACGTGAGCCACATCGCCACCATCACGTCGGGAATCAGAAACCGCGTGTAGACGTAAATTCCCGGCGCGGTGATCGTCGCCAGCGCAGCGTAAAAGCCCGCTTCGCGTCCCCAATAGCGCCGCGCGAAAATGAACGCACACCACACCAGCGCCAACACGCCGAGCGCGAGCGGAAGGCGCGTCTGCCATTCGCCCACGCCAAAGAGTTTGTAGCTGATGGCGACGGTCCAATACATGAACGGTGCTTTTTCGAGATACCGGATGCCGTTGATATAGAGCGTCACCCAGTTGTGATTCAGCACCATCTCGCGCGCGGCTTCGGCGTGGATGGAATCCGCATCGTCGAGCAGGCCCGGTCGCGCCAAGCCGGGCAGATAGACGAGCGCCCACGCGAGGAGCAGGATGATGGCGATCAGACGATCCGATAGCAGGCGAGGCGAATCCGGCGAAGAGGAAGCGCGCGGCACGGAATTTTCCAGGATGGGCTTCATTCCATTCGAGCAAGGATTCTAGCCTGAATCCCCGCAGTGGCTCCAGAATCAATTCCGCCGCCCTTATTCCAGCCGGCAGACGGACACGGCGCGATTCCGATACGGGCAATTGAGGTCGCCGCTCGCGGGCGCGCCGCGCGGTTCGTCGAGCACCACCCAGTTGACGCCGTATGCGCGATTAAGCGTTCGCAATCCGGCGACGCCAAGCGCGTTCCACGGACTCGCGGCGCGGATTTGCTCCAAGCAGTGATCGGCGAGCGGCAGCCCAGGGAACATCACGGCCGCACTCCAATCTTTATTCGCATCCGCCAGACTGCTGCGTTCGGCGATGGCGCGGAATCCCTGCTGGTCCTCGCCGGGCAGCGCCATGTAGTTCGGGTCCAGCGCGAAGACTGCGTTCTCGGGTGTGTTCGTTCGAATCCAGGCGAAGGCCCGGAGCCACGGGTTCGCCGGCGCCGACCCCGGCCATTCGATGTGCCGATCGGCGGGGAATAATTGCAATTGCGCGTAGAACATGCCGAAGCACAAGGGGAGGAATAGCATCGCCCATCGCGCCGTGCTGCGCCTCAGCAGTCTTTCGCCGAGCCATCCACCGCCGATCAGCAGCAGGAAAATATAGACGAGCTGATACCCGCGCGCGGGCTGATAAATCGCAAGCGCCGCAAATTTTTGCGGAATCATCACGGCGAGCGACGTGGCGAAACAGATCGCGCCGAACACAAGAACCACGCGCGCCATTCTGCGTCTCGCCGCGCTTGCCGCGTCGGTGCCTCCTGACGAAGCCGCGCCGTCCGTCCCGCCCCGCGCGAACCACCAGAAAATCGCCAGCGGGGCCACTATGCCCAGCCACTCGTACCATTCCCATCGCAGCAGATGGTAATAAGAATGATCGGCAAGGCACCGCCACCAGGCCGCGGAGGGATGCGCGAAAAGAAATCCCGGCCACGTCATCGCCGCCGTCATTCCCGGCGAACGGGCCCACTCGCCATCGAATGCCAGCACGACGACGAACAGCACTCCAAACGCGGCCATCAGGGGATGGACCAGCGCCGTAAGAAAAAGCCATAACGCGGCCAACCCATAGCGCCGGTCGAAAGCGGCATCAATCGCGAAAAGAATCGTGAAGACGGAAATCGAGCGCGGATTCAGGTATTGGTCGAGGATGTACAGCTCGGTTCCCGCCACGGGCATTGTGAGCAGCATTGCAACGAGTGCAACGCCGGCCCAGCGCGACGCCACGCCAGACCAGAGCCGTGCCGATAATTTCCAGCAGGCAAAGAGCAGCAGGAAGATGGTTGCGAGATGCAACGCAAGTAGCACCCCCGCCAGCGGCGCATGCAGCAGTCGCACCGGCCAAGCGACAATCTCCGGGAAAAGCGTGAGCCGCGCGTGCGATTCGAAGAATTCCGAGCCAAAGGGATAGAGCGCCGGGTGCAACAGCTTCTTGATCTGCGGCAGGTAGATTTCGGCGTCTTCCGCGCCCGGGTGATATCCATGAACGAGGAATGCCGCCGCCGTGAGCAGCAGGAGCAGCCCCCAATCCGCTGCTTTTGGACGCAATGACTGCGGAGCAGTTCCATCTGGAGCTACGCGCGAATTCCGGTTATGCCGCCGTGAGTCTGGGGGCGCGCAATCAGGGGGTGACTGCGTCATTGCGAAGGCGCGAGGCCGCCGCCACACGCGTCCGGCGCGAGCACCGTCTCGCGCAGGGCGGCAGGGGATTCCAGCAGCTTGCGCCCGCTGCCATCGAGGATCCGAAAATGTCCCAGACCGCGTCGCTGCAGGAAGCACTTCGCGGAGGCGCCGAGCACTCCCAGCCCATAGCGTACGCTAGGCCAAAATCGAATCGAGGATGCTTCCGCAAAATAGCGCGTGGGACACGAAATTTCGCCGATGCGATAGCGAAAATAGATCGCCTGCGTCAGCATCTCGTTATCGAAAACGAAATTGTCCGAATTTTCCAGTAGTGGGAGATGTTCCAGCACCTCGCGGCTGAAACCGCGAAACCCGGTGTGATATTCGGAGAGCTTCGCGCCCGTCAGAATATTCTCGATCGCGGTGAGCACGCGATTCGCGACGTATTTATACCGCGGCATCCCCCCGCGCAAGGCGCCGCCGCCCAGAATGCGTGAGGCGATCACCACGTCGTAGACGCCAGAGGCGATCATCCCGGCCATTGCAGCCACCAGCGCAGGTTCGTACTGATAATCCGGGTGGACCATAATGATGATGTCCGCGCCAGCTTCGAGCGCCTCGCGATAGCACGTCTTCTGATTCCGCCCATAGCCGTAGTTCCGATCATGGACGCGAACCGTCAGCCCCAACTCCCCCGCCACGCGTACCGTCTCGTCCGAGCTGTGATCGTCCACCAGAATTTTCAGGTCAACGATATCGGGCAGGCCGGCGACCGTCACTTCCAGTGTTCTCGCGGCGTTATACGCCGGCATCACCACCGCGACCTTTTTTCCGCGAATCATTTCAGCACCTTGCCGCCATCGGACGAATTCACTCGCTGCATCCCACCCCAAGGGTTATCGAGCAGCGATCTTATCATTAAGATGTCCCGGAGCCCCGGCGCGTTGCGGCGGGGCTCTGGCGGCCTTCGGGTTCATTTCGCCCGGCGGATGGCGTATCATGGGCGCGCAGCATGGGGCTCGGAATCGTCGAATAATCCCTTCGGAGAGGATGATCCTTCATGAAAACTGGGTTCTCGATGCGCGCGGCTTTTCGGATCGTGCTGGCGGCCTCCGCCCTGGCATTTCTCGCTCTAGCGTTGCAATGGCCGGGCGTGCTCGCGCGAACGCGCAGCCAGTCCCAATCGCCAGCGCAGCAGCAAGGCGCCACCCCGCAGGCGAACGCCCAGGCTTCTGGCGTTCGGGCGCAAGGCCCGCAGGCGATGGAGGGAAAAACCGCCGCGGAGTACTACAAGAACATTCAGATCTTGAAGGACATTCCCGCCAATCAGTTGATTCCCTCAATGCAGTACATCTCCGTCGCCCTGGGCGTCGGCTGCGATTTCTGCCATGTTCCCGGCGATCGCGCGAAGGACGATAAGCGCGAAAAGCAGACCGCGCGAAAGATGATGACCATGATGTTCGCCATCAACAAAGACAATTTCAACGCCCGCCCGCAGGTGAGCTGCTACACCTGCCATCGCGCGGCGTCTCATCCTGCCGCAATGCCGTCGCTGCCCGAGCTTGCCTCCGCGACCCCAGCCGAAATGCCAGCCGCGAATGCCATGCAGCGCGGCGAGGGCAATCGCCCGGCGCAGGGCGCTGCCGGCGCGGCCGCCGCACCCGCGGGTCCTTCCGCGGCCGATATTCTGCAGAAGTACGTCCAGGCGCTCGGCGGCGAGAACGCCATCGCGAAAATCTCAACGCTTTCCGAGCAGGGTACGGTCGAGGCCCCGGCGCGCGGCCCGCAAGGAAGCGCCCCTCAACCCGCGACCATGGAAACCATTCGCAAGACCCCCGATAAGGCGCTCGCCATTCTTCACCGCGGGAATGGCGCCGTCACTCAAGGCTTCGACGGCTCGGCGGGATGGGAGCAGCGCGGAACCCGCGTCACCGACGAAACCGGCGACGCCCTCGCCCGCGTGAAGCTATGGGCGGAATTCATTCCGGGGCTCAATCTGGCGAAGAACCCTCGCGCGCGGGTGATGGGAACGGAAAAGGTCGGCGATCACGAGGCCTATCGCGTGGTTGTTTTCGAGTCCGGCGCGCCGGTGACCTATGACTTCGACACGCAAAGCGGCTTGCTGCTCCGCGTCGCCACCAGGATCACCACCCCGCTCGGCTCGCTGCCGGTTGCCACCGATTACGACGATTACCGCGACGTAAGCGGCGTAAAAGTGCCTTTCACGGTCCGCACTGTGCGCATGGAAGGCACGACGACCGATAAGTGGAATCAGGTGCAGGCGAACGTGCCGGTAGAAGATAGCCGCTTCGCGAAGCCCGCCCCCGCCGGCTCGGGGCAGTAGTTCTGGCGCTTCGGCGCGGAATCACCCGGAAGATTATGGCTGCGGTGCGATGGGGGGGCTTCCCGGCGCACCGCATTGCGCATTCACCTGCATTTCTAGCTGCGGATCCAGCAGCGCCCCCGCATGCGATCGCCCAGAGCATACTTGCTTGGCCGTGAGCCCTAACGCCCCGCGCAGATCGGCGCCATCGAGTATGGCGCCCGTCAGATTCGCGTCGTTGAGCACGGTGGCCGTCATTTGCGCCTCGCGCAAGTCGGCCAAGCGCAGGTCTGCACCGATGAAGATTGCCCCGCCAAGCCGCGCGCCCTCCAGATCGGCGCTGGCCAGCTTTGCGGACCACACGTAGGCCCGCTGCACGTCCGCGTGCGCTAGATTAGCGCCTTCCAAATGCGCGTCGCGCAGGTCGGTCTTCTCCAGATTGGCGCGTGCCAGGTCGCTCGACGCAAGCTGCGCGCTATAGAGGCTTGCGCCTTGCAGTTGCGCATCCACCAGCCGGGCGCCCGCCAGCGAAGCGTAGGAAAGATTGGCGCTGCGCAGATCCGCGCGCCCCAGATTCGCTTCTTCCAGTCGCGCGCGGTTCAGATTTGCGCCGCTCAAGTTGGCGCTCTCGAGCACCGTGTAATAAAGGCTCGCCTGGCTCAGGTCTGCGCCGCGCAGATCGGCCTGCGATAAAAATGCACCCTGCAGGTCCGCTCTCCACAAATGAGCATTCGCCAGAAACGCGCCGTACCCCTGCGCGTAGCGCAGCCGCGCCCCGCTCAATCGCGCCCCCGTGACGGAGCCGAGTTGGTCGCTATCGCCAGTCCAATTTGCCGGTCGCCGCGAAATCGCAGCCTCGGTCAAATCCGCGTAGGGATCGAAGCCGACCGACCAAAAGACCGTCGGCGCCCACCGCCGCACGTCGCCCGACATGAACTGTGGCGCGCGCGCTTTATCATGCGGGAGCCCCTTGATCGTTCCGACGCCGAGCACCGTCAGCACGCCTAGCGCCACGATCGTAACCGTCACCGGATTAATAGCCGCGATTCGCGCCCCGAACTCCCGCCGCAGCTTGCGCTCAAAGATCCATCGCTCCTGCCGCCGCCCAATGCGCGCTGATGCATAGAACGCGATCCCCGTAGCAGCGGCAGCCAGCACCTCCAGTAGCGCCGTGCCGTGCAGGTCCTGCCGCGTCAGATACCGCGCCCAGAAGAGCAGCAGCAGCGCAGGCGCCAGCCAGTATCCCAGGCACACCGCGATGGCTTTCTCGATGAATCTAGTCGAGGGCGCATCCTGATTCATCCAGCGGAAGTGCGCCCGCAGCAGCCCAACCACGATGCGGGGCGAGCCTTCGCCTAGCACGCGGCCATCCGGGAAGATGGCCGGCAATTCGAGCGCCGCGTCCCACACCCGCTGCAAGTGAAACTGAAACACGGCATAAAGAATGAATACGGCCACCGGCACAATCAGGAAAAGTTCAGCCGTGGGCAGTGCCGTCGCGGCTGCGGCGGAATGCAGGAACGGCAGGATGGATCGGTCGGCGATAAGCTGCACGTCTCGAACCTTCCACAGCGCCAACAGCGAGAGCGCCGCCATGCTCAGGATTGCCGTGAAATATCGCCATGCCGCGCGCGACGCCCCTTCGAATTCCTCGCGCGCTGGAAACTCCAGGATTTGCGCCGGCAGTGACGCGTCCCGGAGGTTGGCCCCGGCAAGCTGCCGGTTTACGAGCCCCATCGCCGTCCCGAGCGACGCGCCCTCCAGGTTTGCCGCTTCCAGGTTTGCCCCCACAAGGCACGACTCCTCGAGGTCTGCCCTGGTGAGGCACGCGTCTCTCAAATCGGCCAGCAGCAGGTCCGCCGCTTGCATGTTCGCGGCGTGAAGGTCCGCGTAGCGCAGGTTCACGCTAATCAGTTCCGCGCCCTGCAGTTTCGCGTCGCTCAGCGCTGCCCGCTTGCCCATCATGCCCTTCGAGTCCACCCACTCCTTGTGGCTCGCGAGCTTTTCTTCGAAGGCCCAGTCGCTCGGCGGAAAGGTCTGCGTGGCCGAATCCCCGGCTCGTTCGGATGCTGCCCCGTCGGATTCGCCCACCGCCCGGACGGGCTGGACGATAGGCTCGATGAACTCGGTTCCTACACGTGCCGCGGCTGGCTCGGAAATAATTTCGGGCGCTGTCGCAGGTGGTTCGGTGTGCGCCTGATCAAAGTCTTGTCGCGCGTAGCCCTTCGGATCGGGGAATTCCGCGGTCTTTGGCTCTTCGGGCCTTGCGGCAGATGACTTGAATCTCGTTTCGGGCGATTCATCGCCCCAATCGTCGGCTTGCGGATTGACGGACGTCTCGATTCGTTCGGACAGCGCTGGTGCCGGCGCATAAGCCAAAGCCGGCGCGGCTTCGTCTGCGGCAGTTTCGGCCTTAATGCGGCTGGCGTCTTCCTCGCACAGGAAATTCTTAAAGAGGAATTCCTTCAACGCAGCATCATCGGCCGGCTCGCCGCCGGTTGGCGCATCGTCCGCGGCGCACTCTGCTGTCTGCTGTTCTTCGGCAATGGACGCACCTGCACCTTCGCCTGTCTGATGGCCCGAACGACGAAACCAGAATGCCATGCTTCCTTGCCCCCATTGCCTAGACGCTTTTCCCGGCTTTCCGAAGCGCCGCCACGCTATTTTGCGCGCGGATGATGCTACCGCGAATGAATCCCGGACCACCCCTGTCCAACCGTGCAACAGAGGTACAGCTGTCCGCGCGATTATTTTGGGGTTCGCAGCGAGCTAAGGTCGGCGTGCGGAAGCAATCTCCGCCGCGATGGCCAGGGCAGCGGCACGAGGATCGGGCGCGGCGGTGATCGGTCGCCCCACTACCAGATAGTCCGCGCCGGCGGATATCGCCTCGGAGGGGGTGGCAACGCGCGATTGGTCGTCAAGCGAAGCGCTTGTGGGTCGTACGCCGGGCACGACTATCAGGAACTTTGGCCCGCATTCCTGCCGGATCTTCGGCACCTCGTGCGCTGAAGCGACCACGCCGTCCAGCCCAGCCTGCTGCGCGAGCCTGGCCAGGGCGACGGCGCGATCGGAGGGAGAGCCGGAGATGCCGATCTGCTTCAAGGCCGCAGCGTTCAAGCTGGTGAGGATAGTGACGGCGATCAGCGCCGGACTGCCCCGCTTGGCAGGAACGGCCTCTCGAGCGGCGCGCATCATCTCCAACCCGCCGGAGGCGTGCAGCGTCATCATACGGATTCCTGGCAGCTTAGCCGCAGCAGCCGCAGCCCCAAGCGCTGTGTTGGGGATATCGTGGAATTTAAGATCGAGAAAGATGCCGAATCCCAGCTTGGCGATTCGTTCAATCGAGCGCGGCCCTTCAGCGGTGAAAAGCTGGCTTCCCACCTTGAAAAGCCCTGCCGCACCGCTGAGCCCGCGCGCCATAGCGGCGGCCGGCCCTAACCGATCCACATCGAGAGCGACGATTAATTGCGATGATCCGGGACTGGGCGTGGCGGCACCTTGAGCAACTCGACCTCGACTTTGGCAAGGCCCGTCTGGTCGAATCCCAAGTCTCTAGCAACTCCATAGGAGACGTCAAGCTCGCGCCCTTCCACGTAGGGGCCGCGGTCGTTAATCCGAACGATCTCGCTGCGGTGATTGCGCTCATTCACCACGCGGACGATTGAGCCGAGCGGCAGGGTCGGATGAGCCGCAGTGGCGGCGTACATGTCGTAAATCTCTCCGTTTGCCGTCAGTTGGCCGTCAAATGGCTCGCCGTACCATCCAGTCACGCATTCCCACACGGCGAGCGGCTTCGGCCCCGTGGGCGTCTTCGCAAGGGCTGCTGGGATGTTCGCAGCGGTCATCGAGCGGTTCGGGCGAGCATTCGCCTTCGCAAAGGTTTCAGGATTCACCGATGGTGAAAACAGAAGCACGGCCAGGCATAAGAACACCGAAACCAAGCCCGCATATATTCGCGTTCGCATCCTGTGTAACCTCATTGGAATCAGTAACATTCTACCTTCCGAAGCCCTGCCGATACAAGCTCAACTCGCCTGCAACGAGCCTCGTAAGCCACTGATTCCAGGTAGATTTTGGTCCCGGCACCACTTTTCGAGGCCCTTCACGAGCTTTTCAGAAGCCCGCGGGTCCGCGAAATGCGCGGTGCCAACCTCAACCGCAGTTGCGCCGGCCACGACATACTCGGCCACATCGGGGGCACTCTCAATACCGCCAAGTCCTACGATCGGTATCCGAATCACCCGATTCGCCTCGTAAACCAGCCTCACGGTTATAGGTTTTATCGCCGCGCCCGACAACCCGCCTGTCGTACTACCAAGCCGGGACCGATGATTGTGTACATCCAGACACATCGCAGGATACGTGTTTGCGATAACCAAGGCGTCCGCTCCAGCGGATTCGGCAGCCTTTGCTATAAGTCCAATACTCCCAACAACTGGCGATAGCTTTACCCACAGCGGTCGGCTCGAGGCCTTTCGTACGGCTCCAACCACCTCGGTCGTCAGCGCGGGGTCGGTACTATATTCGATCCCTCCCTTCTGAACGTTCGGACAGGAAATGTTGAGCTCGTAAGCGGCGATGCCCTCGGCATCTTCGAGCGCCCGGATCACCTCGATGTACTCGGCGACGCTGTGGCCAAAGACATTAGCGATGATCGCCGTTCGGAATTGGCGTAATTGTGGCAGTTTTTCCGCGATGAAGGCCCGGACGCCGATGTTTTGCAGCCCTATGGCATTAACGATCCCGCTCGCTGTCTCGCACATCCGGGGTGCGGGGGCCCCTGCCATCGGCTCAGCCGAGAGGCCCTTTACCACGATGCCGCCCAGGGCGTTCAGGTCAACCAAATGGGCGAACTCGACCCCGTAGCCGAAGGTGCCGCTGGCCGCAATGATTGGATTTCTGAGGGAGAGGGTGCCGACTTTGGTTCGGAGGTCAACCCCCGCAGGCCGTTGAGGACCGCTTACGGTCTTGGGCGAACTCACTGGTGGAAAGTATACCACGGCTGCGCCAAGTTCCGCCGCCCCACCTCGCGCCAGGAAAAGCGCGAAGCCGCTCTCTAATGAACGAGCGCGTCCGACTTCGGGCCTGCCGCCTGCGCCGTTTCCGGCTTCTTCGGGGCGTGAATCTTTTGCTTTGAGCCGACGGAGAACAGGATGAAGTGATCGAAGCTATGGCGGCGATAGTACCGGTGGTGACGAAATTCGAAATAAAGATCGGCTTGCTTCGGCAGCCAGAGCTGGGTCTTTTTCAGCTTGAAGTCAACCGGCGCATAGTCCACGGACTGGTGCTCTGTGAGGAGCTGAATCTTCGGCATCGGCTCGACCAGGTCCGTCTCGATATGCACGATCTGGAAGGAACTGGCGGCGACCCAGGCGCGGCCCTTCAAGGCGACCGGATAGGAGCCGTCCCCGAATTCATAGGTTTGCACGCGGCTTGGCCGATCGGGCTTCTGGCGGAAGTGCACCAGCCAGGTTGCCTGCCCGTGCCAGTCTCCCAGGCCTTCGCAGGTCATATCGAAATCTGCGCGCAGATCGGGATGAAAGATCATGGCGAGAATCGGCACCCCAATCGTGGCAATGTGATCGGGGTAGCCATCGCGATAGGCCCCAAGCCCTTTGCGATACTCGTCGATCATGAGCAGCCCCGGCTTCGGCTCGGAAATCTGTGCGAGGTAGTCATACTTCCGGGTTTCTTTCGTGAGCGGCCCGCCGAGTTCGTCCAGATCCTCGTGCAGCATCGTCTCTCGAGCCCCGAAGCGCGAAATGTTGTCCACAAGTTCTTCCGCTCGCTTGCTCGCGCCATCGATCACGCGGCTGGCGGGACACGCAGCGCCGCCGGAGAGCGTTGGCTTTTCGTCATCCACATCCGGCGGCGCCCACCCCGGTATCGCCACGCCTGCCACGCTGCCCAGTCCGGATGGCCCAGCCGACGGCGCGCTGAGCGCCATAGTTGAAACGGGCACGAGAGAGGCTTTCGGGACATCAGCCATTTTCTTCAAGCGCCCAATCAGCTGATTCACCTGCGGCGTCACTGCACTCTTGGGAAAGTCCTGCGTGAAGGTTTGAAGGGCTTGGACCGCCTCTGGAATTTTCCCGAGACTCGCAAGAGCCTGGCCGAGCACCAGATTCGCGCCCTTAGCAGCCCCTTTGCCGGTCTTAATAGCCAGTTCCGCTTCTTGCCTGGATTTTTCAAAGTCGTCCAGTGATAGACACGCGGCCGAAAGAAACCAGTGCGCCTGCCAAGCATTTGGATCGGCCTTTACGGCCGCTTCGAGCGAGCTCGACGCCGCGGCATAGTCCTTCTGCTGCATATGAAGTTCGCCAAGCAGCGTGAGTGCCCTGGCCTGTTTCGGATCAATAGACACAGCTTTGCTCAGGTAAGCCTGCGCCTTCGGCAGATCCTTTTTTTGCATGTAGAGATAGCCCAGCAGAAAGATTACGTTTGCATCGCTTGGGGCGAGCTTCAGGGCTTTGTCCAAGTGCTTTTGCGCCTGGTTGAAATCTCCGGCCTTAATTGCGGTGATGCCTTTTTCGGCCTCTTTGCGGGCCTTCGGCGCCAGAATCTGGCCCGGTGTAAGCGGGGGCGGCGCGGCACCTGCTTCCGATACCAGAGTTACGTTCTCCTGATAGTTCTCCGCCACATCGAAGATGTGTATCTCCCTCTTTGCAGTCTTGTAGCCGGCCGCGCTTACTTCGTACATGTAATCGCCGCCGGCAACGCCATCAAACTCCACCTTAGATTGCGTGCCGGTGGTGCCCCACACGTTCGTTCCGCTGGTGATGCCTTCGAGTTGCACCAAGGCTTGGCGCGTGAGCGGAATGCCGTTTTCGTCGTAGACGTTGACGGTGATGGAAGCCACTGACGACGGCGGCATGAGTTGCGTCGGCGAGGATACACTGGGCGGGCCAAACTGTGCCGCGGCGCAGAACGGGAAGGCAAGAACTAGGGTGAACACCGCGACCGCGAGCCGGGGCGAAAATCGCATGGCATCCTCTGCCGTGGCAGTGGCCACGGGTTACCTTGCTGGTATTCTCTCACTGGAAAAGAGCGAAATACAATTCTATTCTTCTGGTACGAGAGGACTAGGAGCATCTCTCTCGCCTTGCTAGTACCTGCTTACCGCAGCGCTCGCCGCAGGTCCTCAATCAGGTCCTCCGCGGCCTCCAGACCAACCGATACGCGCACCGTTCCCGGTTCGACGCCCGCCGCCTGCAGCTCGGCATTGGACATGTTGTAGTGAGACGTATAGGCCGGCAGCACAACGAGCGACTCCACGCCGCCCAGACTGGCTGCTAGCAGGAAGATTCGCACTCGATCGCAAAATCGGCTGGCCCCCGGCAAGCCGCCTTTCACGTCGAACGACAGCATGGCGCCGAAATCCCGCATCTGGCGCCGGGCAAGCGCGTGGTCGGGATGCGACGTCAGCCCGGGATAATGGACGCGCGCTACTTTCGCGTGCTTGGCGAGGAACCTCGCAATCGCGGCGGCGCTTCGGCACTGCTGCTCGACTCGCACTTGCAAGGTTTTCATCCCGCGGATCAGCAGGAACGCCGCCTGGGGATCCATCGACCCGCCGAAGTAGATCACCGCTTCCCGCACCTTGCGGATCAGCGCGGCGCTGCCGGCCGCCGCGCCCGCGATCACGTCGGAATGCCCGGCCAGGTATTTCGTGGCGCTGTGCAGGACCAGATCGAAGCCGAACTCCGCCGGCTTCTGTAGCGCGGGGCTGGCGAACGTGTTGTCCACGACCGAGATCAGCCCCCATTCCCGCGCGAAGTCGGCCGCCCTGCGCAAATCCACTAGGCGCAGCGACGGGTTGGTGGGCGTTTCGACGTAAAGCACCTTGGTTCGCGGGCTGACGACCCGCTCGATTCCGGCAAGCGATGCTTCCACGTAGCGGACCGTGATGCCGTAGCGCGGCAGAAAATCCCGCATCAGCCGATAGCTGCCGCCGTAAAGCTGCCGCGTAGCGATCACCTCATCGCCCGCGCGCAGGAACGCGAGCAGCGCGCTCGAAATCGCCGCCATTCCTGACGCTGTCACCACTGCCGCCTCGGTGCGTTCGAGCGCGGCAAGTTTGCATTCCGCAAGCGCAAGCGTCGGATTTCCGTAGCGCGTGTAGATGTAAGCCGGGCTTTTTCCTTCGGCCCAGCGCTTCATTTCGGCCGTACTCGCAAACGTAAAATTCGAGGTGCGCACGATCGGCGCGCTCACCGGCGCGTTGCGATGGAAATGATCCTCGCCGGCATGAATGCCAAGCGTGGCATCGTGGGAACTGACCGTGCGTGGCGCTTTTTTCATGCCGAGCACATTGACCCACATCCCTCCTGCCGCGCAAGTTCCAATTTGCACCCGGCGCCGCACCGCAATCCCGTAGGCCGCCCTACGGATGATTCCCGATGGACAACGCGTGAACGACGGCCAAACTGGTGGCGGCAAAGTTCCTAGATGAATGGTCGGGGGTGAGCCGTGAAGACGATAGCAGCGACGATTCTGGCGGCATGCTTGGTCCTGATGTGCGTTCCAGGCTCAATGGCCTGCGGGCACGATGCAGGACCATGCTACGGATACGGCTGTCCAGGCTGGTCCGCGAAGAAAGCGCATAACTCAAGCGCCGCGCACCAGAAAAAGACGCCGCACAAGAAGGCCGAGGCTAGGAAGGCGAATCCCTCCGCCTCTCGCGTCAAGCAGGGTCAATAACGCATCACCTGCGGGGAAACGCAGCCGTTCCTCGATATTCGGCACGGCCGCCCGCAATGCCGCAGCGCCCGCCGCTAAGCCGTAGCCGCTTCCTCCGCCTCCGCGGCGGCGTGCGGCTTGTGAGCGGCAATCACCTTCTCGGCAATCTCGCTCGGCACCAGATCGTAGTGCGAGAACTCCATGGAGTAGCTGCCGCGCCCCTGCGTCATGGAAATCAGTTCATTCGCGTAGCTCAGCATTTCCGATAGCGGCACCTGCGCCTTCACCACTACATTCCCGCCGCGCGATTCGCTCCCGCTGATGCGCCCCCGCCGCGAGCTCAGGTTGCCCATCAGGTCGCCTGAATATTGATCCGGCGCGTAGACCTCCACGTGCATGACCGGTTCGAGCAGCGCGGGCCGCGCCTGCTTCATCGCCTCCTTGAATGCCAGCGTGCCCGCAATCTTGAACGCGATGTCGCTTGAATCCACGTCGTGGTACTTGCCGTCGTAGAGGCTCACGCGAAAATCCACCACCGGAAAGCCGGCAAGATATCCGCGCTCGGCGGCTTCGCGGACCCCTCGCTCCACCGACGGTATCCAGTTCTTCGGAATCGCGCCGCCAAAAATATCGTCTACGAACTCGAGTCCGGCGCCCCGCGGCAAGGGCTCCATCTTTATGCGGCACACGCCGAATTGCCCGTGCCCGCCGCTTTGCTTCTTGTGCTTGCCCTCGGCGTCTGCCTTGCCGCGAATCGTCTCGCGGTAGGGGACTTTCGGCGGATGCAGCGTCAGCTCGACGTGGTACCGCTTCCGCAGTTTGGCGACGACGACCTCGATATGCTGCTGCCCCGCGCCAGAAAGCAGAAATTCCTTCGTTTGCGGATCGCGCCCGAAGCGAAGCGCGAGATCCTCCTCAAGAATTCTGTGTATTGCCGTGCCGATTCGGTCTTCATCGGCGCGCGTTTTCGGCTCGATGGCAAAGGTGATGGAAGGCTCCGGTATCCGCGCGGCGGGATAAAAAATCGGCGCGTTCTTGTCGCCCAGCGTTTCGCCCGTGACGGTTTCCTTCAGCTTCGCAATTGCGCCTATATCGCCCGCGTGCAACTCCGAAACCCCCGAGGCCGTCTTGCCCTGCATCGCCTGGATGTGCTGGAAGCGCTCAGGTGCGTTGCGGTTAAAGTTCTGAAGAGTTGCATCATTCTTCAGCACGCCAGACATCACCTTGAAGTACGTGACCCGTCCCGCAAAAGCGTCCGCCAGCGTCTTGAACACAAACACGGAAACCGGCTCCGAATCCGAGATCTTCCGCGCCACCTCCGCCGCCTTCGGATCGGCGGCATCGCGCCCGATCGCCTTTCCGCGATACTCCGGCGACGGAAAAATCTCCGCGAAAAAGTTCAGGATCGCATCGCTGCCGATATTGTGCAGCGCCGAACTGAGCAGCACTGGAAACACCTTCTTGTCGCGCACCTCTTCGTGCAGACCTTTCTTCAGATCCTCGGCCGGCAGCGTGCCTTTATCGAAGAACTCCTGCATCAATTCGTCTTCGCCCTCGGCCACCAGCTCGACCAGGGCCTCATGCGCCGCCTGCGCCGCTTCTGCCATGTCCGCGGGAATCTCTTCGATTTTGGCCTTGCCGTCCCCGTCGGGCGTATAGATCAGCGCCTTCATCGTCACTAGGTCAACCACACCGCGGAAATTGCGCTCCGAGCCGATGGGCAAATGGACTGGAATCACGCCTCGGCCAAACACCTGCTCGAGCGAGCCGAGCGCCCGTTCGAAGCCCGCAAGTTCGCGGTCCATCCAATTCAGCACGAAGGCGCGCGGCTGATCGTACTCGGTTGCGTAGTCCCACACCTTCTCCGTCATCACCTGCACGCCGGACGCCGCGTCCACCACGATCAGCGCGGCGTCCGCGGCAATCAGCGAAGACTTCGTTTCGTTGATGAAGGTCGAATACCCCGGCGTATCGAGCAAATTGATCTTCGTCTTCTCCGCCTGGCCGGGCACTTGCCATTCCGCGAAGGCCAGGCCGGTCTGGATCGAAATCTTTCGCGCGATTTCTTCTTCATCCCAGTCGGTGGTCGCCGAGCCTTCCGCCACCTTACCCAGCCGCGGCGTCATCCCTGCCGTGTAAAGCAACGACGACACAAGCTGGGTCTTCCCCGTGTCGCCGTGGCCGACAATGCCGACGTTGCGTATCCATTCGCTGCTGTACGTTTTCATGGTTCACCTCGAATTCCCAAGCGGGAGTAAATGCGGAGCGACTCCGAGAACGAATGCGCGGGCAAACGCCGGCTGCGCGCTGCCAGTTGAAATTGCGGAATTTGTTGCGGTTAAGCTCGGCCCCGGGCGGGGCGCAGGATGGCTGCAAGAGGCTCCGGAACCGCTCCTGCCGCCATCCGAATACATGCTGAATACTCCGGATGCCCAAGCTAACAAGGAACGGCCCGCGTTTCAAGCGCAGCGTAAGGCCAAAGCCTGCCATCCGCCAAGGGGACTGAAAGCCCTCGAAAACGAAAAGGGGCGCAAACAGCGCCCCCTTTCTCCCCGAAACGACTACCCTGCTTCAGAAGGTGAAGAGCACCGAAAATCTAGAGCTGAACGGCGGCACGAAGCGGCGCGGCTTCTGGAAATCCGCGTTGAGTACCTGGAACCCGAGATCCGCTTCCTGCTGAATCAGGATTTCCCGGGTTGTATTGGCGATGTTGAAGGCGTCGAACTGGAATTTGAGCTGCTTCGTCTCACTCATCCTCCAGGGGTACTCGAGGTGCGCGTCAATCGTGCCCGTCACCGGACCACGGCCCAAATCGCCGCGCCCGTAGAGCGGCACTTCACCGGCGTTGCCATAAATCTCTTGTGCGACAAGCGTACTAAAGGGGACGCCCGATTCGATGTTCAGCCCCGCGCCCAGCACAAGATCCTTGGCGAAGCCTCGGCTCAGCGTGTAGCTCGGGAAGACGTTGAGTACATATTTGCGATCCGTGTTCAGAGGGCCGATCCCGAGCTGTTGGCCAAGCAATCCCAGCTCGCCCGGCGTCAAATCAAAAAGGGAGCTGATCCCGGGATCGCTCTGGCTGTTGTCGTTGCGGAACGCACCTTCGTAGTTCCCAACCAGCCGCCCGATGCGGAAATTAGAAAGCAATTGCCAGCCGTGGCTGAAGTTCTTGTTCACCTCGAATTCCACAGCCTGATAGTTCCGCTGCGCGTTCGGATATGGGTCAGGGTTACCGTCCGGCTGGAATTCGCCGCCGAAAAGAGCGCCCGGAAGAACATTCCCCGCGGCATCGGTCCAAGGGTTCATGTTCACCGCCGGGAAGCATGCAGCGCCCACATTTGCCCCGAACGTGTTCTGCATTTCGCCGGAAAGGTATATCGTTTCGTGACCCAGGGAATCGAAGCATCCGGCTGGTGCGCTCGCGTTGGGATTCGTCGGATCCGCGGGCTGCCATGTGATTTCCTTCGGATTCACGAAGATATCCTGGCTGGCACTCGGGTTGCCGATGATGTAAGTGTACGATCCTCCGTTGAAGGCCAACGCGGTAAGCTGCTCAACGGAGGCGCCCACTTCGTCCTCGACAACGCGTTTCATCCGCCGATCAATGTACCGCGCACTCGCAAAAATCCCCCCGCCGAACCGGTGTTCCGCGCCGACGACGAATTCGTCGTTATATTCCATGCGAATCCCTTTGACGAAGGGCTCACCGCCGGACTGAATTTCGATGCTGACGGGAGTCCCAATGCCGCCGACGGCGTTGTTCAGCAGGTGCGCGGCGTCCGGCTGGAAATTCACGGTCCCATATTGGTTGAGGGTCACCATTCCCCCCGACGAAACCGGCGCGAAATAATCGTCGAGGCTGTCATCTTCGCTGCTCAGCTCGCGTACCGCCATATCCAGCGGAAGCACGAAGGCCAGCCTCGCATAGTTCGCGTAAATTGTGGACTTGCGATCCCCCATCGGATCCACGATGAAGCCGATGCGCGGCGACCACTGGTCGTTGAAAAAGGCATGAGCGGCGCTGCCGGTGAGCCGCTGCTGTTCCCAACGCAGCCCCAGGTTGAGTGTTACGCGATTGCTCATGGCCCATGAATCGTTGGCGTACGCGGCGTGATATTTGCCCGTATTCTCCGACACGCCGCTATCAAAGCGGCCGCGCGCCTGCTTCAGAACCACCGGAACCGGCGCGGCGAACCCCGGAACGTTCATCAGGGGACAGAGGGTGCAAGTGGGATCCGCGATCTGCAGTTGCAACGAGGCATCGGAAGTCAGGCCCGCGGCAGCCCCCGTGCCCGGATCGCCGCCAGTGGCGTTTACCGCCGGAATCGTATATCGCGGAGTCGAATATATCGTGGCGGCATCGTAGGTGGGGAATTGCCAGGTGTAGCCAATCGAAAACGTGTGCGTGCCGGCGAAGGTGAACTGTTTCGACGTGTCGAACGCGATGCTTTTCGTGTTCGAGGTGTAGTTCGCCAGGAACGAAGGCCCCTGCGCCTGAAAGTCTCCCCTCTGGAGAGACACGTCGGGGCAGGTGGTGCCCGAGCAGGCGCCGGTCTGCGTCTGGTCCTCGATGGGGAAGACCGAGACTCCGGGCGTTTCGGTGAAGTGATTCCAGTTGTAGAGGAAACTGAAATCAGCGGACCAGGTGGGGCTCAGCGCCCCGCTAAAGCGTGTGGACCAGCTGCGCGTGCCGTAATTCCAGGTTGTGTTCACCGACGTGTTGTCCGCGGTCAAGGTCTGCCACGGGAGCGCAGGAGTCGAATTCGGATCGCCGAATACCGAGGATTCGATGGTGCTGCTGTTGGTCAGCTTGTACGTGAGCTTCGCGGCGTAGCCGTAGGTCGTAATCTCGCGGTCCAGATCGCCGTGGTAGAAGTTGAAGAGGCCCGAGCCAAGCGCCGGTGCCACGTAATTATGGGCCCAGGTGGGGTCGAAGGCGCCGAAGAAGAAGAGTCGGTTCCTCAGGAAGCCAAGCGGAACATATCCTCCCAGTTCAGCATCGGCCTCGGCGTAGCCGTTGTAAAGATGCCGGCCGATCAGATTTAATGGGTGAAAATCGTCAAAATTTTTGAACTCGGACTGCACCGGGCGCGGGCCGAAAAAGCCGCCGATCTTCCCATGAAAGCTCGTGCCCCCGGATTTCGTGACGATCTGGATCACGCCGCCCGTCGAGTGCCCATACTGAGGTTCGAACGCGGCCGTCTTTACTTCCACTTCCTTCACGAAGGCGGGCGTGATGCCGACGCCCAGCGCGCCATAATTCGGCGAAAAGGCTCCAAAGCCGCCAAACGCCGGATCGTTCAGAACCACGCCGTCGGCGACATAGAGATTTTCCAGGCCGCTGGCCCCGGAAATTGACGGGTTCACATCTTCGTTGGAGGGCAAATCCGAGGTCTCGACCAACATCGAAGTGGTGCCGAGCCCGGAAACGACCCCCGGCGCAAGCTTTATCACCGACGACACATTCCGCTTCACCGGCAGACTGTCGTAAAGCGTATCCGGCAGGTTCGTATTCACCGAGGAAGAGTTCGGGTCAATCGAAACCGCGGCGGACGATACCTCGACCGTAGTGCTCACCGAACCCGCTGAGAGCGTCACGTCTACGCTGGCAGTCTGATTGATCAGAACCTGCACATTCGCCATCTGAACCGTCCTGAAGCCCTGCTTCTCGGTCTTCACGGTATAGGTGCCGGGAATCAGGTCCGTGAAAAGGTAGGCGCCCTGGGCATTCGACGTCTTCGTCTGGCTGCCAATCGGCCCGGTAATCGTCACGTTGGCGTCCGGCACAACGGCCTTCGAGGTGTCGTACACCACTCCGCCAAGGCTGCCTCTGGTTGCTCCCTGCTGGGCAACGACAGGCAAGGCACACAAGGCGCAAAGCCCATATAGACAAAGCAAACTACAGATTTTGTTACGCATCTTCTGGACTCCTTTCACCTCGGAGCTCAAGCGTTAGGCCCTCTTACCTTTCACAGCAGCGGCGCACAAACGAAGACACACCGTAATAGCTTTCCACTACATGATTTTGCAGCATAGAGGATGCCAAAATACGTACAACTCTTTTCTTATATAACAAACGCCTGATCAACCACATAGGAGGTACATTGGGCCCTGTATTCTGGCCTAAGTAGACAAATTATATGGAATTTGGAATGAACGCGCTCTTAGAATTAATATGAATGGGTTCGATCAGCGATTACTTCTGCGTCGCAGGGGTGCCAAGCAGCGTTCTGGCCTTGCGCATGACCTGTGCCGCCTGCCGGGACTCGCCAAGCCTCTGGTAGCAATCGGCAAGCGCCAGATATAGCGGCCCATCATTGGGATGCGAATGAATCGTGTCTTGTAGAAGCGACACGGCCTTCGGTGTCGCGCCGGTATGGAGCAGGCTCTCCGCGATCAGGGCAATCGTGCCGGAATCCGTGCCCGCCGTGACGCCCGCATCGTTGAACAAGCTCACCACGGCATTATCCGCCTTCAGCGCCGAGTACTCCTGAACCAGGTGCGCGCGGGCGACGTCGTCGTTATGGTTTTTCAGCAGCGCCGCCCGAAACCACAGTCGGGCCTCGCTCAGTTGGTTTTGCGAGAGAAGGCAAAGCCCCCGCTGGTCATCGGCCGTACCATCACCTTGGTCCTTTGCGATTCCCGGCTCCACGGTATCCCACGGCAACGTGGCGGGCTCGTCCCCAAGAATGCGCAGCGAAAGTGACGCGTGAGCCTTTTGCGAGACCGATGGCGGCCCCGCGGAAATCGTCAGCACGTAATTGCCCGCCGCATCCCCATCCAGGCTGATCTTTTTGCCGTCCACAAGCGAGCCCTGCGCGCTGAACTGGCTCATATTGATCGTGTTTTTCAGCACCGTCGGGCTGCCCGGTAGGGCGGGCCGGCCCAGCGCAAAATCCACGTCGAGCGTCTGGCCGCCGTAGGATTGCGGAGCCTTGGGCTGGGCCCAGATCTGATAGGCGATCTGGAGATCCTGCGTGCTATTGATGTCCAGGGGCGAAATTTCGCGAGGCGTGAACTTCAGCCCCGCCATTGCAAAGGGCGTCGAGTCCGCATCTGCTGCCGGCACCGGCTCCGCCGAAGAAAATGCCAGTACGCCCGGTATCACCAGCGTATCGGCGGCAACCTCCGGAATGGTCACGTCGCGCTCCGCGTGAAGGCCGAGCTTTTTGGTCCAATCCGTGATGAGGAAGTCGAGGTGGTATTTGCCCGGCGGCAACGGCAGGATGCCTTCATAGCCGAACGGGCGCTGATGGACATTCGCCAGTTGCGCCCCGCTCAGAAAATCCGACACCGATTTCTCCTGCGTAAAAACCAGCTTGCCATCCGGGGTGAAGACACGCACGCGAACTTCAATCGCATACGAGTAGCGCCCATCCTCCGTCTGCTGCATCGCCAAATCCGACGGCCGGCGCAAGCGAACCGCGTAATCCAGGCGCGTCACGCCGCGAGAATTGCGCACCGGCAGCGTCAGAATATCCAGATCGGAGGCATTCACCACGATCTGCGACGTAACCGACGTGACCAGTTCCCGGCGACGGTTCAACTCGGCCACGTTCTGCGGCTGATCCGCCAGGTCCCGTATCTTCGAAAGCAGGATGTCCGATTGAAGGCTCACCCGGCCCTCCGGATCGAGCGGCTCGCCGGGCAACAGGCTCATCGAGATGCGAGCCACCTCCGCCCCCGCGGAATCGGAGATCAGCTTCAGCGCCGCCTGCGGATCGTTGATCGCCTCCATGCCGGTGCAGAGTTTGTCCGGCCCGTCCATATAGGGGCTATAGAATCGGAAATCGCCGATGCTGTCGCGCTGGTAAAAAAGGACGTAGAAAAATGGCGGCAGCGCCGGGTTTACGCTCTCGTAGAACCAAATCTCGATTGGGCGAAGATTCGCCGCGTTGTAATAGCGCTCGATCTGCTTCGGCGGCCCCAGCGTGATATAGGACCGGCCGCGGTCGGTGCGCCACCCTTCCTCGCCGGAGCCGGCTCCGAAGTGCGCATCGGCGTACGCGATCCGCTGATAGATTTCGTCTTTATAGGCGTTCGCGGGCGAGCCTGGATTCGGATTTCGGATGTCCCAGAAGTGCTGGATGAAGTTATCGCGCGCATCATCCGAGGTGAGCTGCAGAAACGCCGTGCGCTCCTGCTTCGTGATGATGTATGCCGCGTCGCGATTCAGCCACTCGGCGTAAAATTTCGGCGGTTTGTTGCGCGCCTTCTTGCCGCTCGCCTGCGCCATGGCGCAGCCGCACGCCAGCGCGACCAGCAGAAGTGCCACCCACGCGGATTGAAAGACCCTGCCCCGGCCAGAAGACATATTCGGCAACCGGCTGCATCGTAAGACTGCGTCGCGAACGAATCCCATGCTACCAGCGGCCCCTCGCCGAGGCAAATGCCGCTGCAATCCCAGCGTGCGCATGGCACGGAAATTTTCGGTCGCGAATTGCGTATCATATTAATAGCGCGCCCATTCGCGAGAAGGCCGCGCACAAGCGCGAGGCATATTCGATGGCCGGTAAGACCACCATGGCATTTGGCGAAGCCGTCCGCATCGCGGGCGGGAGCCTCTGGTCGCACAAGCTGCGCAGCGTGCTCACGCTGCTCGGCGTTGTGATCGGCGTGATGTCCGTCATCGCCGTCGTCAGCTTCGTCAACGGCCTGAACCGCTATGTCGCGGAGAAGGTCTTCACCCTCGGCGCCGACGTTTTCGTCGTGAACCGCGCCCCGATGATCATCACCAACGTTGATCAATACGAAGAATCGCAGAAGCGCCGCAAATTCCGCATGGACGACTACGAATGGCTGCGCGACACCTGCCGAACCTGCGCCGCGGTCGGCGCGGACTTGAACCACCCGAACGCCCAGGTGAAAACCGCCACCGATTATCTCTCGAATGCCGACGTGCTCGGCTGGAGCGGCGAAATGCCGCAGCTCTACAGCTACGATCTGATGGCCGGCCGCCAGATCAATCAGGCCGACGTGCTCCACGCGCATCCCGTCTGTTCGGTGGGCTACGACATTGCAGACAAGCTCTTCCCCGGCGTTGACCCCATCGGGAAACGCGTGCGCGTAGACACCGCGGAATGCGAGATTATCGGCGCCGGCAAAAAGCTCGGCTCGGTCATGGGCCAATCGCGCGACAATTGGGTGGTCATTCCCATTACGTTTTTTCAGCAGGTCTACGGCAGCGACGATTCCGTGCGCATCTGGGTGAAGGCCCACAGCGCCGCTGCCAAGGCGATGCAAACCACGATGGACGAGGTCCGCCTGCTCCTCCGCGCGCGCCGCCACGTTCCCTACCGCGCCGACGACGATTTCTCCATCGCCACCAACGATTCCTTCCTCTCACTCTGGAACAGCATCAGCGGCGCCTTCTTCGGCGTCACGATTGCCATCGCTTCGATTTCCCTGCTTGTCGGTGGCATCGTCATTATGAACATCATGCTGGTCAGCGTCACCGAGCGCACCCACGAAATCGGCTTGCGCAAATCCCTGGGCGCGCGCCAGAGCGACATTCGCCTGCAATTCCTGATCGAATCGAGCACCCTTGCCGCGGTGGGCGGCGCATGGGGTGTCGCGCTGGGAATCCTCCTCGCGAAGGTCGTCACCTGGACCACGTCGCTTCCCAGCGCCGTGCAGCCCTGGTCGGTGCTGATGGGCCTCTTCGTCGCAATCAGTGTGGGACTTTTCTTCGGAGTGTATCCGGCGGCAAAGGCGGCGCGCCTCGAACCCGTCGTGGCGCTGAGAGCGGAATGAGAGGGCGAGCAAGATGAACGTGCGCGGCAGTTACGGCGAGTTTCGCGAGGCGGTCGCCCTCGCCCTCGATTCGCTGCGCCGAAATCCGCTGCGTTCCGCGCTTACGATTCTCGGAATCGTCATCGGCGTCAGCACCATTCTGGCCATCAGCGCCGTCGTCAGCGGCCTCAACTCCAACGTGATCGGTTCGGTCGAGGCCATGGGCTCGAATATCGTCATCTGCTACAAATTTTCCTGGGCCACCCTCGGCCGCCTCTCTCCGGACGTGCTTCAGCGCAAGGACATGCAGCCGGAATGGGCCGATGGCCTATCGCACCTGCCCCACGTCGCTGCAGCCGCCGCCTCCCTGCGCATCTTCAAGCCGGAGCTGGGCGCCGGCACCAGCGACGTGCGCCGCGGCAACGTCCGCGCGAAGAACGTCATCCTCCAAGGCAATCCACCCTCCATCGCGCAAATTTACGATTTCACGGTTGCGCGCGGCCGCTTCTTCACGCAGACCGATGAAGATCATCGCTCCCCCGTCGTCGTCCTGGGCCACGACACGGCAGACACCCTCTTCGGCCCCCACGAAGACCCCATCGGCCAGGACGTGCTGCTCGAGGGTCGCGTCTTCACCGTTGTCGGCGTTATGGACCGGCAGAAACAGGCCTTTGGAAACGGACAGAATCCCGAGGACAATATCGCCATCCTGCCGCTTTCCTCGATGCAAAAGCTTCACCCGGAAGATAAAGACTACGTCCTCTTCATCAAGGCCGCCGACGCCCGCTACGTCGCGGACGTTGTGGACGAAGCGCGCGAATACCTCCGCCGCATGCGCCGCCTTTCCTCGGATAAGCCCGACGATTTCGCTATTTTCACGCCGGACGCCTTCATTGACCTGTGGAAGGAGATTTCCGGCGGAATTTTCATCGTGATGTTCGCCGTCGGATCGGTGGCGCTGCTGGTGGGCGGCATCGGCGTGATGAATATCATGCTCGTCAGCGTCACCGAGCGAACCCGCGAAATCGGCGTGCGCAAGGCCGTCGGCGCGCGTCGAAAAAATATCCTCATGCAATTCCTGCTCGAGGCCATTGTTCTCGCCGCTATCGGTGGCGTGATCGGCGAGCTGATCGGCTCGGCCGTGGGATTAAGCGTGCGCCTGGTGTTTCCCGCGCTGCCTGTCTCGGTGTCGCTCTTCTGGATCGTGACGGGATTCGTCATCTCCGCCGCGATTGGAATTTTCTTCGGTGTTTATCCCGCGTGGAAGGCCGCGCGCATGAATCCCGTCGAAGCCCTGCGCTACGAGTAGCTGCGCGGCCTTCCCTACCGGCGCATCGCCGCAAGGGACGAGTCGAACGGCGGCCGCGCCACCCCGCGCTCGGTAATAATCGCCGTGATCAATCGCGCGGGCGTCACGTCGAACGCCGGATGCGCCGCGGCCACGCCCGCCGGCGAAATACGCACGCCCGAAAGATGCGTCACTTCCTCCGCCGACCGCTGCTCAATCGGAATATCCTCGCCAGAAGCGAGCGAGAGATCGAGCGTCGAAACCGGCGCCGCCACGTAGAACGGCACGCCATGCTCCTTCGCCAGCACCGCGATTCCGTATGTCCCGATCTTGTTTGCCGTGTCGCCATTGCGCGCGATGCGATCGGCGCCCACCACCACCGCGCTCACGCCGCCGGTCTTCAGGAAATGCCCCACCATGTTGTCGGTAATCAAGGTGAGTGGAATGTGCTCCTGCTGCAGTTCCCAGGCGGTCAGGCGCGCCCCTTGCAAGTACGGCCGGGTTTCCGGCACCAGCACTTCGATCCGCCGCCCGCTTTCCACCGCCATGCGAATCACGCCCAGCGCCGTTCCGATGCCGCCCGTCGCGAGCGCGCCCGCATTGCACTGCGTCATCACGCGCCCGCTCGCGGGCATCAGTTCCGCCCCGAGCCGCCCAATCTGCTCATCCCCGGCGCGGCGTTCCTCATGAACCTTCAGCGCCTCGGCCACAAGCGCCTCGCGAATGCGGCCCAGCCCCTCGTCTCCGGCCCCCTTTTCCGCGTGGCTCGCCAATTCTTCGAACCGTCGCCGGAAGCGCTCGATCGCCCAGAAGAGGTCCACGGCCGTCGGCCTTGTGCGCCCCAGCGTCTCGCAGATGCGTGCGAATTCCGTGCGCAATTCCGGCAGCGTCCGCGCCCCGGAGCGCTGTACGCCCAGCGCGATCCCCATCGCCGCCGCCACGCCAATCGCCGGCGCGCCGCGGATCACCATGTCCTTGATCGCCAGCGCCAGCTCCGCGTAATCCGTGTAGGTGAAGTGAATCGTTTCCCCGGGCAGCCGCCGCTGGTCCAGTACCACCACCCCTTCGGGCGTCCAGCGAATCGGTTCCACGGCGCGCGCAAGCCTATGCAACGGTCGGCTCCTTATTCTCGCAAGCGAATGCGGCAGTGAACCCGGCAGTATAACCCCGCCAGGACGCAGCCGCGCATGGCGCATGTTTCGAATCTTGGCAGGTGTGAATCCGCGCCGCGCTTGTCCTCTTACTTCGCTTCTTCGCTGCGTTCTTTTCCTGCTTTTCCTGAAATCAGTTTTTGGATCTTCGGCAGCGCCGCAAGTGCCGCCTCTTCCCCGGCCAGCACCATCTGTGGCGTCTTCACGAACTCGTCCCACAGGATGCGGTGAACGTCCGGCTCGATCAGCACGTCGGTCACGGCCCGCCACGGCTGCACTGCCGCCGTCTGCCCGATCGAAAACGACCGGCTGATCACCTCAATCGTGTTGCGCGGCCGCGAATCCAGCAGCCCCGGCTCGAGATGCACGGAGATAATTACCTCCGCGCCCATCGCCTTCGCCGCCAGCGCCGGCACGGTTTCCGTCAGAAAGCCGTCCACGAAAATTCGCCCGTCATATTCCACCGGCAGAAATAGCCCTGGATACGCGCAGGACGCCCGCAGCGCCGGCGCGATCTCGCCCTCCCGGAAATGCATCGAGCAGCCGCTCATCAGGTCGGTCGCCACGATGCACAGCGGGATTTTCATTTCGCTGAAATCCTTGCATGGCGTGAATTTGTGCAGGAAAAATTCCAGGCGCTCGTTCGACGCCATCCCCATGCGCGACACGGTCCACCGCCCGAAATCGCTGAAGCGCGTCAGGGTGCCTTGCCGCTGCATCTCTTCGAGCGGTGTGCCGCTGGCATAGGTCGCGGCGATCAGCGCCCCCACGCTGGTTCCGGCAATGCAATCAATCGGGATGTGATGTTGCTCGAGCACGCGCAGCACGCCGATGTGCGCGATGCCTCGCGCGAATCCGCCGCCCAGCGCCACCCCGATCCGCGGCCGGTTCTTCTCCTGATAGGCGAACGAGCGCAGCCCGCGCACCGCCCCGCCAATCCATTTCGCCGCCTTCCCCAACCGATCTCACCTCTCATTTTCAATGTAACCCAGTTTAGCTGCCGCACGGTGACTCACGTAATTGCGGTGTGCAAAAGAGAGAGGGTCTCGCCTCGCTGCGACCTCGGAGTTTTGTGTTTCGGTTGGAACTCAGGTCGCGATGAGCCTGCGCGCTTACTTCTTCGAGGGTAAAAGATTCCACAGGACGGACGCCAATTGTTCAGCAAGGCCGCCCGTTTTCACGACGGACTCAAGCCGCCGGTAAATATCCTCGGCGTCCCCCTGCTTGCGCGCCCCCACGCTGCATACCACCACCACATGCTGCTGCGGATCAACGCGGTAAACGACGCGATGGCTACCGAACTGGTGCTTCCAATCTACGCAGAGGCAGCCCATATCCCTCCGGATCAATAGCGAGCTTCTTCTCCAGCATCCCCCCGGTTGCTTACGCACACTACCGTCCAGCACCTTGATCTCCGCTGCGGCGTCCGGCGTGTCAAGCGGAAGGGTTTGAGCGCCCGAAGAGCTCGGACTCGGATCGCGCGCCGGACCTTTCCGGTTGACCACTCCTGCCGCTTTTGCAACCATGTTCGTGTCTCGCATTCCTGGCCTTCGATGAACCGTGAAATCCACAAAGTTGCCGTACTCGGCGCGGGAACCATGGGCGCGCGCATCGCCGCTCATTTCGCAAATGCCGGCATCCCTTGCTTCCTTCTCGATATGGTCCCGCCCGAACGGAGCCCCGAAGAAAAGCGCAAGGGCCTCGCGGCGGAAAATCCCGCGGTGCGCAATCGCATCGTTTCGTCCGGCCTCGACGCCGCGCGAAAATCCCGCCCCGCAGCATTTTTTACGCCCGAAACCGCCCGCCTCGTCGCCTCCGGTAATTTCGACGACAATATCGCATGGTGCGCCGAAGCCGATTGGATCGTCGAGGCGGTCGCCGAAAGTCTCGAAATTAAGCGCAGCCTCTTCCAGCGCGTCGAGGCCGCTCGCAAGCCCGGAACCCTCGTCACCTCGAACACCTCCGGCCTTCCCATTCATCTGATCGCCCAGGGCCGCTCCGACGACTTCCAGCGCCACTGGGCCGGCACGCACTTCTTCAATCCGCCGCGTTACATGAAGCTCGTCGAATTGATTCCCGGCCCGAAGACGGCCCCGGAGGTCCTGCGCCAGCTCCAGCAATTCTGCGATTACCGCCTCGGCAAGGGCGTCGTGTTCGCTAAAGACACGCCCAATTTCATCGCCAACCGCATCGGCACCTTTTCCATGTTGATGGCCCTGCGTGAGATGCAGGCGCTCGAAATGACTATCGAGGAAGTGGACGCTTGCACCGGCCCCGCTGTCGGCTGGCCCAAATCCGCCACCTTCCGCACGGCGGACCTCGTCGGCCTCGACGTGCTCGTCCACGTCATCCGCAATCTCTACGACAACGTTCACGGCGACGAATCCCGCGATGCCTATCGCGTCCCGCCGCTCGTCGAGGAGATGACGCGCCGCGGCTGGCTCGGCGAAAAAACCGGCAAGGGTTTTTATCAGCGCGTCAAAAAAAGTGACGAATCCGAAATCCTCACACTCGATTGGCGCGCCATGGACTATCGCCCGCGCCAAAAGGCGAAATTCGCCTCGATTGAAGCCGGCAAGGCCGTCGAGGACACGCGCGAACGCCTGCTTGCCCTTGCCGCGCCCGCTCTCGAAGCCAAAGAAGGCGATAAAGCGAATCGCTTCCTCTGGAATTGCCTTAGCGAGACGTGCCTTTACGCCGCGCGCCGCGTGCCCGAAATTGCCGAAAGCATCGTCGACGTGGACCGCGCCATGCGCTGGGGGTTTGGCTGGGAATTGGGCCCCTTCGAAATCTGGGACGCAATCGGTGCCGAGCGCATGTCCAAAGCCATCGCCCGCGAAGGCAAGCCGCTGCCGCCGCTCGTGGAAAAAGTTCTTGGCTCCGCGAAAAAGTCCTTCTACGAATATGACCGCGGCTGCACCAGCTATTTCGATCTATCTTCCGGTGCCTTGCAGCCGCTCGCCGATGTGCCCGGCGTGATCGTCCTGAAATCGCTCAAGGATCGCTCGCCCGTCGTCCAGAAAAATTCCGGCGCGAGTCTGATTGATCTCGGTGATGGCGTCCTCTGCTGCGAGTTCCATTCGAAAATGAACGCCATCGGCGGCGATATCGTCGCCATGCTTCATGCCGGCCTCGCGCGCCTCGGCGCCGGTTTCGAAGCCATGGTGATCGCCAATCAGGCGTCGAATTTTTCCGTTGGTGCGAACCTTATGCTCCTTCTCGTCAGCGCCCAGGAAGGCGAATGGGACGATATCCATCTCGCCGTAAAACAATTTCAGCGCGTCAATATGGCCATCAAATATGCGGGGCGCCCGGTTGTTGCGGCGCCGCAGGGATTGGCGCTCGGCGGCGGCTGCGAGATTAGCCTCCACGCCGCTCGCATCCACGCGGCCGCCGAAACCTATATCGGATTGGTCGAAACCGGCGTCGGTTTGATCCCCGCGGGCGGCGGAACTAAAGAAATGCTGATTCGCGGCAATGAAAACGCCGCCGGCGCCGAAAACCTCGATCTGTTCCACGCCCTCAAGCCCATTTTCGAGAACGTCGCCACCGCAAGGGTCTCCACCAGCGGCGAGGAAGCCCGCTCCCTCGGCTATCTCCGCCGCGAGGACCTCATCGCCATGAATCGCGATCGCCTCGTCGCCGGCGCTAAACAGACCGCGCTCGCCATGCTTCGCGCCGGATATCGTCCGCCCCCGCCCGCTGAAATTCGCGTCCTCGGCGAGGAATTCCTCGCCGCCGCAAAGCTCGCCATTCACATGATGACCCGCGGCGCATACGCCACCGAATACGATGGCTTGGTCGCTCGCAAGCTCGCCTTCATCATGGCCGGCGGTGGCATCACCGCCCCGCAGTCCATCCCGGAGCAGTATCTGCTCGACCTCGAGCGCGAGGCCTTTGTCAGTCTCTGCGGCGAACGCAAGACGCAAGAACGCATCGCCCACACCCTGAAAACCGGCAAGCCCCTCCGCAATTAATTAGCATGTACGTACAATCGGCGTGTGCGGGGAAGCGTGTGAGGTGCAAAATTCAAGCTGAGCACGAGCCCCGGTACATAGCATAAAAATGCCTGCAAGTTATTGGAAATAATGCGGCATTGCACCTCCCCAGTTTAAACGCCCCTTTATCAGCCTCTCACACCCCGAAAAATCAGTGCTGCAGGGAGTCCTGGATAGGGAGATTTCGCATCTGATAAAATGGGGGCGTGAGGTCTGTGTCCGCTTTGTTCGGCGCGGCGTCGCGTCCGCGGCTGTAGCAGGCCATCGCAGTCCATTTCAACTGAGGCTCCGGAGGGATCAGAATGGGTTCCAAGCACGGGGCAGGGAAAGCCATGGCTGCTTTATCCCTCTGTATGGCGATGGTCCTTCCCGCCGCGCCTCTCCTCGCGCGCCAGGCCCCTCGGCGCTCCAATGCGCTGCCCGCCTATGACCTTTCGAAGGAATTAAAAGTTCGCGGGACCATCGGACGGATTTCGACGCGCTCAAGCTCCGCCGATGGCCTGCCGGGCACGCACCTGCTGCTTCACACCGACCGCGGCACCCTGGACGCGCATCTCGGCTGGGGATTCTCTGTCCGCGCCGAGCGCATGCGCCTGAAGGCCGGCCAGCCAGTCGTCCTCACCGGCATGATGACCCGCTACAACGGACGCTCCGTTCTCGTAGTTCGGATCTTAACCACTTCCAGCCATATCTATGTCCTAAGGAACGAGCGTGGCCTCCCGGTCCGCGCGCTCACGCCGTCTGCGCCGCCCGCACCGGCGCCGCCCCTCGAGGAGGGCCTATGATCCGCCGCACCGAACACTTTCGCTCGCCCATTGCAGCCAGCGCCGCCCCTGCATGCGCCGCGGTATTTGCCGCCGTGTTTGCCGCTGCATTTGCATTGATCGGCTGCGGCGGCGGCCATTCGCACCCGAATCCGCCGCCGCCCGGCGGCCCCGCGGCTCACGGCCCTGTGGTCGTCTATCCTTCCACGGTTTCGGTGCCGATTGGCGGAACGGTTGATTTCAGCGCCTATCTTCCCAGCCAGCCATCGAACACGTCCTTTACGTGGGCCGTTGGCGGCAGCGACAGCGGCGCCGTCACGGCCGCCGGCGTCTACACCGCGCCAGCCTCGATTCCCAGCCCCGCGCAGGTGGTGGTCACCGCGACCGGCCAGGGCCAGACGGGCACCGCCGTGGTCACCGTCACCGCCGCGCAGGGGCTCGCCGTCAGCCCGGCGGCAACGGCCATCGCCGCGGGCGCTACTGTGCAGTTCACCGCCACCTCCTCCGGCCAAGCCGTAACGCCGACCTGGCAGGTCACTGGGCCGCGGCAGGGCGTCAACTATGGCTCGATAGACGCCAATGGCAACTACACCGCACCCGTCACTCCACCTCCCGGCAGCTCCGCCACGATCACGGCAACCAGCGGCGCCCTCGCCGGCACCGCCACCGTCCAAATTCAATTCGCGAACGCCACATTCAAGGGCCAGTACGCCTTCTCGTTTTCCGGCAGCGATAATTCCAACGAGTTCTTTTCCGTGGCGGGCAGCTTTACCGCGGATGGCGCGGGCAATCTCACCAATGGTCTCGATGACTTCAACGCATTCGCTTCGTCCGGCGTCGTCAGTTCGGCGCAACCCGCCGCATTCACTGGCGCCTACTCGATTGGCCCGGATGGCCGCGGCACGATCACCATCGCAAACGGCAGTTTGAGCCCTTCGGGCTCTGACACGCTGCAAGTCGCGCTGGTCTCCGGCCAGCACGGCTTAATCGAATTATTCGATTCAGCATCGGATCCCAATTCGAGTGGCTTTGCCGCCACGGGCAGCGGCTCGATTGATCTGCAGAACGCCGCCAATTTCACCCTCGCCTCGATTACCAACCACTACGCCGTGCAGCTTTCAGGCCTCGATCCCGCCGGAAGCCAGGTGGGCATCGTGGGAAGGCTCTTCACTTCGGGCGGCTCGATTCCCGGCGCCAGTTCGGTGCTGGATATCAACGACACAACCGCGCAAACGCCCGACGACAACGACCCGGGCGTTACCGGCAGCTACACCCTCGACACCGTAAATACCGGCTTTGGCCGCGGCACGCTGGTGCTCAATTGCTCCTCCTGCACCTCGCAGCAGTACTTCGGCCAGGGCACCCTTACCTTCGCGTTTTACGTGGTAGACAGCACGCACCTGAAGCTCATCGAAACCGACGCCATCGGCAGTCTTACAGGCGACGCCTTCGCCGCGCCCACGCCCGGCAACTTCATCAGCGTGCCCACCGGGCCATACGCCTTCACCGTCGGCGGCGCCGAAAATAACGGCCAGAATCAGCCGTATGCGCTGGGCGGCGTTTTCGTCGTCGGCGCGAGCAGCGGAATCAGCACCGGCGTGCTCGATGAGATGGAAGCCAGTACGCTCTCTCAGAACGGCGCCGCGATCAATGGCCAGGGCGCTCAGTTAAACGGTGGGACCGGCCAGATCCAGCTCACGATCAGCACCGCGACCGTACTAAAGCGATTCGTCGGCTACTTTGCCGGCAGCAATGCGGGCGTCACCTCGATTGTGCTCCTCGAAATTGATCCCAATTCCTTCGGCACCGGCGTCGCCTATCCGCAGACGGCCTCGGTCACGCCGCAGGGCAGCTTCGCCGTCAATCTTACCGGCGTCGCGAATAGCAGCCTCACCGAGCAGGACATCGGTGGCGCGTTTTCCGTCGCGTCCGACGGCTCTCTCGCCGGCGCGCTCGATATCAACAACGCCGTCAAAACGGGTGCCACCTCGCCCAACGCGCTCGTGGTCCGTGGCAGCTCGCTTCCCGCGGTTGGCGCCAATGGCCGCGGCGCCCCGCTGGTGCTCACCACCTCGGCGCCATCCGCCACCTTCAGCCTCTCGTACTACGTCATTGACGCTAATACGGCCTTGCTGCTCGAGACCGATGGCTCTCGCGTGATGACCGGAACCATCTCCAGGCAGTTCTAGCTTTCCCGGGCGGCGCGCCTTCCCGCGCG
>DATNDJ010000005.1:0-36721 GCA_035553255.1 Candidatus Acidiferrales bacterium | reverse complement strand
GCATGCAGCGCGGGAAGCAAACCAAATAGCAATCCCGATACGAGGGAAATGCCTAGCGCAAACAGCAAGGCGGTGCCGTTGATCCCCGCCTCCCGAAAACGAGGAATATCCGCCAAATGTTCGAGCAGCAGCAACCGCATCCCCCAGTACGCAATCAGAATCCCGACAATCCCGCCCCCCGCGGCAAGCACAAGGCTTTCCGTGAGCAACTGGCGCAGGATATCCCCCCGGGTCGCCCCCAGCGCCACCCGAACCGAAATCTCCGGCCCCCGTCGCATCGCCCGCGCCAGAAGCAGGTGCGCCACATTGGCACAGGCGATCAGCAGGAGGAGCAGCACCCCACCGAAGAGTGACCAGATCGCCGCCCGATAGCTCCCGAGAATCTGGTCGGCGAGAGGAAACAACCCCATGACAAGCTGCTTGTCCGCGGCAGGATACGCAGACTTGAGACGCGAAACGATCGTGTCTACCTGGCTCTGCGCTTCGGCGAGCGTGACGCCCGGTTTCAACCGCGCGAGCGCATGCACAACGGGGCCGCCGCGCGCGCCGGAAAGCATTTCGTGCGGGATAGGAACCCAGGCCTGAGTCTTTTCATCGGGGAAAAAGAAATTGGGCGGGGCAACACCAATCACGGTGTACGGTTCACCGGAAACCGTCAGCGTGCGACCGATGGCCTTAGGATCCCCGCCGAAGCGCGCCTTCCAGAACGAGTACGAGATAACCGCGACATGACTGTTGCCCGGCTCGCTGTCCTCCGGCCGAAACGGGCGGCCCAGATACGGCTGCACGCCAAGCACCGAGAAAAAGGCCGTGCCGGCCTCAAATTCGTTCACATTCTCGCCATCGGACGCGCTGGTCGAATTCCCGCTGGGGAGAAAGGGAACCACATCTGCGAAACAGCGGTTTTGCGCCCGAAGATCGTCGAGATCGGGACCGGAGATGCCGCGCTTGATCTCGGTTGTTTTCGACCCCCACATCATCACGATGCGATTGGCGTCGCGCCACGGCAGCGGCCGCAGCAGGACGGCGTCGGTGAAGCTGAAGACAGCGGTTGTGACTCCGATGGCGAGTCCCAGCGAGAGAATTATGGAAGCGGCGAAGAGTCGGTTCGCCGAAAGGCTTCGGAGGGCGTAGCGGGTGTCGCGCCAGAGATTGCGCATGTGAACCTCGCGTCAGGAACAGGGAGATTGTGGCATGAAAGCGGGATGCGCAAGGCAATTTTATGGATATATGTAGAGTTATGGTAAATGGCGGTTCTCCCGCCGTCGGAAAGCGACTATCTTTCGGCGCGGGCGGTTAGGAGGTGGGGGGGCCAGATGATGAGCAGGGCGAGCAGGATCCAGAGGACGTCGCTGGGCAGGAGCGGCACGTCGGATGCTCAATTGTCCCATTTGAAGCTGCTCATCACGCCATCGTTGAATTCGACGTCGGCGATGAGGCGATCGCCGCCGGGGCGGAAGCGGCGCTGGGCGTTGGCGGCTTGCGCGCCGGCAGTTTGCGTGTTTGCAGCGGCGCCGGAGGCTGACGAGCTTGCGGAGGCTGGCGCTGTCGCGGGTTGCGCGGCGGCGGCTGTGGCGGGATTGCGGAAGAAGACCTGGAAGCGATAGGGGCCGTCCATCGGAAAGGCCGCGGACGAGCCTGACGCGGCGGAAGAATCGGAGGAAACGTTGGGCTGGGTTACGTGCCAGCCATTCGTGCCCGGGTCGGAGGGAGTGGACATGCCGGCGTCCTCGAGGAAGTCCGCGAGCTTTGTCTCGCCGACCTTATAGGACGTGAGATCGGCGACGATGGCGCGGGCGAGCAGGCTATCGCGCGGGGTGCGGCGCAAGCCGGCAGGGCGCTGGCGCGCTTCGACTTTGGTGATCTCGATGCGGCCGCTATAGAAATCGTCCATCAGCTTATAGGCGTCCGGATCGTATTTTTTCAGGCCCTCGGGGCCATTTTCGGGTTTGGGGCCGGTCATGGTGAGGTCGCCGTGGGTGCCGAAATACCACATGGTCAGCTCGGCGAAATATTCGGAGTGGTTGGAGCCGGCGTAGGAATTGAGCCAGAGCCCCTTGGATTTCGAGATCTCGTATTGCTTATCGAACATGGCGCGCACGCTGGGCTGCATGCCGTGGCCCTCGATATTGTGGGCGAATTCGTGCATGCAGATATCGCGGCCGCGATAGCGGTCGTTGGGGAGATTGAGGAGATTTTCCTCAGCGCAGGAAGTGGTGAGGCCGCCCATGCCGCGGGTGCGCTGGTCGCGCGTGAGGCCGTTGTACTCGTCGAGGGGAACGTGCTTATCCTGGCGCCATTCGGGGAGATCGGTGGTGACTTGATTGCGGCCGATGATGTGGATCTGCGCGCCGGAGGCGGCAAGGTTCGTGACGACCATGGGCAGATGCGCGGTCTCGCGCGCCATGCGGTCGTAGAGGACATACATGGCTTGATCGTCTACGACGGATGGGGCCTTGATGAGGACGCCGTGAAACGAAAGCTCCTTCGTGAAGAAGCCGTCCTCGGGCGGATCAATGGGCTGGATCTTGGGGCGGTCCTGATCTTGCGCCTGGGCGTTTGCGCGCGGGGCGAGCGCGCAGGCGAAGAGCGCGATGCAAGAGATCAGGGCGGCGCGGAGAGCGATTTTGCGAATGCCCTGGAAGGATGCATTCATGGATTCACCTCGGGACCATGGGTTCACGGGGCGGGATTGTGACATGAGAATGGGAGGAGGTAAAGAAACAAGAAGGCAGGGGAGGCGTCTAAAGGCGAACTGCAGATTCCTCTCTTCGCGCCGGGCCGGTCCGGAAACCGCGGACCGGAAAGAAAAAGGCTCCCGCCGCTTCGCTCGGAATGACAGGGCTACGTCAGGTGCGATGGATCAGATGAAGAGTTCTTCGTCCTGGGTGGCGGCTTGGGAATCGTTGCGCTGCTGCTGGCCGCGAATGAAATCGAGGCTGGCCTTCAATCCGCGGAGGACGGCGGAGGCTTGCTGGACGGGCGCCCAGAGGGTTCTGCGAAATTTCGAACCGGCTTCGTCAATCACTTCGAGGGCGCCGGTGAGGATGTGATCGGCGCGCATGACCTGGAGGCGGAGCCGCTCGACGGCGTCGGTGAAGACGCGGTCAACCTTTTGCGCCTGGCTGCGGGCGACGCGAGTGACCTCGGCGGCGTCGGTCATAATGGTGGCGATGTGCTCCTCGGAAATTTCGAGGATGCGGCCGGTGCGGAAGAGGATCGGATCGAGCTTGCCCTGGTAATCCTCGGCGAGCTTCAGGACCTTAGCGATGGCAACTCGAAAGGAGGCCACGATCGCGAGCAGCACGAACAATTGAACGATGATCGCGATCGAAATGACGACGATAAATACATCGAGCCAGACTGGCATGGCGCACCTCTCGCGTTGCTTTTTGGGGGCCTAGGAGATTTTTGCTTCCCGCTTGTACGTTTCCTTGCCGACTTCCACGGCGGAGGAGATGGCGTCTTTCTGGCGCGACATGATTTCCTTACTGCGCTCGAGCAGGTCCTCGGCGCGTTCGCGGAGTTCGCGCGCTTTGCGCTGCGCGTATTCGCGGCCTTCGTCGGCTTTGCCGGTGAGGTAGTCGCGGGTTTCCTCGCCCGATTTCGGCGCGAAGAGAACACCGACCAAGGCCCCAATGCCCAATCCAACCAGGAAGAAGCTGACTTTCGAGCCCACGTTGTCGCTCATGCACCACCTCCTCATTTGACACTAACATAGCCGCCGAGTGCGGGCAATACGAGCGGGGCTCCAGGTGCGCGGGAGCGGTTACTGTACTGGGCGGCAAAGGCGCAGCGGAAAACTGTATGGACCGAGCCTGGCGGGTGTTGTATGGTTACGGAACCTGAGCGTTAGGTGCCCTCCCAGCCTTGCCGCCCGAGCTGGCCGACGCGCGGCGAAGAAATCGCGAGACGTAAGGAGCGAGCAGGCGTTCCCTGCACGATAGCGTTGCAATGGCGCATACCCCGACGAAGTACCAGAAATTCTGGGCCGGCAAGACGAGCGCCATGGGGCGCGGAACGACGATGGAGTTCTATAACCTGGTCGCGGAGGAAATCCGGCTGCTCTGCGGCGGGCAAATTCCGCGCAAAGTGCTCGAATTGGGATGCGGCACGGGGCTGCTCTATCGCGCGATCGAGGTTGCCCCGGAGGATTACCTGGGGGTGGACTTCAGCGGCTCGATGCTGGGGATTTTTCAGGGCAGGCATCCGGAGGTCCACCTGATCGAGACCGAAGCCTCCGAATACGTGGACGAACGCCGCACGTACGACCTGATTTTCTCGCATGACGTGGTGGCGCATTTCAGCCCGGCTATGCTGGATCGGCATTTCCAGAACGCACGCAAGATGATGCATCCGGGGTCGCTGCTGATCTGCGCGGCTATCCCCTGGAAAGAGCTGCGTCGCGGGTATGACCGGGGCTTCTGGTTCGCGGGCGTGAAGCCGAGCTGGGGCCGCTGGGCCAAGGACAAAGTCCGGCGGCTGATGGGGAAAGGCATAATGGGGCGGTGGTACCGGCCGGACGAAGTCCGGCGGATTGCCGCGAAGAACGGTCTTCAATCGAAATTCCACGGGTCTCTTTCGCATCCGTATCGTTTCCACGCCGTGCTGTGGAAGGGCGGCCGCGAGTCGATTTCCGAGATGCGGCCTACCGGAAAACCCTGAGGTGAAATACAGGCTTTGCCGGAGAGAATACCAGGGCGCTTCTGGCCTAACCTGCTTCCTTTGCGGCGAGTGCAGGACAAGGCGCAATGCTTTGTAAGCACAGTTGTTTCAGCTATATAGCGCAAGGCCCCCGCCCGGATGACGCGGTGCTTGACGCGGCCGCACAAGGGGTGAATCATTAAGGCCCACACCCGAGGAGCTATTGAAACTCAGCCTTCGATTGCTTCTGTCTTTGGTTATTGGCATCGGATTGGTGACGTACTTCGTCGCCCGAAGCCAGGTGCGCGCGGAAAAGCGGGAACTTCGCTCGGGCCTGGAGCGGCGCGCCGCGATCCTCGCTGAAAGCCTCCAAGAAATCATCGAGCCGGCCATGGAGCGCCATTCGCGCGAAGAGTTGCGCCGCGTGGTGGAGCGCTTCGGGAACCGGGAGCAGCTTGCCGGAATCATCGTATACGACGTGCAAAGAAACGTGGTGGCGGAAAGCCCCAGCCTGGTGCGAATGCTGGACGCGCCGCCGGTGCCGGCCGCGCAATTGGCGCAGGCGGAACAGGCGGACCGAGGATTCGGCGAGTTCGCGAATCTGCGCGGGAAGCAGATGTACGCGTACTATATTCCGCTGCACGTGAAGGGCGCGCTGGTGGGCGCGCTCGGCACGTTCCACGACGCGAGCGCAATCGAGGCGCAGGGCCAGACGATCTGGCGCGAGACGATCTGGCACGTGATCGTCGAAGTGGTACTGGTGGTCTGCATCACGCTGCTGATTATCCGCTGGACCGTGGTACTGCCGATCTCGCGCACGGCGCAATGGATGAAGGCGCTGCGCGGCGGACGCGTGACGCCGCCTCCGAAGCTGCCGGCCGAGGATTTCCTCGCGCCCTTTTCCAAGGAAGTGATCAACCTCACACGAAGCCTGGCGGAGGCTCGCGCCGCCGCGGAGGAAGAGGCACGCCTGCGCGAGACGGGCGAGTCCATGTGGACGCCGGAACGGCTGCGCGTGAGCGTGCAGAGCAAGCCGCTGGGGCCGCTTTTCGTCGTTTCCAACCGGGAGCCTTACATGCACGTGCATCGCGGGAAGGGCATCGAGGCGGTGGTTCCCGCCAGCGGCCTGGTGACGGCGCTCGAGCCGGTGCTGCGCTCGTGCAATGGGACGTGGATCGCCTCCGGATCGGGCGACGCAGACCGCGAGACAGCCGATGAGCACGGCCGCCTGCGCGTCCCGCCGGATAAACCGGAATACACGCTGCGGCGCGTCTGGCTGAGCAAAGAGGAAGAGGAAGGCTACTACTACGGATTTTCGAACGAGGGACTCTGGCCGCTCTGCCACATTGCGCACACGCGGCCGATTTTCCGCGCGGCGGACTGGCAAAGTTACCTCGACGCGAACCGCAAATTCGCGGACGCGGTGCTGTACGAACTGGCGGGCACCGAGCACGCGCTGCTGCTGATTCAGGATTACCACTTCGCGCTGCTGCCGCGGATGGTGAAGCGCGCGCGGCCAGACGTCCGCGTGGCGATTTTCTGGCACATCCCATGGCCGAATCCGGAGGCCTTCGGCATTTGCCCGTGGCAGCGAGAACTGCTCGATGGGTTGCTGGGCGCGGACCTGGTCGGATTCCACATTCAGGCGCACTGCAACAATTTCCTCGAGACGGTGGATGGGGCGCTCGAATCGCGCATCGAATGGGAACGCTTCGCGGTGAAGCGCGCGGGGCATTTGACGCTGGTGCGGCCGTTCCCGATCAGCGTGGATTTTCGCGAGTCGCAGCCGCAGCCGGGGTCCGATGGCGCGGCGGCCGAATCGCAATATGATTTGCGCGTGGGGCTGCTGAAAAATTTGGGCGTCAAGGCCAGCTTTCTGGGCGTGGGCGTGGACCGCATTGACTACACGAAAGGCATCGTCGAACGCTTCCGCGGGATCGAGCGCTTCCTCGAGAAATGGCCGGCGTACCGCGGGAAATTCACGTTCGTGCAAATCGGCGCGCCGAGCCGGACGAACATCCAGCGCTATCACGATTTCATCGCGGAGGTGGAGGCGGAGGCGCTGCGCATCAACGACCGCTTCCAGATGGGAAGCTGGAAGCCGGTCGTGCTGCTGACGCGGCATCACAGCCACACGGAAATTCTGCCGTATTACCGCGCGGCGGACCTGTGCATGGTCACCTCGCTGCACGACGGAATGAATCTGGTTGCGAAGGAATTTGTGGCGGCGCGTGCGGACGAAGAAGGCGCGCTGATCCTGAGCCAGTTCACCGGGGCGACGCGGGAATTGCGCGACGCGATCATCGTGAATCCCTACGATACCGAGCAGCTAGGAAACGCGATCTATCAGGCGCTGGAGATGGAGCCGCGCGAGCGGCGCCAGCGGATGCAGCGGATGCGGCGGATCGTGAAGGAACACAACGTCTACCGCTGGGCGGGAAACCTCATCGGCGAACTGGCGGAGATTCGCATTGAGGAAACGGAGCCGACGGCGGCACCCACGAATTTTCGCGATGTGGCCGCCTTCCGGCGCGCCACCGACTAATTAGATGCGAGCCACGCCCGATGCAAGCGGGGACGCGACAGCGTCCTGCTTGAGCGGCAGCCAGAGCAGAAATTCCGCGCCGCCCCCCGCGCAATTGCGCGCCTCGATGCTGCCGCCGTGCTGCAAGGCCACTTTCTGCACTACGGCCAGCCCCAAGCCTGTGCCTTCCGATTTCGTGGTGTAAAACGGCAGAAAAATTTTCGGCAGATCGTGTTCGGGAATGCCGGGCCCGTTGTCGGCGATGCAGACGCGCTGCCATTTGCGGCCGCCGAGTTCTTCGACGGCGCCGGTGATGGTCACTTCAGGCTCCGAGCCTGCCGCGCGCGCGGCCTCCGCGGCGTTGCGCGCCAGATTGAGCAGCGCCTGGCGAAGCAGCGCCTCGTCGCCGGGAAGCTCCTCGAAAGCGCCCGCGCATTCGACCTTGCACGGGCGCACCGCTTCGCGCATTTCCTCCGCCACGCGCCCAACGAGCGCCTGCATCGGCACAAGCTCATAGCAGATTTCGAGCGGCTTCGCGAAGCGCAGAAACTCGGTGACGACGTGCGTCAGCGAGCGCGTCTGATCGAGGATGCGCTCGGAGGAATCGCGGACGTCGCCGGGCTTCGCTTCGCTGCGGATCATCTGCGCGTAGCCGGAAATCGTGGCCAGCGCATTCTTGAATTCGTGCGCGATGCCGGCGGACATTTCGCCGAGCGCCGCCAGATTTTCCTTCCAGCGAATTTGCTTTTGCAGCGCGACCAGTTCGGTCAGGTCGCTCATCAGGCAGAGCGCGCCATTGATAGGCGCCGGCTCCGGCGCGAGGTTTCCGTGGCGAGCGGCGTGACGCGCGGCGCGTCGAATGGGCGAAATCGTCACGCCCAGGTGGCGCGTCTCGCCGGAGGCGATGGTGTGGTCCACTTCTCCGCGATGAAACGTGGTTCCTTCGCGCAGGCAAGCCGTAAGCATGCGGGCCAGGTCGGAATCCGCGCCGAAAATCTCCTTGTAGGAGCGATACCGCAGCGGGCGAATGCCCAGCGCCTCTTCGGCGGCGGGATTGGTGGAGCTGATGGCGCCGGTGGCGCTGACCAGCAGCAGGCCGGTGGGCATGTTGCGGGTCACTTCGTCGGTGATGCGCTCGGATTCCTGCGCGCGTTCCTGGGCGAGCAGGTGCAGGCGCGCCAGTTCCTTTTCCTGCGCCCGCAGCCGCTCGATCACGCCTTGCATCGAGGCGGTGGCGAAGGCGGAGGCGTTGTCAGTACGCGCCTCCGGCTGCGACCAATCCTCGCGCGGCTCCGCCGGCCGCGAGCGCAGCAGCTTGCGCATCGCGATGCCGACGGCCACCGCGCCGATCGCCAGCACGATCAGCAGCACCACCGCGTACTCCATCCCCTGCGGCGCGAGCGCCGGCGCGTGGAGTGGCGCCGCGTGATTCATTGCGGCCTCCGCGCGCGCCGAAATGTTTCCTTGTGGTTCATCGCGCCATCAGCAGGGATTGATACCAGTGCACCACCGGCGTGCCGAAGAAGACCACCAGCAGCGCCGCCGCGCCCAGAAAAGTGCCGAAGGGAAGTTCGTAGTCCGATTGCTTGCGCCGCGCCAGAATGAACGCGATGCCGAGAATGCTGCCAAGCACCGAGCCGGCCAGGATCGTGAGCAGCGTGCGCTTCGCGCCAAGAAATGCGCCGGCCATCAGCATCATTTTCACGTCGCCCAGGCCCATGCCTTCGCGCCCGCGCAGCCGGAAATATCCCTCGGAGACGACCCAGAGCAATCCGCTGCCGATTGCCGCGCCCAGCACGGCGTCCGTGAAGGAAAGAACGGGCGCGGGCGGCGGATAGGCGAAAAGATGGCTTGCGATCCACAGCGAAGTGCCGTCCGAGGGCGGCGTGAAGACGCTGATCGCAAGGCCCAGCGCGAAGCCGGTGTAGTTCACCACGTCCGGCAAAATGCGCTCGCGCAAATCCGTGAAGACGAGCACGATCATGATCGCGGAGAACGCGGCCCATTTTGCGGCCTCCGGCGTGAGCCCAAAGGCGAAATAGCACGCGAAGAAGAGCAGGCCGGTGAGCAGCTCAACCAGCGGATACATCGGCGAAATCCGCGCCTTGCATTTGCGGCAGCGGCCGCCCAGCATCACCCAGCTCAGCACCGGAATATTGTCGTAGGGACGAATTGCGGCGCCGCATTTCGGGCACGCCGAGGCGGGCCTGACGATGGATTTTCCGCCCGGAATCCGCAGGATGCACACGTTCAAAAAGCTGCCGATGACGAGCCCGAAGAGAAAGACGCATGCGCCGATGAAAGTCGCGGGAAGCACCTATCGAATGTGCCACACCCGGCGCAGCCCCTCAAGGCGCGCGAGCGCGCATCGTGTCCGAAGGGTGACTTGCGGGTTGGGCGCGATGCGCCGAGGAAAGCCGCGGCTCGCAGTGCAGCGCGAGCTTTTATTCGCAGCGCATGGCGCTGACCGGATCTACCCGCATCGCCCGCCGCGCCGGAATCCAACAGGCGAGGAGCCCTGCCGCGGCGACCACCGCGGCCGCGATGGCGTAACTCGCGACGTCGGTTGGGGCGACTCCGTAAAGCAAGGATTTCATCAGCCGCGCAAGGCCGATCGCGGCGGCTGTACCGATTAAAATGCCCGTCCCGACGAGTAGCATGCCTCGCCTGACCACCATCGCGAGAATATTCCCAGGCATTGCCCCAAGCGCCAGCCGCAATCCGATTTCCGCCGTGCGGTATCGCACTAGAAAGGCGAGCAATCCATAGATTCCGATAGCGGCGAGCGCCAGGGCGAGCGTCCCAAAGAGGGTGAACATACTCGCACCCATGCGCCACGGGAGCGTCTGCTCGTCTATTTTTTCCATCATCGGGTGAACCTCTACGTACCTTCCGCCCAGTGCCACACCCGCCAGGGCTTCTCCGGCGATGCGCTCAATGGTGGAAGGTTTTCCTGTGGTCCGCATCACAAGTCCGCCTGCCGCGAAACTCGATAAGTAATCGTCCGATGCGGTCTGGCCTAGGGGCCGGTACACCGTGTTGGGGGGACTTGCCCCGGGTATATCGTCGAACAGGAAATAACGTCTTTCGTCCGGAACAACGCCGACGATTTCTATGCAATCGCCGCCGCTTTTGATGGAAACGCATCGTCCGACCGGGTTGCTATTGCCCGCCGCTTCCTTCGCGAAGCTCTGGTCCACGATGGCGACCAGGGGGGCGCCCGACCGATCCGAGGGCAAGAAGTCTCGCCCCTGCAGAATCTTCATCCCTATCGCCGCGAAATAACCGGGCGAGACGCTGTTAACGGCGGCCTCAATATCGCGTGCGGGGGATGATCCGCTTGCCGCATTCCAATAGCTGCTGAGCCCGTAGCTGTAAAAAGGTGGATATGCCACGAGAGCCGCTTGCTTCACTCCGGGCACGAACCGCGCGCGCCGCAGCATTTGTTGGTAGGCGGCGCTCACGTCCGCCGGCTTATATCCCGATGTGGATGCGATCGCCACCAGCACATGATCCGCATCGAATCCAAGCTGGATGCCGTGAACACTGCGCAGGCTGCGCACGAAAAGCGCCGCGCCGATGCTGAGCAGAAGCGTGAGTGCAACTTGGCCCACCAGCAGCACGGACCGGATGGTGGAGCGCTCGTGCAGCGCGCGGCCTCCCGATTTCAATGCAAGCGCCAGCTCCGGCCGGCTCGCGCGCCACGCCGGCCAAAGCCCGCTGGCGATTCCCGCGAGCACGGCGAAACCGCCAGTGAGTAGCAGCGTTCCCGCCTTCAGAAAATCTCCCATGTAGAAGTGAGGCGGCAATAAGAATGCCTGTACGAGCGGACGCGCCCAGTATGCCAGCAGCAAAGCTGCGGCACCGCCTATCGCGCTGAGAACCAAGCTCTCAGTTAAGAACTGACGAAGCAGCCGCCAGCGTGTTGCGCCGAGTTGCAGCCGCACTGCCATCTCCTGGCGGCGCTGGATCGCCCGTACGAAGAAAAGATTCGCGACGTTCGCGCAGGCAATCAGAAACACCAGAAACGCCACTCCGGAAAGCCACAGCGCCACTTGATCCCCGGAATCTTGCTTGAGGCGTGGCCCCGCCTCCGTCGCGGAGTATGGCGTCGCATGGATCGTCTCCTTCGAATCGCCGCCGCCGTGGAGAAATACGCTCGTGGCTTCGGACGCAGCTTGCTGCCGAGTCGCATTGTGAACAGGTCGGCCGATAACCTGCAGCCACCACGAGCCGGTCGAATTGAACGCGCCGGAATCGCCAAGCGGCAGCCACACATCAATTCTGTCCGGGTCCATGCCGTTGAATCCGCGCGGCGCGATTCCGATGATCGTGTGCGGCCTGCCGCCAATCTCCACTTCGCGCCCCAGAATCTTCCGGTCTCCCGCGAGCTGCTGCTGCCAAAAATCGTAGCCAAGAATGGCAACCGAATCGCCGTGGGTGCGGGTTTCTTCCTCGGCTGAAAAGGATCGGCCCATCAGCAGCTTTGTGCCGAGCACATCGAAATAATTCCGCGAAACGTAGTTCCGCTCCACTTCGCGCGCGCCGGCGCCGCGTCCAAAATCCGTCGCAAAGGGATACCCTTGCGCTGCAATATTTAGAAGTTGCATATGCTCAGCCAGCCGGAGGTATCCCTGATAATTAGCCGTATCGGGGCCAGATTGCCCCGAGCGATCCATAGCCTCTAGGCGAACGATTTCTTGCGGCTGGCTTACCCGCGGAGGTGTGCGGAAGAGCAGCATGCGAACTACGTTCAACATGGATACGTTTGCACCGATGCCCAGCGCCAACGTCGCCACAATCGCCAGCGCAAATCCTGGTGACTTGCGCAGTGCGCGCGCGGAAAAGCGCAGGTCCCGCGCAAAATCCTCGAGCCAGCGCCAGCCCCACTGATCGCGCGCGGCTTCGCGGACGAGAGTTGCGTTGCCGAGTTCGCGGCGCGCAGCCGCGGCGGCTTCATCGGGCGATGCGCCGCGCTCGGCGCGTTCTTGCTCCGCCATGCGCAAATGGCTCGCGAGTTCCTCGTCGAGTTCCGCGCCGCGGCGGTTCCATCCCCATCCTCGCCAGAATCGCAGCCGCATATTCAATTCCTCCAGCGCAGCGGAATCACATGTGCTCGCCTTCTAATTCGTTGCTACCCGCGGGCCGCTGCTTTGCCGCCGGGCTCCAGAATCCCGGCGATGGCTTCCGAAATTTGCGTCCAGCGGGATCGTTCCGCGTTCAAGTGCTTCTTGCCCGTCTTCGTCAGCCGATAGACGCGCACGCGCTGATTGTTCTCCGAGGTCTTCCATTCGGCGGCGATGCGGCCCTGGCGTTCGAGGCGATGCAGCGCCGGATAGAGCGAGCCTGTATCCACCTGCAGCACGTCGCGGGAATCGGCACGAATGGCCTGGCTGATGCCATAGCCATGGCGCGCGCCCCAGCGAAGCGTTTGCAAAATCAGCAGGTCGAGAGTTCCTTGCAGCAGTTCGATTCGATTTTTGTAGCGTTCCTTCATGCGTGGCGCCTCGGACCCCGGGCCGCGGCTCGCTTGCCGCTCGCGGATGTAGATGTTCTACATCCATGGGATGTAGCGTGTCTACTTCTTTTGTGCGAGTGACTCGCCCACCGGCGCGGTGCCGCGCCGCGGCTTGCAAGCGGGAAGTGCTTCGGCCGCGCGCGCAGGGCGAGCGGCGATACGTGCTCAGATCGGCGTATACTGTGCGCGCGAGGGAATATTCGCAAGCGCGGGCGATTCGCGCCGGGAGGAATGATGCGGCTGAGATTGGCGTTTGTGGAGGCGGTGCTGATGGCTGCTGCGATGGCGATGGTGGCGGCCGCGCCTGGCGCGTTGGCGCAGGGCGCCCCACAGCCGACGCCGCAGACCGCTCCTCAGGCGACTCAGCAGGCAATTCCACAGGCCGCCCCCGCCGCAAGCGCCAGCGCCGCGCAGACGACGCAGGCCGCGCCGCCGGAAGAGCAGGTGCTCTACGAAAATCCCTACGTGCGCGTGCGCCGCACCATCTACCCCGCGGGCAAGCATCTGCCGATGCATTCGCACAAGGCGCGCGTGGTCGTCTTCCTTGGCAACGGCGTGGTGCGCACCACCACTCCCGACGGCAGGGCCCACAACATGACCTTCCATCGCGGAATGGTCTATTGGAGCGATCCCGTCACGCACACACTCGATAACGTGGGCGGCACGCCGCTGGACGCCGTCGAAGTCGAGTTGCTCAGGCCATATCCGGCCGCGCCGCAAGCCTTCGCCGGCGACGCGCTGCGGCAGGCGCCCGGGCAATTCAAGATGGTATTTGCGAACGATCAGGTGCGCGTGCTGCAATTTACGCTTGAGCCGCACGCGTCCTCGCCGATGCACGATCATCTGGACCGCATCGTGGTGCAGCTTCTGCCGATCCACGCGCGTGTGACGCTGCCGAACGGCTCGCAATCCGAGCTGAACGCCCCGCAGGACGACGTGCGCTTTGAATCCTCCGTGCGCCACTCGGTGGAAAATCTGAGCGACGCGCGCACCGCGGCGATCTCCATCGAGCTCGAGCCGCCGCAGCCCAAGCCGGCCAACGCGCCCAAGCAGCCCGGCCGGACGCAGCGCTGAAGCCCGCCGTTGGCCGCCCCCGCGAAACAGGAATGACGTGCGCTGGTATGAGCTGAAAATCCGCCGTTACGAGCACGGGCGCTGGGCGCAGGAGCCCGACCGCCGCGTTCTGCCGTTCGCATGGGGCCTCGATCATATTGGCGGCAGCGCGGGCGATCCCGAGCCGCGCGCGTTTCTCGATCGCTTCGCGGAGCAAACCATCGCGGCGAGCGACGCATGGTACGCCGCAACGCCTGCGGCCGACTACGCCCTGGACGATTCCGAAAACGTGCTCACGTTTACCAGCCAGGTGGCTTCGCCATGGCCGGAAAACAATCGCGTCTATGGACAATTTTTTCGCGCGAGCTCGGGCGGACCAGCGGCGATCGTGCTGGCGCAGTGGAACGCGCGATGGGAAGAGCAGCAGGGCTTGTGTCGCTGGCTGAATCGGCTGGGGATCACGGCGCTCAAGCTTAGCCTTCCGTATCACGATCGCCGCGCGGTTCCCGGCCATCCGCGTGCCGACCATCTGATCGGGCCGAATATCGGGCTCACGCTGCAGGCGAATCATCAGGCGGTGCTCGACGTGCGCCGCGCGATCCTATGGCTTGATCAACAGGGATACGACCGCCTCGGCATCGTCGGGACCAGCGTCGGCTCAGCCATCGCGTTTGTCACCCTGTGCCATGAGCCGCGGCTGCGCGCGGGCGCGTTCCTGCACGTCTCGACGCACTACGGCGACGTGGTCCCCAACGGCCTGACCACGATGAACGTGTGGGAATCGCTGCGCGCGAAGGTGTCGCCCGCGGAACTGCAGCGCTATTGGTCGCCGATCAGCCCGTTTCCGTATATTGCGAAGCTGCGCGGCGCGCGAAAAAAAATCCTGGCGATCCATGCGCGCTACGATCCGACGTTCTGGCCCGAGCTGACGCGGGAACTGTTGCAGAAAATGCGCGCCGAGGAAGTCACGTTCGACGAATGCGCCTTGCCCTGCGGCCATTATTCGCTCGGCGTCGCGCCATTCTCGTATATCGCCGGCTATCGCGTTGGCGCATCGCTCTTCCGCGCGCTCGCGTGATCGCGGCGAAACACCACCTCTTCCGAGTCCCCACACGTAAGCGGGACTCAAGTGCTCCGTTGCGAAACGCCGCTGCGGGAGCAAATTGCATAAAATATATTCCCGTGAACTTCAAATATTCTTCTTGACAACAGCCCCCGGGGGGGAGGATATGGCCATTAAGTCTACTTCGGAGGGTTCCATGTGTCTTCTGTAGCCCTGACGACGCGTGTTCCGATTGGGGTGACGATCCCATCGCAGTCGCCGTGCCGTGGGAGCCGGTTCAGAATTTCGTTACCACGAACTGCTAACAATCCTTTTTATTGCATTATGCCGCTAGGGATTATTGCCGCTAGGGCTAAAGGAGGAGAATGTGAGAAAGGCGATCGGCACTGCTTTAGGGTTCCTTTTGCTCGGTACACTCCTGCGAGCTGTCCCACAGGCTACTAGGGACAACAGCTTTCATAGCTCCGTCATCAAGGAATCGCTAGTTACCAATTCGCGCGGAGGCATGACCCTCAACATGAGGAATATGTCGGCGCGTGCGGTTACGGCCTATGCTCTTAGCGAGACCATGCCTGGACCAGCAGCGGGACGCCCGGGCCCGCAAAACGTCGTTTATGTGGACAGCGCCTACCTCTTTCGCCCTCTCCGAGGACGGGTGGGGGCCGAATTCGCTGACCCGAACCAGACGGCTCAATACGTCATTGTGCCGCCTGAGGCTCCGAACAAGGTCTACCCAACGGAAGCATCCCTCCTGGCCGTCGTCTTTGATGACGGCTCTTCCGCTGGAGACGCGCAGTGGGTCTCCGCAATCATCGAAAGGAGGAAAGCGCGCCTACAGGCCCTGCAAGATGTAACGAAAATGCTGACCGATGTGCAAAATGGCGCGGAACCTGTTGAGCAGATTCTAGGAAGCCTCGCAGAAAAGGCAAATACCCTGAGCACGGATGAGCACGGAAAGGCGAAAACGGCGTGGCTCGCTTATCACCAATCAAACGGAACTGCCGCCAATCCTAGCCCTTCCGTGTTGATGCCCCTGGACTGGGTTCGATACGAGGCGGCGTTAGGAATCTATCAGGGCACGAAAATAAACTTGCAAAACGCGATTTCTTCTGGAAAGACGACAAAGATGACGCAATCGCTCATTCACATGTATTCCCAATCCATCAGCGCCCTGGAGACATCCTCACCGGCTCTCGTAGTGGCGAAAAATTAGCCCTGGGGAATCTACCGAGTTCTCGTCCGCTCGCCCCCATGGTGCCGGTGGGCGGGTCTCGTTTCGGTGTCCAAGGGCTTCAACGCAAGAGCTTGCCGAGCGTCCCGGCCGCAATAGCTTGCGCTATCGCCTCGATATCCGGCGCAAGCGAGCGATCTTCCTCCACCGCGCGGGAAATCGCGCGCACGCCTTCGTGGGCCTTGCGCGCCTCGGCGCCGGTTCGCAGCGGGGCCAGAAAATCGAGCCCCTGGCAGGCCGCAAGCAACTCGATCGCCAGAATGTAGCGCAAATTCGCGAGCATCGGCGCGAGCCGGCGCGCGGCGCCCATGCCCATCGAGACGTAATCCTCCTGATTCGCGGAGGTCGGAATTGAGTCCACCGAATGCGGCGCGGCTTGCGCCTTCATTTCGCCGGCCAGCGCGGCGGCGGCGACTTGCAAAATCATGAACCCGGAATGCAGCCCGGCCTCGCGCACCAGAAAGGCCGGCAGCAGGCTCGACTGCGGATTCGTCATTTGCTCGATGCGGCGTTCGCAGATGCCGCCCAGCGTGGCGAGCGCCACGGCCATCTGATCCGCCGCCATCGCGAGCGGCTGGCCGTGGAAGTTCCCGCCGCTGATCACCGCGCCATCTTCCGCGAAGACCAGCGGATTATCCGTCGCGCTGTTGATTTCGATCTGCACGGTGGCGCGGACCTGCGCCATCGCGTCGCGGACGGCGCCGTGCACTTGCGGCGCGCAGCGCACGCTGTAAGGGTCCTGGACGCGCGGGTCCTTTTCCGCGGAGCGGTGCGATTCGCGAATTTCGCTGCCGCGGTTCAGCCGCGCGATGTTGCGCGCCACGGTGGCCGCGCCGGCATACGGTCGCGCCGCCGCAATTCTCCCGTCGAACGCGTCCGGGCTGCCGCGCAACGCATCAAGCGAAAGCGCGGCGGCGACGTCCGCCGTATCGGCCGCAATTTCGGCTTCGCGCAGGGCCAGCGCGAGCAGCGCGAGCATGGCCTGCGTCCCATTCAGCAGCGCCAGCCCTTCTTTTGCTTCGAGTGCCAACGGCGCGATCCCAGCGGCTTGCAGCGCCTGCGCCGCGGCGATCCTGCGGCCTTCGTGGATCGCTTCGCCTTCGCCGATCGCCGCCTGCGCCAGATGTGCCAGCGGCGCGAGATCGCCCGAAGCGCCCACCGACCCCTGCGAGGGGATCACGGGATGCACGCGGCGGTTCAGCATCGCGCAAAGCGTCTCGACAATCGCGGGTCGCACGCCGGAAAGTCCCTTCGCGAGCGCATTCGCGCGCAGGGCGAGCATGGCGCGCGTTTCCGCTTGGCTGAGCGGCGCGCCCACGCCGCACGCGTGGCTACGGACCAGATTGATTTGCAGCCGCGCGATCTGCTCGCGCGAAATCCGCACGGAGGCCATCTTGCCGAATCCGGTGTTGACGCCATAGATCGCGCGTTCGGATTGCGCCAGGCGTTCGATCACGGCGCGCGAAGCGTTCATCCGTTCGCGCGCGGCGGGCGCCAGCGCGGCTTCCGCCCCGTCGAACACCACGCGGAAGAGATCCTCCAGCGTCAGCCGCTCGCCATCGAATTCGACGCGGCTCATTCCGGCCCTTTCGCGGATTTCGGCGGCGCCTCCGCCGCGTGCGCCGCGGCAGAGGAACCGAGAGGGAAGAACTTGCGATATTTTTCAGGCAAGGCCTTGGGGCGGCCCAGGCGGTCGCAGATCACGTGCAGCGTTTCGCCTGTGGCGATCATTTCACCCGAGGATTGGTTGAAAAGCTCGTAGCCGAAGCGCACCGTGCGCCGCTGCGCCTCGAGGATGCGCGTGCGAATCGTCAGCAGGTCGTCGAACCGCGCCGGGCGCTTGTACCGGCAGGAGGCTTCGGCGACCACGATGAAGCTGTCGTCCTCCGCCTCCATCTGCTTGTACTCGAAGCCGAGCTGCCGGCAAAGCTCGACGCGCCCGATTTCGAACCACGTGAAATAGTTGCCGTAGTAGACCACGCCCATCTGGTCCGTCTCGGCGTAGCGGACGCGAATCGTCGCCTCGGCGTGCTCCCTCATCGCAGGGCAGTTTACCAGAGGTTGCGCGCCGCCACGCGCGCGTGCCAACCACCGAAATCAGCTTCCCGCTGGCAGGAAGTACATCGAGCGGAATCGCACGGCAAGCCCTGGCCGCGAGACCGTGACCCGGATTCGATGGAAGCCGGGCGCGTGCGCCGATTTGGGCTTGTAAGTCAGCACGTATTGCTCGTAAAGCTCGCTGCTGATTTGATCGAGCGCGCTCTCCAGCCCCTTCTCCCCGCGCGCGTCGTAGTGAATTCCGCCGGTCGCGCCCGCCGCGATTTCCAGTTGATTGCTGCTGATTGCGTTTCTCCCTTGCGACAAAAGCAGGAACGCCACGCTGCCCCAATCAAGCGCCGGAACCTTGTGGCCCGCGAAATTGCTGGACGGCGCACCTGCGGAGATGGGCGGCAGATGCTTGTCCAGACGCATCGTCGGGGTAGATCCGCTGCGCAGCGCGGCGCCTGTGCTGCTCAGGCCCGCGGCGTATATGGCGATATTTTCGGTTTCAGCCTCGCGCAACACGTCCCGCAAGTTGTCCTCGCTGCCGTTATCGCTCGATTCGCCGATCACCAGCAGGATGCGCCGCCGCTCGGCGGGCCTCGTCTTCAAGAGCCGCACCGCGATCGCCATCCCGTCGTAGAGAGTCGTCCCCGAGCCCGCGAACTCCGCCGTGGAGATTGCTTTTTCAACCGCGTCCCGGTCGCTCGTAAACGGTAGCCGGACTTGCGCGGCGGAGCCGCAGGTGATCAAAGCCGCTTCTCCATCCCGAGCCATAATCGCTTGCGTGAAGACGGCGCCGGCGCTGTGTACGGCATCGCCCAGCGGCGCCACACGCGCGCTAGTCTCCAGCACCAGCGCGATGCTCAGCGGGGCATCGGCGAGTTCGCAATGCTCTATGCGCTGCGGGACGCCATCGTCGAACACGCGAAAATCCGCGGGCGCCAGATCGAGAACGAAATCGGCGTTGCGGTCCATCACGGATACGGGCGTGACCACTTCGTTCGTCTGCACGCGAATCGCCCCGCCCTTTTGCCGCGCGAATACAGGCGTCGCCGCAACCAGCGCAGCCGCGGTGAACAGCAACAGGGTATCGCCCGCTCGCATCATCTTTGCCCTCGGTCCTTTAAGGACGCCCAGCAAAGGTATTCGGTTGTCTTGCCCAGCTCCATCGAGCGGGCTGCTTTCCGCGCCGCGTGATAAACTGACGGCTATTTCATACAGCTCGAATTGCGGAGGATACGCCAGCTATGAAAGTGACGCCGGGGAAGCAGAAGGGTTTGCAGGCCGTTTCGGATTCGCGGGGCGTGATCGCCGCCGCGGCGATGGACCAGCGCGGCTCGCTAAAGAGCGCGATTGCCAAGGAAAAAGGCGTGGATAAGAAGGACGTGACCTCGCAGATGCTCGAGGAGTTTAAGACCGCCGTCTCGCGCGTCCTCACGCCGCATGCCAGCGCCGTGCTGCTCGACCCGGAATACGGCTTGCCGGCCGCCATGGCGCGCGCGAAAAATGCGGGCTTGCTGCTCGCCTATGAAAACAGCGGCTACGACAATACCAAGCCCGGCCGCCTGCCCGATCTGCTCGACGTCTGGTCCGTGCGGCGGCTCGTCGCCGCGGGCGCCGACTGCATTAAGATTCTTCTCTATTACACGCCCTTCGATCCGCCCCAGGTGAACGAAATCAAGCACGCCTGGATCGAGCGCATCGGCGGCGAATGCGTCGCGGCGGACGTGCCTTTTTTCCTCGAATTCGTCGGCTACGAGGAAGGCGGCGACGAGAAGGGAATCGGCTTCGCGCGTAAAAAGCCCGAAATCGTGGTGCACAGCATGCAGGAATTCTCGAAGCCGCAATATGCCGTGGACGTGCTCAAGGTCGAGGTGCCCGTGAACATGGCCTTCGTCGCCGGCTCGAAGGCGAGCAAAGGCGAATCCGCTTACACGCGCGCGCAGGCCAAGGAACATTTCCAGCGCGCCGCCGCCGCCGCGAAAAAGCCGTTCATCTATCTTTCCGCCGGCGTGAATAACGACGTCTTCGCGGAAACCCTCGAGCTCGCCGCCGAATCCGGGGTGAATTTTTCCGGCGTGCTCTGCGGCCGCGCCACCTGGAAGGATGGCATCCCCGTGTACGCCAAAAAAGGCGCGAAGGCGCTCGAAGATTGGCTCGCAGGCGAAGGCGTGAAAAATATCGAGAATGTGAACGACCGCCTGAAAGCCGCCAAGCCCTGGTTCGCCTTCTACGGAGCGAGTTCCGCCGCCGCGCTCTCTTGAGGATTGGCTGTTCGTTGCAGGGGTGAGCTTCACATGTCTTCTGTCGCGAAGGGGCGAACGCTGATTGGACTTTGTCCCCTTCTCGCGGCTGTGTACTTCGCCCTCCCGCGGCAAGCACTTCCGCTGCGCCACGCGGCAGCAGCGCACCAATCGGTAATAGCCGGCGAAGAACAGCATGCCCCGCTCCCCGCTGCGGACGCGATCTACAATCCTGATCCGAACCAGATATGGAATCGGCTGTATCGCGCGTTGTATTTCCGCACGGCGTGGGATGGCAAAGAGTACGGCCCCGGCGAGCTCGATCCTCTCTTATGGGGGGAAAGCACCCTGAGTTACGCCTCTAACGATCAGGCCGTAAAAATTCTGGATGAGTTCCTCTCGACGCATTCCGAGCGCCTGATTCAGGGCCCGCTCAAGCGCGCCATACTCCAACGCGACATGTGGGCGATCTTCGACTGGTTAAGCGACGAACCGTCCGGGCGCTCCCGCGTTGTCACGGACCTGCAAGTCAAGTTAGCGCAAGCCATCCGGCAAGTCGCCCTCACGCCCGCTCAACTCAAGGCCCTGCCGGACACCTATGCCGCAGCCGCTTCTTCAAAGGCGTTTCCCGTCGAATATAATCCCGCCGATCCCGAAGCGGCTTTCTTGCCGCCCGACCTTTTCACCCCGGACGGCCCCTGGGTATCGTTCGCCGAAACAACGGAACAAGGAGATCTGCTCGCCGCGCCGGCCCACGCGCGTTTCTTTGGAGCGCGCTCGGTATTTACTGCGTTTTTGCGGTTGCCTGCAGGCCGCCAGGCCACGCTCGCCTACTTGAAGCAGTTAAGGAAATTTCCGAAACCCCTCATTCCGAATCCCGATGAGCGGGGCTATATGCTCCTAAGCGGGCCCGGCCGCTTTGAAGCGGCTGGCACCGGGTCGGCTTTCGTTCCGAACCCCGATCTGCCTCAGTTTCCGCCTGGCACCGAGGTCGCCCTCGTGCGGCGCATCATTCTCGTCAGCGACCGCGGGCAACCGACCCCCACCGCCCTGACGGAATCAGTGCAGATCCGGGTATTCCCGAATATCCCTTCGCGGGCGGATTGGCTTGCCCGGAGGAGTGGAACAATCGAGAACACTTTTGAGTTCGAGCTCGACCGGCCAAAACTCTTCGCTGGGGTAACCGGCGGGCTGCGCGCACTCACTAAGGACGACCGCGAGTTTCCCGAATTTCTGGCCACGCCGTACGACTGGCTGGAAATGCGGCCGCAATCGAAATCCGGCGCGCAGTCCTCGGCAGCCTTTCGGCATCCGGTGCTCGCGGGCTGCGATCGCTGTCATGGGGCGCCTGGAATTCATTCGATCGTCAACACGCGCGCGATATGGGACGGGCCCGGCGCGCAGTCGAAATTCTTCGATTCATCGCCTTCTCAAATCGCTGAGAACACGATCGAACGGAAGCGCAGGCAGTACAATTGGGGCTTGCTGCAAGGGCTTTGGCAATCCGGCCTTTGACCAGCGACGGTATTTATGGCGAAAGGTAATGCCTCAGAATAAGTCCGCATTTTTATTCACGGCGAGCATACGCACGTCGCGGCGCGTCGAGCTGAAGGACGTGACCGCGGAGGTCGAAGCGGCGGTGCGCGAATCCGGATGCGGGGAAGGCGTGTGCCACCTGTACGTCCCGCATACCACGGCCGGCGTGCTGATCAACGAAGCCGATGATCCCGCCGTCGCACGCGATATCGAAGCGACGCTCGATGCGCTCGTTCCGCGCTCCCCAGACTATTCCCACGCCGAAGGCAACGCCGATTCGCACATCAAGGCCGCGCTCGCGGGATCATCGCAAATCGTGTTTATCGAAAATGGCCGGCTGGCGCTGGGCCGCTGGCAGGGAATATTCTTCGCGGAATTTGATGGGCCGCGCACGCGCGAGCTGCGCGTAAAAATTGTTCCTGATCCGGCGGCGCGGAAATGAGCCTGGGCGCCTACATTCAAGTGCCGTTCTGCCAGACGAAATGTACCTACTGCAATTTTCACACAGGCGTCGTCGCGCGCGACCGCTATGCGCCGTATGCGCGCGCCGTGTGTAGCGAAATCGCGGCGAGCGATTCAACCGGCGGCGCGGCGGATACAGTTTATTTTGGTGGCGGCACGCCGAGCCTGCTCGATCCCGCGCTGCTGGCGGAAATTGTGGACGTGCTGCGCCAGCGAGTTGGCGTTGCCGCGCCCGCCGAAATTACGCTCGAAGCCGATCCAGAGACGATCACGCCCGAAAAAGCCGCTGCGTGGCTCGCCGTGGGCTTCAACCGCATCAGCATGGGCGCGCAATCGTTCTCCGACGCAGAACTGCGGGCCGCAGGCCGCATGCACCGCCGCGCCGATATTTTTCACGCAACGGATGCGCTGTGCGCCGCCGGGTTCCGCAACACCGGCATGGACTTGATCGCAGGGTTGCCGCATCAGACGCACGAATCCTGGGACGAGTCCATCGTGGAAATCCTGGCGCTGCGCCCCGGGCACATTTCCATTTACATGCTCGAAATTGACGAAGGCAGCCGGCTGGGCAGGGAATCGCTCGCCGGCGGTCCGCGCTATTCCGCGGGCGCCATCCCCGCGGACGACGCGATGGCGGAGTTCTACGAGTCCGCCTGTGCGCGGTTGGCGGCGGCCGGATACGAGCACTACGAAATTTCGAATTGGGCGCTCCCCGGCTGTCGTTCGCGGCACAATTTGAAATACTGGCGCCGCGAGCCGTACCTCGGATTCGGTGCGGGCGCGCATTCCTTCGATGGTCGCGCGCGCTGGGCCAACGTCCACGATGCGGCCCGCTACGTGGCCGCCATCGAAGAGGGTTCTTCACCCCGCGAGCAGGTGGAAACCGTTACCGGTGAGCAGGCGCTCGACGAGGAATTTTTCCTGGGCCTGCGGCAGCTCGAAGGCGTGGACCTGGACCGCATCGCGCGCCAATACGGCGCGCAGGGTTTCGGCCCGCGGATTGCCGATTTGCGCGGGCGAATCGCGGCCCTGTGTTCCGCCGGGCTGGTCGAAATGGATGGCCCGCAGTTGCGGCTTGCGCCGGGGCGCCTCTCGGTGTCGAATGAAGTGTTCGTCGAGCTTATGGGTTAGCACAGGCATGCGTGCCCCAATTGGGAGAGTGCAAGTTGCCAATGAATGATGCGCCGGTGGATCTTCGCAGCGATACCGTCACGCGGCCCACGCCCGCCATGCGCCGCGCGATGGCCGAAGCGGAGGTGGGCGACGACGTCTACGGCGAGGACCCCACGGTCAATCGCCTCCAAGCCCGCGCTGCGGAAATCTTCGAGCGCGAAGCCGCCCTCTTCGTGCCCAGCGGCTCGATGGGCAATCTGCTCGCCATCCAGGCATGGGCCCGTCCCGGCATGGAAGTGATCTGCGAGCAGCGCGCGCACGTGAACCAATACGAGCTGGCCTCGATGTCCGCCCTCGCGGGCTGCATGCCGCGCGCGACGCCTGCCCCGGACGGAATCCTTACTTGGGCCTTGATCGAGCCGCTGCTGCGCCCGAAGACGTACTACTACTCGCAGACCGGCGTGATTACTCTCGAAAACACGCACAATATGCACGGCGGCACGATCTATCCGCCGGCTGTCGTCGAGGATATCTGCGCGCGCGCCCGTGCGCTCGGTTTGCCCGTCCACCTGGATGGCGCGCGAATTTTCAACGCCGCGGTGGCCCTGCATCGCAGCGTCGCCGAGCTTTCGCGCCCCTGCGACTCCGTCATGTTTTGCCTCTCGAAGGGACTGGGCGCGCCGGTCGGCTCGATGCTGGTCGGTTCGCGCGCGTTTATCGAGAAGGCGCACATCGGCCGCAAAATGCTGGGCGGCGGGATGCGCCAGGTGGGCGTGCTCGCGGCCGCAGGCCTCATCGCGCTCGGAGAATCGCCGAAAATCCTGCATCGCGACCACGAAAATGCGCGCCGCCTGGCCGAAGGCCTGGCCGAAATCCGCGGGATCGCGCTGGATCCCGCCTTGGTCCGCACGAACATCGTCATTTTCGACGTAGCCGCCACGGGCCATGCAGCCGATGATTTCTGCGCGCATCTTGCCGGCCGCGGCATCCTGTGCGGCCCAACCGGTCCCGCGTCCGTGCGAATGGTGACGCACTACGACGTTGCCGCTGCTGACGTTGATCGCGCCCTCGCCGCTGTCGCTGAGGTCGCCGCCGCGCGCGTTCCTGCCGGGCGGCGCGCATGAAGGGTGCCCGCCGCATCGCGATCTGGGTCATTGCCCTTGTGCTGGTAGCCTATGTTGTGGGGACGATCCCCATCCTGCTCGGCCTGATTGGCCATCGCGGCATGGGCCAGTCGTTCACGAATATTTTTAGCGGCCTCTATTTCCGATTCATCATGATGGGCATTCTCCTCTACGTCCTCGTGCGGCTGAAAAGCGGCGCCCCCAATGGGGACGACGCCAAGTAGCCCGCGCCCTGAACCGCGCCCGCGCTCCTCATCCGCTGCGTATCCCATGCTATAAAGGAAGAGCCGCACGCCGCGCGGCCCAGCGAGGAATCGTGGAATTTTCCCTTTCCGATGAGCAGCAGCAGCTTCGCCGCACGATTCGCGATTTCGCCGAAGCCGAAATTGCCCCCCACGTAATGGAATGGGACGAAGCCTCGAAGTTCCCCTCCGAAATCCTTCCCGGCCTGGCGGACATGGGCTGCCTGGGCGTAGTTTTCCCCGAAGAATATGGCGGCGCGGGCATGGGCTATCTCGAATACGCCCTCATCATCGAGGAGCTCTCGCGCGTGGATGGCTCGGTCGGCATCATCGTTGCCGCGCACAATTCTCTCTGCTCGAACCACATTTATAAGTTCGGCAGCGAAGAGCAAAAACGCAAATATCTCGTCCCGCTCGCCCAGGGCAAAAAGCTCGGTTGCTGGTCGCTTACCGAGCCCGAAGCCGGCTCCGACGCCGGCGGCACGCGCACCACTGCGGTTCGCTCCGATGCCGGCTGGACGATCAACGGCTCGAAGACGTTCACCACCAACGGCCATTATGCGGACGTCTGCGTCGCCATGGCCGTCACCGACGCCGCGCAAAAGCATCATGGAATTTCCGCGTTCATCGTCGAGAAGGGAACCCCCGGCTTTCGCCCCGGCAAGAAGGAGAACAAACTCGGCCTGCGCGCCAGCGACACCAGCGAAGTCGTCTTCGACGATTGCCGCGTGCCCGCGGCCGGCCTGCTCGGGCGCCAGGGCGAAGGCTTCGTCAATAGCCTGCAAATCCTCGATGGCGGCCGCGTCTCGATCGCGGCGCTCGGCCTCGGGATGGCCCAGGGCGCTTACGAATGCTCCGTGCGCTACGCCAAGCAGCGCAAGCAATTCGGCAAGACGATCGCCGAGTTTCAAGCCATTCAATTCAAGCTCGCGGACATGGCCACGCAGATCGAAGCCGCGCGCCTGCTCACCTATCGCGCCGCTTGCCTCGCGGACGCTGCCATCGCCGCGGGCAATCACGACGCGCGCATCACCCGCGAATCCAGCATGGCGAAGCTCTACGCCGGCGAAGTCGCCGTCCGCGTCGCCAACGAAGCCGTGCAGATTCACGGCGGCTACGGCTTCATCAAGGACTATCCCGCCGAAAAGTATTACCGCGACGTGAAGCTCTGCACCATCGGCGAAGGCACCAGCGAAATTCAGCGCCTCGTCATTGCCCGCCAGCTTCTCGGCAAATCCTGACCCGCCCGCAGCCGCCCTCGTCGCGCCCCGCCGCGCTTTGAACTTTCAATTCCCACCTGTTACCCTGCCTTTCCAAATGCCAGCGCCAATCACCGATTGGGCTTCTCAAGTGCGCTCCGGCGACCCGCGCGCAATCTCCCGCGCGATTTCCGCCATTGAGGACGCGTCGCCCGAATCCGAACCGCTCCTTCGCGCGCTTTTCCCGCACACCGGCCGCGCCTATCGCGTCGGGATCACCGGCGCGCCGGGCGCCGGCAAGAGCACGCTCGTTGACCGCCTCGCCGCCCGCCATCGAGCCGCCGGAAAATCGGTCGGCATTCTCGCCGTGGATCCCTCTAGCCCATTCACCGGCGGCGCGATTTTGGGCGACCGCGTCCGCATGCAAGGCCACGCAACCGACGCCGGCATTTTCATTCGTTCGATGGCCACGCGCGGCCATCTTGGCGGCCTCGCGCAAGCGGCTGCGGACGCAACCCTCGTCCTCGACGCAGCAGGCAAGGATTTCGTGCTCATCGAAACGGTCGGCGTCGGCCAGGGCGAGGTGGAAATCGTTCGCCTCGCCGATTGCACCCTCGTTGTGCTCGTGCCAGGCATGGGCGACGACGTGCAAAGCCTCAAGGCCGGCGTGATGGAGATCGCCGATATTTTCGTGCTCAACAAATCCGATCGCGAGGATGCCGCTCGCTTCGAGCAACAGCTCCGCTCCGTGCTCCAGCTTGCGCCCGAACGCGACGGCTGGAAGCCCCCGGTCGTGCGAACCATCGCCACGGAAAATCACGGTGTCGGCGATCTCGCCGCGGAAATCGCCCGCTTCCAGGCGCATTTCGCGCAGCGCGAAGGCCGCGAAGCCCGCGAGTTCGAGCGATGCAAGCAGCGCATCCTCCGCCAGGTCGAAGCGCGCATTCTGGGCCGCCTCGCGCGCGTCGCCGCCGATGGTGCCCGCTTTGACGCCCTGGTCCGCGAGGTTGCCGCGCGCCAAAAAAGCCCCTACGAAGCCGCGGACGAAATTCTGCGCGACGCTGGTCCTGCGTAGCGCCGCGAACCCCGCCGCATCCGGTTCCTGCGCACCGTGCCGGGATGTTAAGATAGTTCGCTCGATTCGCATCTTTCGCGCTCGGAGGGGAACGCAAGCCGCATGAAGCTCGGAGACCTGGAATTTCACGTCATACGCGATGGCGACATCTGGCTCGATGGCGGGGCGATGTTCGGCGTCGTCCCAAAAACCCTCTGGGAGAAGAAAGCCCCGGCCGACGCCCGCAACCGCATTCGCCTGGCGATGAATTGCCTCCTGATTCTGGCCGGCGGCAAGCGCATCCTGGTGGAAACCGGCGCGGGCGATAAATGGACCCCCAAGCTCCGCGACATTTACAACATCCAGGGCGCGCATCTCGGCGAAGGCCTCCGCCGCTACGGCCTCGGCCCCGAGGACATAGACATCGTCGTGGATACGCACCTGCACTTCGATCACTGCGGCGGCAACACGCGCATCGAGCGCGATAAAATCGTTCCCGCGTTTCCCAATGCGCGATACGCCATGCAGCGCGCCGATTTTGACCACGCCATGCATCCCACCGAGCGCGATCGCGCCAGCTACATCTTCGAAAATTACGCCCCTCTACAGGACGCAGGCTGCCTGATGCTGCTCGACAACGAAACCACCGTACTTGCCCCGGGCGTCGAGGCCATTCGCGTCCCCGGCCACACCTCCGGCATGCTGTGCGTGAAGCTCTCCGGCGGCGGCAAAACCGCCTTCTGCTTCGCGGATTTGATTCCCACCAGGGCGCACCTGCCGCTGCCCTGGATCATGGGCTTCGATCTCTATCCGCTCACCACGCTCGAAAATAAAAAGAAATGGATACCCAAAGTCGTGCGCGAGGGCTGGCTCGCCCTCTTTTCCCACGATACCGAGTGCCCAGCCGCCTACCTGCGCGAACGCGACGGCGCATGGGACGCCGAGCCTGCCGTCGTGGATTAATCGGCTCGCGCATTGCGCGGCCTAGAGAATGCAAGCTCGAGCAACCGTGTACGAATCGTTCCGGGGATGAGGAAAATGCCAAAGGCGAAGCCGGGCAAGTCCAGTACGAAAAAAAGCGGGAACGCGCGCGTCGAAATCGGCATCATCGGCGGAAGCGGCCTTTACGCCATGCCTGGATTGGAGGGAGCCCGCGAAGAGCGCGTTCGCACGCCGTTCGGTGATCCCTCGGATGCGCTCGTGGTCGGCACGCTCGAAGGCCGGCGCGTCGCGTTTTTAGCCCGCCATGGGCGCGGCCATCGCTTCACGCCCAGTGAGATCAATTACCGCGCCAATATCTGCGCAATGAAAATCATCGGCGCGGAGCGCATCATTTCCGTCAGTGCGGTTGGCTCGCTTCGCGAGGATTTGCCGCCGCTCGATTTCCTGATTCCCGACCAGTTTTTCGACCGCACCCGCCTCCGCGTCGCCACCTTCTTCGGCGGCGGCATCGTCGCCCATGTCGGCTTCGACAAGCCTACTTGCCCCGAGCTTTCCGCCGGCCTCGTCGGCGCATGCGGCGCCACCGGCGTGAAGGCGCATTCCGGCGGCACCTACGTCTGCATGGAGGGCCCGCAGTTTTCCACCCGCGCCGAATCGCACACCTATCGCCAGTTGCGCTTCGACGTGATCGGCATGACGAACCTCACCGAGGCCAAGCTCGCGCGCGAGGCCGAGCTCTGCTACGCCGCGATCGCCATGATCACCGATTACGATTGCTGGCATCCGCGGCACGATGCCGTCACGCTCGATCAAGTGATGTCCAATCTGAGCCGCAACACGGAGAACGTGAAGCGCGTCCTGCGCCAGGCCCTTCGCTCCATCGAAGGCCCGCGCGCCTGCCGCTGCGGCTCCGCCCTCGCTCATGCGATTGTCACCGATCGCAAATGCATTCCGGCCGCGCTCAAAAAACGCCTCGCGCCCATCATCGGAAAATATATTTCCTGAATCGGAGGATTCATGTCTCTGCTTGTGGTCGGTTCCGTCGCCTTTGACGCTATCGAAACCCCCTTTGGCAAGGTAGACCGCACCCTGGGCGGCGCCGCCAGCTATTTCGCGCTCGCCGCCAGCCATTTCACCCCCGTGCGCGTCGTGGCCATCGTCGGCGAGGACTTCTCGAAGCAGCATGAATCTGTCTTCCTCGGCCGCAAAATTGATCTCGCCGGCCTCGAGCGAGCCGCCGGAAAGACGTTCTTCTGGGCCGGCCGCTATAGCCAGAACATGAACGAGCGCACCACGCTCGCCACCGAACTCAACGTCTTCGCGGATTTCCGGCCCTCGCTTCCCGATGCGTACTGCGATTCCGCCCACATTTTTCTCGGCAATATTGATCCCACGCTACAGCGCTCCGTCCTGCGCCAGGTCCGCTGCAAGCCGAAGACGGTCGGCCTCGACACGATGAACTATTGGATCGAGCGCACCCCCGCCGAACTCCGCGAGACGCTGCGCCACACGCAAATCCTTATGATCAACGACGAGGAAACGCGCCAGCTCACCGGCGAGCACAATCTTCTCCGTGCCGCCAAGCGCGTCTTTCAAATGGGCCCGCGCACCCTCGTCGTGAAGCGCGGTGAACATGGCGCCCTCATGATCCACGATAAATTCATCTTTTCCGTTCCCGGCTTCCCGCTCGAAGAGGTCCACGATCCCACCGGCGCGGGCGATAGCTTTGCCGGCGGCTTCATGGGTTACCTCGCCGGCGTGGACCGCGTCAATGAACAGACGCTGCGCCGCGCCATGGTCTATGGCTCCGTCCTGGGCAGCTTCGCCGTCGAACGCTTCGGCGTCGCGCGCCTCGCTAAACTCACCCGCGGCGAAATTCGCGCGCGCGCCCAGCGCTTCGCCCGCCTCACCTCCTTCAAGCTGTAGGATTCGGCAACCATTTCGTGCACCCCCGAATCCGAGTTGACGTGCCGCAAGCCCCAATGCTATCAATGCAAGTCTGTCTCGCGGGATGTTGCTCCGGCGGTGGCCGTGTGTTCCTCGGTTCGTACTTCCCGGCGCGGTTTTCGAGCGGCTTCGGGATGCCTTCGATGTGCACGGGAGGAAAGGATTGATGCGTCTGGGCGGGGCCGCGTGCGCGGCAGCGGCTGCGATCTTCTTGTTGCTGTGCGGCTGCGGCGGCAGCAGCACCTCGCCGTTTAACGCCACCCCGCAAATCGGTTGCGTCACCGGCTCCATCCCGCAGTGCGGGATTTTCCCTGCCTCCGTCGGTGCCGGCAGCCAGACCTTCACGCTGTTCATCAACGGCGCCAATCTCCTCCCGCAATCGCAGGCCATGTTGGACGGCTCCCCCCGCCCAACCGTGTTCGACCAGACGACCGGCGAATTGGACATGACCATCTTCGCCGCGGACGTCGTGCAGCCCGGGAACGCCAATATTAGCGTCGTGAATCCGGAGCCATCCGGCCCGCCCGCCAGTTCGAATTCCGTGTCGTTGCTGATCCAGCCTGTTTCCGCCAATGCCCCCGCGATTGATGCGTCCTCTCCGTTCACTCCCGCGGATGCCGCCGCCGGAGGCAAGGCCTTCAGCCTTGCGATCAACGGAACCAATTTCGCTTCGGGCGATTACGTTACGTGGAATGGCCAGGTGCTTCAGCCGGCGCAGCTAAGCGCCACGCAGATCGCCGTCTCCATCCCCGCCACGAATATTGCCGCGTGCGGCTTCGCAAGTATTGCCGTCAATTCCTCGGCGGGAATCGCGTCGCCTTCAGTGAATTTTGCGATTCAGGGCAGTTGTGTACCGGCCATCAGCTCGATTTCCCCGGCCAGCGCGGCGCAGGGGCAGGCTCCCGCCTCGCTCTCGATCAGCGGCTCGAATTTCACGAAGACCTCGCTCGTGCTGCTCAATGGCAGCCCGCGAGAGACCACCTATTCCAGCGCTACGCAGCTTTCGGCCAAGCCCCAGGCCTCTGATGTCGCCAATCTCGGCGCGGTCACGGTTACGGTCGTGAACCCCGGCGGCGGCATCTCGCCATCCGCGCCGTCTCCCGCCGGCGCGCCCGTCAACGTGCTCAACGTTACCCTGACCGGCATGGCGCGGGTCGCGCGGTCCTCGCCTGCAACCGGATCGGCCGCAAGCGGCTCGCGCGGTGCAAACTCGATGGATGCCGGGGCCCCGGCCGCCTCATTCCCGCTGCTCATTTCCGCCACGCCATCCGGCGCGCCGCCCGCAGTCAGCGCCGATGGTCGCTACGTCGCATTCTTCTCCGCCGCGCGCGATTTGGCCGCCGCCGGCCCCGCTGGCAATATTTTCGTGCGCGACACCTGCCTCGGAGTAGCGAACTGCACGCCGCGAACCATCACCGTTGATTCCGCGCTCGATGGCTCCGCCGCGAACGTGCCCTCCAGCGGCGAGCTTTCCATGAGTGCGGATGGCCGCTTCGTGGCCTTCGTTTCCGGCGCGACGAATCTCGTTCCCTCCGCCACGCCCACGCCCGCGCCGGAGAATATTTACGTCCGCGACCTTTGCGAAGGCCCCGCCGCGCCCGCAGCCTGCGTGCCGCGTACCATTCTGGCGTCGCCCGCGGCAGACGGCGCCCTTTCTGGCCTCGCCAGCCTATCGCCTTCCATCAGCACCAACGGCCGCTTCGTAGCCTTCGTCCAGCGCCAGCCTTCGGGCGACCAAACCGTCCTCGTGCGCGACACCTGCGAAGGCGCTTCCGCCCCGCCGTCGTGTGCGCCAAGGAATATCGTGGCCGCCGCGTCCGGCGCCCAGCCTGCAATTTCGGCCAACGGCCGCTACGTGGCGTTCCTTCGCACCTCGGGCACTCCCGAAAACGTAGTCGTTCTCTGGGATACCTGTCTCGGCGCGCATGCGGAATGCTCGCCAAGCCTCGCGCCAGTTTCCGTCGCTAACGAGGGCTCGTCTCTCCTGCCAGGATCCGAATCGCCCTCGATCAGCGCCGATGGCCGCTTTGTCGTCTTCGCCTCCGAGTCCACCCGCGCCGATGGAACGCTGCCCACTCGCCCGAACCGCGTCTTCCTGCGCGACACCTGCCTCGGCGCGCCCGCGTCCGAAGGATGCCAGCCTTCCACAACAGAGATCGTGCCCCCCGCCGCATCCCCCGGCGATAGCGAATCCGTCGCCGTTCCGCCCTTCATCAGCCCTTCCGGCCGCTTCATCAGCTTCATCCGCGGCATTTTCCCGGCCACGGATCTATGGCGCACCATCTCGCCCGCCAGTCTCTATGTCCGCGACACCTGCTTCGCCGCGCCATCGGGCTGCACGCCGCGAACAGTCATCCTTCCGGCGGGCGCATCCGCACCGTCCGCGCTCGCGCCCAGCATGTTCTCGGCATCCCCGCTCACCGCGGACGGTCGCTTCGTCGTCTTCCAGTCCGGCTCGCTGCTGCACGGTGATCTCTGGCTCGCGCCCACCGGCTTCTGACCGCCGCCATTAACTCTCAGCTATCATTCGCCAATTTCGCCCGCCCGCAATCTGGACGCGCCCCCCAAAATTCCATATCCTCGATTGCTGCCCCATGTCACAACTGTCGCAACCGGTAAAGCCTCGCGCCCTTCGCCCCGGCGATTCCGTCCGGGTCGTCTCGCTCTCTAGTCCGGTGGACGAGCACCGCCTTTCGCGCGGTCGCGAAGAGCTGTCGCGCCTCGGCTACGAGCCGCTCCTTGATCTCCCGGCCGTCCTCTTGCGCCAAGGTTTTTTCGCCGGCGCGCCCGTGCAGCGCCTCGATGCGCTCTGCAAAGCCCTTGCCGAGCCCGATTCACGCGCCGTCATCTGCTCTCGCGGCGGTTATGGCGCCGGTTATCTGCTCGAGATGATGGACCGCATCCCGCAGCCGCCCGAGCCCAAAATCTTCGCCGGCTATAGCGACTGCACCCTCCTGCACGCCTTTTTCTGGCGCACATTTCGCTGGGTCACGTTCTACGCCCCGATGATCGCCTCCGGCTTCGATGCCGGCGCGGACGCGCCCAAGGGTTACGACCGCGCCAGCCTCCTTCGCGCCCTCACCGAATCGCAGCGCGGTTGGACGCTCGATCTGCGCGCCGAATCGCTCGTGCCCGGCACGGCCGAAGGCGTCTTGCTCGGCGGCTGCCTCACGCTCCTGCAATCCCTTCTTGGCACGCCCTGGGCCCTCGACGCGAGCGGCGCGATCCTCATCCTCGAGGACCTCTCCATGAAGCCCTATCAGGTCGACCGCGCCCTCACCCACTTGCGCCACGCCGGCCAGTTTCGCGACGTGCGCGCCATCGTCCTCGGCGATTTCCCAGGCTGCGAAGCCGCGCCCGGCGGCGATTCCACCCGCGAGGTTGCCCGCCGCGTTCTCGGCGGCCTCGGCATTCCAGTCGTATGGGGAGCCGCAATCGGCCACACGGATCGCCCGATGCTCACGCTGCCGCTCGGCGTACGCGCCCGCCTTTCCGCACCCGCCGACCGTGGCCCGCAGCTCGAAATTCTCGAACCGGCCTGCGCACCGTAATGAACGCCCCGCGCCACATCCATCTTCTCGGCATCGCCGGATCGGCCATGGCCCCGGTCGCGGGAATGCTCCGCGAACGCGGCTTCCGCGTCACCGGCTCGGACGTCGGCGTTTATCCGCCCGCCTCCACGCTCCTCGATTCGCTCGGCATTCCCTGGAACGAAGGCTATCGCGAGGAAAATCTGAATCCCGCGCCCGATCTCGCCGTCATCGGCAACGCCATTTCGCGCGGCAATCCCGAGCTGGAGCACATCCTCGACCGCAAAATCCCGTACTGCTCGATGCCGCAAATTCTCGAGCGCTTTTTCATTCCCGGCCACACGTCCATCGTCATCGCCGGCACGCACGGGAAGACCACCACCACCGCCATGCTCGCCTGGATTTTCCATGTCGCCGGCCGCCGCCCCGATTTTCTCATCGGCGGCGTCGCCCCGAATTTCGGCGACCGCAGCTACGGCCTCGGCGGCGGCGAAGAAATCATCCTCGAGGGCGACGAGTACGACACCGCCTACTTCGATAAGGCGCCGAAATTTCTCCACTATCGCCCTGACGAACTCATCCTCACCTCGCTCGAATTCGATCACGCCGATATTTATCCCGATCTCGCCGCGATCGCGCTCCAATTTCGCCGCCTCGTGAATCTCGTTCCGCGCCGCGGACGCATTTTGATCTGGGGCGAAAGCCCCGCCGTTCGCGACGCCGCCGCGAAAGCCTTTTGCCCCGTCGAGACCTTCGGCTGCGCCCCCGATTGCGATTGGCAGGCAGCCGGCGTCGCCTGGCACGATGGCGCCACGCAATTTCGCGTCGCCTATCGCGGCGCCGAAGTCGCGCGCATTCGCACGCCCGTCGCCGGCCTCCACAATGTTCTCGATGCCCTCGCCGCCATCGCCCTCGCTTACGGCCGCGGCGTCGAATGCGAAGCCATCGAACGCGCCCTCGCCACATTCCAAAGCGTTCGGCGCCGCATGGAGATCAAGGGCGAAGCCGCCGGCGTTCTTGTCGTCGAGGATTTCGCGCATCATCCCACGGCCATTCGCCTCACGCTCGAAGCCGCGCGCACGCGCTGGCCCGGCCGCCGCATCTGGGCCGCCATCGAGCCGCGCTCCAACACGATGCGCCGCAAAATTTTTCAGGACGCGCTTCCCGAATCGCTCGCCCTCGCCGAATTCGTCCTCATCGGCCCCGTCAATCGCGCCCAATTGCTTTCCGCGGAAGACCGCCTCTCGCCCGAAGCCATCGCCGATTCCCTGCGCGCGCGCGGCCGCGAAGCGCAAGCCTTCGCCTCCGCCGCCGAAATCGCCGGCCGCATCGCCTTAGCCTCCGCCCCAGGCGATCTTGTCCTCGTCATGTCCAACGGCAGCTTCGACGGCCTCTGCGCGAAATTGCTTGGCCTCCTCAACTCCCGCGCGGCCGCGCCGAAATGATCCGCTGTGCTCACCGCCGCGTTCGGCTTCGCGCCGCGTTGATGTTGTCTCTGCTGTTTGCGATTGTCCGTCCCGCCGCGGCGACCATCCGCTACACAATTTCCCTCGCGCATCCCGGCCAGCACATCTTCGCCGTCGCCATCGCAATCCCGCGCGCCCCGCAATCCGTCGCACTGCCCGCATGGAACGCGCTCTACCAGGTCCGCGACTTCGCCTATCGCGTCCGCGACCCGCGCTGCGAATTCACGGCGCCCGCCGGCGCGCCCGCGCCGCCCGCGAATTCCGCGCCATGCTCGCTCCGCAAGCTCGATAAGCAAACCTGGCAAATCCTCCCGCTCGCGCCCGCATCGGCCGCCGCGCCCGCCGTCACCATCCGTTACACCATCGAATGGAACGATCCTGGCCCATTCGATTCCCAGCTCAACCCGCGTCACGCCTTCCTCAATTTCGCCGAGCTTCTCATGTACGCCCCCGCCCGCCGCGCCGAGCCCGTTGACGTTGCCTTCACCGGCGTACCCGCCAATTGGAAAATGATCGCCGCGCTCCCCGCCGGCGACGAGCCCCGCTCCTTCTCCGCCGCCACCTACGACAAGCTCGTGGACGCGCCCGCCGAGTTCGGCCAGTTCGATCAATTCGATTTCGATCAAGCCGGCGCGCACTTTCGCGTCGTCGTGGACGCCTCCAACTGGAGCAAGCGCAATCTCGAGGACGATCTGCGCCGCATCACCGCCTACGAACTCGCCCTCATGGGCGGCCCGCCGTTCCGCGAGTACACTTTCTTCTTCCACATCGGCCCGCCCGCCGAAGCCGGGGGCGGCGGCATGGAGCACTCCAACTGCTCCGCCATCGCCGCCGATTCGGTCGAAGCCGCCGCCACCATCGCCGCGCACGAATTTTTCCATGCCTGGAATGTGAAGCGCATCCGCCCGCAATCCCTCGAGCCGGTGGACTTCACCAGGGAGCAGTACACGCGCGCCCTCTGGTTCGCCGAAGGTGTCACCAGCACCTACGCCGCGTACACGCTCGTCCGCGCCGGCCTGTGGTCCCGCCAGGAGTTCTATGACGATCTCGCCCGCCAGATCGGCCAGCTTCAATCGCGCCCCGCGCGCCTCTGGCAGAGCGTCGAGGAGTCGAGCCTCGGCACGTGGTTTGATAAATATGATTTCTACGGCCGGCCCAGCCGCAGCATTTCGTATTACAACAAGGGACAGATTCTCGGCGTCCTGCTCGATCTCGAAATTCGCCACTCCACCGCCAATCGCAAATCCCTCGACGACGTTCTCCGCCTCATGAACGACCAATACGCCAAGGCCGGCAAGTTCTACGACGATAGCGCCGGCATCGAAGCCGCCGTCGAGCAGGTCGCAGGCCGCGGCTTCGCCGGTTTCTTCCGCCGCTACGTTTCCGGCACAGACGAGCTGCCCTATGCCGAAGTCCTCTCGCTCGCCGGCCTCGAGCTCCACATGCGGACGATTCGCACCGCCGATCTCGCCTTCACCCCCAGCTTCGCCCCCGGCTCGTCCCGCGCCCAAGGCATTCTCGTCGGCAGCGTCGCCCCCGGCGGCCCCGCCGAAGCCGCGGGCCTGCAACCCGGCGACGTCATCACGCAATTCAACGCCCGCCCAGTCCCGCGCAATCGCGCCGCTCTACTCCGCGATCTATCCCCCGGCCGGCAGATCACGCTAACAATCACCCGCGCCCGCAAATCCCTCCACATTTCGTATGCCCTGGCCTCCACCGAAGCCACCCGCTACTCCATCGCGGAATCCCCCCACCCCACCCCCGCCCAACGCCAAATCCGTAACTCG
>DATNDJ010000004.1:0-17684 GCA_035553255.1 Candidatus Acidiferrales bacterium | reverse complement strand
TCGGTTTCGCGCATGATGCGGATGGTTTCCGGGAGGGCGACGACGATTTTTTGGTAGTGGTCAATGTCGCCGGAGGAAAGCTGGCGGCCTTTGCGGTCCTTGAGCCATTTTTCGCAGACCTGATAGCCGCCGATCTGGAATCCCCAGATGTTTTTCGGGACTCCTTCAAAGAATTGGGATGCATTTATGTAGACGCGGCCGAACGGGACTTTCGCGGCGCGATTTGCCTCGACGTAGCGGACCTTCTTGACTTCGTGATCGGCGGGTTGTTCATAGCGAGTGATGATGGCGATCCCCGCCTACGGCGGGCGGGCGCTCCAGCAAACGGCGGGCAGACTCGTCGGATCGCTTCAGCATGACCGCCGGCGGGAACGGGGTGGCGTGGCCGGGTGGCGGACTAGCCCTTACGGCCGCTACGCGGGCTGGTTTTTGGGGACGGGGACACAGGGCTTAGGCCCTGGGCCAGGGCTTTGCTGATTTCGAGAGAGGATCTCGGAGCCGCGGGGGTTATTGGGGCGGGGAGGCGCCGGCTACTTCGTGGACGATTTGGCGGGCGCGGGATTCTTCTTTTGGGGTGACGGCAAGGCGAAAGACGCCGGAGGCGCGGCGGAGGGAGCTGCCGATGCCGTTTTCGCGGAGCGAGGCGACGAGCATGTCCTTGGTTTCGGCGTCGGCGCCGGACCAGATTTCGGCGGTGGCGGATTCGGGATCGAAATCGTCGGGGACATAATCGGCGGCGCTGTCCGAATCGGAATTTTGGGGGCTGTGCGCGCTGGGATTTTCGGGCGAGGCGTGGCCGGCCGTGGCAAGGTCATCGGGATCGTCCGATTCGGGGATGCGGCCGGTTTCGGATTCCGAGCGGGCCTGATCGAGGACGCGGCGGGCGGCTTCGGCTTCTCGCGCGGGGATGAAGATAGCGTGCACGGGCGGCAGGCCGGGGATCATATCGAAATCGCGCATGGTGCGGTGATAGGGGATGTCCGCGGCGCCGAGGGCTGAGGCGAGCAGGTCCGCCATGGCGGGGTCGGGGCCTGACCAGAGGAGTTCGGGGCGGGCTTGCGCGGGGCTGGGGCTGGCGGCGTTCGGCAGGGAATCCACCAGGGGGACATCGCAATCGGCGCAGCGCTTGAAGCTGGGGCGATATTCGGATTTGCAGATGGGGCAGAACATGCGGCTATGTTAGCGCTGATAGGCGCGGCGAGCTACTGAGCCGAGCGGGGCCGGTCCATAAAGGCCATGGAACGCTCGAGGGTACGATAACGAGCAATCGCGTACCAGACAAAGGAGAAGGGAACAAAAAGGGCCAGCAGACAATATCTGAGCGGCCTCTGCTCGTGGCGAATGGACCGGTAGAGCATCCAGAGGGTGCCTATGTTGGTTCCAGCGATCAGCAGGAACACGAGGATCGCGAAGAAAGTGAAGTTCATCAGTGAGGGGAAAACTGCGACCGCGACCAATACCACGCAGCAGATTAACGCCGGCAGCCACGAAAGCAAGCTCGGCGGCGGCGGCGGTGCGGACGATGAAGCGCGGCCGGGAACAGATGCCGGCGCGCCCCTTGGGATCTGGTCCAAGAGGCCCGCAGGCGAGCGGCCGGGGCGTTGGCGCGCCATCAGGTACCAGAAAAACGAGAATGGGATGAGGGCGATCAAGAGATATTTCAGGGGCCGCTCTTCATACCGAAGCGCCTGATAGATGGTCCAAAAACCGCCGATGTTGGTGGCGAAAATCAGAAGGAAGAATACGATGACGGCGTAATTGCTGCGCCGGTATGACGCGAGCGTCGGAATCGCAACCAAGCACGTGCACGCAACGAGCGGCAGCGCATAGGCGAGCCAGTGGATATTGCGGGGTGTTTCTTCGTCCGCGGCGGCGAGTGCCTGTACGAGGGCTACGCCGCAGCCGGAGCATTGCGTGAACCCAGGACGATATTCCGCCTTGCAGACTGGACAGAACATACGTTGCACCCGCAAAAATGAGCTGCCGCCCGGCGCGGGGCTAGATGCCGCGGCGGAGCAGGTAATAGGCGTCGTTCCAGCGCAGCCCGCTTTTGAAATCGCGGAGCTTGGTATCGGCGCCGATGCAGACAAATTCGATGCCGGCCATTTCGGCGAAGTCCTCGATGTGTTCGGAGGTGAGCGACTGGCTGAAGCCGGTGTGGTGCGCGCCGCCAGCGTGAATCCATGCGGTGGCGGCGATTTTCAGATTGGGGCGGCAGACCCAGACGGCGCGGGCGACGGGCAGCTTGGGCAGGGCTTCGTCTGGCGCGACGACGTCCACTTCATTGACGATCATGCGGAAGCGATTGCCCATGTCCACCAGGGAGGCGTTGATCGCGGGGCCGGCGGGGGCGGTGAAAACCAGGCGCACGGGATCGGCCTTGCCGCCAATCGAAAGGGGATGAATTTCGAGGGAGGGCTTGCCCGAGGCAATCGTGGGGCAGATTTCGAGCATGTGGGCGCCGAGAACCTTGGGCTCGCGGGCGAAATCGTAGGTGTAGTCCTCCATGAAGGAGGTGCCGCCGGGAAGGCCGGTGGCCATGACTTTCATGGCGCGGACGAGGGCGGCCGTCTTCCAATCGCCTTCGGCGCCGAAGCCGTATCCTTCGGCCATAAGGCGCTGAACGGCGACGCCGGGAAGCTGGGCGAGGCCGTGGAGATCCTCGAAGGTGTCCGTGAAACCCTTGAAATTGCCGTTGGCGAGAAATGCGCGCAGGCCAAGTTCGATGCGCGCGGCTTCGCGGAGGGACTGGCGCTGCGGGCCGCCCTTGCGGAGCGGGGCGGCGACGGCGTAGGCGTCGTCATATTCGGAGACGAGGCGATCGGTTTCCGCGTCTGTAACTTTTTGGATGACGCTGGTCAAATCGCCGACGCCGTAGCCATTGACGGCGTACTTGAGGCGAATCTGGGCTTCGACTTTGTCGCCTTCGGTGACGGCGACTTCGCGCATGTTGTCGCCGAAGCGGGCGATTTTGCCGCCATGGGCGTCGTGCCAGGCGGCGGCGGCGCGCGTCCATACGCCGATTTCGGCGAGCGCGTCCTGATCCTGCCAGAAGCCGACGATGACCTTGCGATTCAGGCGCATGCGCGAGCCGATGAAGCCGAATTCGCGGTCGCCGTGGGCGGATTGGTTGAGGTTCATGAAATCCATGTCAATCGAGGACCAGGGCAGGGCTCGATTGAATTGCGTGTGCAGATGCGCGAAGGGCTTGGTGAGGGCGCTGAGGCCGGCGATCCACATCTTCGCGGGCGAAAAGGTGTGCATCCAGCAGAGCAGGCCGACGCAATTTTTCGCGGTGTTGGCCTCGATGCAGAGATTGGTGATCGCGTCCGGGGTGGTGAGGACGGGCTTGAAGACCACCTTGGCCGGAATTTGCTTCGCTTGGCCAAGCCCCTGCGCGATTTCCTTCGAATGCTCGGCGACTTTGCGCAACGTCTCGTCGCCATACAAATGCTGGCTGCCGGTGACAAACCAAACTTCCAAGGCCCCGAGGTCAATCATAGTCAGGCTTTTCGCTCCTGGATCCGCTTAAAGAAACAAGCAGCTTAACAGCTATCGAGCAACGGAAGAAGAACCACGCACCGCGAAGAGAGATTCTATCTCGGATTGGGGTTGCGCGCAGGCGAAAAGCGAATGAGGCGGGTCCGACTGGCGGAAAGAGAGATCCTTCGCTCGCGATGCCGCGCTCAGGACGCCGATCCTCATCGGATCGTCGATTTTAGCGTTCGACGGCTAGCGCGACGGCATTGCCGCCGCCGAGGCATAACGCGGCGATGCCGCGCTTCAGGTTGCGGCGCTGCAGCTCGTAGAGCAACGTCACCAGGATGCGTGCGCCGGAGGCGCCGATGGGATGGCCCATCGCGACGGCGCCGCCATTGACGTTGACCTTCGCGGGATCGAGCCGCAGGGCGCGCGTGACGGCGATGGCGGCGACGGCGAAGGCCTCGTTCAATTCGTAGAGGTCCACTTCGTTGCGGTCCCACTGCGTTTTTTGGAGCAGCTTTTCGACGGCTTCGACGGGCGCCATCATCACCCACTTGGGCTCGACGCCGCTGACGGCCTGCGCGACGATGCGTGCCATGGGGGGCTTGCCGAGGCGCGCGGCGGTACGTTCGCCGGTGATGATGAGCGCGGCGGCGCCGTCGTTGGTGCCGGGGGCGTTGCCGGCGGTGACGGTGCCGTCCTTTTTGAACGCGGGCTTGAGGCGGGAGAGGGCTTCGAGGGAAGTGTCGTCGCGCGGGGATTCGTCGGTTTTAATGACGATGGGATCGCCCTTTTTCTGGGGGATTTCGACGGGGACGATTTGGCCGGCGAAAAAGCAGGAGCGGATCGCGTGGACGGCCTTGCGATGGCTTTCGAGCGCGAACTGGTCCTGCTGCTGGCGCGAGATCGAATATTTTTCGGCGACAAGCTCGGCGGTCTGGCCCATGTGGAAATTTTCGTAGGCGTCCCAGAGGCCGTCGGTGATCATCGAGTCGAAAATTTCGGCGTTGCCGAGGCGATAGCCTGCGCGCGCGCCCTTGAGCAGGTAGGGGCAATTGGACATGGACTCCATGCCGCCGGCGACGACGATTTCGGATTCGCCGAGCGCGACGGCTTGCGCGGCGAGCGCGACGGATTTGAGGCCCGAGCCGCAGACTTTGTTGATCGTCATCGCGGCGACGCGCGGGTGAAGGCCGGCGCCGAGTGCGGCCTGGCGCGCGGGATTCTGGCCGAGGCCGGCTTGGACGACGTTGCCGAGGATGGCTTCGTCCACCTGGGCGGGTTCGATGGCGGCGCGGCGGACGGCTTCGGCCACCGCTCGCGCGCCGAGCTCGGTCGCCTTGAGCGGGGCGAGCCCGCCCATGAATTTGCCGACGGGGGTGCGGACGGCGCTGAGGATTATGGGATTTTCCATGGCTGACCTCCGGTTTAGCACCTGGCTGCGTCGCGCGTAGCCCAGAATTGCCAGTATAAGGCAGCGCGGCGGCTGAGGGTCAATTTACGAGGTGGTTAGGGAGAACGCTGGATTTCGATGCCGGCCCTTTTGTTAAATCACAAATTTGCTGCTTGAACGGACCTGCTTGCGGTCATTCAGCTTCACCCTCTCGTCGTTTTTCAACGTCGGCCGGGTTGCGACTTTCGGGGCGCTCGTTGGCTTTGAAGCTGGTATACTCCGGGCGCTTTCGTGGAGGTGAGGGATGCGGGGTCGGGTGCTTGCGGTGGTTGGGGTGGTGGCGCTGGCGGGGGCCGGGCTGGCGATAGGGGTGGGCGCGCGTGCGCGGCGGGGGAATGGCGCGTCGCAGATGGCGGCGAGGGCGTCGTCCAGACGCGTGCTGACGGATGCGGACTATGCGAGGGCGGAAAAGATGCTGGCGCCGTCGCTGAATGGGCTTGAGCTGCACGGCGCGGTGACGCCGGAATGGAAGCCGGACGACACGTTTACCTATGTGACCGAGACGGAAAGCGGCCTGAAGGCGTACACGGTGGACGCGGCGAAGGGGACGCGCGAGGAAACAGCGGCGCCAGCGGGCGGCGCGGGGCGCGGGCGCGGCGGATTTGGCGGGCGGCGCTTTGGGCGCGCGCCGGAATCCACGTCGCCGGACGGCAAGACGATTGTGTTCATTCGCGACTGGAACCTATGGGCGCGGGACGCGGCGACGAAAAAAGAAACGCAGCTGACGACCGATGGTGTGGAAAACTTCGGGTACGCGACCGATAACGCGGGGTGGTCGCACAGCGACCGGCCAATCGTGCTGTGGTCGCCGGATTCGCGGAAGATTGCGACGTTCCAGCAGGACCAGCGCGGCGACGGCGAGAATTATCTGGTTTCGACGCCGGATATGTCTACGCCGCCGGGGACGCATCATCCGGTGCTCGAGGCGTGGAAATTCCCGCTGCCGGGGGACAAGGTGATCACGACGATCCAGCGCGTGGTGATTGCACTCGATCCGACGCCGCGCGTGATCCGCTTCCAGATGCCGCCGGACCAGCACCGCAGCACGGACTATGACGATGTGCGCTTCGGGCCCGACCAGGACGTGCAGTGGAGCCCGGACGGGTCGAAGGTGTGCTTTATTTCCACCTCGCGCGACCATAAGACGGAGAACGTCCGCGTGGCGGATGCCGCGACGGGCGCGGTGCGCGACGTCTACGAAGAGAAGGTGGCTACATATTACGAAGGCGGCCAGGGCGGGACGAATTTCCGGTACCTGCCGGAAACGAACGAGTTCATCTGGTTTTCGGAGCGCACGGGCTGGGGCCAGCTGTATATGTATGACCTGACGACGGGCAAGCTGAAGAACCGGATCACGCACGTGCAGGGGCAGGTGACGAGCATTCGCCACCTGGATACGAAGAACCACGTGATCTATTTTTATGCGACGGGCAGCGAGGCGGGCGAGAATCCGTATTACCTGCACCTCTATCGCGTGAATTTCGACGGTTCGAACGAGCGGCTGCTGACGCCGGAGGACGCGAATCACAACGTAAGCTTTTCGCCTTCGGGGAAATATTTCGAGGATAGCTATTCGACGCCCGTGAAGCCGCCGGTTTCGGTGCTGCGCGATAGCGAAGGCAAGCTGATCCTGACGCTCGAGAAGGCCGATATTTCGCGGCTGAAGGCGGCGGGCTGGGTGCCTCCGATCCAGGTGAAGGTGAAGGGGCGCGACCACACGACCGATATCTACGGGCTGATGTTCCAGCCTTCGCACCTGGATCGCAACGCGAAGTATCCCATCGTGAACCACATTTATCCCGGGCCGCAGACGGGAAGCGTGGGGACGCGGAATTTCAGCGTGGCACGCGGAGACGATCAGGCGCTTGCCGAGCTGGGCTTCGTGGTGGTGGAGCTGGACGGCATGGGCACGCCCTGGCGCGGCAAAAAATTCCACGATACCTATTACGGGCATATGGAAGACAACACACTGCCCGATCAGGTGATCGGAATGCAGGAACTCGCGAAGGAGTATCCGTACATTGATATCAACCGCGCGGGAATTTTCGGGCATTCGGGCGGCGGCGATGCTACGGCGGGCGCGATGTTCCACTACGCGGATTTCTTCAAGGTGGGCATTTCGGAATCGGGCAATCACGATCAGGGGCTGAATGAAGACGACTGGGGCGAGAAGTGGCAGGGCCTGGTCGAGCCGCTTGGAAATGGGAAAACCACGTATAGCACGCAGGGGAATGAAAACTACGCCGCGAACCTGAAGGGCCATCTGCTGCTCGCCCACGGGACGATGGATTCCAACGTGCCGCCAGAGGAAACCATGCTGATCGTGGACGCGCTGATCAAGGCCAACAAGGATTTCGATCTGCTGCTGCTGCCGAACCAAAATCACGGCTACGGGCCGGATTCGAGTTACATGATGCGCCGGCGCTGGGATTATTTCGTTCGGTATTTGATGGGGGCGACGCCGCCGAAGGAATACAAGATCGGGGGGAATGCGCCGGCGCGCGGGCGCCAACGGCCGTAGGCTGAGCGATCACCCGGCGTCGCGGTTAGCTTGTGGACGAACCGGGGGGCAGTGCCTGCTTCGGTTCCGCTCCCCGAGCGAGCACGACGATTAGGAACGTGGCGACCGGGCCGAGGAACAGCGAGATCACGAACCAGATCAGCCGGCTCCGATTCTTCGATTGAGCGAGGCCGGCATTGATCAGAGCCAGGGTTCCCCATCCGACGTAATAGCTGGGACTGCTCGCGTGTTGGATCATGCGCGAGATGGTAGCAATGGCCCTGCTGCGAGTCTATGGAACAGAACGCCGCGCTCGGCCTTTTGCCCGTTCACATTCGCCTTATATTCGCCTTTCCTGAATTCTGCTATAATCCGCGGGTCGGAAAAGGTTCATGTCCACGGCACACACCGATCTGGCGGGATTGAATCCGGAGCAGCGCGCGGCCGTGGAGCATGGCGAAGGGCCGCTGCTGGTGGTGGCGGGCGCGGGCACGGGCAAGACGCGCGTCATTACGGAACGGATTCGGCACCTGCTGGAGACTAACCCCGGGCTTTCGGGCGAAAATATCCTCGGCCTCACGTTTACCGACAAAGCCGCCGGCCAGATGAAGTACCGCGTGTTGAAGGCTGCCGGCGAGCGCGCGGAAGGCGTGTGGCTCGGCACGTTCCACAAATTCTGCCTCGAAAATATCCTGCAAGCGGCGCATCCCGGAATTCAGTCGCTGGATGAAATTGACCACGGCATCCTGCTGCGCCGGAATATCGCCGAGCTGGGGCTGAAGGTTTTCTGGCGGCTCACGGAGCCCGGGGAATTTCTGAAGGATTTCGTGAAGTTTTTTTCGCGCTGCCAGGATGAATTGGTGACGCCGCAGGATTATCAGCACTACGTGGAAGGATTGCGGCGGGCGTACGAGGCGCGAAGGCATTCGCTGGAGGCGGATGCGCGAAAGATCGCGGAAGATCATCTTGCCGAGCAGGAGGAGCTTGCGCGCGTGTATCGCGTGAGCGAGCGGCTGCTGCGCGATCGGAACCTGTGCACCTTCGGCGAGCAATTGCTGCGGGCCGTGGAGCTGCTGCGTTCGGATGCGGCGCTGCTGGCGCGGATGAGGCAGCAGTACGTCCATGTGCTGGTGGATGAATTTCAGGATACGAACGTCGCGCAGCTCGAGCTGCTGTGGCTGCTTGCGGGCGAGAGGCGGAATATTATCGCGGTGGGCGACGACGATCAGGCGATCTATCGCTTTCGCGGCGCGTCGTTTGGCAGCTTCACGATTTTTCTGCAAAGGTTTTGCGGGCTGAACGACGCGGCGCGCGCGGCGGAGGCAAGCCATTTTCTGGTTTCGCTATCGCGCAACTATCGTTCGACGCAGCGAATCCTGCGCGTGGCCGGCGAAGTGATCTCGCACAACGAAAAATCGCCGCTGCTGCCGCCGAAGAAGCTTGTGACGCCGAATCCGGACGGGGATAAGGTGCGCGTGACCGAATTTGGTTCGCCCGCCGCGGAAGCGGAGTGGATCGCGGAGGAAATCGAACGGCTGCACGGCGCGGGCGCGGCGTGGCGCAGCTTTGCCGTGCTCTACCGCAAGCATTCGCATCGCGTTGCGCTGCTTGCGGCTTTGCGGCGCAAGGCGATTCCGTTTGTGATTCGCAAGTACTCGATCCTGGAAAGCACGCTGGTGCGCGATCTGCTTGCGTGGCTGCGGCTGATTGCGTTTCCGGGCGATAACGTGGCGTGCGCGCGCGTGCTGGCGGCGCCCTATTGGGGGCTTGGGCCGCGCGATCTGGTGCGGCTCGCCGAGCGCGCGGAGAAAAATCATCATCGCGCGCTGGCGGAGGAGGCTGAATCCGCGCGCAACGAGGCGCCCTTCGATCGAGAGGACGTGCGCCTGGGCGAATTCGCGGAAATGCTTGGCTCGCTGCGGCAAGCGGCGCGGCGAAGGTCCGCCGGCGAGCTGCTTGCGGAGCTGATCGCGGGGCTGGCGCTGGCGCCGCCGTCGGAGGGCGAGCGGCGCTACCTGGACCGCTTCCGCGAATTCGTGAAGGAATGGGAGCGCAAGAGCGAGGCAAAGACTTTGCGCGATTTCATCGAGTATCTCGGATTTTTCGATGAACTCGGCGGCGACATCGCGCTGGAAGAAGAAGTGGCGGACGACGCGGTTCAGTTGATGACGGTGCACGCGGCGAAGGGGCTGGAATTTCCACACGTTTTCATCCTGCGCCTGGATCGCAACGATTTTCCTTCTCGGCCGCGGCCGGTGACATTCGAATTTCCTCCCGAGCTGATGAAGGAGGAAAAGCCGGCGGGCGATTTTCAGATTCAGGAGGAGCGGCGGCTTTTCTACGTGGCGCTCACGCGCGCGGAGCGTTACCTGACGCTTTCGACCGTGGTGAACAAATGGAAGAAGCCGTCGCCCTTTCTGGACGACTTCCTGATGAACCCGAAGATTCAGAGGTTGGACGCTGCGCAATCGGCACCGAAGGTGACGGTGCCGCCCGCGGAAGAAATTCCCGGCCCTGCGCCGGAGCGTGCGTCCGCGCCGGGACTTTTCGGGCCCGGTGCGGATGGCACGCGCGCCTATTCGCGCGTGGCGCTATGGTCGCGGGCGTATCATCCGCCGCGGCCGGAGCCGCTGCAGATGAGCGCGTCCGCGATTGATTCTTACGAGCGTTGCCCATTGAAGTATATGTTCCAGCACCTTTGGAGCTTGCGTGCGATGCCGCGCGGGCAGACGACGTTCGGCCGCGTGATGCACAGGGCCGTGCAGGAATTCGTCGCCGGGATGCACGAACGGAAGGCTTTCGCGCTGGAGGAAGTGCTGGCGGTGTATGACCGCGAATGGTCGTCCGCCGGATTTCCGGATGAGTATCAGGAAGGGGAGTATCGCAAGGCGGGGCGCGAGCAGCTCGAAGCGTTCCACCGTTCGTATTCCGCGGCTCCGGCGGACGTGCTCTATCAGGAAAAGGTGTTCGAGCTGGCGCTCGATCACGAAATCATTGTGACCGGCCGAATGGATCAAGTGAATCGGATTTCGCGGCGCGAAGTGGAAATCGTTGACTACAAGACGGGGCGGCCGCGCGATCAGAAGAAGGCGGCCGAAGACTTGCAACTGAGTATTTACGCCCTGGCCGCGCAAGAAGCGCTCGATCTCCATCCGGAGCGGCTGGTGCTCTACAACCTGATGACGAATGAAGCGGTGGTCACCACGCGCGACGCGAAGGCGCTCGAGAAGGCGAAGCAGAGGATTGGCGCCGTGGCCGGCCAGATTCGCGCGGGGGATTTTGCGCCGAAGCCCGGATTTGCCACGTGCGTGCGCTGCGAATACAAACCGCTCTGCCCGTCGCACGAGCAACTGGTGACGATTTCGCCGGCGCGCGCTGAAGCGGAACCTGCCGCCACCCTGAACTAAAATCGCAGCGCCGAGGTCCAGCTGCGCCCACGCGCGCGCAAAAAAAACGGGGCGCTGGCATAGGCCGCGCCCCGTTCCATGGTGCTTGAGCTTCCTGGAAGCTCGGATTGGTTCCGCGCATGAACTACAGTGGAACTTCTCCCTCGGGCGACCGCGCTGAAATTTCCATCGAGGTCAACCCGCTGTGTTCATCTATAAAGGCCGCCGCTGGTGAAGTCAAGAGAAAAACCGGCGCGACGCTTCGCGCGCACTGCGCGCAAACGCGCGACGCGAACTTTTTCGCGCTGAAAAGATCAGCGCTCCGCGCGAATGGCGCTCAGGTAGTATCCCTGCTTCGCGCTCACGTCCAGATCCGGACGGTCCACGCGGACTTCAATCGAGTGGAAATCGTGCGTCAGGTCCGCCGGATGCGCTGCGAAGGTGAGCGTGTACTGGTTGCGGGCTTCCTCGGTGACGTTGGAATAGAGGCGCTCGAGATCGCGCTGCTTCGAGGCGTAAAAAGTGTCGCCGCCCGTGCCGGCGGCGTATTTTTGCGGCGTTCCGGTGTTTCGTTGCAGCGGCGAATGGCCTAGAGGCCCGAGCGGTAGCGTGCGCGTGACGGAAATGGCGTACACATTCACGTCTGCCGCGAGCAGCGAATGCATGGCTTCATCGAACGAATGTTGGTTGTGCCGCGAATTCGTGCCGTCGGAAATCAAAAAAATAATTTTGCGGCGATTGCGCCCGCGCCCCTTCAGCATTTCACTCGCGGAGAAGACGGCGTCATCGAGCGCGATATCGTTGCTCGGGCGGCCGGAGCCGTGCTGCGGAAGGCCCATGCCGTTCGGCAGCGGGCGGCCATTGATCACCGGACCGCCGTTCGTCGGTCCGGAGTAAATCGTCGCATCGTGCGAACCGAGCTCCATGCCCTTTAGCGTGGCGAAAAGCTGATTGTTCTGCGTGGTGAAATTCGAGACGAGCGCGGGATATGCATCGTAGGTCATGATCGCCACTTCGTCGTCTGCCGCGAAGCCGGCCGAAATGGTCGTCAGGCTTTTCTGCACCTGTTCGGACGCCTTCTGCGCCAGATTGTCGTCAATCAAGACCACGGCGGAAAGCGGATACGGGTCAGAGGTGAAGAATGCGATGGGCTGCTCGACGCCATCCTGAAGCACGTGGAAATCGTTGCGAGAAAGATCGCCGACGAGTTCGCCGTTGTGGTCCTTCACCGTCACGGGAATGATGACGAGATCGGTGCGCCGGGTGATGGTAGCTCGCGTATCGCCCTGCTGCTGCGGCACGGGCTGCTGCGCGTGCGGTTTGCGCGCGGCGGGCCGGGCTGGAGTCGCCGGGGGCTGGGACGGCCGCGTGGGAAGTTGGGCGGCGGCGCACGCCGGTAAGAGTAAGCTCAATGCCAGCGCAGACACATGCGTGCTTCGCACCATCGGCCACCTCCGTCCACATCTGCTAGGCTTAGATTATCCGGGCCGCCTTCAAAGTTCCACCGAACATCCGAAAAGGGGCAAGGAGCATCGTACTCAGTCGGAGCGAAACGGGGGAATTATATGCGATCGGTGACAATGGCGGCAGGCATTCTGGTGCTCTCCCTCGGCGCGTATTCGGCGGTCACCATGGTTGCGCAGCGCGCCGTTGCCGCTGAGCCGCAGGATATTCGCGGGCCGATGCCCGCGCACGGGGCCCCGGTTCCAACCTCCACTTCTTCGCAGCAGCAATCCCAGAAGCAGCAGATTCCTTCGGCACAGCAGCAGTTGAAGGTGCAGACGAACCTGGTGAACGTGTTCGTGACCGTTCGCGACAAACACCACAACATCGTTTCGAACGCCGGAAAGGACGAGTTCAAGGTTTACGAAGACGGCGTGGAGCAGAAGATTGCGTATTTTTCGAAGGACATGAACCTGCCGATCACCTTGGGGCTGCTCGTTGATACAAGCGGCAGCCAGGACCGGCTGCTTTCCGCAGAGCAGGAGACGGCATCGCGCTTCCTGAAGGAAGTGATGCGGCCGAAGGACTTGGCGATGGTGATGAGCTTCGATACGGATGCGAATCTGCTGGCGGATTTCACCGAGGATACGGGAGTACTGAATCGCGCGATTCAGCGCACGCAGATCAACGCGCCTGCCGTCGGCGCAGGGGGTACGGCGGGAACGATTCCCGATCCGGATCCGAAGGGAACGGTGCTCTACGACGCGGTCTACCTCGCGTGCCACGATGAGCTTTCGTCCGAAGCGGGGCGAAAGGCGATCATTTTGCTCACCGATGCCGAGGATCAGGGCAGCAAGCTCAGCCTGAACGACGCCATCGAATCGGCACAGCGCGCGGATACCGTGATCCACGTTCTGCTGCTGGCCGATCCGGGCGGCTATTTCGGATTTGGCATGGGATATACCGGCGGAGCGGTGGCGCAGCGCATGGCGGAGGCTACCGGCGGCCGGGTGATTAATGTCCATAACGAAAAATCACTCGAGAAGGCGTTCGACGAGATTTCCGAGGAATTGCGTTCGCAGTATGTGATCGGCTACTACCCCAGCAACACCAAGCACGACGGCACCTTCCGCAAGATCGAAGTGAAGGTGAACCGGCCAGACACCAAGGCGCTGGCACGCCGTGGCTATTACGCGCCTGCCCGATAGTCCTCGTCTTACTGGCCCGGGGATGCCGCGGAAGCGACGGCGCCGTAGTAACCCTTTCGCGTGCGGACGCTCAGGCCCTTGCGATCTGTCTTCACGTCAATCCTATGAAATTGCCCGGCGGCGGAGTGGCTTGCCGGGGCGTAGGCGATGAAATATTGGCTGCGAAGCTCGCTGCCAATATCCGTGAAGGATTGCGCGAGATCGTCAACGCGATAGGGGAAGAAGACTCGCCCGCCCGTCTCATTTGAAAATTGCTGGAGCACTTTGTCTCCGCCCACGATGTGGTATTTGCTCGGCTGGCTTTCATCATCCAGGGAGAGCCATTGGGTGTTGGTGCTGATGGCGTAGATGGAGGCTTCGGCGCGCAGCACGGCTTCCATCGCATCGCTGGGAACATGATCGCTCAGCGTATCGTTGCCGTCGCTGATGAGCACGATCACGCGGCGTATGTCCGAATTGGGCCCCGCCGGAATCGGCGCGCTCGCCAGCTTCTGCGATGCCATGCAGATCGCGTCGTCGAGCGCCGTGCCGCCGCCCGCGCGCTGGCGGCGAATCGCGTCGGCGAGGGCCGAGGCGTCGTCGGTGAAATCCTGAATCACCTCGGGTTCGTTATCGAAGGTCATCAGGAATGCATCATCTTTGCCGCGGCGCAGCACGGTGCTGAGGAAATCAATCGCGGCGTCCTGCTCGAATTGCAGGCGAGGGCGAATGCTGTTGGATGTGTCCAGCAGCAGAGCGATGCGGAGCGGGAGGTCGGTCTCGCGGCCGAAGAACTGAATTTTCTGGGGCTGGCCGTCTTCGAGGACCTTGAAGTCGCTCTGATTCAGATCGGTAACGAAATGATCGTGGCGATCCATCACCGTCGCGACCATGTGAACGAGGCCGGTGGTTACGTTGATGCGCGGATTCTGCGGCGGAACAGCGGGCTTTTTCTGCTGCGGCTGAGCGGCTTGCGGTTTTGCCGGCGCGGACTGCCGTTGCGCCCGGGCGCGCACCGCCGGAAAAAGCAAAGCGAGGGCGAGCAGGCCGGCAACGTACCGCACATTCACGGGGAGAATTATAGGAATTCTCCCAAGGCAGCGTCAATCGAAGCCGCGGGAATATTTGTTGCGGCGGCGAGCGTCCGCAGATACGCCGCCAGGGCCACCGGCAGGGGCGCGCGGACCTCGACGCGCCGGCCGTCGCGTGGGCCGGCGAAAGCGACGCGCGCGGAATGCAGAAAATTGCGCCCGAGCGGCGGAAGCGTAGTGGCCCCGGCGCGTTCCTGGCGGGGCGCGCCGTAAATCGTATCGCCAACCACGGGGCAGCCGAGCGCGGCGAAGTGCACGCGAATCTGGTGCGTGCGGCCGGTGTGCAGGCGCGCGTCAATCAGCGTGTAGCCTGGGAGCCGCAGCAAGACGCGCCAATCGGTGCGCGCGGCGCGGCCTTCGCGGCGCCGAGCCGTCATGCGCGCGCGGCGGTGCAGGTCGCGCGCCACGGGCAGGTCCACGGTGCCGGAATCGCCTTTCAGGTTTCCGTGCAGCAGCGCGAGATATGTCTTCTGGACCGCGCGATCGCGGAATTGCGCGGAAAGATTCGCGTGCGCCGCGTCGGTGCGGGCGATCACGATCGCTCCGGACGTGTCTTTGTCGAGGCGATGAACGATTCCGGGGCGCATCGCGCCGCTGGCGGAGGAAAGCCCCTCGGTTCCGCCAAAGTGGTGCACCAGCGCCGCGGCCAGCGTGCCGGAGGCCGCGCCCGCGCCCGGATGGACGATCATTCCCGCGGGCTTGTTGATCACGGCTACGTCCTCATCCTGCCAAAGCACTTCGAGCGGAATATCTTCGGCTTCGATGATGGGCGCGGTGGGCGCGGGGATTTCGACGCGGATGCTTTCGCCGGCGCCGACGCGGTGCGCGGGTTTCATGGAAGCGCCGTCCACGAGCACGCGGCCTTCCTCCATCAGCGATTGGATGCGCGAGCGGCTTACGCCGGGCAAACATGATGCGAGGAAGCGGTCGAGGCGCTGGCCTGCGTCTTCCGGCGTAACGCTAAAAGAGAAAACACCGGCGCTGGGCGGCGAATTCTCCGCGGCCAAGGGGCTGACCGCGGCGGTTTGCTCCGAGTTATGTGCGGCGGCGAATTCCATTCGTTAACTTTCCCGAGCCGCAATCGGGAGCGGCGCCGCGCCGCGCAGCCCGCGCCACCAGAGGCAGCAGCCCGCCAGGATGAGCGCGAGACTCACGATCTGCATCAGCGAAACTGCACCGTTAAACATGAGCGTGCGCCCCGGATCACCGCGGAAAAATTCGATGGTGCCGCGCTCGAGACCGTAGAGGATCAGGTAGGCGCCAAGAATTTGACCGGAGAACTGTTGTCGCTTGCCGAGCCAGATCAGAAAGAGAAAATTCAGGAATTCGGCGGCGGCTTCATAGAGCTGCGTGGGATGAAGGCGGATATTCAGCGGCGTGCCGGCGATGCGCGCTGCAAGTTCGTTGGTGAAGGTGACGGCCCACGGGAGGGAAGTCGGCTTTCCAAAGCAGCATCCGGCCGCGAAGCAGCCGAGCCTGCCGATGGCGTGGCCCAGGGGAAGCGCCGCGGCAAACGTGTCGCAGAGGGGCAGCACCGGAATGCGCTTGACGCGCGTGTAAACGGCGACCATCACGATGGCGCCCAGCACCCCGCCGTAAAACGTGCCCGCGGATTGAAAGGTGGCGAGGCTGAAGATCTGGCCGGGGTTCGCGGCGTAATAATCCCACGCGCTGAAGATGAGCCACAGCTTCGCGCCCGCGAGGGCCGCGAGGACCATGTAGATGCCGATGCTCCAGACGCTCCGCGGTGCGAGGCCGGCACGCGGCGCCTGGCGGCGCGCGTACCACAGGCCGAGGAGCACGCCCCCGGCGACCAGGACGCCGTAGGTGTAAACGGTGACCGCGCCGAATTGGAAGAGGACGGGATGCATGGCGCTCAGTTGCTCCGGGCCATGTTAGTGGGCCGCGCGTGCGGGCGCAAGGCAGCCGGTCGGGGGTGTCTTGGCCCAATAATTCTGTCACCCGTTAACGGCAACGTGAAAATGTCACCCCATGAGACAGGAGACATTCACGTTGAGTCAGAAGGAACTGCAGCGAGTAACCGTGATTGCGCAATGTGTGCAAGGGAATCTGACGTGTGCCAGAGCCGCGGAGCTGCTCGACCTATCGCCTCGGCACATCAAACGGCTTACATCGCGCTACCGGCAAGGCAGCGCAGCGGCTCTGGCACACGTCGGCCGCGGCCGCCCCAGCCGCCGACGCATCCCACAGGCCGATCGCGACCGCATCCTTGCCGTGGCGCGCACGCGCTACGCCGGTTTCAACGATCATCATCTCCACGAAAAGCTCGTGGAAAAAGAAGGCTTCTCTCTCAGCCGCGAAACCCTGCGCGGTCTGCTCCGCGCCAACGGCATCGGCTCGCCTCGCAAACGCCGCCCGCCCGCGCATCGCCAGCGCCGCCTGCGCTCGGCCCGCGAAGGTGAACTCGTGCAATTGGACGGCTCTCCTCACGACTGGCTCGAAGGCCGCGGCCCGCTGCTCACCGCCCTGGGCATGCAGGACGATGCTTCCGGCAAAATCCTCGCCGCGCAGTTCTTCCCCTCGGAAACCGCCCAGGGCTATTTTCACCTGCTCCAGAGCCTCTTGCGACGCTACGGCGTCCCGGTCGCCTTTTACGGCGATCGCAGCGGCATCTTCACCCGCAACGACGATCGCTGGTCGCTCGACGAACAACTCGCCGGCCGGCGCCAGCCCACTCAATTCGGCCGCGCTCTCACGCAACTCGGCGTCACCTTCATCGCCGCCCAAACTCCCCAGGCCAAAGGCCGCATCGAACGCCTCTGGGGCGTGCTCCAGGACCGCCTCACCAGCGAACTCCGCCTGGCCCAAGCGGGCGATCTCGACTCGGCCAACGCCGTGCTGCGAAAGTTCGTCGCCGATTACAATCGCCGCTTCGCGCGCTCTCCCCGCAATGCCCAAAAGGCTTGGCGCCCGGCTCCGCAAAATCTCGAACGCATCTGCTGCTTCACCCACGAACGCATCGTCAGCAATGACAACGTCGTGCAATGGGATGGTCAGCGGTTGCAAATCCATCCTCAACCTCGCCGCTTCAGTTTCGCCGGAGCCAAAGTGCAGATCTATCGCGCTCTCAACGGCCAAGTCTCGCTCTACTATCGCGATACCCGGCTCCAACATTCAAAC
>DATNDJ010000003.1:0-130174 GCA_035553255.1 Candidatus Acidiferrales bacterium | reverse complement strand
ATTCGCGCCGCGGAGAGCGAGAGAAGCGCCGTCGCGATTCCCACACCGAGCAGCACCACCTCAGCCGGAAGAAGCCAACCACGGCGAGCCAATTTCGGGAAGCGCATTGTTCCCTCCGCGAAGCCGCGAAATTGGGAGTCATTCTAGGCGCAGCGGCAGCGATTGGCAATGCGGCAGGCGATTTGCAGCGCTGCGGCGGCGGGCGCGATGGATTAATGAGCGCCGCGGCGCGGCCGGAAGTGGACGGAATAGAAGATGCCGAGCGCGAAGAGCATGGCACCCCACCAGATGCTGGCGTGCAGATTAAAGAGGACGACGGGATGCGCCGGAGGGTGAGCGAGTTCGTACAGGCCCGAGGCGAAGATCAGCGCGCCGATGACGTCGAGCGCGATGCCGATAAAAAACCAGATCGAGATAGATCCGTCGGATTCCATGACTCTAAGTTACCTCCCAGACGGCGAAAATAAAACCGCGCGCACGAGGCGAAGTTACTTTACCTCGTGAATGCGCGGCCCGGCGCCAACTTCCCAGATGTCGCGGCCGTTGCTATCCACAAGCTTGCTTATGGGCTGGCCGTTCGGCCCTTGAGCGGCGGAGAAAACGCCCGCGACGTTGCCCAAAGCCAGGGTCAGATTCAGATTCTTCACGGAAGCTCCTCCTCTCCCTTAGATGCGCGCGGCAACGCAATCGCTACGCGGAAAGCGTTACCAGAAAATGATGTTCAGGGCGACGAATACGATGCCGACCACCGTGGCCCAGAAGGCGGGCCGGTGCCAGAAGGATGCGTATTCCTCCTTCGGCAGTTCGGTTGCGCCATAGACCAGACCGGCCAATTCGGAATCGGGCTTCTGGCGGCCCGCCAAACTGACCAGGACCGTGACGACCACGCAGATAATGAAGGACCAGAGGGCGCGGAACATGTCCGCCGCCATGGGGCTCGCCTGGCTGGACAGGGCAAGATAGCGCAGCGCGGCAGGGTCGAATTTGTCCCACATAAACATGCCGGCGGAAGCGGCCGTGCCGCAGAGCAGGCCCCAGAAGCCGCTGCGCGCGCTGGCGCGTTTCCAGAACATGCCGAGGATTACCGTGCCGAACAGCGGCGCGATGAAAATGCTGAAGAGCGCCTGAACGTAATCCATGATGCTGAGGAACTGCATGGAGAAATACGCGGTGCCGATGCTGATGAGGACGCCGAAGACCGTGCACCAGCGGCCCATATTCACGTAGTGCTTGTCGGAGGCGTTCTTGTTGATGAGCGCGCCATAGATATCGTAGGTCCAGACAGTGGCGAAGGCGCTGACGTTGCCGGCCATGCCGGACATGAAGCCGGCGATCAGAGCCGTGACGCCGAGGCCGAGAAGGCCGGGGCCGCAATAGCGGACCAGCATGAGCGGTAGGACGGCGTTGTAACTCCGGCTGCCCGCGGCGGCGATGCTCGCGCCGCTGAGGCCGGGGAGGAAGGCGAGTCCCGCAAGGCCGGGCAGAATGACGAAGAACGGGACGAACATCTTGAAGGCTGCACCGATGATCGGCGCCATTTTAGCGGCGCGAAGATCCTTGGCGGTCATCAGGCGCTGGACTTCGAGGAAGTCAGTGGTCCAATAGCCGAAGGAAATGACGATTCCCTGCCCGATCAGGACGCCGACCCAATTGATGTGCTCGGGATTATTAAACGAGCCGAGGTAACGCCAGAGGTGCATGTACTGGACCGAGCTATTGTGAATGATCTGGGCCTTCAGATTTTGCCAGCCGCCCGCTTCGACCAGCGCAAGGATGGGAATCAGCATGGCGCCGGCCCAGATGAGGACGAACTGAAGAACTTCGTTGAAAATCGCGGAGCGAAGGCCGCCGAGGGCGACGTAGATCGCGACCGTGATGGCTGAAACCCAGATGCTGAAGCTCATGTTCCAGCCGAGGACGATGTTCATGACCAGGGCCATGGAATACATGTTGACGCCGCTCATGAGGACGGTCATGAACGCGAAACAGATGCCGGAGAGGGCGCGGCTGGATTCGTCGAAACGAAGCTTTAGGTAGCCCGGAACCGAGTGCGTCTTCGAGATGTAGTAAAACGGCATCATGAAGAGGCCGAGGAACAGCATGGCGGGCACGGCGGCGATCCAATAGGCGTGCGTGGCGAGCATGCCGTATTCGTAGGCCGAGCTGGCCCAGCCCATTAATTCGAGGGCGCCGAGATTGGCGGAAATGAAGCTGAGGCCGGCGATCCAGGCCGTCATTTCGCGGCCGGCCATGAAGAAGTCCTCGCCGGTGTTGGCGCGCTTCTTCAAATAGAAGCCGATGCCCAGCACCAGGGCGAAGTAAAAAACGATGATGACGATATCCACGGGCGCGAGGTGCGCCATGCGCGGCTGCGCCAGCAGCGCCAAGGGGGCGAGCGAACCCAGGCGCATCGTCAGGCTCAAACCTCCAAGAATCGGGGCCATTCCCGTCCTACCCTCCCGCCGGGATCAATCGCCGGCGCTGAATTTCGGTTGCGTGGCGCGCGGCAATGCCTGGGCCGCGCAGAAGCGCTGAACGTTGCACATCGAAAAAAAAGGTGAAGATAGCCGCGCGGCAGATGGCCGGCGGCAAGGGGCGCGTCATCGAGCGCCTCGCTCGCGGCGAGTGGAGGGCTATTGCTTCCGGCAAGCGAGTGGGCGAGCCGTTCTGCGGGCTCATGCGCCTCCGTATCGGAAATGCCGCTTGCGCCAGGTCCCCAGCCGGCGCGCACAGGCGAGCGCCCGAACTATAACCGATCAGAAGGAATATGCAAGCGGTTTGCTGGCATGAGGATTCAAGGCGGCGCGGCGAAATTCGCACGAACCGGCACGGGGGCCGCATCGGCGCGACGGCGTGCGCATATGCCCATTTTGGGAAGTACGTACTAAGGTATTCTACTGATTGACAGTATTTCGAAGGGTGGCTATATGTATGGCGAGTAAACTCCAGCTCCTGCCTTAGCAGAATGAAGCGGCGAAGATAGCGAGACGCCCGCGGGCGAAACACGGCGGGTGTGCGCGCCCAGAGATCAGCCCCGCAATTGCGGTACTTCATTTTAGTACTAAGTATTTAATTAACTTGACAGGATACTTCGACCGGCTTATAAACGCGGACGACCAGCCCTTCCCCTGAGTCTCAACAAGAACCGCGAAAAGGAGAATATCCATGAACTTGAAACAGAGGTTGTCGTTAGCGGCGGCGGCGGTGCTGCCGGCGCTCGCGCTTTCCGCGTATTTCCTGATCACGCCGCTGCGGGCGATCGCGCAGTCGTGCCCGCCGGGTGAAATTCTGGCGGGCTGCGGCAGCCTTCCCTACTGCAATGACGGGCATGGCGGGTGCGATGTTCACGTTGGGCAGCGCGGCGTGTTCGTCTTCTGCCCGGGCGAAGGCTACAACGGGACGTGCGTTTCATCCGGATGTGTGCAGTGCGACGAATAGGCAAGCGGCGGCTGGATCAGCCGATTGCCGCATGAGGAGGACGTAATGAAGCTGAAACAAAAGTTGTCGCTGTTTTCTGGGCTGTTGCTGCCCTCGCTGGCGCTATCGGCATATTTCCTGATGGGGCCGGCGCGGGTGGCGGCGGCGAATAACTGTCCCGACGGTGATTTCTATGCACCGTGCGTTAACGGCGGGTGCAACAACGGTGAGGGGACCTGCTTCAGGAATGGGTCCGATTCCTGGGGCTATGTCTTCTGCTCCGATGATGAGGGCAGGTCCGGTGGGCCTGGGCAGTGCACTGACGGCTGCGTCAGCTGCGATTACGGGCCGTACTGAAGCGTGATGGGACGAAGGAGCGGCGGCGCGGCTTTGGCAACAGGCGAGCCGCGCCATCGCTTCCGAGGACCGGAGGAACGCGAGAGAAATCGGAGGAAGACATGTCAGTTAAAACTTTTCTGAGTCGGAGTGGCGGGACGGCGGTGCTGGTTGCGGTGCTGGCGGCGTCGCTGGGATTGAACGTGTACCTGGCGAGGACGGGGGTCTTCCCGCATGGGAAGGCGCCGGCGGCGTTGAAGGTGAACGCGGTGCTTCCGGCGACGCTTCCTTTGCAGGACGCGGACGGGAAGGCGGTCTCGCTGAATTTCGCCAGCGATGCGAGGCCAACGGTTCTCTATGTGCTTTCGCCGCTATGCAGCTGGTGCAAGAGGAACGAGCCGAACATGAAGGCGCTCTATTCGGCAACAAACTCGCGTTTCCGGTACGTGGGGCTCTCGATCGAGTCCAAGGACCTGAAGAAATACATCGCGGACGGGCGCGAGCCCTTTCCGGTGTACTACGTGAGCGACAAGAACGTGGACCAGAAGCTGGGAATTACCGGCACCCCGGAAACGATCGTGGTGAGCCCGCAGGCCAAGGTGGAGCAGGTGTGGCAAGGGGCTTATCTCGACGTGAACCAAAAAGAGGTGCAGAAGTTTTTCGACGTGAAGCTGCCGGGGCTGCAGGAAGTGGCGGCCGCGGAGTAAGCAGAGGCGAAGAACGGGCGGCGCCGCATCGAGCCTCGCCGCCCGCTTTCGCGCATCAGGCAGGACGTTCCAATTAAAGGAGAACATCATGAACTTGAAACAAAAGCTTTCGCTGTTTTCGGCCGTACTGCTTCCTTCGCTCGCGTTGTCTGCCTACTTCCTTATTGCTCCAACGAGGGCAGGAGCCACAACTTGCCCGCAAGGTCAAATCTGGGCCGGAACCAATTGTGACGCGGGAGGATGTAACTCGGGCGGCGGTGGCTGCTATCCGAATCAATCAGATTGGGGACAGTACGTCTTTTGCAGCTACGATTATTGTCAAACCACGTGGCTCGGGGCCGGCACATGTAACAGCGGCTGCGTTTCTTGCGAGTGGGGCAAGTACACTGGTATTAAACCTCCCGATTGCCAATAACCCGTTCTGCCCTCTTGATGACGCTCTGGGATAGATGCGGAACTGCCGCCGCAGGACTGGCGGCCGCGGAGTAAGCAGAGGCGAAGAACGGGCGGCGGCGCTCGTGCGGGCGCCGCCCCCTGTCGCGATCAGGAAGAACTTTTCAGGGTGGCGGCGGGGAGTTTGCCTGACGCCAGCTTTCCGGCGCTCGGCGTTTTGGGGGCGTGGAGCAGGTCCACGATTTCGCGATAGAGCACGGCGCGGACCTGATGGCGCTCGCTGGCGCGTGTGATGTAACGCACCAGGATATTCACGCCGGAGCCGCTGGGGCGGACGCTGAGCGACGGCGCGGCGGAAAAGGAATGCCGCACGTGCGACGGCGTGACGCGCCGCCATTCCTCTTCGGCTTCGCGCGCATTGGCGGCGGTTTCCTGGGCGGCGATGCGCTGAATGGCTTCGGCGGTCGCGTAAGGCTCCGAATTTTCGGGAACCTGGACCTGAATTTCGTCCCAGAGCCACTGGCCGGAGGTGGAGAAGTTGAAGTAGTGCCCTTCGATCGCGAAGCTATTGACGAAGGAAACCTTGCGGCCCGTGGGATGGCCGGCGTCGTTCCAATTTCCGGTTTCGAGAAGCACGGTATGCAGCATACCGACTTCGAGCACTTCCCCGCCGACGCCCTCGATTTCGACCCAATCGCCGGGATGAATGCCGTGCTTGCCCATCAGCACAAACCAGCCGATGAAGCCGATGATGAAGTCCTTCAAGGCGAGGGTGAGGCCGGCGCCGCAGAGCGCGAGAACCGTGGCCAGGTTCGCGGGCACGCCCAAAATGACGAGAAGGATCAGCACGGCGCCCGCGCCCTGCAGCGAGAATAGAATTACAGCGCGTGCGACGTGGAGTTCGCGGCGTTCGAGACGCACGCGGGCGAAAAAGCGATGGACCCAGTGATTCGCAAGCAGAATAAACAGGCCGATGAGCGCGATCCATAGCACGGCGATGAAAATGCCGTGCAGAAACGATTTTTCGCGCGCATCCACGAGGGCGATCCAATTGGCGTAGGCGGCCGCGAGCTGCTGCTCGGTTTCGATGCGCTTATCGAAGATCGAGAGCGTCGCCTGCTCGCCGGTCATTTCGTGGAGCAACTGGATGGAAGAACCGGCAGGCGCAGATGCGGAGGCTGGGGCGGCGCGCGAGGCCTTGTATTGAGATTTCTCGGCATTCAATTGCTGCTCGAGGGCGTCGTGCGAGGCGGAAAGCTTTTCAGCACGGGCGAGCGCATCCTGCTGCGCCTTGACGAGCTGCGCCTGCTTCGAGCGCAGGGACGACCATGCGCGCCATTCAGCGAGAATGCTGTGGGACGTGGTCCTCTCGACGGACGCCGCAGAGGCCGCTTCGGCGGACGCGCCGGGATGAGCGGCGGCGGTGTGCTGCTCAGAGGCTTCGTACTGATCGAGCAGCTGCTGAATGGTGGCTTGCTTATCGCCGCCCGCGCGGATCAGATCATCGTGCGCGTCCTGAAGCTCGTCCTGATCGAGCGAAAGCTGTGCCTGAAGGATGCCGAGTCGCTCCTGGTGGGCGTCGTGAGCCGGGCCGCGCGATTTTGCGAGCGATTTCTGCAAGTCCGCAATCCTGGCCTGATCCGCCGCGACGCTCGATTCCGCGGATTTGATGCGGGCGGCAAGGGCGCGCGTTTCGGGCGTGAGGGGCGCGGGATGCTCGGCTGCCTCGCGCATGACGGCGGCGAAGGCGAGGTCCACGGAATGGTCGGCGAGGCGCAGGGCTTCCTGCGCGTCGTTCTGCTCGGTGCGGGTGACCGCGAGGGGCGCGAGTTGCTCCGCGAGTTCGAGAGGCTGCGTATCCACCAACTGCGCGGAGTGCCTTGATTTGGCGCGGAGGGCGCGTATGCGATCGCGATAGTTCGCCCAGCCATGCGTGAAGAGCGCGGCCGCACCCGCCGCGATAGCCAAAGCCAGCAGCAGGCCGAGCACTCCCTTTTCGGTTTTCCTCATTTTGGCGACACAAATTCTAATATGGCGGGACGACCGGCGGAAAGGAAATGCGGGGGAGAGCGCGCAATCAGTTCGGGTCGAGCGGCAGCGGGTTATCGCCGGTGATCAGGCGGGCGGAGCGGCCATTGGATAGATAGAGCCGGCCTCCGCGCGGCGCTGAGACCTCCGAAGCCGCCGCCGAGAATCGCCACGCGGTGCACATCTCGCTCCTAAGAATGCTGGTTATTCGATGAGGCTAGACGTGGGGAAGCCGCGAGATACTCCATCCGCCGCCGAGGGCCTTGATCAGCAGGACGCTGGCGGCCATGCGGCGCGTGAGGATATCCACGGCGGTGCGTTCGGCGGAAAGCGCGGCGCTCTGCGCGGTGATCACCTCGAGATAGCTCGCCACGCCGCCTTTGTATCGGTTGTTCGAGAGCGCCAGCGATCGCTGGGCGGCGGCGACGGCGGCGCCTTCGGTGGCCGTCTCCTGCTCAAGGATGCGAAGAGCCGCGAGACTATCTTCGACTTCCTGAAAGGCGGTGAGGACCGTCTGGCGATAATTATCCACCGAGAGATCATAGGCGGCGCGGGCTTGTTGGGTAAGGGCGTGGCGGCGGCCGCCGCTGTAAATGGATTCGGCGGCCTGGCCGGCGAGCGCCCAGAATCCAGCGGGGCCCTGAAACAGCGTGGTGATCGCGGCGCTCTCGACGCCGGCCGAGCCGGTGAGGGTCACGGCGGGATAATACGCGGCGCGGATGGCGCCGATCTCCGCGTTGGCTTCCTGCACGCGGCGTTCGGCGGCGGCGACATCGGGGCGGCGTTCGAGCAAGTCCGAGGGCAAACCAGTGGGAACCGCGGGTGGCGGGACGGTGAGCGATAGCGGGGCGACCGTGAAGAGCGCCGCGGGTCTTCCCACCAGGACGGCGATCGCGTGCTCGAGTGAGGCGCGATTGACGGCCAGATCGGTATCGAGGGCGCGCGTGCTTTCGAGCTGGGTTTGCGCCTGCGCAACGTCCACTTCGGAGGCGATGCCGCCTTTATAGCGGCTTGTGGTGAGGTCGAGCTCTTTCTGATCGGCGGCGACTGTGGAATCGAGGAGTTGCTTCTGCGTATCGAGGCCGCGCAGCTCGAAATAATCGAGCGCGAGTTCGGCGTGAAGGCTGAGGCTCACGTTCGCCAGATCGGCCGCGGTGGCCTGCGCTTCGGCGCGGCCCGCTTCCACCGAACGGCGAACGCGGCCCCAAAGGTCCGGCTCATAGGACACGTCCACGGGCAGAACGAGATCGCCGTAGCTTTCCACTGTGCTGCTGGTGGCCACCGCGCGATTGCTGGATTGATGGACGCGTGAGGCCGAAGGCGCGACGCTGACGGACGGGTAAAACGGCGAGCGTGCAAGTTTCAATGCGGCGCGCGCCCCCGCGAACTGCGCTTGCGCCGCCTGCAACGTCTGGTTTGAGACGTCTATTTGAGCTTCGAGCGAGTTGAGCTGAGTATCGTTGTAAATCGTCCACCAGTTCCCTTTCGCGATGGCGTCGCTGGGCACAGCCGGCTTCCAATTGCCGGCTTCCTTGAAACCGGGGGGTGTCTGGACAGGGGGGCGGACGTAGTTGGGACCGGCCGTGCAGCCGGCGAGAAACAGAGTGATCAGCGCCGCGAAGGCGGCGAGGCGCGATCCCTGGCGAATCGAAGGCGAGATGGAAGCCATGCAATTTCGGGTCGTCAGAATGGCAGCCGATGCTCCCATTCCGCTAGTCCGGTGAGCCGGGCTCGGCCGGGGCGGCGGAATCGGAGGCCCGCGATGCGGCGAGCTGAAGCCGTTCGCCGGAAATCAGCGAGTCGGGCGGACTTATAATCACGAGGTCCTCCGCACTCAGGCCGGAGGTGACTTCGACGGTGTTGCCAAAATCCCGGCCCAGCGTGATCGAACGCAGCGCGGCGCGATCGCCATTTTCAACCACGCCCACTTGCAATCCCTCCGCGCGAAAAATCAGCGCCGTCACGGGCAGGATAAACACGGGCGAGCCCGAGGGAATCTTCAAATGGACCTCGGCATACGCGCCGGGCAAAAGTTCGCCGCTGGAATTGGCCACGTCCACTTCGACACGCAGCGTGCGAGACGCTGGATCAATCGCGTCCGCCGTGCGGACGAGCGTGCCCTTGAAGCGACGGCCGGGAAATTCCGGCAGCGTTAAATCGGCGCGCAGGCCGCGCTTGGCGGATTGCGAGTATTGCTGCGGCACGTTGACGTAGACGCGGAGTTCGCGAATCGCGGCGATGTGAAATAGCTCGGTGGCCGCGCCGCCGCTCGAGCCGGAGTCAATCAGATGGCCCACGTCCGTATTGCGTGCGGTGATCACGCCGTCGAAGGGCGCGTAGATTTTGGCAAAGGATTGCAGGGCTTCGAGGCGCTTTACGTTCGATTCGGCGGAGGAAACCATGGCCTTCTTGGCCTGGAAGTCGCCGAGCGCGTTGTCCACGTCCTGCTTCGAGACGGAATCGCTCTTCAGCAGGCCCTGATAACGCTCGGCGGTGATTTGAGCGAGTTGGTAATTAGCCTGCGCGGTGCCCAGATCGGCGCGCGCCTGATCGAGCTGCTGCTGGATTTCGGGGGTCTCGATTTCGGCGAGCAGCTCGCCGGCCTTCACGCGCGTGCCGATATCCGCATACCACTTCTTCAGATAGCCGCTGGTGCGCGCGTAGATGGGCGAATCCATGAAGGCCTGCATATCGCCGGGAAGGACGATTTCCGTCTGCGGGGCGCCGCGCTGCGGGTGAATCGCGTTCACGACGGGAACCGCGAGGCGATAAGTCTGCTCGCGCAGGGCGGCGCGCGCCCGCAAGCGCGGAACGATTCCGGCGACGACGATCGCGGCGAGCGCGAGCAGAACGATGACGGCGATGGTAATGCCGCGCTTTCGCCCGCGCCGGGGCGAGGGATACTCGCCGGGGAGTTCGGATGATTTGTGCTCGTATCGAGTCATCGGATCCTTGATCTTGCCACTACAAGCTCATCTTGCCTCTGCGAGGGCCCCCTACAAATTCCCGCGGGCGGCGGCGCCTGAACCGGCGCGGCGGCCATGAATGAAACTGAAAAACACAGGGACGAAGAATAAAGTGGCGACCGTGGCGAGCATCAGCCCGCCGATCACGGCGCGCCCGAGCGGCGCATTCTGCTCGCCTCCCTCGCCGATTCCGAGCGACATCGGCGCCATGCCGATGATCATCGCGAGCGCCGTCATCAGAACGGGACGAAATCGGGTGACGCCCGCTTCGAGCGCGGCCTCGGACGGGCTCTTCCCCGCATCGAGCCGCTCGCGCGAAAAGCTGACCACCAGGATGCTGTTCGACGTCGCCACGCCCATGCACATAATAGCCCCGGTAAGCGCCGGAACGCTGATCGTGGTGTGCGTGACGAAGAGAATCCAGACGATTCCCGCCAGCGCGGCCGGCAGGGCCATCAGAATAACGAACGGATCGAGCCAGGACTGGAAATTCACCACGATCAGCAGGTAGACGAGGAGGACAGCAAAACCCAGGCCGGAGAGCAGCCCGGTGAAGGAGGCGTTCATCGTCTGCATTTCGCCGCGGACAGCCAATTGCGAGCCGCGCGGGAGCTGCGCGCGGCTGCGAGCAAGAATCGGCGCGATATCGTGCGCCACGCCACCCAGATCGCGCCCCGCAACCGAGCCGTAGATATCAATCACGGGCTGCACATCGTAATGCGAGATCAGGCCCATTTCCGCGCCCCGGCTGAAGCTCGCGAGGCCGGCGAGGATCTCCGGTTGGCTGGAGCCGGAGCCCGTGATGGGGACGTTTTCGAGGTCCTGCAATGAATCGGCGCGATATTGCGGCGTCTGCGTATCAATCCTGTAACTGACGCCGGTGCGCGGATCGAGCCAGAAGGTGGGCTGCGTCTGAAAGCTGCCGCTCAGCGAAATGAGCAGGTTCTGTGCCACATCGCGCTGGGTGAAGCCAATCTGCTCGGCCTTTGTGCGGTCCACTTGAATATGCAGCTTGGGCTGATCGAACGTCTGCTGGATGCGCAGGTCCGCCGTGCCGGGCACGAATTTGAGCTTATTGAGCAGCGCGTCGGCGAAGGCGCGGTTGGCCAGGATGTTGCGGCCGACCACCTGGATATCCATCGGCGCGGGAAGGCCGAAATCAAGAATCTGGCTGACGATATCGGCGGGAATGAAATAAAAAGAGACGCCGGGAAAATCGCGCGGCAGCCGCGAGCGCAGATCGGCGATGTACTCGTCTGTGGGGCGATGATCCTTCGAGAGCTCGACTTGAATATCGGCGTCGCCGGTGCCGGCCGGCGCGGAATTGCTGTAGGAAAGATTGATGCTGCTGTAGGGCAAGCCGATATTGTCAATGATGCTCGAAAGCTGCGAGGGCGGGATGTGCCGGCGGATGTCCTGCTCGATGCGATCGCAAATGGCGGCGGTTTCCTCGATGCGCGTGCCGGTGGGGGCGCGCATGTGGAGCTTGAACTCGCCGCTATCCACGCTGGGAAAGAAATCCTGGCCGACGAAGGGCACCAGCGCGAACGAAGCGATGCAGGCGGCGAAGAAGCAGACGGTGAACACCTTGCGGTGACGCATAGAGGCTTCGAGCATGCGCGAATAGCCGGCGCGAAAATGCTCGAATCCGACCTCGAATTTCGCCTGAATGCGCACGAAGGGATTGCGCGAGATGCTCGTCTCGGCGCGGCGTTCCTCGCCCGTCTGCGCGACAAGCAGGTAGCGCGCCATGGTGGGCACGAGCGTCCGCGAAAGCAGGTAGGAAGCGAGCATCGCGAACACCACGGCTTCGGCCAGCGGCACGAACAGGTATTTGGCAACGCCCGAAAGCAAAAACATCGGAACGAACACGATGCAGATCGAAAGCGTGGAGACCAGCGCCGGCACGGCGATTTCAGCCGAGCCATCGAGGATGGCCTGCACGATCTCCTTGCCCTGGTCGAAATTACGGTTAATGTTTTCGACGGCCACCGTGGCGTCGTCCACCAGAATGCCGACGGCGAGCGCGAGGCCGCCGAGCGTCATGATATTGATCGTCTCGCCTAGCATCCCGAGAACGATCAGCGACGTGAGTACCGAGAGCGGAATCGAAACGGCGATGATGATCGTGCTGCGCCAACTGCCCAGAAAAATGAGGATCATCAGGCCAGTGAGGACCGCGGCAATCACGCCCTCGCGCACCACGCCATAGATCGAGGCTTTCACGAAGAGCGACTGGTCCGAAACCGGCTCGATTTTCAGTTGCGAAGGAAGGCCGGCTTCGATTCGCGGAAGCGCCCTCTTGATGTTGGAAATGATGTCGAGCGTGGAAGCGCCGCCGTTCTTCAGGATCACCATGAGCGTCGAGCGCTGGCCATCCACGCGGACGATGTTGGTTTGCGGCGGATAGCCGTCGCGGACGTGGGCGACGTCCTTCACGTAAATCGTCGAGGCTCCGACAGTCTTGATCGGCAGATCGTTGAGGCCCTGGATCGTGGTGGGCGCGCCATTCAGGTCCACTTCATATTCGAACGAGCCAATCTTCGCGGTGCCGGCGGGGAGAATCAGGTTCTGCGTGCCGATGGCGTTCACCACGTCCACGGGAGAGAGGCCCTTAGCCTGAAGGAGCTGCGGATTCAGGTCTACCTCCACCTGGCGCTGCTTCCCGCCGTAGGGATAGGGAATGGCGATGCCGGGAATCGTGACCAGCGATGTGCGGAGGAAATTGAGGCCCACGTCGCCGAGCTGCTGCTCCGTCATCCCCTTGCCGGAAAGCGCGAGCTGGAGAATCGGAACCGAAGAGGCGTTGTACTGAATCACCAGCGGAGGCTGCGTGCCGGGCGGCATGGAATGAATGGCCGTCTGCGAGATGGCGGTTACCTGCGCGACGGCGTTGCCGATGTTGACGCCCGGGTGGAAGAACACTTTGACGATGGCGCGGCCGTTCCAGGATTCGGACTCGATGTGCTCAATGTCGTTGACCGTGGTGGTGAGGGACCGCTCGTAGTTATAAACGATGCGGTTCGACATTTCCTGCGCGGAAAGGCCGCCGTAGTTCCACAGAACGCTGATTACCGGGATGTCTATATCGGGAAAGATGTCCGTGGGCGTGTGAAGAATGGAGAAGACGCCGAGAATCAGGATCAGAATCGCGGCAACCACAAATGTATACGGGCGGCGCAGCGCCAGCCGGACAATCCACATGAACCGGACACCCCTGTAGCGGTCCGCGGGCGAAATATGGAGACGGTCGTTCCGCGGAAGCTGTTTAGACGCGGATTATCGCATTCCCGGTGCAAAAAGTTTGGGCCGTCGGCGCGGGCATCTCCGCGCCTTGCAAAAGCGGCGCGTTCTGCATACGCTCGATGGAATGCGCGGCACGCCGCCGCGCCGCTCGAGAAACCCTTGAGCACAGAGATGAGCGGAAAAATGGGCGGGAAGGCGCCTCAGAACGAGGCGAAAACCATCACGGTGGGAGTCACGGGCGCGAGCGGCGCGATCTACGCGCGCGCGCTGCTGCGCCTGCTGGATGCGGATCGCCGCGTGGGGCGCGTGTGCCTGGTCGTAAGCGACGCGGGGCTGCGCCTGATCGCCACAGAATTGGATGTGGTCGCCGCGGACGGCAGAAGACTGCCCGCGCTTCTGACCGGGACGGCGGCGCGCAAATGCGAATATCTCCCCAATAAGGACATTGGCGCGAGCATTGCCTCTGGCAGCGCCGCCGTGGACGCGATGATCGTGATTCCGTGCTCGGCAGGCGCGCTGGGCGCGATTGCCGGCGGGATCGCGAACGACCTGCTGACGCGCGCGGCGGACGTGTGCCTGAAGGAGCGGCGCCCGCTGATCCTGTGCCTGCGAGAGACGCCGCTGAATCGCATTCACATCGAGAATATGCTGCGCGTTCATGACGCCGGGGCAACGGTGATGCCCGCGATGCCCTCCTTCTATTACCAGCCGGGGAACATCGAGGATATGGCGCAGCAGTTCGCCTGCCGGGCGCTGGCGCACGCAGGCTTGCCGCAGGAGCAGCAGTACCGCTGGCAAGGGCGGCAGCCGGGCGGCGAAAGGATGAAATGAACGAGAATTTGCAAGGTTCGCAGGCGCAGGTGACGGTCGCTGCGCTTCCGCCCAAACGGAAGAGCCGGATGCGCGTAGTGCTCGAAATGATCAAGTTCGAGCATTCGGTGTTCGCGCTGCCTTTTGCGCTGGTGGGCGCGCTGCTGGCGGCGCGCGCGGCGGGCGAGCTGCCGAGCTGGACGCAAATTCTATGGATCGTGGTGGCGATGGTGGGCGCGCGCTCCGCGGCCATGACGGTGAATCGCATCGCGGATATCGAGTATGACCGGCGCAATCCTCGCACGGCGAATCGCGCGCTGCCCCGGGGCGAGCTATCCATCGGATTTGCCTGGGCATTCACGATTGCCGCGGCGGCGGTGCTGGTGATCGCCGCCTGGCGATTGAACCGCCTGGCGCTCGAGCTTTCGCCGGTGGCGCTCGTGATTCTGTTCCTCTATTCGTATACGAAGCGGTTCACGTCGTGGTCGCACCTCGTGCTGGGATTTTGCCTGGGGATTTCGCCCGCGGCGGCGTGGATCGCGATTCGCGGCTCGCTGGACGCGCGGATTCTGATCCTGTGCGGCGCAGTGACGCTGTGGGTGGGCGGATTCGACGTGCTCTACGCCTGCCAGGACGTGGAATTCGATAGGACCGCCGGCCTCCACTCGATTCCTCGGCGGCTGGGCGTGGCGCGGGCGCTGCTTGCGGCGCGAGCGATGCACGCGGCGATGATCGCGCTGCTGGCCTGGCTCGCGTGGAGCTTCGCGCTATCCTGGCCGGCGTGGGCGGGGATTATCGTGGTCGCGCTGCTGCTGGCGTACGAACAATCGCTGGTGAAGCCGCACGACCTGAGCAAAATCAATGCTGCGTTTTTCACGGTGAATGGCTATATTAGTCTTTTGTTTCTTTTATTTTGGGGCGCGGCCGCGGTGATAGGCAGGCAGTAAGGCTCGCCGGAAATGGCGCGAATGGAAATGGCGGCGCAATTGAAAATCACGGACGCGCGAATCGAACCCATCGCGCAGAAGGTGCTTGCGGGCGAGCGGCTGACGGCCGAGGACGGCCTCGCGCTATTTCAATCGCCGGACCTGCTCTCGACCGGGTGGCTCGCGAACCACGTGCGCGAAAAGCGGCACGGCAATCTCTGCTATTTCAACGTCAACCGGCACATTAATCCCACCAACGTCTGCGTGGCACACTGCAAGCTTTGCGCCTTCGGGCGCTCGCCCGATGCGCCGGGCGCCTATACGTTTGCACTCGATGAGATTTGGCAGCGCGCGGCGCAGGGCGTGGCCGAAGGCGCCACGGAATTTCACATCGTCGGCGGGCTGCATCCCGATCTTCCGTTCGAGCATTACCTGGATTTGATCCGCGGGCTGAAGCAGCGATTTCCGCAGGTGCACCTGAAGGCGTTCACGATGGTGGAAGTCGGCTATTACGCGCGCATCACGAAGCTTTCCGTGCGCGACACGCTGCTGCGCATGAAGGAAGCCGGCGTGGATTCCCTGCCCGGCGGCGGCGCGGAGATATTCCATCCCCGCGTGCGGAAAATCATCTGCGACCATAAAGTCTCCGGGCAGATGTGGTTACAAATCGCGCGCACGGCGCATGAAATCGGGCTGCGCTCCAACGCCACCATGCTCTATGGTCACGTGGAAACGCCGGAAGAGCGCGTGGACCATCTGCTGCAACTGCGGAATCTGCAGGACCAGACGCACGGCTTCGTCGCCTTCATCCCGCTTGCGTTTCATCCGGCGAACACAGGGCTCTCGCATGTGCCGCGCCCCACCGGGATGGACGATTTGAAGACGATCGCCGTCTCGCGGCTGCTGCTGGATAATTTCGGGCACATCAAGGCCTACTGGATCATGCTGACGCCGCGCATCGCGCAGATCGCGCTGCGATTCGGGGCGAACGATCTGGACGGAACCGTGGTCGAGGAAAAGATCTATCATGATGCCGGGGCTACGACGCCCGAACATCTCACGCGCCCGGAACTCGAGCGATTGATTCGCGCCGCCGGCTGCGTGCCCGTCGAACGGGATACGCTCTATCGCCGCGTCGAACGCTCGGACGCGCCGCCCTCCGCCTCGGCGCCGCAGCGGCCCGATTTCGTATCCGAAAATTCACTGACCATGAACGGCTGATCTCGCCTGGCGTTTTCCATTCGGGAATGTAGCGCAGGATAAGGAGGCGGGTTGGAGCGAGCGCAGGAGCCGAATATTCATGGGGCGCTGATCGCCACCATCGTTCTGGCCCTGATCTTCCTCGCCTGCCTCGCCGGCATCACACCTCCTCCTCCGCTACCCGCGAATGCCTCTTCGCAAGAATTTTCCGCCGGACGCGCGCTAGCCACGCTGAAGCAATTGGTCGGGCGCGGCGCGCCGCATCCGGTGGGCAGCGCCGAAGACGACCAGGTTCGCAAAGGCATCATCGACGCGCTGACGGCGCTCGGCTATCAGCCGCAGGTGCAAACCGCCTTCGCCTGCGATGCGGCGAGCCATTGCGCGACCGTAAAGAACGTGTTGGCGCGGCTCGATGGCTCGCAGCCCGGCGCGGCGGTGCTGCTCGCCGCGCATTACGACTCGGTGGGCGCTGGGCCGGGCGCTTCGGACGATGGCGCCGGCGTGGCGAGCGTGCTGGAAATCGCGCGGCTTCTGAAAGCGCGCCCTCGCCTGCGCCACTCGATCATCCTGCTGCTGGACGAAGGCGAAGAAGCCGGACTGCTCGGCGCGCAGGCCTTTGTGGATTCGCATCCCTGGGCGCGCCAGGTTCGCGCCGCCGTGAACGTGGACGCGCGCGGCACATCCGGGCCAAGCCTGATGTTCGAAACCGGCGCCGCCAATAATTGGGCCGTGCGCCTGTATGCGGCCCACGCGCCGCGCCCCGCGGCAAGCTCGATCTTCTATTCGGTCTATAAGCGGCTGCCGAACAACACCGATTTCACCGTCTTCAAATCCGCTGGATATCAGGGAATGAATTTTGCGTTCCTGGGAAATGAGCCCGCGTACCACACGCCGCACGACGATTTCGAGAACGTCACGCCCGCAAGCGTGCAGCACCAGGGCGAGAACGCCTTCGCGGCGGTGCTGGCGCTGGCGAATGCCGATCTCATCACGCCGCCCGAGCGCGAGGCCGTGTTCTTCGATCTCTTCGGGCGATGGCTGATGCATTGGCCGGCGTCGCGCACTCCGCTGATCGCCATTTTGGCCGCCCTCCTGCTGCTTGGCGAAATCGGCTGGCTGCTGCGAGGCGAAAAGCTGGCGCGGCTGGAAATTGCGTGGGGCGCGGCGGAATGGATCCTGGTGATGTTTTCCGCGGGCGCGCTGGCGCTAATCCTAGTGGGACTGGTGCGCATGGGCGGAGCGGAGCCTGTGAACTGGGTCGCGCATCCCTTGCCGCTCGAAATCGCGTTCTGGTCTTTGCCGCTGATCGTGATCGTGGCGCACGGAATCGTCTTTTCCAGGCGCGCGCGCTTCTGGGGGTTGTGGGCCGGCGTGTGGCTCTGGTGGACGCTCTTCTCGCTGGTGCTGGCGTGGACAATGCCGCAGGTGAGTTACGTGTTCGTGATTCCCGCCTGCGCGGCGGCTGTCGCCGCGATCCCCGCCGCGATTTGGCGCAGGGAGAACGCGATCCTGCGCTGGATCGCAGCCATCGTTCCCGTGGCCGTGGCAGCCGCGGTGAGCTTCGGGCCGCTGCTGCTGCTCTATAGCGCGCTGGGAAATCGGGCGCTCGCCCCGATTGCCGTGCTGGTGGCGCTGGTCCTTTCGCCCGTTGCGCCGATCTGCGGCGAACTGCGCGACGTCGAAGGCCTGCACGGATTGGTGTTTCCGGTAGCGCCGGCGGTGGCGACAATTTTGGCTGCGGCGCTCGCGACCATCGTTCCTATATATTCGGCGTCGGCGCCCGAACGCGTGAACTTCCAATACTGGCTCGATGGAGACTCGGGAAAGGCGCAATGGATCGTGCGCCCCGAATCGGAGCGCCTGCCCGAACCTATTCGGCTCGCCGAGACCACTCTGCGCCGCGTGCAGAAGGGGCCGTTTCCCTGGGATACCGGCGGCAGCTTCGAAGCCGACGCGCCGCACCTGGACCTTTCCGCGCCCACGCTGACGATCCTCGATTCCTCGGTGGCGGGCAACGCCCATTCGTATCGCGTTCTGCTGCGCTCCGAGCGCGCCGCGCCATTCGCCATGGTCGTGTTTCCGCCGCAAGCGGGTATCGAATCGCTGCGCGTCGCGGGCGAGCCGCTCCAGCCGCAGACGCCGCGGATTCGCAACTTTACGAACGGCTGGCAGGCCTACTCCTGCTGGACGATGCCGGCTGCCGGCATCGAAATGAGTTTTACGCTGCCTGCGGGAAAGCCCATCGAGGTGTTCGTCGCGGACCGCAGCTACGGGTTCCCGCCGGAGGGAATGTTCCTGCTCAAGGCGCGCCCCTTCACGGCCACTGCATCGCGCGCAGGCGACGTGCTGACGATCACCCGGCGCATTCAGTTCCTTCCGTAAGCGCGCGACACCCGCAAGATATTCGCGGAAACATTATTCGTAGGAGAGCGCCTCGACCGGGTCCTTGCGGCTCGCGAGCCATGCCGGATAGGACGCGCCCAGCAGCCCGCCCCCAATCGCAATCAGCGCGGCGTAGAGCACCCATTTCGGCAGGATCTCGATGGTCAGCGTGGGAAAAAGCTGCATGAACGCCGTCCGCGCCCCATAACTGATGGCGACTCCGACGACGATGCCTCCCAGGCACAACAGCGTGGTTTCGCTGAGAATAATTTCGATGATGTAGCTCTTGGATGCGCCGAGCGATTTCAGCACGCCGATCTCGCGCGTTCGCTCGACGATCGTCGTGTACATCGCCAGGAAAATCACCAGGAAGCCGATGGCCACCGCGATGCCGATCATTACGCTGATGAAGGCGTTCAGTCCCGGCAAATTCGTGGAGGTCATCAGCGAAGTGAAATCCTTCAGCGCGCGCACCTGGTACGACGGAAGAAGCTGCTCCATTTCAGACATTGCCGCCGCCGTATGGTCCGAACGATCGCATTTCACGTAGAAAATGGACGCCTTCGATTTCGCCCCCGCCAAATCCTGCAGCGCGGAAAGCAGCACGAACAGCCGCGCGCCCTTCCCATGCTCCACGATTCCGGCAACGCGGAAATCGTGGTCTCCGAAGAGCCGAACGGTCTGGCCCACCTTTACCTTCCTCGCGCGCGCATACACATCGTCCACCAGAATATCGTCCGCGTTCTCCAGGCCGTGCCCTTCGAGGTAAACAAATCCCCCGGATACAGACCGAAAACTCGCTGGATCAATGCCGTAAACGATCTCAAGTCCCTGAATGGAATTGAACTGCAGCAGCACTGGCGCCACGGCCTGCACGTAATCAAGCCGCTGCAGGCGCTTCGCGATGGAAATAGGCATGGGCGCGCCGCTGAAGGCCATCAGCATCGAAGCGGAAGGCGGCTGCACCATGATGTCCGCGCCGACGCCCTGCGTGCGTTTCGCGGATTCGGTCAGCAGGCCGGTGACGAGGCCGACGACAAGAATCACCAGCGCGACCTCGATTGCCACGGCGAGAATCGAGATCAGCGTCCGTACCGGCCGGTGCAGCGTGTTGCGCAGAATCATGTGGCGGATCAAGGATGCGGCTCCATCGTTGCGCCGTTCGCCTGAACCAGCTTCGAACCGGGTGGCTGCTTCATCACGAACTTATCGGCGGGAATCGGCGCATCCACAGTCAGGCGATTGATCCCGATCTGCAATTGATAATCGTTCGCCGGGCGCTCGAGCGTGATTTGCCGCGGATACGTGGTGGCGCCGAAGGCGGACCAGCCGGAATAATGCACGTCGGAGGCGACGCTGCCCTCCGCATCGTAAATCTCCACGCGAGAGACGCTCAGGTTCTGCCGGTCGAACCAAACCTTCCGCTCGATTTGCCAATTCGTACTCTGGTCTGCGCCTGCAGCCGCTTCCCCGCCCGGCGCGGCAGGCTCGCCTGCGTGGATCAGCGTCAGCACGTAGTAGTGCCCCACCGACCGCGCATCCGTGCTCTCGAAAAGCACTGGAGCCCCCGGCGCAATCGGCGTCCAGAAAATCGCGTCCACCAGGTGCTGCGGCCGAAGGTTTTCGATGGGCTGATTCGAGCGCCGATCGAGATTGGCCGGCCCCACGATGAATTCGCTCTTCGACGGAATAAAAATGTGAAAGGTCTGCCCGTCGCTGACCATATCGAAAATGTTGGTGCCGACCACCGGCGCCTGACCGATCACCCGGATGCTCGAGGGCTTCTGCGCCAGAATGAATCCGTTCACCTCGTGGTATTGCTTGATCACGCCGGTGTACTCGGAACCTGCCGTCAGTTTCAAGCTCACCGCCGCGTTGATCGAAGTGATTGCGCCGGCCTGCCGATTATATTGCGTCACGAGCTGCTGCTTCGTCGCGCTCAGCAGCGGCGCGGGCGGATGGCCCGGATGGCGGACAATCTTCTTGCTGACGGCGCAGCCGCCCGTAAAGAGCGCCAGAATTGCCCCAATCGCCGTAAACCCGAATGCGCTTTGCCTCCTCAACCGGAACCGTCCTGTCTTTTGAATTTTCCCGCGGCGCTCAGCGGCGATTCGCCGCATGAAGCCCAAACAGACACGATACCACGCCCAAATTTATTCGCGCGATGGCAGTTGCGTGCAATTTCGCGCGTGTTTCCGGGGGAGAAAGTGCAATGAGGAGAAGTTAATCGCCCGAATACGGCATCGCGGCCGAAGGACCGGCGCCGGCGGCGGAAACCAGCAGACGCCGCAATTTCGCGCGGTCGTCCAGTCCCATGCCGACCATTTCGAATCCGGCTTGATGCGGGCGAACAAACCGGACCACCGCTTTTATGTTGATTGAACGCAGGCCCGCCGGAATTTTTAAGTTCGCCTCTGTGCCGACGGCGAGCTGCAGCTCTCCGCTCAGAAGGCCGCCCTCGAGGCTCAGCACGCTGATCGCCGAGGAGTACTTGCCCCGCGCCGACGTGATCACCGCCGGAACGCTGCGCGGCAGGCGAATGCGAGGATAGCGCCGGTGCCGCACGATATCCTTCTCGGGAGCCGGATCGAGCGGCGTCAAGCCCATCGTTTTTGCATCCAGTCCGGAGCGCGGCAGAAAATTGCGAATCCATTCGGGATCGAGCTTCAGCAGCCCCTGCGCCGCCGCCATGCGAATTTCCTCGGGATACGCCCAGCCAAAAGCCTTCCGCGCCTCCACAAAACGGCGAAAATGCTCCGCCACGCCGGGGGCGCGCATGCGGCCGAGCGCCTCAATGGCCTTCACGCGCAGATAATCCGAGCCGTCTGGGCCAATCTCCCCTTCGGCTACCGCCAGGAGCTTATCCGCCCCGCTCAGGTCGCCGCACATGCCGATTTCATCCAGAGCGAGCGACAGAACGGCGGGATCCAGCGCCTCAATCGAGTTTGCCAGGATTCTGCCGCGCTCCGGCGCGCCCGCAATCGCTAGCTGGCGCACGATCGCGTCCTGCACGCTGCGCGAGCCGTGCCGCAATCGCGCGGGCAGCAGTTCTTCCACCGCGGCCGCGTCCATGCGGCTCAGCAATCCGACCACTGTGGCCGCTTTTACGGGCGTCCCATCCTTGAGTATCTCGGTCAAATGTCGCGGGCACGAGGGGCCAATCGAGCTGGCGATCTCGATCACGCGTTCGCGCTCGCTGCGGCGCCCGGCGCGCGAAAGCCGGATTGCCAGATTCTCCGCCGCCGCTTGCGGCATGCGCATCAGCACGCCTGCCAGGTCCTCCGGCACCGGCTCCGCCGAGATCGCTTCCTCGATAAATTCCGGCACGCGATTTTCCACGCCGATGCGCGGTCGCAGGCTCTGCACCCATGTAGGACGCTCTTCCTCGAGATCGGCAAGCGAATCGAGCGATTGCTGCATGGCCTTGTAATAACGGTGCGAAGCGGACTCCTGGCTCAGCCGCACGAAGGCGGCGCTCAGCAGCGTCTGAAGCTCTGCGTCCTTTTCCGCGAGCAACTGCTGCCCGATTTGGGCCAGCGCGTCCTTCAATCGCCGGCTCGCGGCCTTGCTGTACAGCCCGGCAAGCTGCCCCAGGCCCAGGGCCGCTTTCTTGCGCGCCTCGCTTTCCTTGCTCCGCACGCAGGAGGCGTACTTCACCAGGATGTCGCCGGCGGCTTCCGATTCGCCACGGCCCAGCAGTTCTTCCACGTACTGTTGAATGTTGCGCGGCGGAATGCACCACGCCTCGCTCGAGTTCAGCACCTCGCGCTTGCCGGATTCCGGCACCGCCGCCCAGAACTGCCGGTCCAGCACGTCGGCATGGGATTCCACGGAAAGCCCCGCGCGCTCCATTTTGTCCTCGCGCGCCTTCAGCAATTTGCGCAAGGTATCGAGCTCATGGCCCATGCGATCGAACATCTGCCGCACCGCATTCACGCGAACTTCGCCGCGCCGATAGCGCTCGAGCGCGAAGCGGATGGCAAGATCTTCGGCCAAGCGCAGCAGCATCGCTTCATCAATTCGCGCCGATGGGGATTGCGCCACTACCCCCGCAAGCGCCTGGCGCAGGCTGATCTGCGCGTTCTGCGGCAGCAGCCCCAGTTTCTGGCGCCAGATGGTCGGATCTAGCGGCTCGCTGCCCTGCCCCTGCGACGCTTCCCCGAATTGCGAGAGGAGCCGCAAAACGCTATGAAGCTCGGCTTCCTCGAGAGGCGCTACGTTCGCCGCGACCGCGCTAGCGCCGCCCGCAATCGGACTGCCGGTAGCCCCGCCGCCCGTGGCCACGCTGAAGAGTGCGCTGCCTAATCCGCTCTCGAAGACGGCTGCCCCGCCTGGAACGACGCCCTCCGTGGACGCGCCGTAGTAACCCCCGCCGCCCTCGGACGAATCATTTTGCGCCGGCCCTTCCATCCCCGTAACGCCCGCGGGACCCGAACCGCCGTGCGCCCCCTCCGCCAGCGCGATCAACTGAATCATCTTTTCCGGGCTGCGAAACCAATCCTGCAGATGTTCGGCGTCGGCGCCCAGGGTCTTGATGGTAAGCTGGGCGGCCACGCGGGCCTCCGTGTAGGAGGCGTCTTCCGCCACAAATCGAATCTCATTGACGCGGATGCCTGAGGAATTCTCCTTGCCGAAGTACTTCTCAAGCCGGTCGGCCAGGCTGCCGGCCCTCGGCCCTGTCTCCATGAAGGCGCGAATCAGATTGGCGAATTCTTCGCGCTCAACTGTGGGACGGAAGCAAATGCTGGCTACCCCGGAAGTATTCAGCAGATTGGCGAAGCTGCGTTCTGCGGGAGTGGATTCCAGCGGCACGCCATCCAGCAGAAGCTGCGATTCGGAGGCGCCGAGCAGCAACCCCGCAGCGCCAGCCGCCCGCGCGGCCTGCTGCAATTCGTCCCACGCGGCATCGAATTGATTGGCGGAACGGGTATGTTCTAAGCCATAGAGCCGTGCGTACTTAAGCAGGACGTTAAGGCTCCGGACAAACGCCCGGGCCTCGTGCATTGTAGCATCGGTTGGCACTGTTAAATCACCGGAAAGGGTCGCCATCTGCCACCGCTAAAAGCCAGTGTACTAGGACCAGCGTTCCAATAAATGGTACCGATGGCCTACGGCCCAAATATGTAGCGTAGCCGTTAACCCCGTATCCTTAGAGTAGTATCGGCAGAACCTGAAAGCTCAACATGGCTGACCAAAAGCACGCAACTTGGCTCACGCTGGCGCGCATTCTGCGGCCCCACGGTCGGCGCGGCGAAGTGGCGGCCGAAATCCTGACGGACTTCCCCGAGCGGCTGCGCAACCTGAAAGAGGTTCACCTGTCCGCCGGGGGGCCGAACCCTCGGAAAGTAGCGGTTCGTTCCTGCTGGCTCAGCCAAAGCCGCGGCGGCCAGGCCATTTTTCATTTCCAAGGCTCGGATTCGATTTCGGACGCCGAGCGCCTGCGCGGCGTGGAAATCCAGGTCCCGCTGGCAGACCGGATGCCGCTGGGAGCGGGCCGCTACTACGTCACCGACCTGATCGGCTGCGAGGTCCGCACAAAAGCGGGCGAGCCGCTAGGGCGCGTGTGTGACGTGCAGACAACCGGCGAAGCCCCGGCGGGCACGCCGCTGCTCGCGGTGGATTCGCCGCGCGGCGAATGGCTCCTCCCGCTTGCCGACGCAATCTGCGTTAAAATTGATGTCGCCGGCCGGCAAATTGAGGTCGCCTTACCAGAAGGTCTTCTCGCCCTCTATTGGGATTCTTGATCGCTAAATGGCGTAAACTGGCGCGATTCCGATAATGAGATTCGATCTGATCACGATATTCCCGCAGTTCTTCGCGGGCCCGCTCGATTACGGCATCGTGCGCCGCGCCAAAGAAACGGGCCTGATCGAAGCCAACGTCCACGATCTCCGCGCCTTTGCCCACGACCGCCATCGCACCACCGACGACCGCCCCTTCGGCGGCGGCGAGGGAATGGTGATGAAGCCCGAGCCGCTCTTTGAAGCCGTCGAGTCCCTGCTCGGGCCGGTGGACGCGCGCGGCGCCGGCGGCTCGGCCGATCCCGGGCGAGCGGCGATCGTCCTGCTCTCCGCCTCCGGAAAGCCTCTCCGCCAGGAAACCGCGCGCCGCTTTGCCTCGCTCGACCGCCTCGTCCTCCTCTGCGGGCGCTACGAGGGCGTGGACGAGCGCGTCGCCCAGCATCTCGCCACCGACGAAATTTCCGTCGGCGATTTCGTTCTCTCCGGCGGCGAGCTGCCTTCGATGATGATCCTAGACGCAGTCACGCGCCTGCTCCCCGGCGCCCTGGGCAACGAGGATTCCACCGTAAACGAATCCTTCAGCGAGATCGAAGATCCGAGCCTCGGCCCGGCGATCGAGCCAAGCTGGCCACAGCCGCCGAACCGCGCCGCGGATCGCCGATCCCCCGCGCCGCGTGCCTTGCTCGACTATCCCCACTACACGCGCCCGCAATCCTTCCGCGGCTGGGAAGTCCCGAGCGTCCTAATGAGCGGCAATCACGAAGAGATTCGCCGCTGGCGCCGCCAAATGGCCATCGAGAAGACGCTCCGCAACCGCCCCGATCTGGTCGCCGCCCGCACCATCGCCGATTAGGACGCGTCTTCAGACGGAAAATCAGCACACTCGCCCCGGAAATGCCTTTACACTTCCGAATGCTCATGCTACGTTTTCTTCCCGTAACCGCCGACACGTAGCGCCAGGCGGCTGGGCCATTGATCTATAGACCCGCCAACGTTTTTGTCTCGATAGCCTTCCTTTTAAGTATCAAACTTCCGCTTCTCCCGCCGATGCGGCGCGAGCGGCGAATTCTGCGAGGCTCCGGGTGCTAAGACTGCGCAAAGTCGAACTGCTGGGATTCAAGTCCTTCTGTGAGAAGACGCCGATCACCTTCAGCGGCAGCGGCATCACCTGCATTGTCGGTCCCAACGGCTGCGGCAAATCGAACGTGGTGGACGCAATCTCCTGGGTGCTCGGCGAGCAGAGCCACAAAATGCTCCGCGCCGAACGCATGTCCGATTGCATCTTCAATGGCACTGCCAAGCGCCCGCCCATGGGCCTGTCGGAAGTCACGCTCACCCTGGTGGATCCCGAGCTTTCCGAAGCCGTCGCGAAGGTGATGGCGGCCCCGGAGGATTCCGAATCCGAGCCGCCCCTGGAACCCGAGCCGTCTTCGCCGGATTCCGACCCCGAATCCATCGCCGCCGAAGCCATCGGATCCGAACCGCCGCAGGAAATCGCCGGCAAGAAGAAATTCGCCCGCAAGCACGTCCCGGAAAAGCCAGCCATGATGTTGAAGCCTGGCGAGGTGGTGATCGGGCGCCGTCTCTATCGCTCCGGCCAGAGCGAATATCTGATTAACGGCCGCGTGGCACGCTTGCGCGACGTGCAGGAAATCTTCATGGGCATCGGCCTCGGCCCCGATAGCTACGCCATCATCGAGCAGGGCCGCATCGGCCAAATCCTGAATTCGAAGCCCACCGACCGCCGCGCCATCATCGAGGAAGCCGCCGGCATCACCATGTACAAGACCAAGCGGCGGCTCGCCGAAGCAAAGCTCGAAGCCTCGAAAATTAATCTCGCCCGCGTCAACGACATCTTCGTGGAAGTCGAAAAGCAGCTCGCCTCGCTGAAGCGCCAGGCGGGAAAGGCCCGCCGCTACGCCGAATTGCGAGAGCAGATGCGCGGTCTTTTGCGCTCCGTGCTTGCCAGCAAGGCCGAGCACCTGGATATCGAAGCCGCGCGCCTGGGGAATATGCTGCGGGAAATGGAATCGGCGGAGGAACGCCAATCGGGCTCCGTTCACGAGCTCGAAGCGGACCAGGAACGGCTCACCGCCCGCACCTATGATCTCGATGCGGAATTGCGCCGCACGCAGAACCTGCTCGGCCAGGCGGCCCTCGATCTGGACCGCTCCGAAAATCGCATCACCTTTAATCGCGAGCAGGCCGCGCACATCGAATCGCGCGGCTCTCAATTAGCGGCGGAGGTTCGGCAAGTCGAAGCGCAGGCCGCGGAAATCGCCGCGCGCATGGAAACGCAGCGCGCCGCCGCCGCTGCGCTCCGCGAGCAGACGCTCGGCCTCGAATCCGCGCTGCGCGAAGCCGCCGATCAGGCCTCCGCCGGCGCTGATGAACAGCGCCTGCTCGAATCCCGCATCGAGGAATTGCGGCAACTCGCCGCGCGCATGGCCGAGGAATCCGCGCGCGACGAGGCCGAGTACGCACAGGCAGAAGAAGCAGCCTCGCGGCATTCCGCCGCCGAAGCGCAACGCTCCGCCGCCGTTCGCGGCGCGGAAGCCGAATGCTCCGCTGCACTCGAACGCGTCGAATCGGCCGAGCGCACCTTCCAAATCGGCGAGCAGCGCGTCAGCGACTCCGGCGCGCAAGTCCTCGCGGCTAAAGAGAGCCTTTCCACGCTCCGCGGCAGCCACGAACAGACTGCGCGCCAACTCGAGACCGCACGCGAAGAACTTTCCGCCTCCCGCGCGCGCCATGCTTCGATTGATCAGATCCTTCGCGATCGCGCCTACACCGCCGATACCGTGCAGAAGCTCTTTCATTCCGGCGGCGAAGCCGAAGCGCGCGGCTTTCGCGCCGCCGGACTTCTGGCCGATTACGCCGAGGTACAGGAACAATACGAAAGCGCCATCGAGCAGTTCCTGCGCGAAGAGCTCGAATACGTCGTCGTCGAAACCTTCGATCATGCCCGCGCCGGCATCGCCCTGCTGCGCGAAGAAGTCGGCGGGCGCGCCACCTTCTTCGTGGATTCGCTCAGCCAGTCCTCTAGCGGCGCCTCGGATTCCGATGCCGGCCTTCTCGGGCGCGAAGGCGTTCTCGCGCGGCTCGATCAACTGATTGAATTTCGCGCCCCGCTCGGCCCCGCCGCGAAGCGTTTCCTCAGCCGCCTGCGCGACGCCTATCTGGTCGATTCCGCCGCCCTCGCCGAAATTTTGGCGCAGGAAAATCCTGCCGCGCATTTCCTCACACCCGATGGCGCCTGCTATCACGGCCGCTTGCTTTCCGGCGGCCGCTCCGGCGAAGCGGGCCCGTTGGCTCTGAAACGTGAACTTCGCCGCCATGAATCGGAGGTCGCCCGGATCGAGCAGATCGCTGCCGGGCGGCACGCAGAGCTTTCGCGCATCGCCCTCGAGATCGCCGCGGCCGAGGAGCATCTCGCCTCCGCCAACGCGAGCCACATGGACGCAGAAAAATCCCTGGTCGCCGCAAGCCATCAGCGCGAACAAGCCCGCGCCGATCTGCGCCGCCTCGATCAGCAGCTTTCATCCGAGCGCGAGGAAATCGCCCGCCTGCGCGCCCAGGCGGAAGCGGCAGCCCTGCGCGCCGTCGAATCCCGCCAGCGCCACGCCGCGGCCCTGAATGCCCGCGCGGCCGCGGAATCGGACGGAAAAGCAGCGGCCGAGCGCCTGTCTGCCCTGCGCCGCGATTGCGAATCCCTGCAGGAGCGCGTCGCCGCGCGCCGCGAAGAACTCGCCGCCGTCTCCGAGCGCCTTGCCGGCGCCGAATCCGCCGCGCGGCAGCTTGTCGCCGAAGCCGGGCAATCGAACGAGCGCGTGCGCGCCCTTCGCCAGCAGCAGGATGCCCTCGAACGCGAAAGGACCGGCCTCGAATCCGCTTGCCAGGAGCTGGCGCTCCAGGCCGAAAGCCTTCGCATCGAAAAGGCGCGCCTCGAGGAACAGAAGACCGCGCTCGAAACCGAATGGCAGGAATCCCGCACCCGCGCGGCGCAAATCGAAGAATCGCTGCGCGGCCAGCGCCAATCGCTCGAGGAATTGCGCGCCGAACGCGGCCAGCGCCAGATCGAAAAAGCCCGCAACGATGCCGACCGCGACTATCTTCGCCAGACGTGCATGGCGGAGCTGAATGCGCAGCCCGAGCAGTTGATGGCCGAGCAATCCCAGCTTTTGACCGCCGAGGATCTGATCGCCGCCGAGACGAGCTACAACGAAATGAAGGCACGCGCCGAGGCCATGGGACCCGTGAACATGATGGCCCTCGAGGAATTTCAGGAATGCGAGCAGCGCGAGGAATTCCTGCGCCGCGAGCGCGACGATCTGGTGCAGTCCATCCAGAATACCCAGCTCACGATCACCGAGCTCGATCAGGTGTCGCGCCTGAAGTTCGAGGAAGCCTTCGCTTTCATCAACCAGCAGTTCGCCATCGCTTTCCACACGCTCTTCGGCGGCGGCCACGGCGAAATGCGACTCGGCGAACCTGATAGCTCCGGCGAAGCGGGCATTGACATCGTCGCGCAGCCCCCCGGCAAGCGCCTGCAGAACATTCTGCTTCTCTCCGGCGGCGAAAAGGCGCTCACGGCGCTTGCCCTGCTCATCGCCGTCTTCCGCTTTCAGCCGAGCCCGTTCTGCATTCTCGACGAAGTGGATGCCCCGCTCGACGAAGCCAACGTCGGCCGCTTCAATCGCATGCTCGCGGATATGTGCGGCCAGACGCAATTCATCGTCGTCACCCACAATCGCCGCACCATGGAGATGGGATCAGTCCTCTACGGCGTCACCATGCAGGAACCCGGCGTCTCGAAGCTGGTTTCCGTGAAGTGGGAAGACGTCGCCCAAAAATCCGAACCCAAAGCCGCCAGCAACGCGGCCTGACCCCATCGCCGCCCGGACTCGCGCTCGCGTATTTCCGCGTGTGCCCCCGTTTCTTACCCGTTGACAACACATCCCCGTGCGCTAGAATACCGCCCTTCCCGCAGTTAAGGACGTGACTCTCGTGGCTTCTCCGCAAATGAATCGTGTGATTTCGCAGACGAATTTCCCCGGGCTCAAGCTCCGCGCGCGAGGCAAGGTTCGGGACATCTACGATCTCGGCGACAAGCTCCTGATCGTCGCCACCGACCGCCTTTCGGCCTTCGACGTCGTGCTTCCCACGCCGATCCCCGATAAAGGACGCGTCCTCACCCAGCTTTCCATGTTCTGGTTCGAAAAATTGGCGGACGTGGTGCCGCATCACGTCATCACGGCCACGGATTTCACCGGCGATCTTGCGCCCTACGCATCCTCTCTCGAAGGGCGCGCCATGCTATGCCGCCGCACCCAGCCCGTTCCCATCGAATGCGTCGTCCGCGGCTATATCGTCGGCTCCGGCTGGAAGGATTACCAGAAGACGGGCGCAATTTGCGGCATACCGCTTCCCGCCGGCCTGCGCGAATCGGATCGCCTGCCGCGGCCGGTCTTCACCCCGTCCACCAAGGCCGAGACGGGCCACGATGAAAATATTTCCTTCGACGAAACCGTCGCGCGCATCGGCCGCCCGCTTGCCGAAAAACTGCGCGACACAAGCCTGGCTCTCTATCAACGCGGCGCCGAACATGCGCGCTCGCGCGGCATCATCATGGCCGATACGAAATTCGAATTCGGCCTGCTCGATAACGAATTAATCTGGATTGACGAAGCCTTGACCCCGGATTCCTCTCGCTTCTGGCCCGCGGACGAATATGCACCCGGCAAACCCCAGCCTTCCTTCGATAAGCAGTACGTCCGCGATTACCTCGAGCGAATCGGTTGGAATAAGCAGCCACCGGGGCCGGAACTGCCGGCCGATGTCGTCGCCGGCACGCAACATAAGTACAGGGAAGCGTATCAGCGCATCACGGGCCACGCACTCGATTAAATTGTTGTTCGCACGTTGTGCTTCGTTCGATTGTCCGAGCCGGGGATCGAAATCCCTGCCGCGCGCGCGGCGCCTGCATTTCGCATCGCCGCATGCCGCCTCGATCAGTCGCCGAAGCCGGGAAACTAGCGCCGGCCATTCCGGCCGCCGCGGAGCGCGCCTTCGTGAAAGAGCAATTGGAATCGCTGGTCGCCATGATGATCGAGCGCGGCATTCTGCTCGAAGAGGCTCTCACCGAATTCGAGAAGAAGTTCATCAAGCGCGTCCTCGAACGCTCCAATGGCAATCGCTGCCGCGCCGCGAAGGCCCTCGGTATTCACCGCAATACCCTTAGCCGCAAGGTGGACGAGTACGAACTGAACCACGCCGGCCGCCGTCACTGACTCGTCCGCTCCTCGCCCTCCGCTCGTTGTGCCAATCAATGAAATTCCCCCGATGACTTTCTCTCGATTGCAGTTACAATGCTGCGTTCCGGGTCCGCGGTTCGCCCGGACGGAAGCGTCCAGGGAAAGCGAGGCGTGCAGATGATCGTTGGTGTTCCCCGAGAGACGTTTCCGGGGGAGCGGCGCGTGGCGCTCGTTCCCGCCGTGATCCCCCTGCTCAAAAAATCCGGCCTGGACGTAGTCCTCGAATCCGGCGCGGGCGTCGAGGCGGGCTATCCCGACGCGGCATTCGCGGAAAAGGGCGCCCAGATTCTCCCATCGCGCGCCGGCGTGTTTCGCTCCGCGGAGATCATCCTTCAAGTCCTCTGCCATGGCGCAAACGACCGCACCGGCAAGGCCGACCTGCCGCTCTTCCGCCGCGATCAGATTTTGATCGGATTCCTGCGCCCGCTGGGAACGGCCGAAAGCCTTCAGGACGTCGCCGGCGCGGGCATCACGTCGTTCTCCGTGGAATTGATGCCCCGCACCACGCGCGCGCAGAGCATGGACGCGCTCTCCTCGATGGCCACCATCAGCGGCTACAAAGCCGTGCTCCTCGCCGGCAACACGCTGCCCCGCATTTTCCCGATGATGACCACCGCCGCCGGCACCATCACGCCCGGCCGCGTCTTCGTCATCGGCGCGGGCGTCGCGGGCTTGCAGGCAATCTCCACCGCGCGCCGCCTGGGCGCCGTCGCCTCCGCCTACGACATGCGCCCCGCCGCGAAGGAGCAGGTGCAAAGCCTCGGCGGCCGCTTCGTCGAACTCCCCATCGAAGCCAAGGACGCGCAGGATGCCGGCGGCTACGGCCGCGCGCAGGACGAAAGCTTCTATCGCCGCCAACGCGAATTGCTGGGCAATGCCGTCGCCGAAAGCGATGTGGTGATCACCGCCGCCGTGATCCCCGGCAAAAAATCGCCCGTACTCGTCACGCGCGAAATGGTCGCGCGCATGGCGCCCGGCTCCGTGATCGTGGACCTCGCCGCCGAGCGCGGCGGCAATTGCGAGGCCACCAGGCCCGGCGAAGTCGCGGTCGAACATGGCGTCTCGATCATCGGCCTCATCAATCTCGCCGGCACGGTGCCTTATCACGCGAGCCAGATGTATAGCCGCAACCTCGCCGCCTTCCTCGCCAATCTGATGAAGGACGGCAAGCCGCGGCTCGACGCGCCCGACGACATCATCCAGAGCACGCTCGTCACCCGCGGCGGCCAAATCGTCAATGCGCGCGTCCGCGAATTCTTTTCATTGCCGCCGCTCGCGCCGCCGGCCGTGAGCACGTAAGGAGGAAGGAGCAACGATGCCATCCGATTTCATCCCGAATCTCTACGTTTTCATCCTGGCGGGCTTCGTGGGATTCGAGGTCATCAAGCGCGTTTCGCCGCTGCTGCATACGCCGCTGATGTCGCTCACCAACGCGCTCGACGCCATCGTCGTTGTCGCCGCGATCATCATCGCCGGGCGGCATGAAACCGCCCTGTCCACCGCCCTCGGCGCCATCGCCGTCGCCGCCTCGTTCAGCAACATGGTCGGCGGCTTCCTGATCACGGACCGTATGCTGCGCATGTTCAAGACGGCCAAATCCCAAAAGCCATGAGCGCCATCGCCACTCAACAAGCCATAGATTTCGCTTACATCATTGCCGTCATTCTCTTCGTCCTCGCGCTGAAGTGGCTCAGCTCGCCCGTCAGCGCGCGGCGCGGCGTGCTCGCCGGCGAAATCGCCGCCGCCCTTGCCGTCGGCGCCACCCTCTGCAATCCCGAACTCGTTCAGTACAAATGGATCATCATCGCGCTGATTATCGGCGCCGGCATCGGCATTCCCCTCGGCATGGTCCACATGACCGCCGTGCCCCAGCGGACCGCCCTCAGCCACGCCTTCGGCGCCCTTTCCGCCACCCTCATCGGCATCGCCGAGTATTACGTTCGCGCCCCGCGCGTCAGCAAATTCGGCATGGTCGAAATCGGCCTCGAAGTCATCATCGGCTCCCTCACGCTCACCGGCAGCATCATCGCCGCCGGAAAGTTGCAGGAGTTATTGCCGCAGCGCCCCATCACCTATAAGGGCCAGAATTTCGTCAGCCTCTCCGTGCTCGCCGCGGCCATCGTGATCTGGGCCGTGCTGATTATTCACCCCGAATACACCGGCTTGTTCCCGGCAATGACGGTCGTCTCGCTCATCTTCGGCATTCTGCTCGTCACGCCCATTGGCGGCGCCGATATGCCCACCGTCATTTCCTTGCTGAATTCCTACGCCGGATTTACCGCGGCCCTCCTCGGCTTCGTCCTCAGCAGCAAGGTGCTCGTCGTCGCCGGCGCGCTCGACGGCTCCTCCGGCTTCATCCTCTCCGTCATCATGTGCAAGGCGATGAATCGCTCCTTCACCAACGTAATGTTCGGTGCGTTCGGCCAGGTGCAGACCTCCTCCGCGGCAACCGGCGAAGAACGAACCGTCCGCAGCGCCTCCGCCGAGGAAGCTGCTTCCATTCTCGCCGCCGCCAACCGAGTCGCCATCGTCCCCGGCTACGGCATGGCCGTCGCCCAGGCGCAGCACAAGGTCCGCGAGCTTTACGATATTTTGACGAAGAAAGGCGTGGACGTTCGCTTCGGCATTCATCCCGTCGCCGGCCGCATGCCCGGTCACATGAACGTGCTTCTCGCCGAAGCCGACGTTCCCTACGACCGCCTCGTCGAAATGGACGACATGAATTCCGATCTGCCGCAGACCGACGTGGCCCTCATCATCGGCGCGAACGACGTCACCAACCCCGCCGCCCGCACCGACTCCGGTAGCCCCATCTACGGCATGCCCATTCTCGACGTGGATAAGGCCCGCACCGTGATGGTCATCAAGCGCAGCATGAACCCAGGCTTCGCCGGAATAGATAACCCGCTCTATTATCTCGATCGCACCCTAATGCTCTTCGGCGACGCCAAATCCTTCGTGGGCGAATTAGTCCGCGAACTTGGCGGCTCCCACTAGGTGATTGGGGGACTCAGCCCCAAGGAATGAAACGCCAGCAGCGCAGGACGCGCTCAGCCGGCAAACCGTCGCAGCGCCGATTGCCTCATCGCCGCGCGATCCATGTTCTCTCGCGTATTCATCAACGTCAGCAGCGTGCTCAGGATGCGCGCCTTCAGCTCGTCAGACATTGGAAACCCGCTCGTCGCCACGCGCACCAGCGTCTCCCCGCGCCCCGCAATCCGCCCGATGAATTCCACCTGCCGTTCGTGGCTCGTATTCCCCAGCGCCGATTCGCGCCGCATTTCGCCGCATTCCTGCTCGATAAATAGCGTGAAGTGCAGGATGCACCTGCGTTCTTCGGCCAACCCTGGCGGGATGTTCGCCTTGCATCCTTTGGAAACGCAAGCTTCTGGCACGGGCGCACGCTCGGAGGAAACCTCTGTTTTGTAGCACCCTTCCGCATCAATATCCATATTCGATCTGCGCGCTTGCGCCCAATCGGATAGCAGCGGCGCCGGCTCAGGGCCACCGCGCCGCCGCATTCCCCGAGGGCGCCTTGCGGTCCAAACCCCTCCCATTTCAAGTAAATACCTGATTCTCCTATCACTTCCCTCGGGTGATCCTATCCGATACCTGCCCTGCCGCAACCGCATCTAAGCAGGTAGGGAGTGACAGAAAGGCGGTTCACCCACATGACACAACCTGTTCGCAATCTCGCGGCAAAGCTCCTCGGGCCCCTGCTGTTCGTTACCCTGGTTCTCGGTTCCGGCGCGGCATTGCACGCGGCCACGAAGGCGCAAGCCCCGGCGCGCGGCTCCGCAAACTACAGCGCCTGGCTGCAACGCGAAGTTCGCCATCGCCTCATCATGCTTCCCTGGTACACGGTTTTCGACAATCTCTCGTTTAAGGTGGAGGGCAACAACGTCACGCTCTACGGCCAGGTGGTCCGCCCGGATTTGAAGGACGACGCCGCCCGCACCGTAAAAGGCATCGAGGGCGTCGGCAAAGTGGATAACCAGATTCAGACGCTCCCCACCTCCAATATGGATGATCGGCTGCGCCGCGCCGAGTTTCGCGCCATCTATTCCTATCCGGCCCTGCAGCTTTATGGAATGGAGGCCGTCCCTTCGATCCACATCATCGTCAACAACGGCCACGTAACCCTGGTCGGCGTAGTAGACAACGAGAACGATAAAAATGTCGCCGCATTGCGCGCCAACACCGTCCCCGGCGTCTTCTCCGTAAAGAACGAACTGGTGGTTCAAAACAACAAAAAATCCGGCGCTAAAAAGTCTAGCTAGCCCCCCATTCACCAACCACGGGCGTCCCCCAAGGACGCCCGCGCCGCATTCCTAGCCGAACCCGCCGCCTCGCAACAGGTTGTCACAGGCGAGCCCGCAAAGCGGGCATAAGATCGTGGCCCACGGCGCAAGCCGTGGGTGCCGCATCCAAAATAAAAAAGCCAGCGGGCGTAACGGGCTCTCAACTCAGCAGTCCCGCGCGCCTCCCATCCCGCGACGAAGCGGGAACGCAATCACCAACTCACGAATCACCCGTCACTACTCACCAATCACTAATCACCACACACAACCTTCGCCTTCTCCTCCAAATGCCCGCTCGCCAGCGGCAATGTCACTCGAATGGACGTGCCATTCTCGCTCGACTGGATCTCGAGTGCTCCATCCAATTGACGGATCCGCTCCCGCATGCCGCTCAACCCCACGCCTGCCCCTTCGCCGCTGGCCTTGAATCGCTTCAGCAATTCGGGCGGCAGCCCTTTGCCGTAGTCTCGCACCTCGAGTTCAATCCGCTGCTCGCCCAGGCGCACGTCAACGTCCACCGATTCGCTATTCGCATGCCGCAGCACGTTCGTCAGGCTCTCCTGCAGCACGCGGAACAGCACAAGCTCCATCCCATTAGGCAGCCGCTTCAACTCCTCCGGAAGCCCCAAGTTCACGTGAATCCCGCTGCGTTGAGAAAAACCCTGCGCGTAGGACTTCGCCGCGGATGCGAAGCCAAGCTCATCCAGCAGCGGCGGGTGCAGCAGGTAAGAAACCGTGCGGATTTCCGCCACGCATCTCCCCAGTTCGCCCGCAATCTCCGTGAGAACCTCATTCCGCTTCTCGGCCTTTTGCGGCCTTCTCGCCACCGATTCGATGCTCATCTTCGCGTACGCCAGCGACTGTCCTATGCTGTCGTGCAGTTCGCGAGCGATGTTTCGCCGCTCATCATCCTGCGCCCGCAGCATGCTCGCCGAAAGTTGCCGCAGCGCCGCGGTGCGATGCTCCACGATTCGCTCCAAGTCAGCTGCGATCTCCTCGGAGCGCCGCGTCCGGAAATTCTCCTTCAGGATCGCATCCCCCAGCACTTGCAACAATTCGGCGTCCAAGGCCAGCCGAGCCTGCGGCATCGGCTTCTGTTCCCGCGCCACCCGCCAAACCTCCTCGAAACTGATTCCAGCGTCGCGCGCCATGCTCTGAATATCCGCCACCTGCGCAAAATCGGCGAACACATATCCCGCCACCGCCGCCCCCACGATTTTCCCTCCCACCGCCAGCGACGCCCCGATCACCGCCAGCCCGTGCACTCTCAATAGGATTACTGCCGAACGGTTCTCCGCCTGCCCCACGCACCGCGACGCGCATTCCGCAAAAAGCCCTGGATCGTAACCCTTCCCTTCGAATAGCTGAAATACCGGCGTCGGGTGTATCGGGCCGAGCACCCGGCGCGATTCCGTGTCGAACAGTTGCACCGTGGCATGCATGGCCTTCGCATACTTATCCAGCGCCACGTCCCACAGCTCCGACGAGAAGAGCGGATTGTTGACCGCGGGATTCATCGTCTCCGGCCCTTTCCCCCCGGCGGCGGCTCGGGCAGCAGCCGCCTCTCAGGCGCCCGCGACACAAGCGCGTTGTAACGCGAAAATGGCGCTGTCGTCCCCGGCAGTTCTCGCGGCAGGATGTGCATCCCCTTGCTGGTGATTTCGCACTCGCGTGTGATCCGGATCACGGGATTGGCCCGCATTTTCGCCACGTTCATCCCCAGCCGGAAGGAATCGCCCAGTTCCACCCAATTCAACAGAATGATATTGTCCACCAGAGAGCTCATCGCGAAGCTCCCCATCATCGTCGCCATCCCCAGCATCTCGGGATTCTCGTGGTTGTATACGGCCACGATTTGATGCTCCTTCATCAGGCTCACCAGCGCATGAAAGAAATCCCGGAAGAGCCGCCCCTTCGTGCCCAGGCTCGAACCATAGGTCGAAAGGCTGTCGAACAGCACGCGCTTCGGCTTAAACGTTTCCACCAATTCCTCAATGTGATGGAAATGCGCGTCCACCTCGATTTCCTGCGGCGGCTCGTATTCAATACGCAGAAGGCCCTTCTCAATCGCCGGACGGAAATCAATGCCGATGCTCCGCGCGTTCCGCAGGATCTGATCCACCTGCTCGTCCAGGCTCAGCATCAGGCCGCGCTCGCCCTTCCGCACGCCCTCGTTCAATAGCTGCAAGCCCATCACGCTCTTGCCCACGCCGGAGATTCCCGCCACCACCGTCGTGCTGCCCACGAAATAACCGCCGTTTACCAGTTCATCGAGCCCGGGGATGCCCGTCGTAAGCCTCGTGGTCGGATCGAACGCCGCGGCGCGGTCCCGGCTCGGCTTTCGCGGCGCCTGCACGCGGCGGTACACCTGAAGGCCCTTCCCATCCATGATCCGAAAGCTATGGCGCCCCATTTGATAATCGTGCCCGCGCGACTTCACGATCTCGATGGACCGGCTGACCGCCCGATTTTCGTCGTACATCGCCAGCCGGATCACGGTATCCGCGATGGATTCCTCCGGCAGCGAACCGTTGCCATTCCCGTTGAGCTTCGATGCCTCCACCGCCAGCACAGCCGTCAGGTCCTCGCGTTGCAGCCCCTCGGTCAGCACGTGAAACGCCGACCGCGATTCCACCGTAGCGTCGTTCCCCACCAGCCGGCTCACGCCGTCAATAAAAATTCGCCGCGCCCCCATCTTCGCGGCTTCTTCCAACAACACGCTATCGGCCTGTTGCAGCTCCTGCCGCAGCACCTCTCGCGTCGTAAACACGATTTTCAGCCGCCCCTGTTTTTGAAGCTGCTCCAGGTCCCAGCCGAATCCCTTCGCGTCCCGTATGATCTTGTCCGGCGAGACTTCGAACAGAACGATCACCCCGGGCTCATCGAATTCCGCCGCCCCCCGGTACACGAACTCCACCCCCAGCGTCGTCTTGCCCACCCCGATGGACCCCTCCACCAGGATCACATTGCCCCGAGGGATGCCACCATTCAATATATCGTCCAAGCCGCCGATCCCACTTCTGACGATATCCAATGCCGGCATTCCTACCTCCAGGGTTTCGCGATTCAGGCGATCCTCACCAAATGCAGCTTGTCTTGGGTCTTGTCTCGAGGGGATTTCGCTTCATTCGAGGGACGCTCGGAACGCAGGGCTCGAATCGCGCTCTGTCGTCCCATGCGGCTGGACGCTACGTCCAGCAATCGTCTCGGGCCGCCGCCCTGAGGATGATCCATGTTCAGCAGGTACATCCGCGCCGCGTGCATCGGATTCTGGATCCGCTCCAGCAGCCCGGAGGCAATGAATAGGTCCAGCGATTCGGCAACTTCCTTCATGGGATAGCCCACGAAGGCCGCCAGCTGTTCGCTCGTTAAAAGCGTCTGCGGATGCCGGCGCAAAAATAGCAGCAAATCCAGATCGCACGGCGTTCGGACCACCCCGGCCTCCGCCAGCAGACGCTTAATCTCGTTTCCGTCCCCAGATGTCTGTTTGCCCCGAAAAATAAATCACCTCCTCCCACGGCAACCTCGTAGGAGGGATGCGAAACCGCTCAAAAACCCCAGTATAGCATCCAGCCGCCCATCCCCGAGCCCCATAAATCCAAGCCCACAAATCCAAGCCCCAGCCGCCGCGAATTCACCAAAAGCACCCAAGCCTAATCGCACCTGCCCTGCCAAACGAAGGGAACCATCCGACGACCCCTGCTTGCCCAACGAACCACGAGGTCACGAGTCACCAGCCACTAACCACCGCCCTCACTGCCCCGCATGCTCCCCTGAATGAAACGCCGTCCACGGCCCCGCATCCATATCCCGCAGCACGGGCGATTCCCACGCATACTCCTGATGCGCCTCCAAGAATTTCGCCGCGTTGAAATTCGCCCCGCACGGATGCCCAATCCGCGCGATAAAGCTCATCGTCTGCGCCATCCCGCTGTCCATCACCTTGCCTTCCACCGCCCCGAAGGGATCAAACGCCTTCCCGCGCGCATCAGGATCGCTCGGCGGCACCGCATCTCCATGCCCGCACAGCGTCCGCATGTCCGGCCCCTCCTTTTTCGTAAAAGTATCGTAGTGATCCGCCAGAAATCCCTCGGCCATCGCCGGATCAATCTTCCCCTTGTTCGCGCTCATCAGCTCGTCCCAGCGGACGCGCCGCGCATTCGGCGAGCTGCTTGGCCGGTTCGGATCAAACGTCGTTTCGTCCCGAATCAGCTCCGGATCGCTCGGAAAATTCGCCCCTGAAAAGTAGCCGTCTTTCGTTCGCCACACCTTCCAATGCTTTAGCCCAAGCTCGAACCGCGCGATCTCCCCCGTTTTGCGGTCGCCGAGCAGCCAATCGTTCGCGTAGCCGCCGTTGTTGCCGTCCCGCATGATCTGCACGTAGCTGTCTATCGAGTCTGCGTACTGCATCGCCTTCCGCGCCCGCACAAACTCCGGCTTCCCCGCCGGATCCCATCCGTGAAAATTCGAAATCGTCGTCTCCGTTATCATCATTCCCGCCGAATTCACGCCAAAATCGTCGTTGCTCGCGATCACCCCGGGAAACCCGTCCATCAGGATGCGATAGCCCTTCCGCGGAACGATGTCGAAAATGATGTTCCACCGCGACCCTTCGATATACGTCGTCCAATTATTGTGCGCCATCACGATCTGGTGGTCCTTCGTCCAGCTTCCCGTCGCCACAAACGCGCTGCAATGATCGAAATTCTCCTCGATCCCTCCCCCAATCCCGCTCCCGCCTGGCACTCCTATATTGTCCAGTTGCACCGTCTGCCCCACGTGAACCACCGGCTCCGGCCGGTTCTCCGCCTTTTCCCGCGCATCGAGCCATGGGACGTAATAATCCGGCAGCTCCGAGTTCGCGTTCATCGCCACCACGTCCCACAGATCGAGCTTTACTCCATGATCGTTCAGCCCATCGGTGATTCCCTGCAACTCCTGCTGATATTCAGGGTCTATTTTCGGCCACAGCATCTCTCGCGCCGCGCGCCGGAAAAATTCCCAATCGCGGCCCGTCGCGTGCGTCATTTCCAGCCGCAGCGCCTCGAACCCATCCGCGATTTCCGTAGCCAGCAAATATCCATGCTGCACCCCAATGTCGTGCGGCCCACCCTCCAGGTGGACATAAGTCCATCCGCCGCGCTGAAACCGATACCCGCGCCCCAGCTTGTCGTCGAACACCGTATTCTGAAACTGCTTCTGCGCCGATCCGGCCAGGATCGGCGTCCTGCCTGCCCTCACGTAGGAAGGGAGGGAAGCACCGTCAGCTTCCCGAAGGCTTGCCCTGCTTGCCCTGATGGAAGAAGGGAGCGTTCCTCGTGAAGGGACCCCGCCCCCTTCACTCAACCGCGTCGCAAATGCCGGTAGCGGCGCGGCATGCTGCGCCCGCGCTTCGACTCGCATCATCTCCCGTCCAGCCGCCCGCGTGGTCGCTCGAGCAATCGGAAGCCCCGCCAACCCCGCCGTCACCGCCAGCGCAAGCACCACACCCCGGCCGATCCCGTCAGTCCTCATCAAATCTCCCCGCCCACAAAAATTTCAGCCAAACCAGCAGCAAACGACTGCTGGGATGCAAGCCCCAGAACGATGGTTGGCGCAATCCAGCCCACAAACGCATCGCCGGCGCCCAATTTCACGACGCAACGCAAGCCGCGATATTAGGTGCCCGCACAAAACGTGTCAACGCGCATAGGGAGCATAGGAGTCGAAAAGGAGCTGGTTTGCTTCGGCGCGCGCCGCTTTCACTCTAGGTTTTGTTCGGCGCGCGATCTAAAATTCTTCATGAAGCTCAATATCTCCGTTGTCGGTAATCTTTCACTCTAGGTTTTGTTCGGCGCGCGATCTAAAATTCCGCGTGCAGGGCGTGGACAGCGGCAACCTCGGCGTCTTTCACTCTAGGTTTTGTTCGGCGCGCGATCTAAAATAGGGCCACAAAGACGCGAAGAGGGGCCAGAAGCTCGACTTTCACTCTAGGTTTTGTTCGGCGCGCGATCTAAAATGACGGATGTGGCAACTTACCTCACAACGAGTTTCTCTTTCACTCTAGGTTTTGGTCGGCGTATCAACTGATCTGCCCAAGCGCCTTCGAGGTCTGGACAGCGAGGTTCACAGAAGGCTTTTACAATCCGCCGTAAGTCATCTTCTATGAAGCTGCGGTGCTGCGGGGTTCGTGGCAGTCTAGGTCGGGTCAGCGCTCCTCGTAAAAGTTCATCAAAGTCCGGTATTCCCCCCTCATATCCTGCTTCCGGCTCCTTTTTCCGGCGATCTACTTCCGCCCGAATCATCTGCGCCAGGTTGTCCGTCAGATGAACTCTCTCCAGTTCCTCTCTCAGTTCGTCATCGGTCAAGTCACGGAGGTCACTGCCGTCCCAGCGAAAGCCCCTCTTTTGGAATAGCTGCGTCAGGGCAATTACGAAGCTTTCTTGATCACTGGCTCGCCCCGAACCGACGGCATCCACCCACGATCCGAGTTGCGCTTTCTCCCTTCCGGTTGCTCGTTTCAGCATCCTTTGCCCGATGCCGTATTCACCGGGCTGGCACTGAAACCTCTTGCGGTGCATCAGATCGTACGGATCAGGAAGCCTTCTGCCGCCGGCCTTTTGCCGAAGAATCCACGAACGCAAGCGAGCGAGCCGAATTCTCTTAGCCTGACGAGTCCGTCGTCCGCGCCGGAGGCGGCGCCGGTCCTCGAGAGTGGTGTTATGGTAGTCGGTGTAAGTCTCTGCGTGGAGAATCTTGTTCCCTTCCACAATCGCAATCCCGCCGGCACTTTGGCCGATATCCAACCCTAGACGCAACTGAGGAAGAAACGTGCGAATTTTATCTTGAAGGTCCCTCCGATCGTCGTTCACCGGTCACCTCGGCAAAAAAAAGGGCCGCGCCCGTGCGGTGACGCAGCCCCACCCTTACCCTCATCTTCGCCCTGTGGGCGTTAACGCCAAGGCCAGCCGACCTCCCTGGTGAGGCCGTCCCGAGGCTGTTAACCTGCGGAGCAAGACGCTGGGCTACGTCTTGGCGCTCTTGCGGAACGGCGTCTGGGCTTCTTTCACTCTAGGGCGCGGAGCATACTGAGGGTTACTCGGACGTGTCAAGTACAATCCACGATAAACCCCGGCCAGCCCACGAGGGCCCCCGCGGCCTGCCGTTATCCGCACAAATCTATTGACTTTCTACGTAACATATGATATGCTGATTCGGGGTCTTAAAGGGGCGCGGCAGCTTGTAACAGCCCGCCCGCGGCAGCGGCGGCACACAATTCTAATCTACGGTACGGGGATTAGAACTCGATCTAACCCCTTCCATATCAACACAAAATCGTTTCTAATATACGGTAAACCAGCCAAAAGGGAGTTCACCAATGAACCCGGAATCCACGAAGACGGAACTAACCATCCTCGGAATCGCAGGCAGCCTCCGCAAGGCCTCCTATAACCGCGCCGCCCTCCGCGAAGCCCAGAAGCTAGCTCCCCCCGGCGCGCGCCTGGAAATTTTCGATCTCGACGGCATCCCCCTATTCAACGAGGACGATGAAAAAAATCCCCCGCGGCAGGTCACCGAGTTCAAGCGCCGCATTCGCGCGGCAGACGCAATCCTGATCGTCACCCCGGAATACAATTATTCCATCCCCGGCCCCCTGAAGAACGCGATTGACTGGGCCTCCCGCCCCTATGGCGATAGCGCATGGAACGGCAAGCCGGTCGCCGTGATGGGCGCCTCGGTCGGCGCAACCGGCACGGCGCGCGCCCAATATCATCTCCGCCAGTCGTTCGTCTTCCTTAATATGCACGCCGTGAACCAGCCCGAAGTGATGATCGGCAACGCCGCCCAAAAATTCGACGCGAGCGGCAATTTGACCGACGAAACTACGAAGGCACTCATCCGGAAGCTTCTCGAGTCGCTCGTGGATTTTGCCCGCCGCCATGCCGTGGCCGAGCTCGCGCGGAAAGCCTGATCCGCACAGCCCCCATGATGATTGGCACACTGAGGAACAACGCAAGAAGTGGTAGGCCCGTGCGGGCTCGAACCGCAGACCTCCACCGTGTCAAGGTGGCGCTCTAGCCAACTGAGCTACGGGCCTGATGACACGGCCATCTTAGCACAGCCCATTCAGCCCAGCGGAATCCGCCGCAATCCGGAGCGGGAAAACGCTTGACACGCGCCAAAAACGGCCTGTATGATTATGCATAGTTTTGCATAAACACGCAGCGACGATACGGCACACACGGATGGGCGCGCACAAGCGATTCCGGCAAGGGCAAATCCTGAAGCTGCTCTCGGGGCAGCCCGTCGCGAGCCAGGACGAGCTGCGCCGCCAATTGACGCACCTCGGCGTGCGGGTGACGCAAGCCACCCTCTCGCGCGACCTGCGCGAACTGCGCCTCGTGAAGACCGCCGAGGGCTATCGCCCGCTCGCCGCTGCCGCCGCGGAGGATGCCGCCCCCGTAGCGGCGCTGGCCCGCGCACTCAAGGAGTTCTTGCTCGATATCCGCCCCGCGCAAAACATGATCGTGCTGAAGACGCCTCCGGGCGGGGCGCAGCCGCTGGCCGCCGCGGTGGATTCCGAACGGTGGAAGGAAGTGGCGGGGACTCTGGCCGGCGACGACACGGTGCTGATCATCACTCCGTCGCGCGGCGCGGCAACAGCCGTTCGCAAGCGCATCGAGGAGATCCTGCGATGAGCGGCAAGGCGCGAGTTGCCGTGGTGGGCGCGACGGGCTACGCGGGTTACGAACTCGCGCGGCTGCTGCTGCGCCATCCGCAGGTCGAAACGCCAACCTTTTACCTGCGCGAAAATCACGCGAACGTGCGCTGCCTCACCGAGCTTTATCCGCAGCTTCGCGGGTGGGGCGAAGCGCCATGCAAGCTGCTGGCGGCGGAGGCCATCGCGAAGAGCGGCGCCGAAACCGTGTTCCTTTCGACGCCGCACGAAGCATCCCTCGACCTCGTGCCGGCGCTGCGGACGGCGAATCCCAACCTGCGGATTGTGGACCTGAGCGGGGCATTTCGCTTTCGCGACGGCGAGACCTTCGCCAATTGGTACAAGCTGCCGCCGCCCAATGCGGATCTGCTGAGCGAGGCGGTCTATGGCTTGCCGGAGATTTACGGCGAGAAGCTGCCCGCGGCGCGAATCGTGGCGAATCCGGGATGCTACCCAACGTCGGTGATCCTGGGCCTTAAGCCGCTGATCGGAGCGGGTTGGGTCAGCCTTGAGCGCGGCATCGTGTGCGACTGCAAGTCTGGCGCGAGCGGCGCGGGCAAGGAGCCGAAGCGCGAGACGCAGTTCGTGGAAGTGAACGAGAACTTTCGCGCCTATAACTTGTTTCGGCACCGGCACACGCCGGAGGTGCGCGATCATCTGGGCCTTGGGCTCTTTGATTTTGTGTTCAGCACGCATCTGCTGCCCATTGAGCGCGGCATTCTTTCAACGATGTATGTGTGGCTCAAGGGCAAGCGCGAGGCGGGAGAAATCGAGAGCCTGTACCGGAAATTCTACGATGGGCGTCGCATGGTGCGGATTCTGACGGCGGGGGATTTGCCGGAATTGCAGCATGTGGCGCGCACGAATTTCTGCGATATCGGATTTGCGCTCTGCCCTTCCGGGGAGCGGGTGGCGATCGTCGCGTGCCTCGATAACCTTGGCAAGGGCGCGGCGGGACAAGCGGTGCAAAACTTCAATGGGATGAACGGCTATCCCGAAACGGCGGGCTTGCTATGAGAATGGTGGTGAAAATCGCTGGGGCGCTGCTCGATCAGCCGGAGAACGTGCAATCCATCGCGCGGCAGATCGCGGAACTGGCGCACGCCGGGCACGAACTGCTGGTGATTCACGGCGGCGGCAAGCTTTTCACCGCGACGCTGGCGCGCATGGGCATCGAAAGCAGGTTCGTCAACGGATTGCGCGTCACCGACCGCGAGACGCGCGATGCGGCCATCATGGTGTTTGCGGGCCTGCTCAATAAGCGGCTTTCGGGCGCAATTTCGCTCGCCGGACAGCCTGCCGCGGGCATCGGAGCAACCGACGCCGCCTGTTTCCTGGCGGAGCCGATGCAAGTGAATGAAGTGGAAGGCGGCCTAGGCTACGTCGGCTATCTGACCGGCGTGAACCTGGATTTCCTGCGTTCGCTGTGGCGCGAAGGGATCGTGCCGGTGGCCTCCTGCATGGGGCTTGGGGCCGATGGCGAGCTCTATAACATTAATGCCGACCACATGGCGGCCGCGGCGGCGGAATTCATCCACGCCGACCGGCTGATTTATCTCACGGACGTCGCGGGCGTGCTGGACGGTAAGAAGGTGCTGCGCGCCGTGAGCGGCACGGAAATCGAAAACCTGATTCGCGAGCACAAGGTTTCCGGCGGCATGATTTTGAAGCTGGAAGCGGCGCGACGCGCCCTGGCCGGAGGAATCGCGGAGGTGCGCATCGTGGGGGGGACGCTGCCGCGGGCGCTGCTGGCGGCCGCGAATGGAGGGCGCTGCCCGGGAACGCGCGTGCTGCCCGCCTTTCACACGCTTGCGAAGACCACGGCCCACGGGGCGGCGCAATAATGCGGAAGAAGAAAAAATCCGCCGGGCTGGGTGTTTCCGCCGGAAGGGTTCGGTCCGACGCCGATCGTTTCCTGATGAATACGTATCGCCGTCCCGCGGCGGTGCTGACGCACGGGCGCGGTTGCCGCGTTTATGACGCGCAGGGCCGAGCGTATCTCGATTTTCTCGCCGGAATCGCCGTGAACGCGCTCGGATACGCGCATCCGCGGATCGCGCGCGTGATTCGCTGCGAAGCGGGGCGCGCGACGCACGTCTCGAACCTGTTTCACAATCCTTATCAGGGCCCTCTCGCGCGGAAACTCGCGAAATGGTCGGGCCTCGACCGCGTGTTCTTCACCAATAGCGGCACCGAGGCGGTGGATGGCGCGCTGAAGCTCGCGCGCGCCTATGCGCGAACAAAATCGCCCGGTGGGGCCGCGGGATCGAAGATACGTATCCTGGCGCTCGAGAATTCGTTTCATGGGCGCACGTTCGGCGCGCTTTCGATCACGCACACGGCGAAATACCGCGAGCCTTTCGCGCCGTTAGTGCCCGGCGTGGAATTCGTACGATTCAACGATACCGCCGATCTCGAGGCGAAATTCGACGACGCGGTGTGCGCAATCGTAATCGAGCCCATTCAGGGCGAAGGCGGAATCTTCTCCGTGAGCGAGGAATTTTGGGAGGCGGCGCGGGCGCTGGCCACTCGGCACGGCGCGGCGCTGATCGCGGACGAAATTCAGTGCGGGCTTGGCCGGACCGGGCGGTACTTCGGTTATCAGAGATTCGCGTCCCTTCCCGACGTGGTGACGGTGGCGAAGCCGCTCGCCGCCGGGCTGCCGCTGGGCGCGATTCTGGCGAGCGAGGAGTTTGCTTCCGCATTTTCGCCGGGCATGCATGGGACCACCTTCGGCGGCGGACCGCTAGTGTGCGCGGCGGCGCTCGAATTTTTGGCCGTAGTCGAACAGGAAAAGCTGCTGGCGAACGTCCGCGAGCGCGGTGCCGAACTGCGCGCCGGGCTGGTAAAGCTGGCGGCTCGCTTCGATTTCATCCGCGAGGTGCGCGGCGAAGGATTGATGCTCGGCGTGGACCTTGCGGTGGAAGGCGCACCCTTTGTGCAGGATGCGTTCCGGCGCGGGCTGCTGATCAATTGCACGCACGAGCACATCCTGCGGCTGCTGCCGCCTTTTATTCTGCGCACGAAAGACGTGTCGGAATTTCTGGATACATTCGAGGGCGTGCTGGCCGCGGCGGCGAAGGCGGCCGGCGCGAGCCGGGCGCCTTCGCGGTCTTCCGATGAAAAGGCTCCTGCGCTGCCGCTCGCCGCGGCGGCGACGAGGTGATTATGAGCGCTATTGCCGCACCGATTGCAGCCAAGCACGACCTGCTCACCGGAATGGAGTGGAGCCCCGCGCGGCTGCGCGAATTCTTCCAGCTTGCGGCGGAGATGAAGGCGCGCCCGCACGAATTCCGCGGCGCGCTCGCCGGGCGATTTATCGCGATGATTTTCGAAAAGCCGTCGCTGCGCACGCGGGTTACGTTCGAGGCGGGCATGGCAAGCCTGGGTGGCCACGCGATTTTTCTGGATCACACCACCGCGCACTTGGGCGAGCGCGAGTGCATTCACGACGTGGCCAAGAATCTCGAGCGGTGGGTACACGGAATCGTGGCGCGCGTTTTCGCGCAGAAGTCGCTCGAGGCGCTCGCCGAAAGCGCCGGCATTCCGGTGATTAATGCGCTTTCGGACAGGTTTCATCCGTGCCAGGCGTTTGCCGATTTTTTCACTCTCGAAGAGCGTTTCGGCACGGCGCGCGGCCTGAAATTCGCGTATGTAGGCGACGGGAATAACATGTGCCATTCGCTTTTGAGCGTCGGCGCGCGTTGCGGCGCGCAGATCCGCCTCGCCACGCCGGCAGGCTATGAGCCGGACGCGGCGGTGGTAGCCGACGCGAAGCGCGCGGCGCGCGAGACGAAAGGCAAAATCGAAATCCTGCGTTCGCCGCAAGAGGCGGTCGAAGGCGCGCAGGCCATCTACACGGACGTGTGGGCCAGCATGGGCCAGGAAAGCGAAACCGCCGAACGCGAAGCCGCTTTTGCCGGGTACCAGGTGAACGAAAAGCTTTTCGCGCTCGCCGCGCCGGACGCCATCTTCATGCACTGTCTGCCCGCGCATCGCGGGTCCGAGGTGAGTGCCGGCGTGATGGACTCGCCGCGGTCGATCGTGTTCGATCAGGCGGAAAACCGGCTGCACGTGCAAAAGGCCGTGCTGCACTCGCTGCTCAGTTAATCTTGTTTCATCCAGACAAGGAGACTCCATTGCCGAAGAAAGTGGTACTCGCCTATTCCGGGGGCCTCGACACCTCCATCATTATTCCGTGGCTCAAGGAGCATTACGGCGGCTGCGAAGTGATCGCCATGATCGGAGACCTGGGCCAGCAGGAGGACTTGGAGGCGGCGCGCAAAAAGGCGCTGGCAACTGGCGCCAGCAGCGCGTTCATCGAGGACTTGCGCGAGGAATTCGTCACCGGATACATCTGGCCCACGCTGCGCGCGGGCGCGGTGTACGAGCACAAATACCTGCTGGGCACATCGTTCGCGCGCCCATTGCTCGCGAAGCGGCAGGTGGAAATCGCCAAGCAGACCGGCGCGGACGCGCTGGCGCATGGCTGCACGGGCAAGGGCAACGACCAGGTTCGCTTCGAGCTGGCGGCCAAGGCGCTCGCACCGGAACTGCAAATCATTGCGCCCTGGCGCGAATGGAGCATCGCTTCGCGCGAAGAGGCCATCGCCTACGCGCGCGCGCACAACGTTCCGGTCGAGCAGACCACGAAAAATATTTATAGCCGAGATCGCAACGTGTGGCACCTGAGCCATGAGGGCGGCGTGCTCGAAGACCCGGCAAATGCGCCGGAAGAGGCGATGTGGCAGTGGGTTGTTTCGCCCGCTGATGCGCCGGATAAACCCACGACCGTCGAGATCGGATTTCAGGCAGGCACGCCGGTTTCCGTGAATGGCGAAAAGCTCGGCGCACTGGCGCTGATCGAAACGCTGAACGAGATTGCGGCGAAAAACGGCGTGGGGCGCACGGAACTGGTCGAAAACCGGCTGGTGGGAATCAAATCGCGCGGCGCATACGAAACACCGGGCGGAACGCTGCTGATCGCGGCGCATCGCGAACTGGAATCGCTGTGCCTGGATCGCGAGACGGCGCACTACCAGCAGATTCTCTCGCTGCGCTATGCGGAGATGGTCTACTACGGCATGTGGTTCACGCCGTTGCGCGAGGCGCTCGACGCGTTTTTCACGAGCGCGCAGAGCCGCGTGACCGGTTCGGTGGGGCTCACGCTCTTCAAAGGCAACATCAGCGTAGCGTCGCGCAAGTCGCCCTATTCCCTCTACCGCACCAATCTGGCGAGCTTCACGATGACCGGCTATAACCCGAAGGATGCGGAGGGCTTCATCAATCTCTTCGCCCTGCCGATTACCGTGCCGAAGGAGGCGTCGCAGGAGGCAAAGGCGAGCCGATGACCGACGCCGGTCAAAAAATGTGGGGCGGGCGGTTCGAGCGCGCGCCGGACGCTTCGTTTTACGAATTCGAGCGTTCGTGGCAATTCGACCGCCGGCTGCTGCCGCAGGAATTCGCGCTGGACCGCGCCTGGGCCCGTGCGATTGCGGCCGCGGGGCTGCTCTCCGCGGATGAATGCCGCCAGATCGTCGCGGCGCTCGATGAACTCGACACGCGCTCGAAAGCGGACGCGGCATGGCTCGATTCCTCGCAGGCCGAGGACGTACATCACTTTGCGGAAAGCGCGCTGATCGAAAAGCTGGGGCCGCTCGGCGCGAAGCTTCACACCGGACGCAGCCGCAACGAGATGGTCGCCACGGAGTTTCGCATGTACGTGCGGGAGCGCGCCCGCGCAATGCGCGGCGCCGTTGCGGGCCTCTGCGGCGCGATTGGCGGCCAAGCCGGGCGCGGCGTTCTGGTGCCGATGCCGGGCGCTACCCACATGCAGCACGCGCAGCCGCTTGTGCTGGCGCACTGGCTGCTCGCGCACGGCGAAGCATTTCTCCGCGACGCGGAGCGCATCGCCGGTGCCGCGCAGCGCGCGGACGCCTGCCCGCTCGGCTCGGGCGCCCTGGCCGGGTGCGCCTTCCCGCTTGACCGCGCCGCGCTGGCGCGCGATCTAGGCTTTTCACGCACGACGCCAAACAGCTTGGACGCCGTGAGCGACCGCGACTTCGCGCTGGAATACCTTTTCGCGCTGGCCACGCTGGCGATGCATCTTTCACGGCTGGCCGAGGACATGATTCTTTTCGCCTCGCCGGAATTCGGCTTTCTCGATCTGCCAGACGAATACTCCACGGGCAGCAGCTTGATGCCGCAGAAGAAAAATCCGGACGCATGGGAGCTGATCCGCGGAAAAACGGGCCGGACTTATGGCGCCCTTTTTGCGGTGCTGACGACCTGCAAGGGCCTGCCCTCGGGCTATCAGCGCGATTTGCAGGAGGATAAGGAGCCTTTGTTCGCGTCGGACGATCAAGTGCTGGCGATGACGCAAATCGCGGCGGCCACGCTCGCGGCCACGCGGTTTCGCGAGCAGCGCCTGCGCGACGCGGCCCAGGATCCCGGGCTTGTGGCTACCGAATTGGCCGATTATTTGGTTGCCGCGGGAGTTCCCTTCCGCTCCGCACACGAAATCACGGGCAAGGTGTTGCGCGCTGCGGAAGCGGCAGGCACCACGATTCGCGATCTGCCGTTCGAACGCCTGCGCGAGTTTTCACCTTTATTCGGGCCGGATGTGCGGAAGGCACTCACGTTGGAATCGGCGCTCGCGCGCCGTTCGGTTTCAGGCGGCACGGCGCCCGAAGCAGTTCGCGCGGCGCTGGAAGAATTCAGATCCCGCACCGCGCAACTCGAGGAGAATCCATGAAGAACGGCGCCGCATTCCACGCGGCCGCGCCATGAACGCGCCCCTTTCGCCTTCGGACGTGCCGCGGGGCTTTTCGTTTGCCGCCGCGCACTGCGGAATCAAGCGCGCGCGGCCGGACCTGGCCATTCTGGTGAGCGAGACGCCGGCGGCAGCCGCGGCGATGTTCACCACGAACCGCGTGCAGGCTGCGCCGGTGCACGTGTCGCGCGCGCACGTGCGGCAAGCGGCGGACCGGATGCGCGGCATCGTCGTAAATTCCGGCAATGCGAATTGCTGCACCGGCCCCGCAGGCTTTGCCGCATCGCGAGAGACGGTGCGCGCCTTCGCGCGGGAATTGGGCACCGAGCCATCGCAGGTGATGGTCTGCTCGACGGGAGTGATCGGCGCGCCGCTGCGCGTGGAGAAAATTCTGCGCGCCCTGCCGGAGCTTGCGCGCTCGCGCCGCCCCGATGGGGATGCCTTTGCGGACGTGGCGCGCGCCATCATGACCACGGACACGCGCCCGAAATGGGCCGCCGCCAAATGCCGCATCGGCGGCAAGCAGGTGCGCATTCTTGGCTGTGCCAAGGGCTCCGGCATGATCCAGCCGAACATGGCCACGATGCTGGCGTTTCTTTGCACCGACGCCGCCATTTCGCCAGCCGTGCTCGCGCGGGCCTTGCAGAGCGCAGCGGGCGGAACGTTTCACGCGATCACCGTGGATGGAGACACCTCGACGAACGATTCCGTGATGCTGCTCGCCAACGGCGAATCCGGCGCGCCGAAAATCCGCCGGGTCGAAGAATCCGGCTATCGCAAATTCTACGCGGCGCTTGAAACGGTTTGCCGTTCGCTCGCGCTGGCCGTGGTCGAAGATGGAGAAGGCGCGCAGCGGGTGATCGAGATCGAAGTGCGCGGTGCGCCATCGGATCGCGCAGCGGATCAGGTGGCGCGCACGATCGCGAATTCCCCGCTTGTGAAGACCGCCTTCGCAGGCGCCGATCCGAATTGGGGCCGCGTGCTCGCGGCCGCCGGGCGTTCGGGCGTGGCCTTCGATTTCCAGCGCGTGGATATCTGGCTGGCGGGAATTCTGGTGTGCCGACGCGGCGTGGAGCATAAATTCAGCGAACGCGCCGTGCATGAAAAAATGCTGGCAAAGCACGTTCACGTGCTGGTGGACCTGCGCTCCGGCCGCAGCCGCGCGCGCATCTGGACCTGCGATTTCACCGGCGAATACGTGCACATCAATGCGAGCTACAGAACGTAAGCTGTGCGCCGTTATTGTGCTCGGCCCGATCCGCCGCGTCACAGGCTCACCTGGCCCTGGCAAGGTTGACCTTCTGCTGCGCTTGCCTCACTATTAACTCTAGAGTTGCTGGAGCGCCTAGCTCCAGCCGGGAGCGGCCCGCATCGGAGCTGCCCGCGGCGGGAATGCCTCTTCAGCCCTCGGATGCGCGCCGGCGCGCTTGTGCCGGGCACAAGGAGAACGGCCGTGAAGAAACTGTACGTGGGCAATTTGTCGTTCAAGGCTACGGAAGAGGATTTGCAGGGACTGTTCGCTGAAATTGGAGTGCAACCCGATTCGTTGACGCTGCTTCGCGACCGTTTCACGGGCCAACCGCGCGGATTCGGCTTTGCCGAGCTTCGAGATGATGCCGAAGCAGAAAAAACGATCGCAGCCTTGAATGGCAAGGAGTTCATGGGTCGCGCCTTGGTGGTGAACGAAGCGCGCCCGCAGCGCGAAGGCGGCGGGCCGCGCGAAGGCCGCGGCGGATACGGCGGCGGCCATCAGGGCGGAGGCGGGAGCGGTGGACGCGGCGGCCACGGCGGCGGTGGCGGCGGCCGCGACCGCGGCGGGCGCGGCGGATATGGCGGACGCGATCGCTAACGCCACGTTCGATTGTTGGCCCTCGATGCCTCAACGCTGTTACAATGCTTCGCCATGAGTGATTGGCGCCAGATACAAGCGCGCATCCGAAAAGCCAAGAATAGCCAGGATCCTTCCGCCAAGCTTTCCGAGCTGTTCCAGCGCACGCGCGACGGCATGGTCGCTTGGGAATTGGGTGCGCTCGAGGAAAAGAATGAACGCATGGAGGAAGCCGTGAAGTGGTATTCGGCCGCCGCACAGCGATTCCGGCGCGCGGACTGGAAAAAGAAAGCGGAAGAGGCGCTGGCGCGCCTGGGTGTTGCCCCGCCGCCTGCGGAGAATACAGAACAACCGGCCCAGCGTTCTATGGAAGTCGAAGAGAGAGCCGAGCCTGGCATGGCTGACGAACGGCACGATGCGGGCCTTGCGCCAGGAGAAATCCCGGAACCAATGCCAAGCGATGAAACACCAGTCGTCCGCGCCAAGCCTTCGGCAGTAAATGGAAATGTGCGTCCGGCGGACGATGCCGCGCACAGGCGCCGCGCTCGAGGACGCCGTGGCGGCCGCGGCAGAAGGCGCAAGGGAGCCGCAGGAGAGGCTGCGCGTCCGGCTGCTCCGTCCGTGGGTGCCGAGCCGCGCCATTCGCAATTCCCTGCTTCGGTTTACGCGGAAAGAACCCGGGAAGCCGAAGCATTAGAGCGACCTGAGCCGCCGCACGCAGCGGCGCCTGCTCCCATGCTGCCTTCGGAGCGAATCGCGCACGGACGCGCGGGTGATCCGGCGCTGGCCTCGCGCATGGCGCATCTGGAATCCATGCTTCGGCGCCTCGTCGCAAGCCCGCTCCATCGCCTGGACGAAGCCGACCAGGCCCCGGCTGGCCCCGGCGTGTTTCTACTTTCGGATTCGGATCAGATCAGTTCGTACTACGTCGAGTCATGCCAAACCCTGCGGATCGGAATCGGTAATCTGGCGCGTGGGGGACAGGGCAACCGGAGTCGCGGAAGGGGTCAGTCCGATTCAGGGCTGAAAGCCAAACTGGCTGAGCACCTAGGGATAGGGGAATCGCGCGTCTCGCAGTATCTGCGCGATCACTGCATCGTGCGCTGGATTCAACTCGATGAAGACGCGCCGCACCTTGCCCACTTCGCGATCGGCGTACTTCGCACTCCGCTGAATCTTTAGCCGAGCTATCGGATCAGGCCAGAACGTGCCGCGTTACCGCAGTTCTCCACCCAGCGCCCTGTGGCGGAGATAGAATCCATATACGGTCAGCCCAAGCCCGCTCAGGAAAAGCAGCAGCGAGAGGTAAGACGTAATCACGTGGGGGACGGTCACCGGCAGTTCCCAGCCGCTCGAACCGCTGCTGAAATAGCCGATCACCCCGGCCAAGAGCATGTAGAGCAGTCCCTTATGAACGTTCCGGTCGCCGTTTCCCGCCGACGCCGCCCTGCGCATCTTCGCTCCCGTGGAGCCCCTCGCAGAAAATGGCGATTCGGGCAGCGTCTCACGACAGTACGAGCACTGGACCAGTTTGTCGTAAACCAATTTCCCGCAGTACGGGCATTCGCGTTCTGCCATGCCAGTCCCCTCAGCGGCGCCTCTTTGGCGTCGCACATCGTTCCACCCAATTGAAACACACCGGCCGCCCGGCCGTTGCTGCCGACGAGAGGCAAAGCGCGAAAAGGTAACGGGCGTCGGCGATTCCCTGTGATCTGCCAGCCCGGAAAGGGCAACGGCTGCATTGGCTCCCATCGGCCGCCAGTGATCTCAAGTGGCGAAAAACCAGAGGTTTACGCGGGTTGTGGCCCATCCGTTTAGTGCGCGATAGTACCGTTTACCCCCCCTTTTCAACCATTGAATGGAGATGAGTGGACGCCCTCGGCCTGGGTTGGCGAAACTGGGGTTGACGCCGCATGGTGTGGGTGTCAGCCCGCCCGCTCGGGCAGGTTTGGGGGCTCCAACGAGCACTCTGGGGTCATGCTCATAAAGGGAGGTGGATCATGCCGATAACCGTGGAAAATCGTCTCTGGAAATCGTTTGACTGGATGCTCTGCAAGACCGCAGGCATCACTTTCGACACAATACAATTTTTTAATAAGCACAATCCGAACCCGGCGTTCACGCCGAAATGGTCGGATAAGCCCGTGCTGAAATCCTGGGAGAAGTCGAAGCCCACGCTCGGGTGGCCGCGGACTACAGATTCGCTCTGCCCGGATTGCGTGAAGGAAGCGCGGAACGCGATCCTGAATGGGCAAAAGGATTGGACCGATCTCGTCCACGAGAAGGTCGGCGAGATCAAGGCGCAGATCATCGAGCGCGATGGCCAAGTCTGGATGATTAAGGAATGCCCCACGCACGGCAAGTACGAGGACTTAATGGCCGTCGACTCGAAATTCCTGCAGTGGATCGAGGGTAACTTCCCCGGCCGCGATATCCCCGCGCACAACGATGAGGACTTGCACCGCCACGGATCGAGCACGGTTCGTTACGGCCGCGGCGCGGTGCTCACGGTGGACCTAACCAACCGCTGCAATATGATGTGCGACCCCTGCTTCATGGACGCGAACCAGGTGGGCTACGTCCATGAACTGGGCTGGGACGAGATTCAGGAGATTCTCGATAACGCCACCAAGATCAAGCCGCGCCGGCAGATGTCCGTGCAATTCTCCGGCGGCGAGCCCACGATGCACCCGCGCTTCCTAGACGCGGTGCGCTACGCTCGCAAGGTGGGATACAACAGTGTGCAGGCGGCGACCAACGGAATCGAGTTCGCCAAGAGCAAGGAATTTTCGAAGAAGGCATTTGAGGCCGGGCTGCGCTACGCCTATCTGCAATTCGACGGCATCGGCAACGATGCCAATAGCCACCGTCAAGTGGGCAACCTCTTCGATGTAAAGCTTCGCGCAATCGAGAATATGCACGAAGCGGGCATCGAGATCGTGCTGGTCACGACGATCGTCAACAACGTCAACAACGACCAGGTCGGACCCATCGTGAAATTCGCGATGGAGAACCCGAAGAAAATCTCGTTCGTTTCGTTCCAGCCGGTTTCGTTCACCGGCCGGGATGAGGACATCACGCCGGAGCGGCGCATGCGCCAGCGCTACACGCTGTCGCACCTGGCGAAGGACGTGAGTGACCAGGTCGGCAAAGTAGAGCCCACGCGCGACTGGTTCCCGATTTCTTACATCGCCACCTTCGCCGGATTCTCTGATCTATCGCACGGCCCGGATTCGCAGTGGGGCTCGCTTTCTTGCGGCTGCCACCCGAACTGCGGCGTTGGAACCGCGCTGATGATCAACAAAGAGACCAAGGAGTGGGCGCCGGTGCCCCGATTCCTGGATGCGCCGACCCTGACCAAGGACGTCACCTCGATCACGGATGCCGCTCGCAGCAAGGGCTTTTCGAACTTCATGATGGCGCTCGCGCTGCTAAAGAGCTACAAACCTTTCCAGGCGCCTCCCAGCCTTAAACTGAAAGATCTCTGGATGAAATTCGATAAAACATGGGCGCTCTCCAAGAACTCCGAGAAGAAGTACGGCCGCACCAATCCGGAGCGCACCTACGAAGACGCCATGAAGCGCCGCGCCGAAGATCCCTGGAACTTCCTCTTCATCGCCGGTATGTGGTTTCAGGACCTTTTCAACTATGATTTCCGCCGCACGGAAATGTGCATCATTCCGTACGCCACGCAGCAGGGCGAGATTTCCTTCTGCGCGTACAACACCGGCATCGGCTGGCGCAAAATCATCGAGAACATGTACAAGAACGCGACCGTCGCCCAGTGGTATAAGGAGCACGGAAAGCACGACATCTACGCCAAGGGTAAAAAGGTGGACCTCGCCAATTATGAGCACTCGCTCAAAATTGACGCCGCTGACGCCTCGCGCGTGCGCCATCTCGAGCACGACATTCCCCTCACGGCCGCCGAAGAGGACCGCGCCCGTCGCCGCAAGGCCATGGAGGAAGCGGCCAAGGTGCGGAAGATCTACGAAGAGCTTGTGCTGAAAAAGCCGCAGGAGAGCGTGGTTCAGATCGGCTCGCTGCAGCAGATGCAGATGGCTGTGCCGGGAGCGCCGGCCAAACCGGCCAAGCCGGTTCAAATCGCGCCCGCAAATGGCACTGCAGATTCGCGCGCATCGGAGACTGCGAATCCGCCGATTGCTGCGCCGGTCGCGGGCGACTAACCGTCCGATTGTAGCTTCGCGAGTCGCGGATTCCCGGTTCATGCTCCCCGTGAACCGGGAATCCGCGGCGAATCTTCCCGCCGCAAGTTCCCTGCTTTCCTAATCGCCGGTTACCCGCCTATTCCAACTGTTGCTTTTTGGCGCTGTCGCACTTAGCATCTGCCGGTACCCCCGGGCCGCTTCGCTCGTTTCTGGCCCGCTATATCGCTCGCCGATTCCTTCGAGGAGACATTCCGGATGAATTTCCGCCGCGCTGCAGTTTCGACCCTTACGCTTGCCGCAGTTGCGATATTCTGCGCACCGCCGAGTACGGCGCAATCCTCGGGCAGCGAAAGCGGGCCCGTAGCAACGCTGCAATCGCTGGTCGAAACGCCGGGCCTCTCCGGGTACGAAAAAGCCGTCGCGCACGAAATCAAATCCACGCTCGCGGCGTATCGCCCGACGACGGACAATCTCGGCGACGTGATCGTGACGACCGGCAGCGGTTCGCCGCGGCGGCTGCTCGTCACGCCGATGGACGAACCCGGACTTGTGGTGAGCGACATCACCAGCGATGGCTATCTGCGCGTTCAGCGGCTTCCGCAGACTGGTCTTCCGCTCGTATTCAACGAGCTGTATGCGGCCGACCCGGTGCTGATCGAAACGGCTTCGGGCAAGCAGCTGCACGGAGTGGTAGCGGCGCTTTCCGTTCACCTGCAGCCGGGCCGCATGAATCCCCCGAATGCCGGCGATCTGGACGACATGTACGTTGATATCGGCGCAAAATCCGCCGCCGAAACGCGCAGCTTAGGCGTGGATAATCTCGATCCAGTGGTCGCGAATCGTCGCTTGTTGCGGCTCGGTTCTCAGGAGCTTGCAGGCACGTCAGTAGGCGACCGCTTCGGCGCAGCAGCGGTCGTGGAGGCGCTTCGCGATCTCAAATCTTCAAACGTGAAGGGCACCCTGATCGTCGCTTTCGTCGCGCAGCAGCGCACCGGCGCGCGCGGATTGCAGCGCGTCCTGAGCACGATTTCCGCGGACGAAATGCTCTATGTAGGCAGGCTGATCGCGGGCGGTGCCGTGACCGGAACGCAGAATGTGCGGCGCGCGCCCCGCCGTGAGCCGGGCAGCGGCGTGCTGATCGGCACGGCCCAAACGGATGGAGCGCTCGAAGGCATGAGCGCCGAACTAAAGCAACTCGCCGATGCGGCCGGAGTTCCCATTTCGACCGACTATTCCGCTGCCGTGGTGCCTCGGAGCTACCAAGCCGCGCCGGGATTTCCCGCGAAGTGGGCGCATATCTCCATCGCTACAGCCTGGCCCGATACGCCGGCGGAAACAATTGATGCGGGCGACCTGAAGGCACTCACGAAATTGATCGCCGCGTATGTGCGAGAAGGGCAGGAGGCGCACGGCGCTTCGGCTGACGATCCGGCTGCGGCACGGAAGCAAATGCCCGCGCGCAGGACCGCGCCGAGCGCCGCAGATCATGTGCGGCTATCGTACACCGAGGTTCTGCGCCGCTTGGTGCAAACCTATGGAATCAGCGGGCACGAAGGGCCGGTTCGGGATGAGGTCGAACGGCTTTTGCCTGCTTGGGCCAAGCCTGAAACGGATTCGGGAGGCAATCTCATCCTGCGGATAGGCGCCGCCCCGGCGACGGCAAAAACTCCCAGCATCGTCGTCGTGGCGCATATGGACGAGATCGGCCTGAACGTAAATTCCATTTCGAATGACGGCAGATTGGAAGTCACGGGCGACGAGGCGCTGCCGCTTTTTGCGGGGCGCGCCGCGCTGGTCCATTCATCCAACGGCGACCATGACGCAGTGATTGAAATGCCCAGCCACTGGGATGAGCCGAACTTTCAGTGGCCGCGCGGCCGTCGGACGCCGATCCGCGTGGACGTCGGCGCGCGTTCCCCGCAGGACGTTGCAAACCTGGGGATCAAGACCGGCGACACGATCACCGTCCCGAAGACGTACTACGCAATGGCTGGCACGCGCGCCAACGCGCGCAGCTTCGATGATCGCGTGGGCTGCACGGCGCTGATTTCAGCCGTGTGGGCCTTGGGAGCGCCGCTGAAGGATCGCAATGTGACGTTCGTTTGGTCCACGCGCGAGGAGTTGGGCCTCTACGGCGCGGCCGAAGTCGCCAAGCGCCTGGCCGGCGCAGGCCATGCCCCTGATTATGTGTTCGCGGTAGACACCTTCGTCAGTTCAGATTCACCGCTCGAATCGAAGCGCTTTGCGGATGCGAAGGTCGGCGAAGGATTCGTGATCCGCGCGATTGACGGCTCGAATATAGTCCGCCGCGATCTGGTGGATAAAGTTGTAAGCCTCGCCCGCGCCTCCCAGATTCCCGTGCAATACGGAGTCACAGGCGGCGGCAACGACGGCTCGGCGTTCGTGCGCTATGGCTCGGTGGATGTTGCGCTCGGCTGGCCGCTGCGCTACTCGCATTCTCCCGGCGAGGTAGTGGATACGCGAGACGTGGATGCGCTCGGGCGCATCGTCACCGTGATTGCAAGGCGCTGGTAACCCGCGGGGTTTTAGCCGCGGCTTAGCGCGGCACTCGCGGCGCGGGCACTCCGCTGCCGCCGCCAAATCCATTTTTGTCACCACAGCAGCATCGGCGGCCAGACCTCCCATCCCTCGATTGCCCGCTCAATCATTGCCGCCTTCAGATGGCAGACCGTGCCGGCATGAACTTGTCCGGAAACCCTACGTCCCTGGTGCGCGATCCTCAGGCAGGAGCAAGGGCGGATGCAATCGGGCATCATCGCGCGTTAGCGGCCGTCGAAGGGATACCGCGCCTGCGCCAGCACGGCGTCGGCGATGCGGCGCCGGATCGCGATGGTATCGAGCGGGGCGTGCTTCGCAAATCTACGCAGCACCGCAAGCTGCGTGATCAGCGCGTCGCCTTCGACCGCTGCGGCAAGCGCCGTGCGCGCCTGATTCTCGATGCGGTCCATCGCCCCATAAATAAACGCGCTCGCCGCCTCGCCCACCAGGGCGGCCGCCGCGCCGATGCGCGATGCGCACTTCTGCGCCCGCCGCAGCGACGATTCCATGGCGTAAATGTCCATCGCAATGTCCGCCAGCGCGGCCATAACCTCCTGCTGATCCGCAAGCCCATCGTGGAACCGCTGGACGGCCGCGCCCGCCGCGAGCAGAAAGATTTTCTTCGCTTGCGCGAGCGACCGCTCCTCCCCGGCAAACTCCCCCGACGGCGCCTCCTCGAAGCTTGGGCCGGAGAGAACCTCGTCCGCCAGCTTCATCGCCGCGGGAATCAGCGGCAGCACGCCCGCCGCAGCCCGCTTCATCAGCATTTGAACGATCAGCATCCGGTTGATTTCGTTCGTGCCCTCGAAGATGCGGTTGATGCGGCTATCGCGATACGAGCGCGCCACCGGATAGTCCTCATGGAAGCCGTAGCCGCCGAAGATTTGCACCGCTTCATCGACGCAATAGTCCACCGTCTCGCTGCCCGCGATTTTGCTGATCGAGCTTTCGATGGCGTACTCCTCGAGCACCTGCATCGCCTGCCGCACCTTGTCGCCGCCGGGTTGCGGCGCCGCCACCGCGGTTTCAATCGTTCCCGCCGAGCGATAAATCATGGATTCCACCGCATAGGTGCGAATCGCCATTTCGCCCAGCTTGGCTTTGATCAGTCCGAACTCGGCGATCGGCTTGCCGAAGGCGGTGCGCTGCTTCGCATACTTTGCCGCCGACTCGATAGCCTTCTTCGCGCCGCCCAGGCAATAAGCCCCGAGCGAAAAGCGGCCCACGTTCAGCGTGTTGAACGCGACGATATGCCCCCGCCCGATTTCATGCAGCAGGTTTTCCTTGGGGATGCGCGCATTTTCGAAAAAGACCGGCACCGTCGAGCTGCCGCGGATGCCCATCTTCTTTTCTTCGGCGCCGGTGGAAAATCCAGGCGTGCCGCGTTCGACGATAAAGCACGAGAATTTTTCGCCGTCCACCTTGGCGAACACCACGTACACATCGGCGAAGCCGCCGTTGGTGATCCACATCTTCTGCCCGTTCAGGATCCAATGGGTGCCCTCGGGCGAGAGCACCGCGCGCGTGCGGGCCGCCAGCGCGTCCGAACCCGCTTGCGGCTCCGAAAGGCAGTAGCAGGAAAGCCATTCGCCCGTGGCGATCTTCGGCAGGTATTTTTTCTTCTGTTCCTCGGTGCCGAAGTACACGATCGGAATCGTTCCGATGCCGGCGTGGCCCCCATGCGACACCGCGAACGACGCGTATCCCGCCAGCTTTTCCGCCAGCACCGTCGCGGACACCTTGTCCAGCGCCGCGCCGCCGTACTCCTCCGGAATCCCGCCCCCAAGCAGGCCGATTTCGCCCGCCTTCCGCAGCATCCCGGCCATCAACCCCTCTTTGTGCTGCTCGAGCTCGGGGATCGCGGGCAGAACTTCCTTGGTCACGAATTCCTCGGCCGTTTGGCCGATCAGCCGCTGATCGTCATTCAGATCCGCCGGGGTAAACACGCTGGCGGGGGTGCATGCGGAAATCAGAAACGCCCCCCCGCGATTCAGCGATTCGGCTACCGGTGTCGTCGCCATCCGTCCCCTCCAAGCCCGAGGTGATGGGCCTGCCCATTCTCGCCTGCCCAGGCCAGCGGGCACAATGCCCCGGGGCGCCGGGCGACCTGCAACATAATTCCGGGAAGTGCTGTGTACCGTATATTAGAACGAAGCCGGAGCTTTGTTTTCAGTGACTTAGAGGGATTTCTAATCCCCGTACCGTAGATTAGAAAGAGGGAGTGATTGGTGTCCACTGGTAAGTGACTAGCGCGTCGGGCGCTTGGCTGCGTCCTCAGGACCATCTGCCGCCCTCCCTCTCTGGCGAGAAAACCGCCATCGTAGTTTATAGCATGGATTAACGAGAAAGTCAATAGAAATCGGCGGGTGCAGGGCGCGTCCGAGCACGAACACCTCAGCCCATACTGGATAAGGGCTTCGAGGCGCTCTTTGCGATTATCGTCGTTTGCGGCGTTGGCTGCGCGGCGGAGAGCTGCAAAGCCATGCGGTCGCTTGTCAGTTCTTCGGTAATCTCGATCCACGCCTCAACCGCATTCCTTGGCGCGCCCGGCGATGCTGCTGGCACCTCCATTGCGGCCGAAAGAGCAGGAAGAGACGGCTGGCCCGGATTGCGTCCCGTGCGGGCGCTCGGAGTAGACCTAGCGTGGCCGAGCGACAGGATTGTGGGGCTGAGGCATACGACTCAAGGCTTGTTGCCACGGGGGGCTGGCGGTGGGAGAATGGGGTGATTCCAGTGCAGGAGGGCGAAGATGAAAGCGAGAATAGGAATGCTGGGCGCGCTGGCGGGCGCGATGCTGTTTGCGATCCCTTCGATGACGCTGGCGGCACAGCCTGCGACGATCCTGGCGGCCGGGGCCGCGACGCTTGCGACGCAGCCTGCGACGACGCCGGCGACAGCCGTGGCGACGCAGCCTGCTGCCAGCAATTCGGCAGTATCGGGCAATTCCGCAATATCAAGTAATTCCGAAGCGTCGGGCAATTCCGCGATATCGGGCGATTACGCCGAATTTCGGAATGCGGACGTCTATACCGGGCCGTGCTTCGCGAATTCGGAGGCGAACCTGACCGGGGAAGAGGCGGTGATGGCCTGGCACGTGCGCCAAGGCACATGGGCGGGCGTGCCGCTGGAGAATTTGAGCGTAGTGGCCGTGGTGCGTGCCAGCGCGACACTGGGCGACCCCTACACGAATCCGCTGCCGGCCAAGGCGGTGCTGATCGTGGACCAGCGCGCGAACGCCGCGCAACGGGCCGCGCTGGCGCAATTCGCGCAAGCGCAGGCCGCGGGGCTGCTGAACGACGTGGTGGCCACGCAGGCGCAGCCGATTTCCTTCGCGATAGCAAGCCACGGCTGGACGACGGTGCAAGCGGGCAGCCTGGTGCGGCTTTCCACGCGGACGCTGAATGGCGGCGACATGATCTGCCACAATGAAGAAGTCTATTATCCGCCGCTTGCGAAGCATCTGGTGCATTCGATGCCGGTGGTGGAGACAACGAGCAGCTATAGCGGCCATTACCTGGGCGTCACATGGAATGACTCCGGGCGGCGCAGCTCGTTCGTCGGCATGTTTGCGGATTAAGGCTGGAAGGCCGGGGCGCGCGGCAACCGCGCCCCCCGGCCTTCATCCCTGCCGGTTTAACCTGCCTTACAGCGGACCTGATCCCAATTCCTGGAGCCAAAATGATCGCCAAATTCTTTTCGCTTCGCGCACTCGTGATCGCCTTCGGCGCGCTCTCGCTTGCAGGCGTTGCCGCGGCGCAATCCTATAAGGTTGCCGCGAGCACGGCGGCTGTACCCTCCGAACTTGCCGCGCCGGTGCGCGCCGCGCTATCCGGCAGCGCGCTGGAAGTGAGCGGCGGGAGCGGGCCTCTGTGCGAGATCTGGCTGGCGAAATCGGCCCAGGCCGCGGCCACGCCGGATACGAGCCTGGGCGTCTCCTTCGGGCAAATCGCGCAGGGCAGCCTGGTGGGCGCGATCAAATTCGATGCGAATGCGAGCGACTATCGCGGACAAGCGATCAAGCCGGGTGTCTACACGCTGCGCTATATGCTGCAGCCGGTGGATGGGAATCACCAGGGCGTCTCGCCCTATCGCGATTACCTGCTGGCCGTGCCGGCGGCCGCGGACACGTCCGCCGCAACGATGGCGACCAAGGACCTGCTGGACGCCAGCCGGAAGGCGTCGGGAACGGGGCATCCCTCCGTGTGGAGCCTGGAGCCGCCGGATTCGCCGCCCGCTTCCCTGCCGGCAATCGTTCACCAGGATAGCGACGATTCGTGGGTCGTGTTCTTTCCAGCGCCGGTGGCGAAGCCGGTACCGATGGGGCTGATCGTGGTGGGGCACTCGCCGGAATCGTAGGACGAAATTGCTGATGCTATACTAGCCGGGCAGACGGCGGCAGCCGCGTCCGAATCGGCGCTCGATTTCACAGCGGAGAGGTGCTGGAGTGGCCGAACAGGGCTGCCTGCTAAGCAGTTACACCCCAAAAGGGTGTCGGGGGTTCGAATCCCCCCCTCTCCGCCATCTCACAGCACAATTTGCGTTCAGCGGCTGACGAAAGCCCTTCTCGCCTACCGGGGATTTGCGGTTACGGAAGCGCGGCGACCGGTGGCGATGGGGAAGAATTTCAGCCATTGCGCGCGGATGCCGGTGACTTCCTGGATGAGCTTCGGCGTAGGCTTCTTGCCGTGTTGCACGACGAGCACCATGCCGGTGTTGAACTTGCGCTGCGAGTGGTCCACGTCCGGCGTGCGCGGGCCTTCGGCGGCGATCACGTCCTGAATAGTTACCTTGGTACGCTCCGCCTTGACGATGAGGTGGCCATTGGCGTCGCGGCCCTGCGGGACGATATTGCGAAGGATGAAGAAATCCGGGACCTCCTTCGGCGAAATCAGCCCCATCAGGTAGAGATCGAGATACGAGTAGCCGGTGGCGGGGACGTAATAATCATCGTCGAGCTGGGTGAACGTGCCGTCGAAATTATCCTGCCAGACACCGCCTCCCATGATAGACGCCTCACTGGGCCGCACATACGGGAACGGCACGACAGCTTGCAAGCCGCGCGCCCAGTGCGTGGGGCCGAGGGGAATCGTCTCATTGCCGACTTTCGCGGAAACGAATGCCGACCAGCGATGGCCCAATTCATGGCCGATCTGGGACATCGCGTACATGTAGGGAGGCATCTTGCCATCCTGCGAAATTTCGGCGAGCTGCTTCTGGTAGAAAGTGATGTCGTGAGTATCGCCCATGGGCGCATCCGGGGGCGGATATTCCTGCATCTGAATCGCGCCGGCGTAGACGGGCTGGATGAATCCCCACTGGAACCTGCCTGCGGAACAATAAGAAGCGAGCGAGGGCTGGCGATCGCCCATACCGGTGACGGGAAGTCCATTGGAGCTGCCGCGCGGGCCTTCGCTGGGCGTGCCAGCTTCCTGGTTATCCACGCGAAAATCCGAGTAATAGACGAGGAAATCGAATTTGTCGCCGAGGCTCTTGATGACGGTGCAGGCGAGGTCGCGCGAGTCCGGCAGATTGTAATAGTGGAAGGACTCGTAGACGACTGGATACGGGCCGGCATTCGGCTTGAGCGAGGAGAAGTGCACGGCGGGGCTGTGAATCCCCTCGAGCGCCACCGGCTGCGACGGCACTTGCGAAACGGGCGCCTCCGATCCGGCGGCGGAAGAATCGGCCGAGACGGAAATGTGCGTGGCGCCATGAAGATCCGGAGGCAGAATGCCCTGGACCGAGATCGTGCTGCCGCTCACCTTCACGGCGGTGCGCGACAAACCGGGGCCGGAGGCGACGTAACGCGCGCCGCCGCCGAAATTGCGATTGCGAGGCGCGAAGCCGCGAATGGTCCACACGGCTTCGGCCGGAGAGGCCGCGGCAGCCGCTGAGCGGGACGGCGACTGGAGCGAGGGCTTGCTCGCGTTGAAATGGACGCGGTAAGTGACTCCGGCAATCGCCTGGTCGCCTTCCGCGGCAACGGGACCGGCGGTTTCAAAGGTCGCCTTCAGGAAAATGCCATCCACTACGGAGAGCTTCACGTCTTTAATATCCAGGTTTGGCGCGGCGGACGAGCCGGGCTTCGCCTGGAGCGTGGCGACGTCCTTCTCCGCACCGCCGGAGAGCAGCGGATAGACGCCGACGATCGCGTCTTTCGCGGCGAGCTGATCGTAGGACATTTCGATGACGCCGTCCTTATGCAACACGAGCTGGAATTTATTGACCGTCTTCTTCCAGGTGAAATCCTGAATGTTGCCCCAAGGTTCGGTGACGTCCCAGGTGACCACCTCGCGGTCGTTCAACTCCTTCGCGTAGCGCGCACCAGACATACGCGGCTTGAAAAACACGCAGATTGCCGGGACCGTGTTGACAAGGTTGCCGGCCGCTTCGCCGAGCGCGTCAAAGCGCGCGATGGAGACTCCTCCCTGCTGAAAGCCGCCCGGGCCGCGACGGCCATTTCGGGCCGCACCCTGCCCCTGGCCTGGAGCGGGCGCCGCGGGCTCCTCGCCGGAGACGAAGCGAATCGAACCGGTGACGCCGACGGTGAAGGCGTCCCACGTCTTGCCGGAGAACGGAAATTGAAAATTGTGCATCGCCACGCGGGAGCCGCTCAGTTCGGGGCCGAAATCCGCGTCCCATTGGAGCGGAAGATTCGAGACGCGATATCCATCGCCATCCGGCGTGAAGCGGAGCGTACGGTGGCCCAGATCGAAGAGATTTTGCCGGCCCAGCGCCCCCTGGTTCAAATCCATGACGATCAGATTGCCCATCACTGACACCTTGCCGATGGACTTGCCCTGCTGCTGGCGTCCCTGGGCGTGGACAAGCGTGGCGGGCAGCAGAGCGGCACAAATAATCAGAACTGCTTGAATGAAAAGGCGATGCGGTTTCATCAGGCGCTCTCCTTCAGAAGGAAAGCGGCATTGTACGTATACAGTATCCAAGACGGAAGGATTTTATTTCGGAAAGCGCGGGGCCGGCATTCTCAGAGCGAGGGCCAGAGGGATTCCCAAACCTTGAATTCGGTGTGAAATCCGGCTTGCTCCGCGCGAACGCGCTTCCGGCCGGATGCCACGGCGAGCGTTTCCTCGAATATTGCGCGGCCGACTTCGTCGACCGATTGGGTGCGGTCGAGAATGGTGCCGGCGTTGACGTCTATATCCTCGTTGGCGGACCACAGTGGCGTGTTCGAACCGATTTTGACCACTGGGCCGAGCGCGCAGCCGATGCCCGTGCCGCGGCCCGTGGTGAAAAGCGCCACCTGCGCGCCGCTGAGGAAGAGCGCGGGCGTGGAAATCTGGTCGTAGCCCGGCGTGTAGAGGACGTAAAGGCCCTTGCGGTCCGCGAGCCATTCGCCGTACTCGATCAGGTCTTCCACCACCGAGGCGCCGCCCTTGGCCTTCACGCCGAGGGACTTCAGATAGACGTTGTAAAGCCCGCCTTTTTTGTTGCCTGGGCTCGGATTATCGCGGAAATCTTCGCCGAACATCGCGACGTATTTTTCGTAGCGCTTCAGCGCGCCCACCAGCTTGCGCCCCACGGCGCGCGAGCGGGCGCGCCGCGCAAGATCGGCCATCGCCGCACCCTGCAGCTCAGGGATTTCGGGCAGCAGCACGGCGGCGCCCGCCTTCACGAACATATCCGCGGCAACGCCCACGGCGGGATTTGCCGTCAGCCCCGACCACCGGTCCGAGCCTCCGCATTTTGTGCCGACGATCAGGCGCGCGACGGGCACAGGCTGGCGCTCGAATTTGTTCGCGGTGTTCAGCAGTTGCTCGGCGACTTCGAGCCCCTTAGCCACCGTCTTACGGCTGCCGCCGAGATGCTGAATCGTCAAATTGACGACGCGCTGGTTGTAATCGGGCACCGAGGAGCGAAAGGCGGGCGCGGAGCATTCCACGCACGTCTTGCCGCATCCGAGATCAAGATACATCGCGGCGCCCACGTTGGGATGACGAAGCGTGTTCGCAAGAAGCTGATTCAGCAGCGTGACAGCGCGCCCGTCCGGCATTCCGCAGCCGGATTCCTGCACGATAGCGACTACGCCATCCACATTGGGATATTTTTCGGGCGAATAGATTTCCCGCATCGCACGCCAGGCGATTTCGCGCGCCTCCGTGGAAGAGCACATGCCGGAGGTGACGATTGCCACGTAATTGCGCGTGCCGAAGGCTCCCTCGGGCCGCACGAAGCCATCGAACGTGCGCGCGGCAAGCGCGGGATCGAGCGGGGCGCGCCGCGGGTGATTGCCGTAAACGACACGCAGCTTCGGCAGGCGGCGATCCATAGTGGCCTCGGAAATCGCGTCGCCGAGTTTTACGTCTCGCGAGGCAAGGCCGAAGGGATCACCGAGCGAAATGAAGGCGCCGCCGCGCTTCACGGGGCGAATTGCGAAGCTCTGTCCGCGCAAGATGCGCGAGCGAAGCGAGAACGTCTGGCCCGCGTAGCGCAAAGGCGTGCCGATCTCAAGCAGTTCGGAGGTGACGACGGCTACGTTGTCCTTGCCGGGACAGGGGATCAGGGCGAGTTCTTCGACGTTTTTTGGCGCCGGCGGCACTTATGCCTCTCTTAGGGGCGCGGCCGCTCGTGCGGGCTCGCGTGCTTCGCGGATGGCGGCGACAAACTCGCGCGCCGCCTGCGTGATCTCCGCCGTATCGCCGGACTGCAGCGCCCGTTGCGAAATGATCTCTCCGCCGACGCCGAGGGCCTCCGCGCCCGCGCGGATAAAGTCCGCGGCCGTCTTCAGATTTACGCCGCCCGTGGGGATCATCCTGATCCCCGGCAATGGCGCCTTCAGCGCCTTGATGTATGCCGGGCCGCCCACAGCACCGCATGGAAAGATTTTTACGAATGAGCTGCCCGCTTGCCATGCGGCGATTACTTCGGTAGGCGTCAGCGCGCCGGCGACCATCAACTTTCCCGCGGAGTTCGTCAGGCTGACGGTGGCAGAATCGAATCCGGGGCTCACGATGAATTCGGCGCCGGCTTCGATGCATCGCCGCGCCGTATCAGCATCAAGCACGGTGCCGGCCCCGATGAGCACATCGTCGCCCATGTTCGAGACGAGCCGGGCAATCGCGCCCATCGCGCCGGGCACCGTCATCGTCACCTCGACGATAGGGATTCCGCCGGCCGCAACGGCTTCGGCGGCACGGAGCGCCTGGTCCGCGGACGCGGCGCGCACCACGGGCACTATGCCCACCTGCACGATTTTTTTGCCCGCTCGATCCGCCGTCATCGCCATACGTTCACTGCGCTGCGCGTTCCGCCACGGGCGCTAGCGAGAAATCCGCGCCCCGGCGCCCTTCATAAATTGCAGCACTTCGTTCAAGTTCGCCATCGAGGTGTCGCCCGGGGTCGTCATGGCGAGCGCCCCATGGGCCGCGCCGCAATCTGCAGCCCACTGAGGCCCCTGGCCCGATAGCAAACCATAAATCATTCCCGAGGCGAAGGAGTCGCCCCCGCCGACGCGGTCGAAAATCTCGAGGTTCTCGACGTACTTCGATTGATAAAACTCGCCATCGGCATAGCAGACCGCGCCCCAACCGTTGAGCGTCGCCGTGAGCGCCTTTCGCAGCGTGGCCGCTACCACCGGAGTGCGAAACTCCTTCGTGAGCGCCTCCATCGCCTTGCGGAACGACTCGACGCTGAGACGCGAGAACTGCTCGTCGAGACCGGCGATTTCGAGGCCCAGCGCGGCGGAAAAATCCTCCTCGTTTCCGAAGACCACGTCCGCGCAGGGGACGATGCGCCGGTTCACTTCCTGGGCGCGCTGCTTGCCGCCAATTGCCTTCCAAAGAGAAGGGCGGTAATTCAGGTCGTACGAAACAATGGTGCCGTGCTTCCGGGCGGCGCGAATCGCTTCCAGCGTGACCTCCGGCGTGGCAGCGGAAAGGGCGCAGAAGATGCCGCCGGAGTGGAACCAGCGCGCGCCATGCTTGCCGAAAATCTCGTCCCAATCTACATCGCCGGGCTTCAATTGCGAGACGGCCGTGTGCCCGCGATCGGAGCAGCCGAGCGCCGGGCGGGCGCCAAAGCCGCGCTCCGTGAAGTTCAAGCCGTTGCGGCATTCGCGGCCGACGCCGTCATATTCCACCCAGCGAACGAGCGACTGGTCCACGCCGCCCTGAAAGATCAGATCCTGCAGCAGCCGGCCCATGGGATTATCGGCGATGGCCGTCACAATCGCGGTATCCAGGCCGAAGCAGCGCTTCAGGCCGCGCGCGACGTTGTATTCCCCGCCGCCTTCGCTGACTTCAAAGGAGCGAGCCGTCACGATGCGCCGGTCGCCGGGATCGAAGCGCAGCATCACCTCGCCGAGCGCAACTACGTCCCAGCGGCAGCCCTGCTTCGGTTTTATGGCTAAGGCCATTGCTACACTTTCTATCGCGTCATCGCGCCGGTGCGGTTGAGCACATCTCGCGGCGCGCTGCAGCCGCGAAAATTACGCGATTGCATCCGCCAAATCGGCGGGCTCGAGTCGCGGCGCAAGCAGATGAATCAAAAAAAGCGAAAGCAAATATACGGAGCCCGCAATCACGAATATTGGCACGTAGCTTCCGGTCCAGTGCAGCAGCAGGCCCGTGAGCGAGGCGATGCCCATCCCGCCGATTGCGCCGCCAAACCCGCCGATACCGACCACGGAAGCCACGGCGCGCCCCGGAAACATATCCGAAGCGAGCGTGAAAAGATTCGCGGACCAGCCCTGATGCGAGGCCGTCGCCAGGCTGATCAGCGCCACGGCGCCCCATAGCGTGTGCACGCTGGAGATCGTCACGATGGGAACCACTCCCGCGGCGCATACCAGCATCGCCGTCTTGCGCGCGCGATTCACTCCCCATCCCGCCTTAAGCAGCGCGGCGGCGAGCCACCCGCCGAAGATGCTGCCCGCGGATGCCGCATTGTAAATAATCACGAGCGGCAATCCGAGGCCCGTGAGCGAGACGCCGTGCTTATCCGTCAGATAGGTCGGCAGCCAGTATAGATAAAACCACCAGATCGGGTCGGTGAGAAATTTCGCAAGGATAAAAGCCCAGGTCTGGCGGTGCGGCAGCAGCGTGGACCAGGCGATTTTCGCCGGGGGTTCCACGGGATCGCTGCGAATGTAAGCCAACTCGGCGGCGGAAACGCGCGGATGGTCTTCCGGCCGGCGATAGATGCGCAACCACCAGATCACCCAGATGGCGCTGAAGACGCCCGTGAAAAGAAACCCGAACTGCCAGCCCAGATGGATCGCGATCCACGGCACGACGAGCGGGGCGATGGTGGCGCCGACGTTGGTGCCGCAATTGAAAATGCCCGTGGCGAGCGCGCGCTCCTTGCGCGGGAACCATTCGGCCACGCTTTTAATGCCCGCGGGGAAATTTCCCGCCTCGCCGATGCCGAGCGCGAATCGCGCCGCGCCGAAGCCTAGCGCGGTCCGCACAAGCGCATGCGACATCGCCGCGACGCTCCAGATCGCGATGGAGACGGCATAGCCGATGCGCGTGCCTATGCGATCAATGAGTCGCCCCATCAGCAGCAGCCCGATTGCGTAGGCGGCCATGAAGGCGTCCACAATGTAGCTGTACTGAAGCGCGTTCCATCCGATCTTCGTCTGCAGCAGAGGATTCAGCAGGCCGAGGACCTGGCGGTCCATGTAGTTGATGGTGGTGGCGAAAAATATGAGCGCGCAGATCGTCCAACGATAATGACCCGCTTTGGGCGTGGCGCCGGGGCCCGCGAGCGCCGCCGCATCGCCTGCGGCGAGCCGCCCGGCTGCCGCGGTGGCGCCGATGCTTACGCTCTCGCTCATGGCTTCATTCGAATCGCGCGGCGCGGATCACTTGCGGCTGGCCTCAAGACCCGATCCACCGCCGCCCTGAAATTCCGGCTGCACGTTGACCACGCCGAATTGGCGGTCTTCGGTCTCGCGGTGCGCAGCCATCGCCCACAAAAACGCGATTCGATGCCCCGGCACGGCCACGTTGGGATGGTAGCCGCTGGGAATCAGCACGGCATCGCCTTCGCGCACCGGCACTGCAAGCTCGGGAATCGCCGTATCGTTATATACCAACTGCAAGGCGAAAGCCGGGGCCGGCATATCAATATAGACGTACATTTCCTCGAGCATCTTCGCGTGCTCGTGCGGCGGCCAGCTCGTCCAATTGCCCGGCTCGGAGATGGTGATGCCGGCGAGCAAGCGGCCGGCGCGGACGTTGTTCCCCAGGCAGATCGTGATGTGGCGCGCGCAACTGGGCTGGCCCGTGCTGAACTTCAGCTTCGGATTTGGGGCAATTTCAGCATAGGAGACGAACTGGAGCGGATATTCGCCCTCGACGCCGGAGGAAAACTCCGCGAAATCGGCTTGCGACGATGTGCGCACCTCGATGTGCGAGCCCTTCGGAATGTAAATGGAATCGAGCGGGCCGAATTCGAAGTTGCGGTCCGCGACGCGCACGGTGGCGCGTCCTGAAAGGCAGATCGGGCCGGTTTCCTCGCCGCCATTTTCAAATGAGACCATGGGCACCGACTGATTCAGAATGATTCGTCCGTAGGAGAGATACTTATTCGTGCTATTGCGCGGATGAACGGAAATGCGCCGACCCGCATGTTCATCCGTGCCGCGAAAAATCATCTGCTGCAAAGCGGGTGAGCCTGGTGTGGCCTGTGTGCTGGTCATCGTTCGCTCCTCAAATCATGGTCCGTGCGACCGCCGCACCGCGCACCGGGTTGCGACGGGCAATCGCCGCGGCTATTGATTTACGCCGCTGGCAAGGAATCCGCCATCCACGGCCAGGACGTGGCCCGCCACGAAACTTGCGGAATCCGAGGCCAGGAAAATGCACGCCCCGACGAGTTCATCGAGATTCCCGAAGCGCCGCATCGGGGTGCGCAGCAGGAATTCCTGGCCGCGCGCCGTGCCGTCGAGCAAACCCGCGTTCAGCTCCGTGCGGAACACGCCCGGCGCAATCGCGTTCACGCACACGCCGCGGCCCGACCATTCGATCGCGAGCGACTTCGTCAGCGAAGCGACCGCCGCCTTGCTGGCGGAATAGGCAGCCACCTCGCGCAGCGACACGAACGAAGAAAGCGAGGCGATATTGATGATTCGTCCCCAGCCTTGCTCGATCATGTGGCGCCCGAACACCTGGCACGCCAGCAGCGCGCCCGTCAGATTCGTTTGCAGGATTTCGCCCCATTCGCTTTCGGAAACATCCAGGGTCGGCGTGCGCTTGGTTCGGCCGGCGCAGTTGACCAGAATTTGCACGGAGCGGAATTCGGTGCATGCGGCGCGCAGAAGCCCCTCGATGCTCTCCCGCTGGGTGACGTCGCAGGGATGCGCGAGTGTGCCGCGGCCGATCCGCTTGATTTCCGCAGCGGCCGATTTCACAAGCTCGGCGCGGCGGCCCGTGGGAATCACGTTCGCGCCCGCTTCGGCCAAGCCCTTCGCAAGCGCCAGCCCGATGCCGGAGGTTCCGCCGATCACCACCGCCGTCTTCGAGGTCAAATCCAATCCGGCATACGCCATTCGCCCCCCGTCATCTTGAACGTTCCGGATTCCCGCGAGAATCCGCGGCGGCGATTCCCGCGCCGCATGGCCGCACTAACTGGTCCGCTCGCCGGCGGGCGCAGTTTCCTCGCGCGCCGCCGCCTTCGCCGCATCCATCTGCTCGGGAAACGAGAAATACTCCTTCGCATTGCGATAGCAGATTCCTTCCACCAGGCCGCCCAGCAGCGAATCGTCCGGCGGCAGCTCGCCGCGCTCGAGTTCGCCGCCGAGCAGGTTGCAGAGCACGCGTCGGAAATATTCGTGCCGAGTGTAGGAGAGAAACGATCTCGAGTCCGTGATCATGCCCACAAAGCGCGAGAGCAGGCCCGTGTTCGAGAGGGCGTTGAGCTGCCATTCGATGCCCTCTTTCTGATCGAGAAACCACCAGCCGCTTCCGAGCTGGATTTTGCCTGGCAGCTCGCCCTCCTGAAAATTGCCGGCCATCGTGGCGAACACATAATTGTCAGCAGGGTTCACGTTGAAGAGAATCATCTTCGGCAGCGCATTTTCCGCGCGGAGCCGGCCCAAAAACCTTCCGAGCGCCGCCGCATGGCGCCAGTCTCCAATCGAATCGAACCCGCTATCGCGCCCGAGTTTGCCGCTCATGGCCGCGTTCACGTTGCGCATCGCGCCCAGATGCAGTTGCTTCACCCATCCCTTCTCCGCGTCCAAATGCCCTGTGAAAAGCAGCAGGAAAGACGCGAGCTTCGCCGAATCCTCCGCCGAGGCGGGGCGGCCGGCGCGCACGCCGCCGAAAATCCGCGCAGCCTCTGCCTCGCTGCACGGTTCGGAAAGGCACGTCTCGATCCCGTGGTCCGAAGCGCGGCAGCCGTGCTCGTGGAAAAAATCGTGCCGCTTCCGCAACGCGTCGAGCATGTCCGCCAACCGAACGATTTCGATTCCCGCGCAGGCCTGCAAACGCTCGATCCAGGCGTTGAACTCCGCCGGATTCGACGTCTCGAGCGCGCGATCCGGCCGAAACGTGGGATATACGCGCGTGGAAATCCCCTGCCGCGCGATCGAGCGATGAAATTCCAGCGAATCGGCGGGATCATCGGTGGTGCACACCACGCGCACTCCGAATTTCTCGAGGATGCCCTGCGCGGTGAGCGCGCCTTCTGCAAGCTGCCGGTTCGCCTGCTTCCAAATGGCGGGGGCACTCGATTCATCGAGCAGTTCGTTGATCCCGAAATACCGCGCCAGCTCGAGGTGCGTCCAGTGATAGAGCGGATTGCGCAGGGTGAAGGGGACGGTCTTCGCCCAAGCCAGGAATTTCTCGTAAGGCTCCGCGTTGCCGCTGCAATAGCCTTCGGGCACGCCATTCGCGCGCATCGCGCGCCATTTATAGTGATCGCCTTCGAGCCAGACCTCGGCCAGGTTGCTGAAGCGGCGATTTTCGGCGATATCGCGCGCGGGCAGATGCGAATGAAAATCGAGGATCGGCTGGCGCTCGGCGTGGTGGTTGTAAAGCCTCGCGGCCGCGTCAGTGTGGAGAAGAAATTTGTCGTTGATGAAAGGCATCTTGACTGTTGCATTCCGTCGAGCCGCGGATCAGCCGCGCCCCGAACAGGCAAGATGATGCGCACATTTTTCGAGAACTACAAGCGTGAAGGGCGACGGGCGGTGGCATACGTATATAGATTATTGCTAACAATCGGTAAATACAGCTACTCTGGATGGTTTATTACCGCAGACGTGGGTTGTCGCTGTAGACACGAAATGACCCATCGCACCGCAACCTACTCTCTCTAGTTCGCAATTGGTAGTTCCCCGTATTCCGCTCTCTACTGCCTTGCGCTTTCCTGCTTGTGAACGGTCCGCGAGCATCGAGATTCAACGTCTACAGGAGGGCGCCGATGCACTGCGCAACAAGCATGTCCGCAGTCCCCACCCTAAGGGAGCACGGCTTCGACACGAACCCCTACATTCGGTGGCTGAAGGCAACGGAGAGTCCGCTCTTCCAAGGTGGAGGGTATTGGTGGAGGCCATACCACGGGGCTTTGCTCCCGGCGAATCCAAATCCGACTCCCGTCCATATTCTAGCGCGTGACGCGCAAAACGTCCTCCGGGCGTCCGGCTGCTTCCTGTTGCGTCACTTTACACGCACGTTCAAGGCGCCAACGGAGTTCTGGTATGTCGCGTGCCAGGAATACGATTTCGAACGGCTGTCGTCAAATACGCGGAGTAAGGTGAGGCGGGCCCGGAAGCAATGTGCGGTTCGTCGCGTTTCACTGGAATGGCTCATTGCCGAAGGTTATCCGTGCTATGCGGCAGCCCACACCCGCTACGAGCGTTCGCCCGCTCTCCGGCGGGCCTCGTTCGAGGCCAATGAGCGGAAGTGCATCGGCGGACCCTTCGAGTGCTGGGGTGTGTTCGTGGACGAGAAGTTGGTCGGGTACGCGAGGTGTGCTGTAGGGCCAAACTACGCAGCCACGCTCGTTCTGAAGTTTCACCCGGACTACCTGAGGCTGTACTCCGCCTACGCGCTATTCGACGCGCTTCTCAGCCAATATGTCAGCCACGAACGGAAATTGGTAAATAACGGATTCCGTTCGCTTGCGCACGACACAAACATGCAACAGTTCCTTGAGCAGTTTTCCTTTCAAAAGGTCTATTGCGACCTTCGCATCGTCTATTCTCCGGTGGCCGGGCTCGGGATCAGAGGGCTTTTCCCTTTTCGAAAGCTCACGTGCCAACTGAGGTCGTTCGCTAGGATTCAAAATCTTCTCGACCAGGAGCAAATTCAGCGCTCATTTTCGGCACCGCCCGCAACTTTGTGAGACCCGACTCAGGCGCTACTCCGTTTTCCAAATCTCAGGTATTTCCGGTATGTTCAGGAAACAAAGCTCATGGTTCATTGGTTCCATGAGTTCTGCTGCTGCCCATGCTGCTGCTACACCGAGATCGTCGGGTGAGGTTTACGCCGGGCCTGAATTTTCGCGGTGGGCGCATGCGCAAGGGCTGATCGCGGCCGAGCGCTTCCTGATCAAAAAATACCTGAACCCGGCCGAGCCTACGCTTGAGGCCGGGACGGGCGGAGGACGCATACTGCGCGCGCTTGCCGAGCGCGGCTTTCAGACGCTCGCGGGCTTCGACTCAGTTCCCTCGCTAATCGAAGAGGCTCGCGTGCAGGACCCCGCGCACAAAATCCAATTCAGCGTGCAGCGGGCGGAACGCGCGCTTTCCTATGCGGACGGTTCCTTCGGGCAGGCGATCTATCTGCAGCAGATCACGTCCTTCATCAGAAACGCCGAAGGGCGGGAAAAGGCCGTGGCTGAGGCGCAACGCGTGCTGAAGCCGGGCGGCACCGCCATCTTTTCCTTTCTTCTTTTTGAATCGCGCCTCCAATCGCTGCCGCATTTGGCGGTGATCGGGTATCTCGCTGCGTTCCGATTCTTCGCCGGACACCACACGCCGCTGCAAGCGATGCCGTGGTTTTCACACCAGGGGAAATTCAATCGCGAGGCGCTGCTCGACCGCCCTCCGCACGTCTATTGGTTCCGCTGCCTCGAAGCGGGGCGCCTGCTCACCTCGCACGGCTTCAATATCACCGGGATTGGCACGCTCGCCCAGATTCGCGAAGGCAGGCTTTGCTCATCCGTGCAGGAGCTGCTCATCGCGCCGATGGAAGGAACGCTGTACGTTGTGTGTACCAAGCCGCGCCGCGCGAAGGCGGCTTCGGAATTCCCCTCATCGAAAGACCCCTTCGCCGCCTGACCGACCGTAGGACAGCTACCCTCCTGCCTCCCCCCGTTTTACGGGGTTTGCTCGATTGCCGGGCGCTTTCAATCACGCCATGCTCGTCTTAATTTCCGTCCCTCTTATGGCTCGTGGAGGATCCCTGTGGAGAGTCGAATGAAAATCGCCGGTCATCCCCTGCACCCTATGCTGATCGTTTTTCCTCTCGGACTGCTCTCTACCGGCGTGGCGTTCGACATCGCCGCGTTGGTTTCGGGCGACGCGGGATGGTTCAACATTTCGTTTTGGCTGATCGGCGCCGGGATCCTTGGAGGCCTTCTGGCGGCTTTGCCAGGGCTCGTGGACTGGCTCGCGATTCCGCGCAATACACGCGCGAAATCCATTGGCTTATTGCACGCCGGCGGCAATGTGGTGGTGCTGATTCTTTTTGCGATCAGCTGGTTCATGCGCCGGGCGGGCGATACCGTGCCGTCAGCCGGGGCGCTGGTTCTATCGTTTATCGCGATATTGCTGGCCGTTCTGACGGGCTGGCTGGGCGGCGAATTGGTGGATCGGCTTGGGGTCGGGGTTGACGAAGGCGCACATCTCGATGCGCCGAGTTCGCTTTCCGGCCGACCGGCGAGCGAAAATCCGCCGGAACGATTCCGCCGCGCCAGCTGAAGCGGCTGGGGCTTCTCGCTCGCGTCAATTCTTCTACGTCTTAATAAACGGCGTCCAGACCTCCATCGGCGTTTGCTCGCGGTTCGACCAGGCGTAATACGGGATGAACGTGAGCGGCTGCGGGTGCGTGGCGCGCGAAACCGAGCCGTAGCGGAAGTAGAGCGGATCGTTCGCGGGCTCCTGCGTGAAAGCCGCGCCTTCGTGCTTCAGGATAGTGACGCCGCCCAGCAAGTCCGGCTCAGGCTGCGGATGGAAGCTCTTGCCGCGGGCCGCTGCGTCGCCCGCCACGACCACGGCCACGTCGTCGAGTTCGGCGCCCTTCTGGTCCATTCCCTCCATGCAGTAGACGAGCGTGCCGCGCTGGACGGCCACGCGCCCGGCGTCGTCCGTCAACCGAGGATTGGCCGCGAGCAATTCCGGCGTCATATCGAGCGCCATGCGGATGCGCTCGCCGGGCTTCCATTCGCGGCGCAGTGCGAGATATTCGCCCGGCTCCACACCCGGCACGGCCTTTCCATTGACGCTCACTTGCGCCGTACGCGACCACGCCGGCACGCGCAAATAGACCGTGAATTCCGCGGGCTCTGCGGGCGTGACCGTCAGATCCACATTGCCGTCCCAGGGATAATTTGTCTTCTGCGCGATTTTCAATCCGGTGCCATTTTCAAGATGCCAATCGAGATCGGAGTTGTGATAGAGGTGGACGTAAATTCCGTCGGCGCTGGTGCTGTAAAAATATCCCGGCAGCGACGCGAACGTGCGCTCGAGGTTGGGCGGGCAGCAGGTCGTGTCGTACCACGGATTGCGAATCTTGCCGCCGCTTGTGGGATCGAATTCCAGCGGGTTGCGGTAGCAATAGAGCGTGCCATCGAGCGACATGCCCGAATTGATTCCGTTGTAGAGCGTCCGCTCGATCACGTCAGTGAATTTCGCCTCGGCCGTGGCATGCAGCATGCGCCAATTCCACATCATGTTGCCGATGGCGGCGCAGCTTTCACCATAAGCCCGGAGGTTGGGCAGTTCGTAAGGATCGCCAAACGCCTCGCCGGACCCGCGCGCGCCCACCCCGCCGGTCACGTACATCTTCGAGGTCACCAGATCGTTCCAGAGCGTGTTCAGCGTCTTGAAATAGCCGGGATCGCCGGTTTCCATGTAGTAGTCAGTGGCGCCGCAGCAGGCGTACATGCAACGCACCGCGTGGCCCTCGAGTTTCGTCCGCGTGGTGAACGGAATCCCGCAGAACATATAGACGAGGCGCGATGGCGGAAACGAGAGCCGGTCGTCGCCGTGCAGGATGTACCCCGCCAAGTCCAACTGCCGCTTATCACCTGTGATGCGATAAAGCTCGATCAGCGACATTTCAATTTCCGGGTGCCCGGCGATGATCGGCTTTTTCGGCGCGGGGCCGAAGCCGGGAATCAGGAAATCATCCACGAACCGGATGCCGGCATCGAGCATTTTTCGTTCGCCGGTGGCCCGATAAAAGGCAATCGCGCCCTGAAGCATGTGGCCCATGTTGTAGAGCTCGTGGCCGGTCGCTTGGATCTGCGGGGTCATGCTGAGGGAAGCGCGCGGCCCCACGAAGTAGGTGTTCAGGTAGCCGTTGGCCTGCTGCGCGGCCACAACGTCGTCAATGATCTTCTCGGTCGTTTCGCGCAATTCCGGCCGGTCGCCCGCCTCGAGTTCCCAGCCAACCGCTTCGGTCCATTTATAGACGTCCGAATCGCGGTAGACGGGCCCGGGAACTTCCGACGTATCGCCCTTCGCCAGGCGGCGGAAATTGTCCATGCGGCCGTGGGCCTCGAGGAGTTCGTGCATGCTGGGGATGCTCTTCGAGACGTTAATCTCGCGCCGGGCGCCCCACAGCCCATCGCCAATCGTGACGGCGCGGGGTGGCACGGTGCGCAGCTTCGCATAGGGCGACTTTTTGAGATTCAGGACGCCTTGGCTCTTCCAGTCGGCGTCGGCGAAATCGGCTATAGGGCTCTGATCGAGCACCCGGGTGGACTGGACGGCTGGGGCGGCGGCTGCCGCGCGGGGCGAGATCAGGGCCGCGGCGGGCACCAACGATGCGGCGGCTGCGACGCCTAGCGTGCCGGATACGAAGTCCCTGCGGGAGATTCCTTTGTCGTCTTTTTTCATTTCGGCCACCCCTTTCGGCTCTGCTGCGCGGAGCAGTTTACCGTAGATTAGAAAAGATTTCGCTCTTTATTTTCAGCGACTTAGGGGGATTTCTAATCCCCGTACCGTATATTAGAAATGCCCGGCAGGCTTGAGTTGCCCATCCCCCTTCAGCAGCCTCCTCCATGCCCCTGACCAGCAAAACGGCCATCGTACTGTGTACTACGTTGCAAACAAAAAGTCAAGTACTATTTGCCGCTTGCCCCGAAATTATAAGCCGGCCAGGTCCTTTCGCTGTCGGCGAGCCAGGCGCCAAGGGACAGAGCGGCTGGATGATATATCCGCGGGGCCATATTGCAAGGAGGATTTGATTCGCATGGCGGGACGGCGACGCAACGTACCGTATTGGATGGCACCCATGGCGCCCCAAATCCGGCTTGCAATCTGGGCGCTTGGATATAATATGCAGGCGCTCCGAGCGTCTAACCGGGCGCAAGAACCGGAGCTGCCTGGGCGCTATTTAAAAGGAAGCCGATGAGCACTGACTCGCGCACTGCTTCAAGAGTAGCGAACGAATCGGGAACGCCGGGCTCGCGCAGCTTTGCGCGCGGGCTGGGCCTGTTCGATTCGGTGATGGTGGTGGTGGGCATCATGATCGGCTCCGGCATCTTCATCGTGTCTGCCGACATGGCGCGCACGATCGGCAGCGCGGGATGGCTGCTGGTGGCCTGGGCATTTGCGGGGGTGCTGACCATCGCGGGCGCGCTGGCCTATGGCGAGCTTGCCGCGATGATGCCGCGCGCGGGCGGGATGTACATCTACCTGCGCGAGGCATTTTCGCCGCTGTGGGGATTTCTCTACGGCTGGACGCTGTGCACCGTGATTCAAACCGGGACGATTGCGGCCGTCGCGATCGCCTTTGCGCGATTTTCCGCCGTGCTTTTCCCCTGGATCTCCGAAGACCATTATCTGGTTCGGCCGCTGCACATTTCGAGCGAGTACGCCTTCTCGCTGAACACGGCGCAACTGGTGGCCATTATCGTGATCATCCTGCTGACCTGGACCAACACCCGGGGCCTGGAATACGGGAAATGGGTGCAGAACATCTTTACCGTGGCGAAGACGGCCGCGCTGCTGGGGCTGATTATCCTGGGCTTCTGGTTCGGCTGGCATACCGGGGCCATTCACGCGAATTTCGCGCATGCGTGGACGGCATACGCGCACGGTCCAACCGCCGTGACGGCCGTGACCGCCGGGCTCGACGCGACCACAATTCTCGGCCTGTTCGTGGCGATCTGCGTGGCGCAGACGGGCTCGCTTTTCTCCGCTGATTCGTGGCACGACATTACGTTCGCCGCGGGCGAGGTGAAGGATCCACGCCGCACGCTGCCGCTGAGCCTGGCCATCGGGACGATTGTGGTGATCGTGCTCTACCTGCTGGCCAACTTCGCTTACCTGATGACGCTGCCGCTGAGTGCGATTCAGCACGCGCCTGCCGACCGCGTGGCTACGGCGATGCTGCAAGTGATCTTCCCGACGGTGGGCGCGGCGCTGATGGCCATCGCGATCATGATTTCGACGATTGGCTGCGTGAACGCGCTGACGCTGGCTGGCGCGCGCACCTACTACGCGATGGCTTGCGACGGGCTCTTCTTCCGGGGGGCGGGGCGGCTGAACAAGAAGCGCGTGCCGGGGCGTTCGCTGCTGATTCAGGGGATATGGTCCGTGTTCCTGGTGCTGCCGCGCACATACGACACGGCCACGCACAGCTACGGAAACCTTTACAGCAACCTGCTGGACTACATCATTTCCGCCGCGCTGATCTTCTATATTCTGACGATTGCGGGGGTGTTTCGCCTGCGCATCACGCGGCCGAACGCGGAGCGGCCGTATCGCACCTGGGGCTATCCGTGGCTTCCGGCGTTCTACATCCTGGGGGCGAGCGCCATCCTGGTGTGCCTCTTCGCCTATCGCCGCGCGACGACCTGGCCGGGGCTGGTGATCGTGATTATCGGAGTGCCCGTGTATTTCCTGCTCGCGCGCGGGGCGGGCGGGCGGCAAATGGCGGATTCGACCGAGCAGCCTTCCTGAAAATTTTGAATTGCGGGGTGTCTGCCCCTTCGCGGCGCCGGCCTGAGCGGCGCCCCGGGCACGGGCGTGGCCGGATAACGCGCACCGATGAGGCCGTGATGCAGCCGGGAGGGCGGAGGCCGCGGGTTGGAACCGAGAGGTCTCAGATGGGCAAAACCAAGAGAGATTCTTCGCCGCTGCGCTCCTCAGAATGACGACGCGGGAATGCGGGGCTTTGTTGGGAGTCCAAAAGCGTCACAGCCTCTCGGAATGACCCGTGAAAAAGGGGAAGATTTAAACAAAATGCGAGGCTTGGCAGGCGCCCTATGCGATTTTCTCGACTGATCACCGCGGTGGACGCGCACGCCTGCGGCGAGCCTGGCCGCGTGATTACCGGCGGCGTGCTGGACGTGCCGGGCCGCACGATGTTCGAGAAGATGAAGCACCTCGAGGCGCACGCCGACGATCTGCGCAAGCTGATGCTGCGCGAGCCGCGCGGCTATCCAGCCTCAAACTGCAACCTGATCCTGCCGGCGGCAGACCCCGAGGCGGACGCGGGCTTTATCATCATGGAGCAGGTGGAATATCCCCCGATGTCCGGCACGAACACGATCTGCGTGGCGACCGTGCTGATCGAGACGGGAATGGTGGCGGTGCGCGAGCCGCGGATGACGCTGAAGCTCGATACGCCGGCGGGATTGATCGAGGTGGAGGCGGAGGTGGAAGGCGGGAAGGTGAAGAACGTCACCTTTCAGAATGTGGCGGCCTTTGCGACGCATCTGGATGCGGCGATCGAAGTGCCGAAGCTGGGCACGGTGAAAGTGGACGTGGCGTACGGGGGAATGTTCTACGTGATCGCGGACGCCGAGCCGCTGGGGCTGCGGCTTCTGCCGGACGAGGCGCGCGACATCGCGCGGGCCGGCGAAATGATCAAGGCGGCCGCGCAGGAACAACTGCCGGTGGCGCATCCGGAAAATCCGGGGATTGCGAGGATCACGATTGCGCAGCTTTCGGCGCCGCCCGCGGACTCGCGCAACCATCGGCGGAACGCGGTGATCGTCTCCACGGGGAAGCTGGATTGGGAGCGCCCGTCCTCATGGACCGGCGCGCTGGACCGCTCTCCCTGCGGCACCGGAACGTGCGCGAAGATGGCGGCGCTGCACGCGAAGGGATTGCTGCCGCTGGGGCAGGATTTCGTCCATGAGGGGATTTTGGGGACGACGTTTACCGGACGGCTGGTGGCGGAAACGCGCGTGGGGCGGTATGCGGCCGTGATTCCGCGGCTGAGCGGGCGGGCGTGGATCACCGGGTTCGCGCAATATGTGTTGGAGGCAGATGATCCCTTTCCGGCGGGATTTACGGTGGGGGATATTTGGGGGCAATGCAGGTGAAAAAATAGAGTGGTGATGGTTGCGAAATGAAAGCCCCACGCTCATACAACGAGCGTGGGGCGCCCCAAAAAGCTAAGCAGCGATTCGGAGATGGGATTTATGGCTGCGTGGTGGCGGCGGTTTTCGCTCCCGCGGTGAAATCGGCTACGCCGATGCGGATCACGGTGTTGCGCCCGCGGCCCTGCGCATCGGACGGAAGCTCGGTCCAGACGCCATAGACGCGGCCATCGAGCGCCGCGAGGCCCGTGTAGTCCCCCATGAATTCATTGCGATCGTCGAAGCCCTGATTGGTCCACGCATAATTCTGGAAGGAACGGCCGCCATCGGTGGAGCGCGCGAGCACAACCGTGGCCTTGCGATTCCGCGGATCATCGCGGCGATCGTAGAACATTACGTAGGCGGCTCCGTCCGAAGGGTCCACCGCGAGCCACTGGAAGAATTGATCGGCGCCATCGTGCTGGGCGTCGCTATTCACGCGGAGGGCCTTGCTCCAGGTGCGGCCGTGATCGCCGGAGCTTGAGCAGAAGACGTCCACATCGCCATTGCGATAGTCGCTCCAGGTGACGTAAATGCGGCCGCCGCGCTTTCCGCCGCGCGGATCAATGGCGATCTGCGGAAAGCCATTGGAGCGCGCCACGGCTTCAATATTGAAGGCAATCGGGGCGGTGGGAATGACGGCGCGCGCCCGGGCAAACGTGCGGCCGCCATCGTGCGATTCAGTGAGGTAGATATCCTTGCCGTCGCCCCAGACGGCATAGAGCGTGCCATCGGGGCCGACGGTGCCATCGAAGCCTTCGAGCGCGCCATTATCGTCGCGCGGCAGGCCGGGATGATTATCAATTTCGATGGGCTTCGACCACGTCTTGCCGTCGTCGGTGGAGCGAACGAGCAGAAGCTCGGAATCGGTGAGCGTCCAGCGCGTCCATCCGATGTACAGATTTCCGGCGTACGGCCCCTTGCTATCGTCGGCGACGATGTACGGCTTATCTTCCCAAGGCGAGGTGAGGCTTTCGGGCTGCTCGATCACGGGCAGCTCGTTCGCTTCCCAGGTGCGGCCGCCATCGAGCGAGCGGCGAATATACAGGCCGTTCTTCGAGGAATTGTGGCCCCAGTAGCTGCTGGTGCCGAGATGATTGAACGCCATGTGGCACAGAATCGCGTGGCCCTGATTATCGTAGACGACCGAAACGTCGCCCGAGACGCGATATTCGGGCGGCGCGATTCCGTCGGGGATGGTCCAGGTGTGGCCGGCATCCTCGGAATAGGCGATGTGGGCGTTGTCCTGATAGGCGGCGACGACCTGCTTCGGATTCAGCGGATTGATGGCGATGGAAGGCTCGGTGAAAAATCCCGGCTTCGTGACGGTGTTGACCTCGCTTCCGGGAACCGGGGAAAGGGATTGGGCGCGGGCCGGCGGCGCGGCGATGATCAAGAACAGGCCGGCGAATCCGAACAAGGGCGCGCAGAGCGGCCAGCGGCGCGTGCGGCCGGCCAAGGCGAAATTCCACATCGTCATCCCTCCTGAAAGAACGAGCGCCTGCGGGGCAACTTCCTCGCCGGCGCGGCATGAATTGATTGCGGCGGGGATCAGCGCCCGAAGCGCCGATCCCCGCGGTGATTTCCGCCTAACGGCGGCGGCGCGGCGCCGCGGGATATCGCACCTCGTGGATTTCGAAATTTTCCGGAGGCGTGACGCCCAGCAGATATTGCACGAAATAATCCCAGCGGCGGCGCGAGACGTAGAGCGCATGCGGCCCGCTATCGCCATGGAACATGTTCGGAACGAAGAGCATGTCGAAGTGCTTGTTGGCGGTCATCAGGGCGTCCACGAGGCGCATGGTTTCGACCGGGTTCACGTTGTCGTCTATATCGCCGTGCATCAGCAGCAAATGGCCCTTCAGATTTTTGGCGGCGGTGAAGTTCGATTGCTCGACGTAGTCCTTGCCAACGGGATAGCCCTGATACTGCTCATTCCACCAGGCTTTATCGAGGCGCGCATCGTGATCGCCGGAAGTGGAGACGCACACCTTATAGAAATCGGGAAAGGTGAGAAAGGCGTGCGCGGAGCCATAGCCGCCGGCCGAGGTGCCGTAAATGCCGACGCGCGAAATATCCATGTAGGGATATTTTTCGGCCATCTGCTTGATCATGGCGACGTGATCGGCGAAGGCGCCGCCGAGATTGTGGTAGGAAAATTCGTGGAAGGCGCGCGAACGGCCCGTGGTGCCGCGGCCATCCACCATCACCACCACGAAGCCGAGTTCGGCCATGGATTGCAGGCGAAAGGCGGCGGAAAACGATTTCGGCGCGAAGAAGCCCTGCGGGCCGGTGTAGATCTGCTCGACGATGGGATATTTTTTCGAAGCATCGAAATTCGCCGGGCGGACGATTACGCCGTAGAGCTCCGTCTTGCCGTCGGTGGCCTTGCCTTCGAAGGGCACGGGATATTTCCAGCCCATCGAGGTGAGGCCGCTTACGTCGCCTTTTTTCAATTCGCGGACTTGCGAGCCATCCTTCATGCGGCGGAGGATCGCGCCGCCGACGTCGTCCACGCGGGAGAAGCTATCCACGAAATACTGGCCGTCGGGCGAAACGTCGACGGTGTGATTTTCATTGCCTGGGGTGAGGAGCTCGAGGCCCGAGCCATCGAAATTGACGCGATAGAGATGCGTGAGGTAAGGATCCTCGCCCTTTTCGCGGCCCATGGCGAGGAAATAGACGGCGTGATTTTTCGCATCCACGTACGAGATCTGGCGAACGACCCACGGGCCCTTCGTCACCTGATTCTGCAATTCGCCGTTGTCGCTATAAAGATAGAGGTGATTCCAGCCGTCGCGTTCGGAGGACCACAGAATGCCGCCGTTGTCCGGAATGATGCGGACGAAATGCTCGCCGGGATCTATGTAGAGGCCGTTCTGTTCGCTGATCAGAACTTTTTGGTCGCCGGTGGCTGCGTCCACGACGCGCAGCTCGGTTTCTTTATTGCCGCGCGTGCCGTGCTCGTAAGAGAAGCTCTTGCCGTCGGGAAACCAATCGAAGGAACCCGGACCGCCCTGGAAGGGGATATCGAGCGGATCGGTCTTCACGTCCACGCGCTTGCCGGTGAGAACGTCGAACACCATAATCTGCGCCTTGGGAAGGGCTTCGCCGGGCAGCGGGTACACGTAATTATACGCGCGCGGGCGAATCTGATCCGGCGGCACAAATTGCAAGCTGGTGAAGCGGCCGGCGCCGCGCGAATCGGCGCGATAGGTGACGAACTTCGAGGAATCGGGCGACCAGAAAATTGCGGGGCGCTCCTTCACGTCCTCGCCCTTCGAGACTTCCTGGGTGACCAGCACGCGCAGATCGGGCAGCGGCGTGGCGTAATCGTCGCCGGGAATGCCGTCGCGCGTGAGTTGCATCACGGTGCCCGTGGAATTATCGCGCGCGAAAAGATTGTGGTGCTTCACGAAGACGGACCAACGTCCATCGGGCGAGCGGCTTTCGTAGGCCTGCGGCGAGACGGGAACCTCGGGCAGGCCTATGCCGGCAGCCGCGGCGGCCGGCGCGCCTTCGGCCTGGCCTGTGCGCTGGCATTGATAATCGGATAGCTGGCAGGTCCATTGGTTTGCGTCCGCGTCGAAGCGGATCGCTTTGCCGTCCTCGGTGAAGTCGAACGTGGCGAACGGCAGATTATCGGCTTGGTACGTCTGCCCGCTGGCGCGCGAAAGCGATGCGGCGAGGCGCGATTGATCGAAGGCCGGGCCGCTGGTGTTCTTGGCGGCATCAACGAGAACGAACTGCATGCCGTCGGGACCAGTGGTGCTGTACCAGAAGCGATCGCTGCGGCCGATCCAATTGGCGTTCACGTCGCCGGGCGAAAAGAGCTTGCGCGCATTGCCGCCCAGGAATTTTTCCGCGCGCTGATAATCGGCGAGCGTGCCCTGCGCCTTCGCGCACAACGGCAACATGAAAAGGACAAGTGCTACGGCTAAGCTAAAACGACGAAGCGTATGAATGGTCATTCCGTGCCCTCCCTTGCGTTGCAGATGAGAACCGCCGCGGTGGATGATACTCGTTTTGTGCGGCTTCGATGACAGCAAATTGGGACATTTCGGTCCGGGATAGGATCTTCGACCGGCATTTGGAACAATGCGACTCACCGCGGTCGGAAGGACGTATCGGCTACGGGAACGGACCCGAGGGTCGTTCCCGTAGCCGCAGAGGTTAGGTTAGAACTGCAATTGCGTCAGGAACTGGATAGACCGCGGCGAGTTCGCGAGGATCGCCGACGGCTGCGACAGCCCTGAAGACGCATTGAAGATATATCCCGGTGCGCCAAAGCTTCCGACGCCCCAATCCGCATGATTGAAGGCGTTGAGGAAGTTCGCCTTGATAACCAAGTGGAGCGATTCGCGGATCGGAATATTCTTTGTGAGAGAGAGATCCGTATTGAAGTACGACGGACCATGGAAGAACAAGACCTGGCCAATCACGCCGGGCGTTTGCTCAGGCTGTATCTTGGGGGTGTTGACCAAGCTCGGATTCAGCCAATCAACCGGAGCCTGTTTGTTTCCTGTTGTAAACACGCCGACACTATCTTGAATCTGGCTGCGGGTGATGCCGTTCAGAACGACGCCGCCATCTTCGTCATTGAAACTGCTTTGGCCCCCCTGCAACCAGAACGGAATGCCGCTGTGCATCTGGACGATCCCGCCCAAATTCCAGCCTCCGACAACCTTGTTGAGGATGGAGTTGCTGAAGCTGAAGCGATGCCCGCTACCGCCCGGCAGATCATACGACCAGTAAACGTTAAAGACGTGCCGCATGTCGTTATCCCCGGGCGCCTTATTCAGTCCGGGGTTCCGCAAGGAGATGAAATTGACCTGAGCCGTATCCGTGAAGAAGCTCTGAAATCGGCCGGTGAGGGACTTGCTGAAGCTGTAGTTCGCCCCCATCGAAAGCCCGTGCCCCACGGGATGCCTGACGGAAATCTGCAGGGCGTTGTAGCTGGAACTGGACGGATCGGAAAGCACGCTGACCTGTGCTCCAGCCGCATAAGGATTGGCCTCGAAGAAGTTGATGGGGTAATTGGACCCACCGACGTTTCCGCACGGCGAGAAGTTGGCGCCCACCATATTGCACAGGTATTGCGAACTGCCGGCGAGCGTACTTGCCAGCGCTCCGGCCTGACCCGATTGCAGGTCGAAGATAAAATCCGAGCTCGCGTAGCCTGATGAATCCGTCGCATTCGTCGACACGCCGTTGCCATTGAAGGCCGCGTCGAAAAGCGGCGTAGGAGTAATGCCCGCGAACCCCGTATTGTCTGCAAATGTCGCCTGGCCATTCGCAGAGTTAATGTTGTAATTGCTTACCGCGTTCTGGAATGCCGTTAAGAACGCCGGCTGGCTTGCGTTGATTTCGTTCAGATTGTAGTCCTGCCACAGGTGGACGGCATGATTACCCACGTAATCCACCTCGACGGCGAAATTACCTGGCAGCGAACGCTGGATTCCCAGATTCCACGACTCGACGTAAGGAGTCGAGATGTTCGGATCCACGGTGCCGTAACTCTGCCCGGTAAAGGTGAGCAGCGACATCGGAAGAGACGTCTGAAAACTCGCGGGCGTTGTTCCGTTTGCCGCCACCCTACCCTCGACTGCTGGATCACTGAGGAGTTGCGTCCCTGCGGTAAAGTTTCCCGGGACGCTTGGGTTGCCCGCTTGGTACGAGACCACCTGAAAGTTTCCCGGATTCTGATATATCGAGACGTTCTCGAATGTCTCCCATCCTTCGTCGTACGAAGAAATCGCGGCACCCCCCCGGATCACAGTCTTCGCACCGCCGAAAAGCCTGCCCAGAAACCCATCGCTGAAATCCGGATTCCAGGCGAAACCGAAATTAGGATCGATTTGAACTAAATCTCCGCTGTAGGGAGAGGGTCGCAAGAGGACCTGCGGGTTCGGGACTCCGTCCAGAACCCCGGGGTTAAACAGGGTGGCGGACGGCCCGAGCAGGTCCTGGAACGTCGGATCGAAGTAGGAGTCATTCGTATTGTGAATGGCGCCGGACATCTGCCACCGCAAGCCATAATTGAGGGTCAGGTGCGGCGCGGTGCGCCAGGAATCTTGGAAAAAGAGGCCGCCTATCGTCTGCGCCTCTTTCGCGTCCAGGCCCTGTTGCACTGCGAATTGCCCCGTCGCGAGATTCACCTCGTTGGTACCACCAACCCTGCTGATTCGGCCGGTCAGGAAGGCGTACAAAGACTCGGCGCTATTCAGGTCGCGGTTGCTGTTCGCAGCGCTGATATTGGGGAAATTCGCCGACGTGAACATGCCGAGCGCGGGATCCCCGGACACAATTCCGGTGCTATAGGCGGGCGGATCGTTGATCTGAAGCTCGTGCATGTTGGAATAGCGAAGGTCGCCGCCCAAGCTGAACGTGTGATTCCCTCGCGTCCAGGTTAATGTGTCAGAAGGGTTGAAAGATGGATTGTTCCGGGGCGTGGGGAGGATAAACGACGGAACCAAAGTCGGGATACCAAGCGGAAGGTTAACCTGCCTCGGCCCGCCGCCCGATAGCGCCATACTGTTGAAGGGATTCGCGGCAGTTCCCGGGTTGAACTCCTCGACCGTGCTCTCGATTCCGAAGCTCGCCGTATTGAGCATGCTGGGCGAGATAGTCCAGACCACCTGGTTCGACCAGGTGTAATAAGTGGATTTAAAGCCATTCCCCGCGAACTGCGAGCCTGGCCAGTTCGGCTGGTTTGCGATATTGCGCCAGTAGAGATCCCATGTATCGTTCCAACGGATCTTCGGCGTGATGTTCACGTCGAGGCGCGTGGTGGGATACCATTCCGTGGTCTTGCTGGGGTTAAGGAACTGCAACTGCTGAAGGTATTGTTGATTGATGGTATAGAGGTCCGCAGGAGTGGTCGCCAGGGGGCTTAGCGTCCCCTTCGGGTAATATCCCTTAATCTGATTCAGGATTCCCGCTACGGTCGCATCTTCGGCCGCCGGGAAACCGTTGTTTGAGGCTAGGGCATATAGATTGGCCGTGCAGGTTACAGCGGCGGCGTTACACGTCACCCAGGCGGGCGTAGAAGCAGGAATCGAGGTCACGTCGTATGTATAAAGGCCGTTGGCTGCGTCGTCGGTGAGCACATTATTTATAGGCTGGCTTGCACCGGGCCGCTTATGATATTCCAGGTTTATAAAGAAAAATATCTTGTTGCGCCAGATCGGCCCTCCGATATTGCCGCCGTAATAGTTGTCGCGGCTTTTCGCAAGCGGCCTTCCGCGCGAATTATTCAGATAGCTATTGGCGTTGAAAAAGCTGTTCTGCGCCTGCCAGAATCCACGGCCATGAAAAGAGTTCGTGCCGGACTTCGTGACAAAGCGGATCTGCGCCGACCCTTCGGCACCCGAATCGGCGGTGAGATTGTTCGTGGCTACGGTCGCTTCCTCAAACGCTCCCTCGCGGAGCGGGGCGGCCGTAAAGAAGCCGGTGGAAAACGTGCGATAGCGCTGGAAATTATCGTTGGTGCCATTCACCGTAATATTTACGGCGGCGTTGGGCAGGTTATTGTAAGTGGTATAGCGCTGGTTATCGGGATTTGCCGCGCCGGTTACCAGCGTGGCGAATTCGAGAAGGTCGCGCCCCGCAAGCGGCAGGTTCGCAATCAATGTCGGGTCTATGGTTGTCGCGAGAGTGTTGTCGGTGGTCGTCAGGGTCTGAGCCTGCGCTGAAACCTCGACCGTCTCGTTCGAACTGCCCACCTTCATCTGCACCTTCACGTCCGTCGTGCGCGAGGTGGCGATTACCACGTCGGGCAGCACCGTGTCGGAAAATCCCTTCGCGGAGATTTTTAGCGAGTATGTTCCCGGCTGCAGGCTGGGGAAAACATAGTCGCCTGTACCGCTGGCCGTGACAGTTTGCGTGAAACCGGTTGTGGCTTGGCTGACGGTGAGAGTTGCCGCCGGAATTGCGGCGCCTGATGGGTCTATTACAGTGCCCGATAGTTGCCCGGAGGTTCGTCCTTGCCCGAACACCATTGAAGGAAAGAAGAACAGCGAAGCGACCAGAAGAAAACTGCCGATGCGACACAGTCTATGTGCCATCAACATCCTCCCCATCCGCGCCGAATTTTTCGAACGATTCTTGTTTCAGGGCCAGAAAGCTACTCCGCGCGGCGAAACCGCGCGCGAGCAAAATCTACAACCCCCGACTTCCAGGACCCTGGCTGTGCGGATTGTATACAACATACGATATACAATGTCAACCCGCCTTGGGACGCCCGCGATGCCGTGCTCCGCGTCATTTTTTGGCCACGCCCCTCAATTCCCGCAACGTGACGCGAACATACAACTTCGCGAATGCGCCCGCAATCGCTTTTTCCACTTTTTTGCCGAAAGAAGAAAAAAGCCGGCCCGGGAGCGGAACTGTGCTGCACTCCCGAACCGGCTTCTGTTGCTGCGTTTGCGAGTAACTCGGGGCCGCTTGTGCGGCCCCAATGCGTTTACGGCTGCGCTGGCGCGTTGCTGGAATTGTCCGCGGGCGCGGCGGGAAGCGACGCGGAAAGCGGCGTCATTCCGCTGGAAGCCAGCGAGCGATTGAACGCGGGAACGTCCTTCTCCATCAGATTGCGATAATCGGATTCGGCCGTAGCGAGCTCCTTTTCGAGGATCGCGAGGACCTGCATATCCGCTTGCGTGGGCGCGAAATTGGCGCCGCCGGCGACGTCGCCCGCGCCGGTGCCGATTTCGCCGTTGAGCCAGATGAAGTTGAGATAGAGCTTATACGCGTCGGTGTAATACTTATCGTCGCTATTGAGCTGCTCGCGATCAATGAACTCTTCCTCGACCGTGAGCATCTTCTTGTCCATGTCCTGCACGGATTTGAGCGCATCGGCCTTATCGCGTTCGCCGCGCAGCATTTCTTCGAGCACTTCGAGCTGCTTGCGCATCCACTCGATGCGGTTGATCGAGTCGGAGACCTTGGTGATGTCGTCGCGCACGCGCAGCAGCGTCTTCACGGAGGATTGGATATCCGCGTCGGAGCTGGTGGCGTGCGGGTCGCGCAGCAGGGTCAAGGTCTGCGTGTACTTCTGGCCATCCACGGTGAGCTGAATGGTGTACTTGCCGGGGGCAGCGAGCGGGCCCGTCTGCGCGCCTTCGATGCCCCAGTGGGTGACGGGGCGCGAAGTGGCGCCGCGGAAGCGCGGCTCCTCCCAAATGTGCGGGTTATCGGGCGCATCGGTGCGCAGCGCAGCAATGTGTGGCGGATCGTAGTGCAAGTCCCAACTGGTGCGGTTGAGCCCGGCGCGGCCGGAGGCTCGCAGCGTGCGAATCACTTTCCCGCTGCTATCCAAGACTTCGAGCTGTGCGCCGCGCGCGGCGGATTTCAACTGATAATCCAAAATCGCCCGGCCTCCGCGCGTGAGGCGATAGGCCGGCCGCGGCTCGAAGAATCGCACCGGTTCGTTCGATGCGCCGCCCTTCGCCATCTGCTCGAGCGGCGTGATGTCGTCCATGATGTAGATTCCACGGCCGTAGGTGGAAATCACCAGGTCGTGGAACTGCTTCTGAACCACGGCCCAGGAAACCACGGTGTGGGGCAATCCGTCTTGCAGCGGCGTCCAACTGCCGCCGTCATTGAGCGAATAGTAGAAGGCATTTCCGGTGCCGGCGAAAAGCAGGCCCTTCGCGTTCGGGTCTTCCGCGACAATGCGAACGTACGAGAGCTCGCCCTTCGGCAGGCTTGCGCCGATCTGCGTCCACGTCTGGCCGTAGTCGGTCGTCTTATAGATAAACGGATCGCGGTTATCCATCAGATGGAGATCCACGCTGACGTACGCCGTGCCGGGATCGAAGTGCGAAGGCTCGATGCTGGTGACCGTGCCCCATGCGGGCATGCCGGTCATGTTCTTACTCACATTGGTCCAGTGACCGCCGCCATCGCGGGTATACCAAATCTGGCCGTCGTTGGTGCCGGCCCAGATCAGGCCCTTCTGAATCTGCGAAGGGGCAATGGCGAAGACCACCTCGCCATAGAACTGGCCGAGGTTATCGCCGATCAGGCCGCCCGAGGAGACGATGCGGCTCGGATCGTGCGTGGAAAGATCCGGGCTGATGACGCTCCAGGTCTGGCCCGCGTCGGACGTCTTGAAGATTACCTGGCAGCCGTAATAGACGGTGTTGTGATCGAAGGGATCAATGGCGAGCGGGGCGGTCCAATGGCAGCGGTACTTGGTCTTGTCCGGGGGGGAATCGAGCGTGTGAATCCACGGGCTGACCGAGCGCGCCATTTTCGACTTCGCGTCCCAACGCGTCACTTCGTTGCCATAGCAGGTGGCCCAGACGATATCGGGATCGGTCGGATCTGGAATCGTGAAGCCGGATTCACATCCGCCCATGCCGCGATCCCATCCGGCATCGCCGCCGCCACGCCCGCCAAAGCCGCCGGACGTGCTTGGGCCACGCATATTTCCGCTGTCCTGCATGTTTGTGTAGAAGTAGTAGGGCACCTGATTATCCACGGCCACGTGGTACATCTGGCCGATCGGCAGCGACACGCGATTGAAGCTCTTGCCGTGAGAGGTGGTGATATTCAGCCCGCCATCGTCGGTGATGATGAACCGATCGGGATTGCTGGAATCCACCCAAATATCGTGGTTATCGCCGCCCCAGGGCACGGAGCGGAAGGTCTGGCCGCCGTCAATGGATTCGTAGAAGCCGCTATTCGAGATGTAGACTTCGTCTGCATTGCCGCTGGAAACGGCGATGCGAATGTAATAACCGGCGCGGCCGATCAATGGCCGCTGGTAATTCACCACGCGCCAATTGACGCCGCCATCGTCTGAACGCCACACGGAGCCTTGGTCGGGCGCTTCGATCAGGGCGTACATGCGATTGGAATCTGTGGGCGCAATCGCCACGTCAATCTTTCCGACCGGCGGGCGCGGCATGCCGTGACCTTCGATGCGCGTCCAATTCGAGCCGCCGTCGTGGGAGATATACACGCCGCTGCCCGGACCGCCGCTGAATTCACCCCAGGTGTGCATCGCCACCTGCCACATGCCCGCGAGGAGTATCTGGGGATTGTGCGCGTCCATCGAAAGGCCGGAGCAGCCGGTATTTTCGTCCGCGAAAAGCACGCGATCCCAATGCGCGCCGCCGTCGGTGGTCCGATAGACGCCGCGCTCCTGCTGCGGGCCCGTGGTCCGGCCCAGCGCGCAGACGAACACGATTGAGGGATTCGTCGGATTGACCAGGATGCGGCCGATGCGGCCCGTGGCGCCCAGGCCCATGTTCGTCCACGTCTTGCCTGCGTCCGAGGACTTGTACACGCCATTGCCCATCACGTCGGAATCGCGAATCGCCCAAGCCTCGCCGGTGCCCGCCCACACGACGTTCGGATCCGAAGGCGCCACAGCCAGCGCCCCGATGGCCGAGGCCGGCTCCTGATCGAAGACCGGCGTCCAGCGAGTTCCTCCGTCGGTGGACTTGAAAACTCCCCCTGAGGCGGCGCCCGCATAGTACGTGTTCGGATCGCCCGGGACGCCCGCGGCAGACGCGACGCGATTGCCCGCGCTTGGCCCCACAAAGCGAAACCGCAGCCCGCCCTCTTCCTGGCGGCGGAAACGACCCCTTTGCGCGTAGCTTGGCATCGCCGCAATCGTCACGGCGGCCAACGCCAGCAGGAATACCTGCGTGCCCCAGCTTTTCAGCGCTCGCATGTGCTGCCCCCTCATTAAGTATTTGAAATTCATCGAAGACCGGCGCGAAGTGTATTCCGGGGCGTATATTTTATGCAAGCAGGAATTTGCGATTTCGCGCGGGCGGCAAGGCTGCACGATAGCTGCAATCTACTTCGCGGGGACTCGGATGCGCCCCGCCGAGTGTTACGCGTGCCTACGAAGGCGACCCACCGGCACAAAAAAACGCCGGGAGCTAAGTGCTCCCGGCGTTGAATTGGTTAATTTGATCTACGAGCGACTAAAACTCGAGGTTCGCTCGCAGTTCGATGGCCCTGGCTCCGCTGATCGGACCGGTAACCGTTCCGAAGGCGCTGCTCTGGACGCTTCCGCTTGGCGTTCCGAAATTGGGGTGGTTGAAGGCGTTCAAGAATTCGCCTTGTAGGGAGAACCGCAAATTCTCCCGGATCGGCACCAGTTTCGTTACCGCCATGTCGTCGTTCCAGAATAGAGGACCATGCAGCCACACGGGAGCGGTGATCGTGCCCGCCGACGCATTCGGGTACAGCATCGTGGCGACGGCACCGCCCTTCGGGCTCCTCAGAAGCTGGGGATTGATGATCGGAACAATTGCGCTCCCCTGCTCGTAGACCCCGACCGCATCCTGCAACTGCGATGGCGTGACGCCGTTCAGTACCACGCCGCCGCCCGCGCTGCCGAGGTAGGTTGAGTTGAACGTCTGATATCCACCCGATAGGCGGAATGGGCTGCCCGTGTGCAAGCTCAATATCGTGCCCACGGTCCAGCCGCCGACGATCCGATCCAGCATCCCGCTCGACGAGAGGTACCGCTTGCCCTTGCCGAACGGCAGATCATACGTACCGCTGATGTTCACGGTATGCCGGATGTCGTAGAGCGTAGGCGCGTAGTTGAGTTTAAGGTCACGCAAGGTGTAGATGTTGTCCAACTGCCCGAGCCAGTCGTTCGACGTCACCAGACCCAGCGTGTGCGCCCAAGTGTAGTTCGCATCGAACTGCATCCCGTGCCACTGCTTCTGGCGGAAGTCGATTTGCAGGCCGTTGTAATTCGAGTACCCACCGGAGGTCATGAGTTCCGTCCCTCCGCCGGTCTCGAATGGGTTCGCCTGGAAGTAGTTGATCGGGTAGCCAGCGCCGACACCTGTGAATCCGACGTTCGTCGCGCAGGGCGAGAACGAAGCACCCACCAGGTTGCAGAAAAAGTTTGCGTCTCCCTGCCCACCGCTTGGCTGAGTCAGCGCTGAAGCAAACGCGCCAGCCGCACCATGCTGCAGGTCCGTGATGAACTGGGAGTAGCCGAAGTCGGTACTCGCGATCGGTCCCGGCTCACCCGCGAATGCCGCGTCGAACACCGGAGTGTCCCTTTCTCCGATGACGGCGGGGTTATACGCGAAGGTGCCGGCATAATTCGGGAAGTTCGTCGCGTTCGCGGATGCATTGTTGAGCGCCAGATTCGCCTGCGCCTGTTGGAACTGGCTCAGGAAGCTGCCGCCCGGCATGCCGTTCTGGAAGATGTTCACCTCGTTGGTGTCCACTCCCATCCACTGATGAACGCTACGGTTTCCGATGTATCGGATTTCCAGTGCGTTTCCATTGCCCAATTGGCGCTGAATGCCCAGGTTCCACGACTCCGTGTAGGGCAGCTTGATATTCGGGTCAAAGCCCCACGCGCTGTTCGGGAAATCCGGGTTGAAATTCAGGAACGTGTAGGTGGACATTGGCACGTTTCTTGTAAACGTCGGCGGATTGTAGAGAAGCGGAGTGGTCTGATTGATTGTATCCAGTTGGGCGTTGCCCTCTCCCAACGGGCTGCCGCCGCCAAGCGCCAGCGTACCAGCCTGGAAGAAGCCTGCTCCCGGGGGCCCTGGGTTCAACTGTCCGCTCTGATAGTAAAAGCTTCCGGTATCCGTCGCGTAATTCCACATGTACTGGTAAGGCTGGATGAAATTGCGCAGCGAAAAGCCGCTACGAATCACCGTCTGGCCGCCACCAAGGAGCTTGCCAAGGAACCCTTCCGAATACTGCGGGCTCCATGCGATACCAATGGTTGGCTGCGGCAGGAATTTCCACGGATGGTACGGCTGTCCATTGGCCACATACTGTGGGTTCAGCGTGCCGAGCAGCGAACCCGCATTAAACAGATTTCCCGGGCCGGACGGACCGTACAGCTGCGACCCCGGAACGCTCGTGTAAGCATTCGTCAAGTCGGTGTTTGCACCCGTAAAATCCCAGCGCAGCCCGTAATTGACTGTAAGGCTCGGCTTCACTCGGAACGAGTCCTGAAAGAAGAGTCCCCAAGCTTGCGATCTTTCGTCGAGATCGTAGGCCCGGCACGGATTGCAGCCGGTGGAATACTGGCCGCTTTTCGGTATATACGCGTTTTGGACGTTTACGTTCGAGATTCTGCCTGCAAGCGTCCCGTACAAACCTTGAATTTCGCTCAGTTCGTCTCCGCTGGCGCCTGGAACCGTGCTGTTCGTAAACATACTCAGCGCGGGGTCCCCGGTGCCAAGGCCGAGCGAATATGTGGCAAATCCGGCCGGTGCGTTCCAGTAATGATCCTGTTCCCGATACCACGTCAAGCCGAAATTCACGGTGTGAGCGCCGTGCTGCCACGTCATGGTATCGGCCAAGTTAAAGATCGGATAGTAGTCCGGCGTGGGAAGGCCGTAGTTCTGGCCTGACTGGGCATTCACGCCCCAGTTGACGCTCGGATACTGGTTCTCGATGTTGCCGAACCCAACTGCGCCGAATCCATCGTAATGGTAAAGATAGCCGCCGCGAAGCTCGTTCACCAGCGTCGGCCGGAGCGTCCAATCAATTCCCAGCCCAGCCGTGTAGTCCTTGAACGTGCTCCCGGTTCCCTGGGGCGCGTACAGCTGCCCAGGGAACTGCGGCGCAATGGCATTCGGAGAGTCCGTCTTCGTCATATTCCAGGCGAAGTTTATCCGGAGATTTTGCGACACGTTGTAGTCAACGCGAACCGTGGGGTAGTACACCGTGGTCGGATTCGGCGATTCCCACGAGAGCACATCAATATTCGGATCGCCAGTCGGGGTTAATTGCCCCAAGTTGAGGATGCTGTTGATGTTGCTCTGCTCCAACCCGACGGTGGCGTTTGCCGGGCCGGCAGCCGATGCGACGGGGAAGTTTTTGCCATTCGCCGTATTGTACTGATCCACGATTCCAGCGCCGGCAGGGCACTGATAGGAGAACAGGCAAACCGTTCCACCAGAGTAGGTGAAGACGCCCGCTTGCGCGGCCGGCGTCAACACATTTTGCGTGAACGTGGAAGAACCCGGCTGCTTTGCCTCGGAATACGTGCCGAAAAAGAACAGCTTGTTCTTTAGGATCGGCCCGCCCAAGCTGCCGCCGAAGTCGTTCAACTCGGTGTGATTTTTCGCCAGCCCTGCCGCACCGTTTCTCCAGCTATTGGCGTTCAAATACGAGTTCTGAAAATCCTCAAACGCGCGGCCATGAAACGAATTGGTGCCCCGGCGAGTGACGAAGTTCAACTGCATTGTGGACTGCCCGAACCCTTGGTTCAGATCAAGCTGATCGGTCTGCACCGTCATTTCAGCGATGTCTTCAATTCGGGGATCGGTATCAGGAGCAGCCCCGTTGCCGGCGAACTTCATCCGGTTCGTGCTGCCGATCACGCCGTCGATGTTTCCGCCCTGCGCGCTCACCGGCAAGCCGTTCCACGTGGGTCCCGACTGGCTGTTTGCGGTTCCCGGAACCAGAGTCGAAAGCTGCGAAAGGTTCCGTCCGGCCAGCGGCAGGTCCTCGATCTGCTTCATGTCAATCGTCGTGCCGATGGCGTTCGAGGTCGTATCCACCAATGGGGTCGAACTCTCCGTCACCTCGACTTTTTCGCCGGCGGCGGCGCCTACCTTCAACGACACATTGACGTCGGTCACCTGCGCCGCCTGGACAATGACGCTGTCGTGCACCTGCGTCTCGAAGCCGGTCTTGCTGATCGTCAGCTTGTAAGTCCCGATGGGCAAGCCGACGAAAGTATATATACCTCTGTCCTGGGTTACCGCGTTGCGTATGTCGTTCGTCGAGACGTCCTGCAATTCCAGCTGCGCGCCTGAGACGACTCCACCCGATTGATCCAGCACGGTGACAGTCACTGTCCCCGTCGTTCCGGCCTGCCCCCAAGCCGTTGGTGCGCTGATCCCCGCAAACACCAAAAGGGCGGCCATGAAGGCGCCCAGGAGAGGCCAGGAAATCCTGCGATGCATATTTCCTCCTAAGAAGCTCATGCTTCTCTCGGTTGTTCCAGTGGTTGTTGTCGTATGGCTCGCAGAGCCCGCGCGGCTCGCGATTGCGCCAGGGATTGGAACGATTTCGTCGGGATGATTAACTGTCTAAAAATTGTGCCGGAAAAAAGGGGTACTCAACCTCACGTCCTCTCTGCCCGCATAGACTAAAACCCATCGCGCTACCGATTAGCAAAAGCCCGGTTTGCAAAGGGTGAGAACTGACTCCGAACGCAGGCACCGGGCCATCACGGCTCTCGCAACCGCCATCGAGTGCCAGAACTTTCACGCCCGAAATGTGCCGCCGCTCCACCCAGAGCAGCCGTGCCACATGCTAGCTGTCCCCGTTTGTACAATGCTACAGGGTCCCCTGTCAAGCCGGAGTTTGTCAATTTTGTGTCTCCTGCACAACGAAACGGCCAGGGAACCTGGTTCGCACGCTTGAACCAGCCGCTCCGAACCGTGCATACAGAAGGAAGCCTATGAGATCGAGCGCACCGCGTCCGCAATATGGCGCGCCGAAATTCCGAACGCGTCCACCAACTCATCCGCCTTACCGGAATGCGGCATCCCGGTGACGGCCAGCAAGCGCGATTTCGCGGGGGTGACGCCCGCCTGCGCGAGCGCGGCGAGAACCGCCTCGCCCAGTCCGCCTTCGGGCCAGTGGTCCTCGACGGTGATCAATCTTCCGCCGGTCGCGCCGATTTGCTCCGCCAGCGCCTTGCCATCGAGCGGCTTCACGCAATAAAGATCAATCACGCGGATCGAGACGCCCTCGCCCTGCAATTGCTTGGCGGCCTTCAACGCCTCGTGCAGCGTGATTCCCGCGCCGATCACCGTGGCGCGATCCTGCTTACTCTGGTGCAGCACCTTGAATCCGGGGATCGGAAACTTCTCGTCTTTCGTATAAAGGAGTGGCGTCTTCGGGCGCGAGGTGCGCAAATAATTGATTCCGGGGCGGCGCGCCATTGCTTCCGTGAGGCGCTCGGCCGAAACCGCGTCGCTCGGATAGAGCACGGCCGAGCCATGCACCGCGCGAAACATCGCAATGTCCTCGAGCGCCATTTGCGAAGGCCCATCCTCGCCGATCGAAACGCCGCAGTGCGACCCGCACAGATTAATGTTGCTGCGGCTGATGGCCGCCATGCGCACCTGGTCGTAGGCTCGCGCCAGAAAACACGCAAACGTATCGGCAAAAGGCACCTTGCCCCGCGCCGCCAACCCAACCGACATGCTTACCATGTTCTGCTCGGCGATGTAGCCCTGGAAGAAGCGCTCCGGATACGCATCGCCGAAAATCTCCGAAAAAGTAGAATTTTTCACGTCGCCGGAAATAGCCACCACCGCCGGATCCACCGCCCCAAGCCGCTTCAGCGCGTACCCGTATGCCTCGCGCGTGGCAATTGGCTTGGCCGTCTCGTAGTCTGGATCCGCCGGGGCCGGAAAATCCGGTGGTTGCGGCAAGGACGCTCGCACGTACGATTTGCCCGGATCGGCGGGAACCTCAATCGCCCCGCCAAGTTCCTTCAGCGCTGCGGCGAGCTGGTCCTTCGAAAGCGGCTTGCCGTGCCAGTGCTCCTTGCCGGCCAGGAAGCTCACGCCGTGTCCCTTCACGGTGCGCGCCAGAATCGCCTGGGGCTTGCCCTTGGTTGCCTTCGCGCGATCCAGCGCCGCGAGCACCGCCGCCACGTCATGACCATCAATCACTTCCGTTGCCCAGCCTTCGGATTCGAATTTCCGCCGGTAAGGTTCCATGTCGTGCTGATACATCGTCGGCGCGCTCTGCCCCAGGGCATTTACGTCGGCGAGCAGCGTGAGATTGTCAATTTTGTAGTAGCCCGCGAATTCCGCGGCTTCCCAAATCTGGCCTTCCGCCATTTCCCCGTCGCCAACCATAACGTAGACGCGCGTCGGGCTTTTATCCAGGCGCGCGCCAATCGCCAGCCCCGCGCCCACCGAAAGCCCCTGCCCCAGAGAACCCGTCGCCGCATCCACGCCGGGGATCAGCGGCGTGGGATGGCCCTCGAGTTCGCTCGAGAACTGCCGCAGCGTCATCAGCCGGGATTCGGGAAAAACGCCTGCCTCCGCCAGTGCGGCATAGAGCACCGGCGCGGCATGGCCCTTCGATAGCACAAAGCGGTCGCCATCCGGCGAATTGGGATGCTTGGGATCGAACTTCATCGCGTGGAAGAACACGCCCGCCACCAGTTCCGCCGCGGACATGCACGAGGTCGGATGCCCGGAGGCCGCAGCCGTGGTGGCCATCATCGAAAGGATGCTCAGCCGCTTCGCCTTCTGCTTAATCGCCTCAATTTCGGAAGCGGACGGCCCGGCTTGTGACGCTACGCTCATAAAGACTCCTCCCTATTAATCCATTCATCTTACTCGTTTCGTACCGAAGCCGCGAGTCCTTCGCGGGCTCTTCGCGCGGCCGCGCCCGGCCTCAGCGCGCGCCCGGCTTGCGCCACGTATAGCGCGGGCGGCGCTTCGATGATAGATTCCCCGGCGATAGATTCCGGCGTTCACGCAGCCCCGCAATCACGTGCCCCCAGCGGCCAATTCCCGCGATTCGATTCCCGGCCCGAGCGGCGCCGCAGCTTCGCCTTCGGGCCGCCGGCTTGCCGCACGATTGGGCCTCTTCGATGCAACGATGGCCGTAATGGGCGGCATCATCGGCTCCGGCATTTTCATCAATCCCTATGTCGTCGCTGAATTCGTCCACACGCCCGGACTGATCCTCGGCGTGTGGGTGGCGGGCGGCGCCATCGCGCTCGCAGGGGCGTTCGTCTACGCCGAACTCGCGGCGCGCATGCCGCAAGTCGGCGGGCAGTACGCCTATCTTCGCGAGGCCTATCATCCCGTCATCGGATTTCTCTACGGCTGGGTCGAACTGCTGGTGATCGGCGCCGGCGGCACGGCTGCCACCGCCGTCACGTTCGCCAGATATTTTCACGAGCTTGCACCCGCGGCTTCGCGCGAGGCGCTGGTCGCCGTGATTGTCGTCGCGCTGCTCACCCTTATTAATTGCGCGGGTGTTCGCGCCGGCAGCGGCGTGCAAAGCCTTCTGATGGTGCTGCGCATCCTCGCCGTCGGGCTGGTGGTCGCTTGCGGCGCATGGCTGATTCTGCATCCGGCGGCGGAGGCTCGCTTTTCGTGGAGTCCCGCGCTGGATCGCCCGGTGTCCTTCGGCCTGCTCACTGCCATTGGCGCGACGATGGTTCCCGTCCTCTTCGCGTACGGCGGCTGGCAGACCACGAACTACATCGCGAGCGAAATCCGCGACTCGCGCCGCACGCTGCCGCGCGCCCTGCTGCTCGGCGTGGTTGGCGTCGTCGCGCTCTACGTTGCGATCAACTTCGTCTACGTCCGCGTGCTCGCACCGGCGGGCCTGGCGGGCACCACCACCCCGGCATCCGCGGTGATGCGCCGCGCGCTTGGCGGCCCAGGCGCGGCGCTGATTGCCGTGGCCATCGCGATTTCCACGCTCGGATTCCTGAGCCAGGCGATGCTTACCTACCCTCGCGTCTATTTCGCGATGGCCGAAGATGGCGTGCTCCCCGGGCGATTGGCGCGGCTCAGCGCGCGCAGCCAGGCGCCCGTGATGGCAATTGCACTTCAGGGTGCGATGACCATCATCGTGGTGCTGCTGGGCACGTTCGAACAAATCCTCAGCTACGTGGTCGTGATGGACTGGCTGTTTTTCGGCCTTTCGGCGAGTTGCCTGTTCGTGTTTCGCGCGCGCGAGCGGCGCGCGGCCGCGCAAGGCGCCGATCCGCAACCCGCTCGCGGCTATCGCGCCCCCGGCCATCCCTGGACCACCGCCCTGTTCACAGCCGTCGCCTGGCTCGTCGTTCTGAATACGATTTACAAATATCCTCGGAATTCGGCCGTGGCTGTGTGTATTCTGCTGTCCGGCATTCCCGTTTACTTTTGGTTCCGCGGGCGCGCATCGAAAGGCGCCGGGTGTGTGAGTCGGCCATGAGCCAGCGTCGCGAGATTCGTTCCGTATATCTCGAGTGGGCCAAGCTGCACTCGAAGGCGCGCTTTCCGCTCACGGGAAGCGACGTGGTCCACGTGCCGCTATCGGAATTGCATGTTCGGCTCGACGACCTCGAAATCTCCGCCGCGGGCGCGTACGGTTATCCGCCGCTTCTGCAGAAGCTCGGCGAAAAGGCCGGCGTGAGCCCCGATTGCGTGGTTCACGCCCCAGGCACCTCGATGGCCAACCATCTCGCCATGGCCGCGCTGCTCGAATCGGGCGACGAAGTCCTGATCGAAGAGCCCGCCTACGAACCCCTGCTCGCCGTCGCGCAGTATCTCGGCGCCAAGGTGCGCCGCTTCCCCAGAAAATTCGAGGCTGGATTTCAGATTGATCCGCGCGAAATCGAAAGAGCCATTTCGCCGCGCACGCGCCTGATCGTCGTCACCAATCTCCACAATCCCAGCGGCGCGCGCACGCCGGAAGCGGCGCTTCGCATCGTCGGCGAAATCGCCCGCAGCATCGGCGCGCACGTCCTGGTGGACGAGGTCTACCTCGAGGCCTGCTTCGATGCGCCGTGGACTTCCGCCTTCCATCTCGGCCCGAATTTCATCGCCACCAGCAGCCTCACCAAGGCCTACGGCCTCACGGGCCTTCGCTGCGGATGGGTGCTCGCGGCGCCCAATCTCGCCCGCCGCATGTGGCGATTGACGGACCTGTTCTCCGTCGTCCCGCCGCACGTCGCCGAACTGCTCAGCACCTCCGCGCTCGAGCGCCTGCCGCAACTCGCCGCGCGCGCGCACAAAATCCTCTCCGTGAATCGCGCCCTGCTGAAGGACTTCCTTGCCTCGCGCGGCGAATTGCAGGCCATCTGGCCCGAAGCCGGGGCCATCGCCTTTCCGCAGATGGCCGGCGGCCGCGTGGACGTCTTCATTCAGCTCCTCAACGAGAAATACGAGACCAGCGTCGTTCCCGGTCGCTTCTTCGAGGCGCCCAGCCATTTCCGCATCGGCGTCGGCGGGAAGACGGAAATTGTCCGCGAAGCACTCTCGCGCGTCGGCTCCGCGCTCGACGAAATGGCCGCGCGCTTCTAGTCCGCCCGGCGCACCGGCTTCGCCCGCAGCAATTCCACCAGCGCCTGTGCCGCCACCGTAAGCGGCCGGTCCTGCCTGTATACAAGGTAGAGCTTCCGCGCCGCGCGCATCTGCCGGATCCGCACCTCATGCAGGTCTCCGCGCTCGATTTCCCGCTCGGCGCACATTCGCGGCACAATCGCCACGCCCTTCTTCATTTCCACGAATCGCTTGATGCTCTCGATCGTCGGCAGCTCGATATCCATGCGCAACGAAATCCTGTGCCGCGCGAACATCTGCACCACGTTCTGCCGGTGCGGCGATTCCACGATGTGCGCGGCAAAGGTCTCCTCGCCCAGCTCGCCGATCTCCACCTCGCGCCGCTTCGAGAGCCGGTGCCCCGGCCACACCACCAGCACCAGCGCATCGCGGAAAAATTCCAGCGCCGCCAGCTCGCTCTGCTCCGGCAAGTACGAAATTACGCCCAGATCGAGCTGATGATTCAGCACCTCGCGCGGCACGTCGCGCGAAAATACGCGGTGCACCCGCACGTGAATCCGCGGGTGCAGCTCGCGATACGCCCCCAGCGCCGGCAGCAGCGCATGGATCGAGCTTTCGTTCACGCCGATGGCAACCTGCCCGCGCTCGAGCCCTCGCAGCTCGCGCATTCCCTTGCGGATTTCCTCGCGCAGGTTCAGCATCCGGTCCGCGTACTCCAGCAGCAGTTGCCCCGCGTCCGTCAGCAGCCGCGCCCCCGACCCGCGCACAAAAAGCGGCTGCCCCACCCACTCCTCGAGCTTCCGGATCGAGATACTCACCGCTGGCTGCGTCCGGTATAGTTTTTCCGCCGCGCGCGAAAAGCTCTTCTCCCGCGCCACGGTCTGAAACACGTGCAGCGACGCCAGATCCACGTTTCCTCCATGCACCGCCTGTATAAGCCTGCTTTATTTTACATGCAAGAAATATAAATTGGACTTGCTTGCGCGCCGTGTGCTTAGATGCCATTATCGAAGGGAATCGCCATGGAAATCGTCCGCATATTCGATACTACCCTCCGCGACGGCGAGCAATCCCCGGGCTTTTCCATGCATCGCGAGGAAAAGCTCCAGCTCGCGCGCCAGCTCGAACAGCTCGGCGTGGACGTCATCGAAGCGGGCTTCCCCATCGCCTCGCCCGGCGACCTGGACGCCGTTCGCGCCGTCGCCGCTGAAATCAAGGGCTGCTCGGTGGCCGCGCTCTGCCGCACCCGCCGCGAGGACGTCGAAGCCGGCCTGCGCGCGCTCGAACCCGCCGCGCATCCCCGCGTCCACGTGTTCCTCGCCACGTCGGACCTGCACCTGAAGCACAAGCTTCGCATCTCGCGCGAGCAAGCCCTCGATCAGATCACCACTCACGTCCGCTTCGCTCGCGAACGCTGCGCCGAAGTCGAATTCTCCGCCGAAGACGCCAGCCGCAGCGATATGGACTATCTCTGCGCCGTCAGCCGCGCCGCGGTCGAAGCCGGTGCCACAATCATCAATCTGCCGGACACCGTCGGCTATTCCACGCCCGCGGAATATGGCGAAATCTTCCGCCGCGTGCGCGCCGCCCTCGGCGACCGCACCGGCGTCACGCTCAGCGCCCATTGCCACGACGATCTCGGCCTGGCCGTCGCCAATTCCCTTGCGGCCGTCGAAGCCGGCGCCCGGCAGGTGGAATGCACCATCAACGGCATCGGCGAACGCGCGGGCAACGCCTCGCTCGAGGAAATCGCCGTCGCGCTCCACGTCCGCCAGAGCCACTACGGCTGCGATACGCACATCGCCCTGGAAAAAATCTATCCTTCGAGCCGCCTGCTCACCTCGATCACCGGCGTGTCCGTGCCGCCGAATAAAGCGGTCGTCGGCTCGAACGCCTTCGCCCACGAAGCCGGCATTCACCAGGACGGCATTTTGAAAAATCCGCTCACCTACGAAATCATCGTGCCGGAAAAGGTGGGAGTCCCGGCTCGCTCGCTCGTCTTCGGCAAGCATTCCGGGCGCAGCGCCCTGCGTGCGCGCCTCGACGAACTCGGCTACCAAGCCACGGACGCCGAATTGGCCGAGTGCTACACCCGCGCCACCGCCCGTGCCGACGCCAATAAGCAGGTAACCGATCGCGATCTGCTGGCCATTATTCACGAGGTGCGCCGCGGCCGCGCCTCCGCCGAAGCGAACGCCGCCGCGCGTTGAGCTCACGAAATCACACGGATCTCCCGGAATGACTACGGTGAAAAAGAATATCGCCGTCCTCGCGGGCGACGGCATCGGCCCGGAGGTCACCCGCGCCGCCATTCAAATCCTGCAGGATTGCTCCGCCGCGTTCGGCCACACCTTCAACTTCCGCGAGCTGCCCTTCGGCGGCGAGGCGATTGACCGCTGCGGCATGCCGCTCCCCGCGGAGACCCTCGCGGGCTGCCGCTCGGCGGACGCGATCCTTCTCGGCGCCATCGGCGGCCCATCCTGGGACAAGCTCCCGCTCGACATTCGTCCGGAAAGCGGCCTCCTCGCCCTGCGCAAGGAGCTCGGCCTGTTCATTAATCTGCGCCCCATCCGCGTGCGCCCCGCGCTGCAGAGCATCTCGCCGCTGCGCCCCGAGCGCATCGAAGGCTGCGACTTCGAAATTGTCCGCGAACTGGCCGGCGACATCTATTTCGGTAAACACGAGCTGCGCCAGGAAACCGCCAAGGGCTTCGCTCGCGATACCGCCGTCTACACCACCGCCGAAGTCGAGCGTGTCGCCCGCTTCGCCTTCGAGCGCGCCGAAGGCCGCAATCGCCGCGTCACCAGCGTGGACAAGGCCAACGTCCTCGCCACCTCCGTGCTTTGGCGCCACACGGTCACCGAACTCGCCCCCGAATTCCCCGCCGTCACGCTCGATCATCTATATGTGGACAACGCGGCGATGCAAATCCTGCTCCGCCCCAAGCAGTTCGACGTGATCCTCACCTCCAATCTCTTCGGCGATATTTTAAGCGACGAAGCCGCCGCTCTTGCCGGCTCGATTGGCCTGATCCCCTCGATGAGCTGCGGCAAGGAAGGCGAGCCCGCGCTCTACGAACCGATTCACGGCTCTGCGCCATCCCTCGCCGGCAAGGATGTTGCCTGCCCGCTCGGCGCCATTTTTTCCGCCAGCCTGATGATGCGCGAATCCTTCGGTCTCGAAATCGAAGCGCACTGGATCGAATCCGCCGTGGACCGCGTTCTCGCCCGCGGCTACCGCACCTCCGATATCGCCGAACCCGGCGGACGCATCGTCCCCGGCTCCGAACTCACCCGCCAGATTCGCACCGAATTCCACGACGCCGTTCCCCATTCCGAACGCTACGGCTGGGGCGTCTAGCCCCGCCGCGCTCGAATCGCCGCAAAACACAAGCTCGTCATTCTGAGGAGCGCAGCGGCGAAGAATCTCGGCTCGAAGTAGCGTCCAAAGACAACTTCGTCATGCCCTCCGGTTCGGATTCAGTCCGCGCAGGCATCCCTCCATCTGTCGTACAATACCCCCATGCCAAAAGCCCCGCACCGCACCCTGGCCGTCGAATGCCCGTGCTGCCAGGCGAAGCTCACCGTGGATAGCGAACTCGGCGCGGTGCTCTCTCATGTCCCTCCGCCTCGCCCTCCCTCCTCCGTGGATTTAGACGACACCGCGCGCCTCCTCCGCCAGCAGGCGGACGCCGTCGAGGCGAAATTCCGCGCCTCCGTCGAAGCCGAAAAAATGAAGGAGGACGTTCTCGCCCGCAAATTTGCCGAAGGCCTGAAAAAAGCGAAGGACGCCCCCCTCGAAAAGCCCCTCCGCGATTTCGATCTCGATTGATTCAGCCATGCGGCGCGCAAAGCTGCACAGTCGCCTCGCCGCCGCGGCGGCAATATGCGCCGCCCTAGCCCTCTCCGCGCTACCCGCCGCACGCGCTCAAAAATCGAAACCGAAGCCCCCGAAGCCGCGGCAGCTCGACACGCAGACCAACTGGCATCGCCATCCCTCCACAGGCGAGCTCGAGGCCCCATCCACCGCCGTTCGCGGCCACGCAAACGCCTCGCCCTCCCGCGCCCTCGTCGCCCGCGTTCTCCTGGTCCCAATCACCTGCGCCGCCCTCTCCGAAAATGGCGACGCCCTCCCGCGCCTCTCCCCCGCCGATTTTCGCGTTTACGACGACGGCATCGAGCGCCCCATCGTCTACTTCCACGCCCCATCCGATCTTCCCGCCGAAGTCGCCCTCGTAATTGACGCGAGCCCCAGCGTGCTGCCCGATGCCGGCGCGATGAAGGCGGCCGCGCAGGCCCTGGCCGCGAGCCTCGATCCCGAGGACCGCATCGGCGTCGTTGATTTTTCCGAGCACACGTATCTTCAGCTTCCGCTTTCCCCGAATCGCGCCCTGCTCGCGGCCGCGCTCGATCGCGTCAGCGTTCGCAGCCTGCTCGGCGATACGGGCGGCTCGAATATCTATCGCTCCGTCTATCTCGCCGCGGAAAAGCTTTTCGCGGATCGCAGCAGCCGCAAGGCAATCGTCCTGCTCACCGACGGCCAGGATAGCGGCCTCGGGCTTTCGCTTGCCCCGCACCGGTCGCCCCGCGCCACCGGCGCCCTCACCTTCGACGACGTCATCCAGTCCCTGGCCGCGCGCGATATTCAGATGTTCGTCGTCTCGAGCGAAAATCGCCCCAAGCTCCTCACCCCCGCCTGGCTCGACGCGCACCGCGGCACATCCCTGCTGGATCGCTCGCTCCTGCGCCAGGGAATTCCCTCTTACACTCTGTTTCTTGCCGAATTGGTTCGGCGCACCGGCGGCGAACTCTATTTCCTCCGCGACGATCCCGCCATGAGCGCCACCTTCCGCCGCATTGCGCAGCGCATTCGCTCCGAATACTGGCTCGGCGTTTCGCCCGCCCCCTCGAGCGCGCGAGCCGCCGCGCCTCATCCCGGCTGGCACGCGCTCCGCGTCGAAATGGCGCGCGATTCCGCCGCGCGCGTCATCTATCGCCCCGGCTACTACGTTCCCGCCTCGAATCCGTGATTCAATAGCCGTCCATGCCTCGCCGCCGCGCCACGTTCCGCCTTCGCCTTCCCTCGCGCACCCTCATCCTCGGCCCGCGCACCCTCGTCATGGGCGTGCTCAACGTCACCCCCGATAGTTTTTCCGATGGCGGCGCCTATCTCGATCCCGCGGCCGCGATTCGCCGCGCCTTTGAAATCGAAGCCGCCGGCGCGGACATCCTCGATATCGGCGGCGAATCCACCCGTCCCGGCTCTGCGGGCATTTCCGCTCGGGAAGAATTGCGCAGGATTCTGCCGGTCCTCGAAGGCGTCCGTGGAAAATTGAAGGTTCCGATTTCCGTGGATACGAGCAAGGCCGAAGTCGCCGCGGCCGCCGCCGATGCGGGCGCCGAAATCCTGAACGACGTCACCGCCCTGCGCGCCGACCCGCGGCTCGCCGAAATTGCCCGCCGCCGCAAGCTCGCCCTCATCCTCATGCACATGCGCGGCGTCCCGCGCACCATGCAGCAGGGCCCTTTCGCGCGCCACGTCCTCCGCGACGTAATCGCCGGCCTGCGCCAGGCAATCGCGCGCGCCCGCCGCGCCGGAATCCCCGCCTCCCGCATCGTGGTTGATCCCGGCATCGGCTTCGGCAAGCGTTACGCCCAAAGCTTCGAGTTGATCGCTCGCCTGCCCGAGCTCGCGCGCCTCGGCTGCCCCATCCTGATCGGCGCCTCGCGCAAGGCTTTCATCGGCCACGCCCTCGGAAATCTTCCCTCTGCCGAGCGCACCTGGGGCACCGCCGCCACCGTCGCCGCCAGCATCCTCGGCGGCGCCCACATCATCCGCGTCCACGACGTACCCGAAATGCTCCAGGTCGCCCGCGTCTCCGACGCCATCCTGCACCGTTAAATCAGGCTCCCGCCAATGGATTCCAAGCGCGTAATTGTCCGCCGAAGTCTTGCGATCAGTTTGCGGAAGGTTTTTCCACGTGGTCCACAACCATGACGCGGATCTTTTCCTTTTGCGGAACCAGCTTGAGCCCAAGCTGTTCCTGTACCGCGCCAAAGACGTCGATCGCATCCGGGCCCTCGCGAACCGCGGCCTCGAATTTGATGTCGTACATCCCGGTAAGCCCGGTCTTATCCTGTACCGGCCTGCGCGCGTACAGTTGAAGATCCTGGGCGACCTCCTGCATGGTCGTCTTCGTTAGCGACATCGTTTGATTCGAACCGTCAACGCCGTGATAGCCGGAGGGCGTGGCCTTCGGATCGCTCGCCTTGAATTTTGGTCCGTGTTTGCCAACGATCAGGTCGTAAACCGGCATTTCCCGCATTTCATAATGGAATTTGAGATTGAATCGGTCGGCCAGCAGCGATTGCAACATCCTCCGAAACTGGTCCGTCGTAGGTTTGGCGTCAACGTCCGCCTCTGCATGGACCTCATACCAATCGTTCTCAAACGCCGCAACTGCCGGACTATCGACGATCTGATAGTTCTTCACATCGTATGCATACATAATGAGACCTAGAATGTTTTCCCCGGCCATGTCAAGTCGAGGACCCGAAGTTGAAACGACCCCTAAGCTATGCATGTTTTGAACAGGCCTGATTGATGCGACGGCAAAAGCGGTCTTGTTCCACGCCGCCGCTTGCGAGGCTGCGGCTGCATCTGTGCTTTGGGTTTGCGCCAGCGCGCGAATAGATGGAGCGCCCATCATGCCCGCCAATATCGGGGCGGCAACCGCCGCCACCGCGGCGCCCGCCAGCGTTGCCTTCCGCGCGAAGCTCAGCCGTCCCGCTACTTGCTTGGTCAGGATGGCGCGGATGCGCTTCTTCAAATCCGCGCCAGTCACTCCAGACACGCATCGCAACGGCGACTCCAGGTAGCTCTCGCACACATTCAAAATCCCTTCCGCGTACACCTGCGGCTCGTTGCCCAGGCTCAGCACCGCTTCATCGCACGCGCGCTCGCGTTCTTCCATCAGCCTCGCCCCAATCCACCACACCAGTGGATAGAACCAGAAAATCGCCTCCACCAGCATGTGAAACATCGCAGTCAGGTTGTCGCGCCGCCGGACGTGGCACTGCTCGTGCGCCAGCACGGCCTCCAACTGCGGCCGCGTCAAGCTTTGCAGGATGCCTTCCGGCAACAGCAGCACCGGTCGCAGCCACCACGCCCGGCTCGAGCAGCACCGGCGTCGAGCGAACGGCCATCGTCGTCGGTATCCCGGTCTCCACCGGAGCGCTCGCGCACAGCGCCGCGCGAATCCGCAGCCAGGCGCGCACGCGCATCAGCGCTACGCCCAAAAATCCGCACGCCCATGCCGCGAGCGCCCCGAACTCCCCCACCAGAATCCAGTTCGTCGCGTGCATCGCGGCAGGTGCGAAAGACAAGCTGCCTGAAAATGGCTCCGCAATCTGCACCATCGCTTGCGACACCGCGGGCGCCGTCGCCGCCTCTGCCTTCCCGGCAGCCCACAAATCCCACACCCGGGTGCCGAGCCCCATCAGCAGCGAAAATGGCACAAGGAACTTCAGCGACGCGCCCAGCCACAACCCGTACCGCACCTGCGCGCGATTCTTGCGGAAGGCCAGCGTCAGCAGCGCCGCCGCGGCCGCGAACACCGTGGATTGCCACAGATGATTCGTCAGTGCGCCGATCATGTTGTTTTCCCTTTCTTTTCCGCTTTCTGCCGTTCCAGCTTCTGCATGTCCCTTTGCAACTCGCGAACGTCCTCGAGTGTCAGCTTCCCGGCCTCGGCAAGCTGCGCCATCATGGGCTGCGCGCGTCCCCCGAAAAAACTCAGAATCTCGTCGAGCAGCCGCCGCCGCGCGAAATCCCGGGCCACGGTCGGCTCAAAAATATGCGCGTTGCTGATTTTGCGGATTCGCCGCACCGCCTTCTTGCGTTCCAGGCGATAGATCGTGGTCTGAATGGTCGTGTAGGCTGGGCGAGGCTCCGGAAAAGACTCCTGCACCTCCCGGATCGACGCCTTTCCATGCGTCCACAGCGCCTCCAGAACTTGTAATTCCAATTTGGTCAGTTTTTGCCGCGCCATGTCGCTCCTACTATTCACAGCGCGAGCCTGCTATTGAGTAGTAGGGTGTCAAGCAAAATATTTCGCGGCCCGAAGAATTCCAGCCGTTCATGACCGCGATCCGGCCCTCCCGAATCGGGAAATCATATTCGCGGCCACTTTCCTCTTGACAAATGGTTAATAGTATGATAACCTGCGGCTGCATGTTTATCGCAACTCATCGCCGGCCCAACAAGCAAACCAACCCCCTCCCCCTCTCCGCCCGCGAATTTCTAATCTACGGTACGGGGATTAGAAATGAGCTTAACCCTTGTATTTGCAACGTAACTTCCGTTCTAATCTACGGTAACCATGTCCCCTCAATCCCCTGATCGCGCGAATCAGCGCAACGCCCTCATCGCCGGCTTCCTCGGCTGGACCCTCGACGCCTTCGATTATTTCGTCCTGGTCTTTGTCCTCGCCCCCGTCGCCCACGATTTCCACAAATCCGTCCCTGAAATCGCGTTTGCCCTCATGGCCAGCCTGGTGACGCGCCCAGTCGGCGCCTTCCTCTTCGGCCTTCTCGCCGATCGCTACGGCCGCCGCCTCCCACTCATGCTCGACATTCTCTTGTACTCGGCCGTCGAAATTCTTTCCGGCCTCGCCCCCGGCTATAAGACGTTCCTCGCCCTCCGCTTCCTCTATGGCATCGGCATGGGCGGCGAATGGGGCATCGGCGCGTCGCTCGCTATGGAATCGGTTCCCGCGAAATGGCGCGGCGTCCTCTCCGGCGTCTTGCAGGAAGGCTACGCGCTCGGTTACCTGCTCGCGGCCATCGCATACGGAACCGTTTTCCCGCACTGGGGATGGCGCGCTCTCTTCTTCCTCGGCGGCGCCCCGGCCCTGCTCACGCTCTTCATCCGCGCGAAGGTAAAAGAAAGTGCGGCTTGGGAAAGCTCCGCCGCGCGCTGGACGAACTGGCGCGGCTATTTCCGCTCCGTCGCCGCCAATGGCAAGCGCTTCGCCTATATCGTGCTCCTGATGGCGATGATGAACTTCATCTCCCATGGCACGCAGGACCTCTATCCCACATTTCTCCAGCAGCAGCGCCATTTTGACCCGCGCGCCGTCTCGCTCATCACGGCGATTTCGATGATCGGGGCGATCCTCGGCGGAATTCTCTTCGGTCTCTATTCCGATCGCGCGGGGCGGCGCCGCTCGATGGTGATTGCCGCGCTGGCGGCCATTTTGGTGATCCCGCTGTGGATTCTGGCGCCCGGGCTAGCCTGGATCGCAGTGGGGGCCTTCGCCATGCAATTCATGGTGCAGGGCGCGTGGGGCGTTGTGCCCGCGCATATCAACGAACTCTCGCCAGACGCCGTTCGCGGGTTTTTCCCTGGATTTGCCTACCAATTGGGGGTGCTGATTGCTTCGGTCGCCCCGCCCCTCGAGGCAATCCTGGGGCATCATTTCGGCTACGGAATGGCGATGGGTGTATTCGCGGGAATCGTGCTGCTGGGCGGCAGCGTCGTGATCGGCAAGGGACCGGAAGCGCACCGGGTCGGGTTCGGCGCGGGTGTGCCGCCGGCGGGAATCGCGTCCGCCGCGAAAGGTGGTTGATTGCGGCGATTCGGCGGTGTAACCTATGCTCCTTATGATTCCGTGCCGCCGAGGATTGGCCTTCGCGCTGTGCTGTTGTTGCATGTGTTGCACCTGCGTGTCCTCTGGCACGGGCAGGCGCGGCGCGTAAAGTATCGCGACGCACGCTCTTCCGAACCCACCGCCAGAGACGAGGCTGGCCGGTGGGTTTTCGATTTTCAGGGCTCTAAAAACTCTCGAAATCTTTCAAGCAAGAAGGAGACTCTCAGATGGCGGACTATAAGCATCCCGAAGTGCTCGTTTCAACGCAGTGGGTGGCGGACCACCTGAACGATCCGAAAATCCGGCTGATCGAGGTGGACGTAGACACCTCAGCCTACGATCAGGGCCACATCGCCGGAGCGGTGGGCTGGAACTGGCAGACGCAGCTCCAGGACAACGTGCGCCGCGACCTGATTGACAAAGCGACGCTCGAAAGGCTGCTCGGGGCGGCCGGCGTCTCGAACGACACCACCATCGTCCTCTACGGCGACAACAACAATTGGTTCGCCGCATACGCCTTCTGGCAATTGAAATACTACGGCCATAAAGACGTGCTGCTGATGGACGGCGGCCGGAAGAAATGGGTCGCGGAGAAGCGCCCCACCACAACGGACGCGCCGAAGGTTGCCGCCGCGAATTACCGCGCCACCAGCCCCGACGAATCGCTGCGCGCGCGCAAGGAACAGGTGATGGCGATTGTCGAAAAGAAATCCCAGGGGCATCTGGTGGACGTTCGCTCCGTGGATGAGTTCACCGGGAAGATCATCGCGCCGCCGGGAATGACGGAGACGGCGCAGCGCGCCGGTCACATTCCGGGCGCGGCGAATGTTCCGTGGTCGCAGGCGGCGAATGAGGACGGCACGTTCAAATCCGCCGAGGCCTTGCAGCAGCTCTACGGCGGCAAAGGCGTGAACGGCAACGGCGAAGTAATCGCCTACTGCCGCATCGGAGAGCGCAGCTCCCACACCTGGTTCGTGCTGAAATATCTGCTGGGCTATAACAACGTGAAGAACTACGACGGTTCGTGGACCGAATGGGGCAACCTGATCGGCGCCCCCATCGAGAAGGAAACGGCCGCCGCGGCTCGCTGACGTATCGCGTCCGGCGGGTTAACTGATTGGCGTGAAAGGGGAGCATCCCGCTCCCCTTTTCCGCTTCTGCCCGTATCCTGCGAAGCAGGAGCCCGCCGCGTGTGGATGACCTACATCTTCGGACCGTTCCTTTCGGCGCTGCCACAGCGGTGGCGCAAGGAACTCTTCCCCAGCCTGCCGATCCGCTGGGAGCGTGCCGCTTTTCTCTCCGGCCTGCTCGAGTTGTTGCTCTCGGCTCCCCTGCTCGCCGTCTGGTACGCGATTTTCATGAGTGCGTTTTCGGGATCGGGCGGCGGCGCCTACGGCCCGTGGGCCGGGCTCATGGGAACGCTTGGATTTTGGTTCAACCCGGTCACGTGGCTCTGTATTTCCTTCACCCTCGAAGGCATTCTCCGGGGCTTGGGAGGGCTCTTCGCCGGAGAAGCCCGCGGAATGGCGGTGATCTCCGCGGGACGCTGGCTCTATCTGCGCATCAAACCTGAGCCTGCCGCGCAACTGCCGCTCGTCACTGATGAAATCACGCCGGGCGACGCCGATTGCGACATTAAGATCTCCTCCTGCCGGCTCAAGGGCGAATGGCGATATCCCTACACCATCCGGTACGCCGGGGGCTATTTCCAGGTGATGGCGCATAAAAATCTGGGGGCGGGTCCGCGGCCGCACGTCTATTCGCTGCGGCGGCTTCCGCAAGGAGAAATCGCCGGCGGCCTGAAGGAATACGATCCGGGAGACGTCCTGACTCCGCCGCTCAAGCTGCAACGCATCGAGCCGTAGCAACTCAGGCAGATCGAGGTTATGGATCGCCGGTGGCAGGTTTGCCGGAGGCAAGCTCGTTCTTCACCACGCCGAGGGCTTCGTTGGGGGGCCCGACGCGGCGATATTGCGCCATTTGGATGATCTGGTGAATCTCGAACGTGAAAAGGAATTTGCGGCCTGAGAAATCGTATTGATAGCGCGTGGGCAGCCAGATGCCGGGTGCTACCTCCGCCTGCTCGATGGAAAAGACGCCGCCGCGATAGAGCTTCCCTAGGATCCCACCACCAACCGAGAGATCGCGCGTCACGTGAGCTTCACCCCGAACCAACTGATTTGAATCCGGGTCCACCCAGATCTCGGCGCTGACGCGGGTAAGCACATCCTGAAGGATCGAGTGCGGCCGGAAAGCCGGATTGGGATCGAGTTGAATCACGTCGCAGAGGCGCCCGTTCACCGTCTCGCGGCCAACCCAGCGCGGAATGAAGGCGCGCTTCATCGAGTCCACCATGTCCGCGCGGTCGTGCTTTTTCTTGGCGGATTTAGCGTAGGCGCTGCGCGTGCGGGGATCGTCGGGTTTCAGCATCAGTTCGAGCACATCCTCCCAGCGCTGCAATTGGTGACGGTAGTCGGCCGAATCCACGGCGTGGTCGTTGTCCTTGAGCAGAATTTTCAGGGTTCCCGTTCCGGTGGGCACCACGCGATAGACTTTTTCGTCGACGGCGTGCGGATTGGGGCCGCCGCTACGCGTGATTTGATGCTCGACGTATTCGTAGGCATCGCTGGCATCGTCGTTGCGGTGCTGGTTCGTGAGTACCGCGTCGGCGCGGACCTGCAACTCCGCAGGGGTGGGCGGATCAGGAGAGTTGGGCGACTGGCGCTGCTGCGCATCATTTGCGGGCACGGGGACCAAACTCCCCGGCCCCAACGAGAATCCGTCCGCAGACAGGGCAGGCGCTTGCGCGGCCTGCTGGCATTCCGCGTGAGGCGCGGCGGCCAGGGCCAGCCCCGTCAGCACAACCGTGGCGGCAAGGGCCGATGTGTCCATGCGTCTTGGCATCGTAATTCTCGGATTCCTCTATGTAAGTGGGATTCCCCTGGGCTGGGCGCCGGTTGCAAGGCGGCTATAACCCCATTCTAACCCGGCGCGACATTGGGCGTTGTGCCGGAAAGCGCGGGAGTTTCCTAGCGCTATTTCGCCGGGGACTTATCCGGTGGTCGCGGCGGAGGGCTGGGGGGCGGAGGGCTGATTACCACGGGACTGCGCCGGTCGAGCTTCGCTTTTCCGTCGAGGCCGAATTGATAAGGAAAGCCAGCGGGATCGAGCGGAACGCCGGGAAGCATTCCCGAGTGGACCAAATCCGCGCTCGATGCGGGGAAATGACCAAAGCGCTGCCGATAGCCCACCGCCAGATCATTCAGATGGTTCTCGTCGTCGAGCGCCTTCAATCCGGTCAACTCGTCCCGCGCATTCTTGCGCACGCGCGGGTCCTTCGAGGATTCGTACAATTGGCTCCAAATCATCCGCGACATTTCGAGCGATCCGCCCTTTTGAGCCATGCGCGCAGCGGTGATGGACAGCCACGACGGGCCCCCCGGCGCCTTGCTGGCCGCAAGATATGCCTTAGCCGCGTCGCTGTAATCCCGCAGCCACCAGTAATAAATGAAGCCGAGGTCGAGATCGAGATGCCAATCTTCGGGATTCGCGGCGATGCCGCGCTGCACCAGCTTCACGGCGAGATCGGGCCGCCCAGCGCCTCCGATTCCCGTCTGCGAAAGGAAGATCGCGCCGAAGTGATACGCGGGCAGGAGCTTCGGATCGAGCGAGGTCGCAATATTCAATAGCGGGTAGAGCAGGTCAAAACCCTCGTGCGTCTTGCCGACTTTATCGCCGTAGAGCTGGACGGCGCGCGTCCAATAGACATCGGCGAGCAGCGCGTCGTATCCCAGGCTCAGCTTTTTCGCGGTCGCGGGCGATTGCAGCAGCAGCTCTTCCTTCTGCTGGGCGATGGAACGCGTGCGCGCGTCAATGCCGGTCTGCAGCAGCACCACAGCGGCGAGCAGGATCGGCGCCGCGATAGCCACGATGCGTATCGAGCGCGATTGGACGCTGCGCGTCATTTCAAATTCCGCGAGGAAAATACCGCCGAGGAAGCGACAAGCAGCAGCGCAACGTAGACCACCGCGTATGCGGTGTTCTGCGCGATCAGGGCGCCGGGAATCGGTTCGCCATGGCCAGCGGCGGCGATGGCGTCGAAATTATGAAAATTGGGCAGGACGTAGTAGATCGCGCGCGTTACAGCGCTAATCAGAGGATTGTGAGTCAGCTTGCCGAAATCGCGGATATCCGCGGCGAAGAATCCGGTGACGTAAACGCCCAAGGTGAATAGCGTGGAAAGCATCGGGCTCGAAAAGCACGAGAAGAAGAGCGCGAACGCCGTCACCAACGCGAGCGCCAGCAGGATGAAATAGATCGCCACCACGATTGAAAAATCCGAACGCAGAAACGGGCGACCAACGTAGTACAGCGCGGCGGCGAGGCCGGCCGTCATGAAAAGCGTATTGACGAGAAGCGTGAGCAACAGGCCGGCGTACTTCCCGGTAAGGAATTGCCAGCGGCGCACGGGCTTGGCCAGCAGGCTATACAGAGTGCGCTTTTCGATTTCCTTGTAGACGAGGCCGACGCCCATGAAGACGGCCATCACGAAACCGAAGATTGAGATCGCGGAAAGCCCCAGGTTCACGATCACCAGGCGATCTATTCCGATGGAAACCTGACCAACGAGAATCGCGGCGCCGATCATTAGGAGAGCGAAGAAAACGAGATTGTAGAGGACGCGGTCGCGCACCGCTTCGCGAAACGTGTTGACCGCAACGACTCCGGGAATCGCGCTCATTGCGCCGCCACCTCGACGCTGCGCGGCGCCAGTTCGCGCCGGTTCACCAGCCGCAGGAAGTAATCCTCGAGGCTCGGCCGGATAGGCAGCACCGAAAGGATCCGCGCCTCGCAGCCGCGCAGATCGGCAAGCGCGGCGTGCAATTCCGCTTCGGGAACTTCGATGCGATAGCGGCCTCCAGTCTGCATCGCGCGCTGGGCGAGCGCGGCGGGCAAAGCGCTCTCCCCGGCTTCGAAGAGAATCTCCATCCCCTGCACCTCCGGCGAGACGAAATCGCCCGGCGCGCCAACCCCTTGCAGCTTTCCGCCTACGACAACCGCTACGCGGTCGCAGAGCATTTCCGCATCGGAGAGGATGTGCGTCGAAAAGAAGACCGTACGCCCCTGGCGCTTCAAATCGAGAATCACGTCGCGCACTTCGCGGCGGCCGAGCGGGTCAAGACCGGACATCGGCTCATCGAGGAAGATTACGGGCGGATCGTGCAGGATCGCCTGCGCGAACCCCACGCGCTGCAACATGCCCTTCGAGAATTTTCGGAGTTGCAGGTCCGCGGCATCGCGAAGACCCACCACTTCCAGGAAACGGCCGACGCGCTCGCGGCGCTCCGCCCGAGAGTAGCCGGAAAAGCGCGCGTAATAATCCAGCAGCTCGCGCGCGGTGAGGTAATCGTAGAAATAGGGCTGCTCAGGCAGATAGCCGATCTCGCGGTGCATGTTTACGTCGTCAATCGAGCGGCCGCGGACACGCGCTGTGCCCGAGGTGGGGAAAATCAGCCCCATCAGGAGCTTCAGTGTGGTGGTCTTGCCGGCGCCGTTGGGCCCGAGGAAGCCGAAAGTTTCGCCGTCTTCGACCTTCAGGTTAAGGTCGTCCAGCGAGCGCCGCATGCGCTTGCGCCAGAAGCCTACCGGATAGTCCTTGGTGAGACCCGCAATCTCGATGGCCGGTGTGCTCATATCGAGATTATTTTTTGCGCGGTCCACGGGCAAAGTCAACTGGTGGGTGTTAGCAGTGACGGCACATAAGGCATTGGGGCTGCGGCACAGGCACCACTACTGGTAGATGGTTTGAGCACTACGAACCTAATATTTAGTATTCGGAGGAGATTTTCCCCTTGACATCCTTTTTGCAATTCCAGATACTCCGCTCCCAGACTCGGGGGGAAATCGAGCCTGCCGCTGCCCCAGCCGCAGCGCCGGTGAGCGGGCTATAAGGATCGGGTTCAGCCGAAAATCCGCCGACGATTACGCAGTCCAGCCCCGCTGGAACCTAGGCGGGCCGGCGAGGCATTTTTGGTTTTGGAGCTTGGAATGCGTTCCAAGATCCGTCAGGTCCGTACCCCTGAAGGTTGTGCAACTCTCGGTACACATTTCAACCCCGGGGGCCGTCGGGAGTAAAATAGCAGTAGTCCTCCCGCACGGATACCCGGCCAACCATCGCACGGCTCGACCAGCGCGGAGGCACACCATGGCGGAAACGAGAATGGCCCTGAACGGAACCAATAGTACGGAGCAGACCACGCGGCGCACGACGGGACTGGAATTTCAGCGCCGGTTCACGGATGGCAAGGTTTCGCCGTTCGATAAGGTGGAGTGGGAGCGGCGAACAGCGCTGATCGGAAACGATAAGGGCCAGGTGATCTTCCGCCAGGAGAACGTCGAGGTGCCCAAGGGCTGGTCGCAGACGGCGACAAATATTGTCGCCTCGAAGTACTTCCATGGGAAGCCGAACACCCCGGAGCGAGAAACGTCTGTGCGGCAGTTGATCGGGCGCGTGGTGGATACGGTAGTCCGCTGGGGCGAAGAAGGCGGATATTTCGCGAGCGCGGAATCCCGGAACATCTTCCGCGACGAACTGGCGCATCTGCTGGTGGAGCAGAAGGTGGCGTTTAATTCGCCGGTGTGGTTCAACGTGGGCGTGCAGGCAAAGCCGCAGTGCTCGGCGTGCTTCATCAACTCCGTGCAGGACAACATGGATTCGATCATGAACCTGGCGAAGACGGAGGGGATGCTCTTCAAGTGGGGGTCGGGCACGGGAACGAATTTTTCGACGCTGCGCGGCAGCCGCGAATCGCTTTCCGGAGGAGGGATCGCGTCCGGGCCGGTGAGCTTCATGAAGGGCTTCGACGCGTTTGCAGGGGTGATCAAGAGCGGCGGGAAGACGCGGCGCGCCGCCAAGATGGTGATCCTCAACGTGGATCATCCGGATATCGAGGAGTTCATCGAAAGCAAGCGGAAAGAAGAACGCAAGGCGCACGTGCTGATCGAGCAGGGCTACGATCCGGCGATTGATGGGGAAGCGTATTCCTCCGTTTTCTTTCAGAACGCCAATCATTCGGTGCGCGTGACCGACGAGTTTATGACCGCCGCCACCGAGGATCGCGACTGGTGGACTCGCAACGTGGCCGACGGCAATCCCGTGCAGCAGTTCCGGGCGCGCGACCTGCTGCGCAAAATGGCGGATTCGGCGTGGCACTGCGGCGATCCGGGAATGCAGTACGACACGACGGTGAATCGCTGGCACACGTGCAAATCCACGGACCGCATTTATGCGTCGAATCCGTGCTCCGAATATATGTTCCTGGACGATACGGCGTGCAATCTGGCGTCGCTGAATCTGCTGAAATTCCTTGGGCCAAACGGGCAGTTCGATTCCGACGGCTTCCGCGACGCGGTGGACGTGACGATCACGGCGCAGGAAATCCTGGTGGACAACGCGAGCTATCCGACCGAGAGGATCGCGCGCAATTCGCACGATTATCGGCCGCTCGGTATCGGCTACGCGAACCTGGGCGCGCTCTTGATGTCGCTGGCGCTGCCTTACGATTCCGAGGGCGGGCGCGATTTCTGCGGCGCGATCACGGCGCTGATGACCGGCGAGGCCTATGCGCAATCGGCGCGCATCGCCGATCGCATGGGCGCCTTTGGCGGTTATCTGCGCAATCGCGACGCGATGCTGGGCGTGATTCGCATGCACCGCGATTCGCTGCGGCCCATTAAGGAAGAGAACGTGCAACCTTCGCTGCTGCACGCCGCAAAAAGCGCCTGGGACGATGCGCTGGAGCTAGGCGAGCGATTCGGCTATAAGAACTCGCAGGTCTCCGTCCTCGCGCCTACCGGGACGATCGGCTTCATGATGGATTGCGATACCACCGGCATCGAGCCTGATCTCGCGCTCGTGAAGCAGAAGAGGCTGGTGGGCGGCGGCGTGATCAAGATCGTGAACAATACTGTGCCGCAGGCGCTGATGAAGCTGGGCTATGCGCCCGAGGACGTGGCCAAGATCGTGGATTACATTGACGCGAACGGCACGATTGAAGGCGCCCCCGGGTTCAAGCCCGAGCACCTCGCCGTGTTCGATTGCTCGCTTACGCCCGCGGGCGGGGGCCGCTCAATTTCCTGGCGCGGTCATTTGCACATGATGGCGGCCGCGCAGCCGTTCCTTTCGGGCGCGATCAGCAAGACGATCAATATGCCGGAGGAGTCCACGGTGGAGGACATCATGGACGCCTATATCGAATCCTGGAAGTTGGGATTGAAGGCTGTGGCGATCTATCGCGATAACTCCAAGCGGTCGCAGCCGCTTTCCGCCGCCGGCAAGAGAGAGGATGAAAAGCCCGTCGCGGCTGCTCCAGCGCTCGGGGCTACCGTGGCGCCGGCCCGGGTCGCCGCTGTTGCGCCGGGCGCGGTTGAAACGCCTTCGGCCGAGCAGCAGGAGCTTTTTGCCGCCTCTCGTACGCGTCGCCGTAAGCTGCCCAGCGAACGCGATTCGATCACTCACAAGTTCTCGGTTGGGGGCCATGAGGGCTATCTGACCGTTGGCAAGTATGAGGACGGAGCCCCGGGCGAGATCTTCATCAAAATGGCGAAGGAAGGCTCGACGCTTTCCGGGATCATGGATGCCTTCGCGCTATCGGTTTCTATTGCGCTGCAATACGGAGTGCCGCTGCGCGCCCTGGTGGACAAGTTCGTGAATTCGCGCTTTGAGCCTTCCGGTTACACCGGCAATCCTCAAATCCGCTATGCCAAGTCCGTGGTGGATTACATCGGCCGCTGGCTCGGCGGGAAGTTCATCTCGCGCGAGTACCTTGATAGCGATACGGCTGCGGTCGAGGAGCCCGCTGCTGGAAAGCCGGCGCCAACCATCGGGGCTTCAATGCCCGCAGCGAAGCAGGCCATCGAGCCCGAGGCGACCGCCCGGGCGCGCGCGGCCATTGACGATGCACCCTACTGCTCCGAATGCGGGATGCTGATGACGCCCAACGGGAGCTGCTATAAGTGCTCGAATTGCGGCTCGACTTCGGGCTGCAGTTAAGCGTCAGAGATAGGCTATTGCGGGACAGGGCCGATGTTACTGTGCCCTGTCCCTTCCGTCCTTTCCGATCCGCTCTAAGTTCCTAAATTAGCAGCAACTTGCGACCTGCGCTGAGATTTCCACGTTGTTTTCCTCAACGGCGAATACAGGATTAAGCCCGGGACAATAGGGTTGACCGCGCTTCCGTGCGATTCCACTATCAATTTGCAGGGCAGAGTTCCCGAATCTGAGGACAGGTTTCCGAATAGGCGATCGCAGTTAGACAGCAACCAGTTTCATCCACAAAGGCTTTACCAGGGCCGACCCGGAGGTGGGTCTATGAAGGCTGTGCTGATTGCAGTAGGTGTGGCTTTGCTCATGGCGACGGGGGGCGCGGTGCATGCGGATTCGTATTCGCCTGCCGCTTCCGCTGGCGCATATCTCGGTTCGTACAATGCTGTTTTTAACGCCGGTCATTCGATCAGCGACGGATTCACCCTGAGGGATGGCGCCTCGCTGCGCGATTGGCAACCCTCATCGCAACTGCGCGCCGTGCGCATCACGGACGGACACGCGGCATCCATCGGCAGCTCCTCGATGGGCAGCTATTGCCCAACGCCCACGCCAACCCCGGAGCCCGATACCGCGCTGCTGCTCGGTACAGGAATGTTGCTGCTGGCTGGCGGCGGGATCGCGCGCCGGCGGGTGCGGATGCAGTAATCCACAGAACAACTGATGGTGCTCGTGCTGAGCTGCGCCCTGCTGGGCGCAGCTTGCGGCGAGCACCTATCGGGGCATCCGAGTTATCAGTTCTGCCGAGGCGCGAGCTCGACCCAGGTTATTCCGCTTTTCAAGGGTACGAGGTACGCGCCGCGATCCATTTGGAGCGATTCGCGGGGAGCGTAAGTTCCCACACCCTCGATCTTCGCGGGCTGGCTGACGCGCAGCAGCGCCGTGGGAGTAATTTGGGTGGCGGCTGCGAGGCCGACACGCACTGCGCCCGTCCGCGGATTGATCTCGACCTGCTGGAACTGGCCGGAATCGAGCGTTAGCCAGAGGCCGAGCGACGCAACGTACACGCGCATGCGGAATGCGTCGAGCGGGGTGACGCGCACCGTGCCGCGCTCGTCGGAAAGATTGCCGCCGAAGGCGACCCATCCGTAGGCGGGATGCTTGACGATGTAGGTTGCCGTGTTGAACGCATATCCGAAGAAGTTCGGGCCATAATCGCCGGTGATTCCATCGAAGCGCATCATGTCCGGAAAGGAATGGAATGCGGTGGCGGCAAAGCCTTCCTGATTGATGTCGGTGAGCGACCCCATGGTGCCGCCATAGCCGACGCGGAGCAGATAGATCTCGTCGGGATGCTGGCGGTATTCGGCCAGTAGCGGAATGGCGTTGATGCCTGAACCATAGTGGTGGAGTTGCCGCTCGAGGCGTCCGGTGGGGCCGGCTTTTCCGCCGTAATAAAAATCCCAATAGCGGCGGGCACTGCCGTTGTAACCCCAGCTCGGAATGGCGGGATCGTAACCGAGGATCACTTTGAGGGTTACGTCCGCCTTATCCTGGTAACCGAAGTATTTCATCCATGCGTAGACTTCCTCCTGGCCGGTGGAATCCCAGGGCATCTCGCTGCCGAAGGGAAAGGCTTCGTCCTTCCAGCGGTCGGCGCGGGCCTTCATGGCCGCTTCGAGGTTGGCGGCTTCGGTGTTCATTCCTTCCAGCTTCAGATCGTTCAGGATGCTGACGAAAACATCACCTTCCATTTGGCCGAATCGGGCGTAGCCGCGGGCCAGTCTAGTCATGGCCATCGAGGTCTGATACGCCTGCGTGAGATACCACTGCCAGGGATGATCGGTGATCAGGCCCTGGTGGTCGCGCGCGAGCCGATAGAGCGACCAGTAGGCTGCGGCGACGTGCGGATAATCGAATGAGCGGTCGACGGCGCTGGCCTGCTGCTTGTTCCAACTCGTCCAGCCCTTCCAGTTGATGTCGCTGCGATAGTAGCCTGCCGGCAGCTCGTCCGGCTGATAGTAGAAGAGGCTTTTCTTCACGCCGTACTGGCGCGGGCCGTCCTTATACTGAAGCTGACCCCACAAAACGCCGTCAATGAACTGTTGAAATTTGTCGAGCTCTTCCTTGTTAGGCTCACCGAACTCCTTCATTGCCGTAGCGAGCCAGGAGCCGGCGCCGCCTTCGTCGCTAAGGCCGGCGATCCAGACGCGAGCATCCTGCGTGACCTGCTGGTGGAGATCGTTATCATAGGTAATGGGCGAGGGGGCGCGATGAAACGGGTCGTTCGCATCGTCGAACCATTGCTTCGTGGTGAGGAAATGCCCCAAATCGGCAACGGCGTCGGCTTCGGGCTTCATCACGAAGTAGCCGATGGTCTGGACGAGGCCATTGCGATAGGTGATCGTGAGGCGCGAGCGGCCCCACGTCTTGCCATCGAGCGTGTAAGCCTTCCAGGCGCCGGCGGGCGCGTCCTTGTGAATCGCGATGGCGCCAGCGGGCGAGACGCTCATCGAAGCGACGGGGCTCGAATAATCGAGGAAGAGACGCGCGTGCATGTCCTCCGGAAGCACGTAGCCGGGGATGCCGACGGCGACAGGCCGATCGTTAGCGGTAAGCGTTTTCTCGATGTGCGGAATGGAATCGGAAAGCACGAATTTGACGCCTAGGGTCCTCGACTCGCCGGGGGCGAGCGTGAGCATCGTCGAGGGGTTCCACTCGTTCACGCCCTTCCACTCGTTTTCGGCAAAAGCCTCGCTGTAGACCATCCAATCGTAGAAGCCTTCGAAGGTGTTGCTGCGCGGCGTGAGATCGGTGAAGACCTCGGGTTCCGTGCTGGGGCCACGAAAGCGCTTGGGATTCAGAATAGGCTTGTAGGCCTCGAAGGGCGTCTTTCCATCGGGAATCACAAGCAGTGCCGGACCTTCGCCATTGAGCCGGGTGACCTGCAGATAGCCCGCGCCCTCGCCAATGTACGGATCGTAGAAGGAGCACTTGGCGTGCGCCTCGGGCAGCGAGCGGCCAGTGAGAATGTTGTTGAAGACCATTGGTATGCCCAGCCCGCCGATCTGAACCGGCTGCGACGCTTTATTCTTCAGGATAAAGCGCAGGACGAGCTTGCCGTCCTCGAGCGCCCATTGCCGGACGACGTGCAGCGGAATATCGGCCGGGAGTGTGGCCGTGAGGTCGGCGGCTGCGAGGAGCCGCTTCGACGAGGGCAGCGCCGTGACGGGCGCGCGCGCGAGCGCGGTCGAGTACTCCTTCCAATCGCCGGAGGAGCCGACGCGGAGCCGAAGATCAATATCGCCCAGATGGTAGTAGCCGTTCCGTGAGCGCGCGACGAGCTGATCGGCAGGCGTGAAATCGAAGCCGTTCGCGCCCTTGGGTTGCAGAGCGGCGACCGTCTGGGACGAGCGCACCAGGCTCAGATCGAAATCGGGCGTATCGAAATGCTGTGTGCCCTGTTCGAGCATTGGGCCGGGAGTGGGAGGCGTCCTCTGGCGACGTCGCTGCGCCCCAGCTTGCCAGGCCAGCGACAGAGGAAGAAAAAGGCACGCAAGAATACCCGTCACACGCAGCAGCCGACCGTGCGCCATTCGATTGCCCCCTGAAAGCGGAATACGAACGTGCCATTCTGCCTGTCTCGCGCCGTAAAAGCCACCGTTGATTTGTAATGGAGGCGAGGAGGCGTGAAAGGAGGGGAATGCGCCGGCTTGCCGGGCGCTGCGCGAGAGCCGATTGACACGCCCGCGGGCCGCGCTCAGAATGGCACGCGGCGAGTTTGCGGAATACCGCCGCACGGCATGCGGCGCGGCGCGAAGCCTAGATTCCCTAGCGATCGGAGAGACAATGCGGCGCTTTCAACCTGTGCTTTTAGCAATCGTGATTTTGGCGTTCCCGGCGGGGCTGATGTCGCAATCGGCGGGCGCGCCCGCGCTCGCTCCCGCCACAACGCCCGGAGGGTGCGTCAGTTTGGCGGACGACTCCATTGCAACTGGGACAGCCGGGGCCGCGAAGACTGTGTTGGGCTTCAATCCCGCGAACCTGGACCGCTCGGTCTCTCCGTGCACGGATTTCTTCAAATTCGCCGACGGCGGCTGGATCAAGGACCATCCCATTCCAGCGCAATATCCGGCCTGGGGAACATTTGAAATCCTGAACGATCGCAACGAACAGCACCTCAAGGAAATACTGGAAAAGGCCGCGGCGGATAAATCGGCGAAGGCAGGGTCGAACTGGCAGAAGATCGGCGATTACTACGCAAGTTGCATGGACATGAGGGCAATCGACCATGCAGGCCTCACGCCGCTCGATCCCGAGCTGCAGCGCATTGCGGCCATCCACGATGCAGCGAGCCTGCAGGCGGAAATGGGGCGATTGCAGAGCGAGGGCGTCCCGGTGATGTTCCGGTTCGGCTCGACGCAGGATTTCAAGGACAGTACGAAAGAAATCGCGACGCTGCTGCAGGGCGGCTTGAGCCTGCCGGACCGACAATATTATTTGAAAGAGGACGCGAAATCGAAGGAACTGCGCGCGGAATACGCGCAGCACGTGGCAAAAATGCTCGAGCTGATGGGCGATAGCTCCGCAAACGCGGCGACAGAGGCGAAGACCGTGCTGCGCGTGGAAACGGCGCTGGCGAAGGCCTCGATGGACCGCGTGGATATGCGCGACCCGGACAACGTCTACCACAAGATGCCGGTGGCGCAACTGCGGACGCTCGGGCCGAATATTCCGTGGCCGGAGTATTTCCGGGAGAGGAATGCGCCATCATTCGCCGAAATCAACGTGGCGCAGCCGAATTTCTTCAAGGCGCTCGATTCAGCCATCGCCGCCACGCGGCTTTCGGATTGGAAGACATACCTACGGTGGCACCTTGTGCATGCCGCGGCCCCAGCGCTGCCCGCGAAGTTCGTCGAGGAGGATTTCAACTTCTTTGGGAAGACGCTCACCGGCGCGAAAATCCTGCGGCCGCGCTGGCAAAGGTGCGTGGCGTCCACAGATCGGCGGCTGGGCGAGGCGCTCGGGCAATACTACGTGAAGCAGTATTTCCCGCCGGAAGCAAAGACCAAAGCCATCGAGATGGTGAAAAATCTCGAGACCGCCCTGCGCGCGGATTTGCGTACGCTCGATTGGATGAGCCCGGCCACACGCGAACAGGCCATCAAGAAGCTGGACGCGATCACGCTGAAGATCGGCTATCCGGATAAATGGCGCGACTATTCGAAATATCAGGTGACGCGCGCTTCCTATGCGGAGAACGCCGAGCGGGGCGATGCCTTTGAAATCGCGCGCGATATCGCCAAGATCGGCAAGCCCGTCGACCGCACGGAATGGGGCATGACGCCGCCCACCGTGAATGCTTACTACGATCCTTCGATGAACGAGATTGTCTTTCCGGCGGGAATCCTGCAGCCGCCCTTTTTCAATCCAAATGGCGATCCGGCGATCAATTACGGCGGGATCGGGGCGGTGATCGGGCATGAGATGACCCACGGCTTCGACGATGAAGGCGCACGCTTCGACGGCCAGGGAAATCTGAAGAACTGGTGGACGCCGCAGGATCTGAAGAATTTCAAGGCGCGCGGCGATTGCGTGGCGCAGCAGTTCGATGGCTTCGTGGTCGAAAAGGGGCTCACCGAGAATGGAAAGCTGGTGGAGGGTGAAAGCATCGCCGACCTGGGCGGGCTCACGATCGCGCACGCCGCCTTCCTGAACACTCCCGAAGGAAAAACGACCGAGAAAGCTGGTGGATTTACGCCGGACCAGCGATTCTTCCTGGGATTCGCGCAGATTTGGGCAGGGGTCTACCGTCCCGAAGCCGCGCGGCTGCTGGCCAAAACAAACGAGCACCCGTTGCCGCAGTTCCGCACGGACGGCCCGCTCTCGAACATGCCGTCGTTCGCCAAGGCATGGGGATGCAAGCCCGGCTCGGGTATGGAGCGGGCGGGGTCGAAGCGCTGCCGCATCTGGTAACGCGCGTTGGCTTTGAATGAGGAGACGCCCGCGAATGCCGATTGACGCAAGCTCGAGACGCAGTTTTCTCCACGCCGCCGCGGGATTTGCCGGCACGGGATTCGCTATGCCGCTGATCGCGGGCGCGCAGCAAGCAGGCTCAGCGCAACCCGCCGAGCGCGCGGGCGACTTCAACGTGCGCGCCTTTGGCGCCACGGGCGACGGGAAGACGCTCGACACGGATGCCATCAATCGCGCGATCGAAGCTGCGGCGCCAAGCGGCGGCACAGTCACATTTCCGCCCGGAAATTACCTATGCCACTCAATCCACCTGAAGAGCAACATTGCGCTCCGCCTGGGTCGCGGCACGACGATCATCGCCGCGGATGCCCCTGCGCCGGGAACGAACGGGCCTGCCTATGATCTGGCGGAACCCAATCAGTGGGATCATTTCCAGGATTTCGGCCATAGCCACTGGCACAACAGCCTGATCTGGGGCGAAAAGATCGAGAACGTTTCCATTACTGGCCCGGGACTTCTGTGGGGCCGCGGGCTCAGCCGCGGATATGGCGCCGGGCCGCGCGCCGAAACGCCGGGCGTGGCCAATAAAACGATCAGCCTGAAGAATTGCCGCAACGTCACGCTGCGCGATTTTTCCATTCTCCACGGCGGGCATTTCGGAATTCTCGCCACGGGCGTGGATAACCTCACCATAGACAATCTGCTGATTGATACCAACCGCGATGGGATGGACATAGACTGCTGCCGGAACGTTCGCGTCTCGAATTGCAGCGTGAATTCGCCCTGGGACGACGGCATCTGCCTGAAAAGCTCGTTCGGGCTCGGCTTCGCGCGCGCAACCGAACTCGTCACCGTTACGAATTGCTACGTCACGGGGGATTACATCGAGGGGACGCTTCTGGACGGCACCTGGAAGCGCTTCGACGCCTCCGCGCGCGTGGAGCGCACCGGCCGCATCAAATTCGGCACCGAATCGAATGGCGGCTTCCGCAAGATCGCCGTCTCGAACTGCGTGTTCGAAGCGTGCCAGGGAATCGCGCTCGAAACGGTGGATGGCGGTCTGCTCGAAGACGTGGCCATCAGCAATATCGCGATGAGCGAGATCACCAGCGCGCCGATTTTCATGCGGCTGGGCAGCCGGATGCGCGGTCCAAAGGGCGTCCCTGTGGGCCAATTACGGCGCGTGCAGATCAGCAATATCGTGTGCTCAAATTCCGCGTATCGCTTTGGCTCGATCATCAGCGGCATTCCCGGCCACGAAATCGAGGACGTAAAACTCAGCGGCATTCACATCCAGCACTGGGGAGGCGGAACGGCGGCCGACGCCGCGATTCAGCCGCGAGAGCGCGAAAATGCCTATCCGGAACCGGATATGTTTGGCACGATGCCATCGCAGGGCTTTTACGTGCGGCACGTGAAGGGTCTTGAGATGAGCCACATCAAAATCGAAACCATGAAGGACGATGCCAGGCCCGCATTTGTCTTTGATTCCGTCGAATCGGCACACCTGCTGCGGATTCAGGCATCACAAGCCGCCGGAACCGCGGCGTTCGATTTGCGGTCGGTGCGCGATTTCAATCTATACCTGAGCCGCCCCTGGCCGGACACTCACCTTGATAACGCGGACAACCGGAAAATCTAGGGATCAAGTGAAGAGGGGAAAAGAAAACGGGCGAAGCCGCCGGCCTCGCCCGTTTTCCGATTGCATCTTTTGCGGAGATGGGTTGCCGTCCCCGAAAACCTACCTTACATGCTGGTAGACTTCTTCGGCGCAGCCTTCATGCCCTTCATCGTGAGGGAGGTGACGTGAATCGTCTTGGTGCTCTCGTCGAGCGTACCCTTAACGGTCACGTTGTGGCCCTCATGGCCCGAGGCCTTGGCCTGGGGTTCGAGAACGTAGACTTCCTTGTTGGCCGTGTCGTACAGCGCGAGTTTCGCCGCGTGCTTGCTCACGCAGTCCTTGGTGCATTGCGCGCCCTTGCCTGCGTTCGCGTCCTTGGCGCCGCACATATCATTCGTGATGATGCCGCTCCATGTTCCGGTCTTGTCCGCCGCAGTCGCCGTATTCGCACCGGTCAGCATCAGCCCGGCGGCAAATGCGAGCACCGCGGTACACATCGTGAGACGCTTCAACATGTCTTAAATCCTCCTCAGCGCGAGACTTGGATTCACCTTGCCCCGGCGATACTGTGACATGGATTTAACT
>DATNDJ010000002.1:0-58022 GCA_035553255.1 Candidatus Acidiferrales bacterium | reverse complement strand
CAGGGTTTGCGGATAAGGGGCGGGTCGGTTTGAATGCTATAGACGCGCTGGCGATGGTTCGAGGAGAGCGGTAAGTTATATGGAGCGGCGAGCGCGGAGGGATGGCTCGCCTACGGCATTGAGATTTTATTGGGGGAAGATGATGAGGAAAGTGTGCGCGGCCCTGCTGGTGGGCCTGTTGGGGTTGGCAGCGACGGCGATGGGCGACGGGGTTACGCTGAAGAACGGCGACCGGCTAACGGGGAAGGTGACGGGCGCCGACGACAAGCAACTGACGTTGAAGACGGACTATGCCGGCGAGGTGAGCGTGCCGTGGTCGAACGTGGAGGAGGTGAGCACGCAGAAGCCGGTTTACGTGTTAACCGTAAAGAAGCAGTCGGTAGGCGGAACGATTTCGCTCGAGGGGACGAACCTGGTGGTCCATACGGCGTCGCAAGGGGCGGTGACGGTGCCGCTGGCGGACGTGAGCCTGCTGCGCCCGGCCGAAGGACAGGACGAGTTCGAAAAAATGCTGCACCCTGGGCTAGCACACGATTGGAAGGGTGCGGTGAATCTGGGCTTCGCGATGGCGCGCGGCAACAGCAACACGACAAACCTGAACCTCGCGGGGAACGCGGATCGGAAGACGCTGGCGGACGAGTTCGTGATCTCCGAATCGTCGGTATACACGACGAGCGCGGCAACCGCCACGGGCGGGGCAGGCGGAGTTACGGCGGACGCCATCCTGGGAGAGGTGCGGTACCAGCGGGACATTACGCCGCGAATGTTTAGCTCGGCAAGCGGCGACTTCACGCATGATGCGTTGCAGGACCTGGTCCTGCGCTCGATTTACACGGGAGGCTTGGGCTGGCACGCGATCAAGAATCCGGAAACGACCCTGGACGTTCTTTCCGGTTTGAACTACACGCGGGAAAGCTACAGCAATTCGATCAAGGTGGACCGGAACCTAGCGGCGGTGACTTTGAGCGAACTGCTTACCAAGAAGGTGAACAAGGGGACTCTGCTGACGCAGGATTTCAATTTTTATCCGGACCTGAGCAATCCGGGGGAATACCGGTTTGCGCTGGACGCCGCGGCGACCACGAAGATCAATAGCTGGCTCGGATGGCAGATCAGCATCAGCGACCGCTATGTGACGAACCCTCCGATTCCCGGAACGACGTCAAACGAGTTTATCCTTTCGACGGGCGTGAGCCTTTCGTTTATGCATTAGTTGACGCGCCGCAAGGCCGGTTTGAGGCGTTTTTTTTTCGCGCATTGATGAAGAGCACGTCAATTTTCGGATCTGTCGCCGCGGGATTCAGCTCTCCGGCAGTCTAACGCGGATGTTTTCGACTTGTCGCTGAATCAAGGAAATCCGATAGCGGGTCAGTTTGCATTTTAACCTCTTGTGTCACGGCCAAGAAAATTCAAACCGACCCGCTACGGGGATTCCAGCTGAGATTTTTGGGCGTTTGCCGCGCGGCGGGGCGAGTTTCCGTTATTTCCGGCGCGCTCTCGTGCTAGAGTGGCGCACCGGAGGGACTATTCGAATGCGCCGTTTACTCGGTACTTTGATTGCCGCCATTTTGGGAATTGCATGGTTCGCCGCGCCGGCTCGATCTCAGCAAACGAGCCAGCGGAGCGGGCAGCAGGCTAGCCAACCAGCCGGCCAGCAGGCGCGACGCGCGCGCGTGAACTATCCGACGAAAGAAGGCGATTACATCATTCACAATTTTCATTTCGAATCCGGCGAGACGATGCCGGAGCTGCGGATGCATTATCTGACGCTAGGCCAGCCGCAGAAGGACGCGAACGGGCGGACGACGAATGCCGTGCTGATCCTGCACGGGACGACGGGCAGCGGACGGCAATTTCTTTCGCCGAGCTTTGCCGGGGTGCTCTACGGGCCGGGGCAACTGCTGGACATCACGAAATACTATTTGATCCTGCCGGACAATATCGGGCACGGAAAATCGAGCAAGCCGAGCGACGGGATGCGCGCGCATTTTCCGCAGTACGATTATCAGGACATGGTGAAGGCGCAGCACGATCTGCTGGAAAACGGCTTGGGCGTGAATCACCTGCGGCTGGTGATGGGCACTTCGATGGGATGCATGCATTCGTTTATGTGGGGCGAGATGTATCCGGACGACGTGGATGCGCTGATGCCGCTGGCGTGCGAGCCGGTGCAGATCGCGGGGCGGAATCGGATGTGGCGGAAGATGTTGATGGACGCGATTCACGCGGACCCGGCATGGGACAACGGCGACTACAAGACCGAGCCGGTGCAGGGAATGCGGACCGTGATAGACCTGATGGCCATCGCGGGAAGCGCGCCGCTCGAGATGCAGGTACGTTATCCGACACGCGACGCGGCGGATGCGGTGGTGGTGCGTTCGACCGAGGCGCGGCTGAAGGCGGTGGAAAGCGGATCGTTTGACGCGAACGACGTGTGGTACGCGTTCAATTCGTCGCGGACGTACGATCCCTCCCCTGACCTCGAGAAGATTAAGGCGCCGCTGATGTGGGTGAATTCGGCGGACGATTTTATCAACCCGCCGGACCTGGGAATCGCGGAGCGCGAGATCAAGCGCGTGAAGCGCGGGAAATATGTGCTGATTCCGGAATCGGACAAGACGCGGGGGCACGGCACGCATACGATGGCGATTTTCTGGCAGCAGTATATGAAGGAGCTGCTGGACGAATCGCAGCACTAATCCAGGGTGCAAGTGGCGGCGGCAGCGGCTGAGAGTTGCGGCCGCTATGCCGCGCGGTGGATGAGTGCGGCGAAGAAGCCGTCCACGGGAAGTTCACCGGGAAGGGTGCGGAAATATCCGGCGGCGTCAATGAGACGTGCCGGCGTGACGCTTGGGGCGAGATGCGGGGCGAGGGCCTGCGCGGCTTCGGCGGCAGGCGCGAGTCGCATCTGCGGGAATGAGGGCAGGACTGCGGCGAGCACGTCTTCATTTTCCTCGGATTCCAGGGAACAGGTGGAGTAGACCAGGAGGCCGCCGGGTGCGAGGGCGGCGAGGGCGTTGGCAAGGATGCGCGCCTGCAATGCGTGCAGCGAGGCGAGGCGCGGCTGGTTAAGGGTTGGATCGGGGCTCGAAGTAAGGCGCCAGCGGATTTCGGGGTGGCGGGCGAGGGTGCCCGTTCCCGAGCAGGGCGCGTCCACCAGAATGCGGTGGAAGAGGGCGCCGAAGGGGAGCGCGGCTTCGGCGTCGAGTTCGACACTTCGCACGTCGCCGAGCGCAAGGCGCTCGAATTGAGCGCGCATGGCTGCCAGGCGATGCGCGTGACGATCAGCGGCGACGACCAAGCCGGATGGGCCTGTGGCGCGGGCGAGCGGCGCCGTCTTCCCACCGGGCGCGGCGCACAAATCCAGAACTCGATCGCCGGGGCATACGCGGAGGAGCAGCGGCACGGCTTGCGAGGCTTCGTCCTGGATAGATAGGTCGCCGCGACGGAACGCCGCGGACGATGAGATGCGGCCGCCAGAGACTGCGAGCGCGGATTTCAGCAGCGCCCCGGATTCCACCTGGAAATTCGCTTCACGCAATTCCGCCGCGATTTCCTTGGCGCGAGCGGGATCCCGCAGCGCGCATGAAAGGCGCGGCGGGCGATTATCGGCGGCGAGCAGGGCGAGCGTGCGGGAGCGGCCGAAGCGCGCGAGCCATCGCTCTATAAGCCATGCGGGATGCGAATGAAGGATGGCGAGGCGCGCGGGCTCGCTGAGATTCGCGGGGAGGAAGGATTCGGGCGGCTGCGCGGCTTCCGCGGCTGCGCGGCGCAGGACGGCGTTGACCAACGATGCGGCGGAGGATTTTCGCGCGTACTTTACCAGTTCGACCGATTCGCTGACTGCGGCGCGGGCGGGCACTCGCCGCAAAAAGCGAAGCTGATAGAGGCCCATGCGCAGCGCGATGGCGACGGGCAGATCAAGCTTGGGGGCGCGGGCAGACGGCTTGCGAGTGTAGCGCTCGAGGAAAAAATCCAGCAGGCCACGCCAGCGAAGGACTCCGAGGGAGATTTCGGTGGCGAGGGCTGCGTCGGCGCGAGGGATGGCGGGCGGAAGCTCGGCGTGGAGCAGGTCGCTTGCGTAGGCGCCTTCGGCTTCGACGCGGAGCAAAATCTGGAACGCAATGCGGCGGGCTTGCGATACGGGCATCGCTTGAAATCAGAGCACATGGCGGGGGAATGCCATAGCGTTTTCGTGCGCGAGCGCGCGCGGGCGGCCCTGCGCGCGGCCGTTCACAAAATTTGAACTGGGCCCTCGATCCGAGGGCGATTGGCTTGCGCAGGTGCTTCGTTTTCCGCGATAATTAAGATGCCCACCCGCCAGGAGGCTTCATGACCTTCCGTATCAAGACTTTATCGCTCACCCTCACGGGGATTCTCGCGGCCGGAGCGCTGTCACTTTCGCCGGCCGTAATCGCGCAACAACATGTGGTGACCAGTTCCGACCTGCACCAGGACCTGGCGAAGACCATGCAGACACGGCAGGCGCAGGAAGCAGAACTGGAGAAGCTGCTTTCCTCGGAACAGGCGCAGAAGGCTCTGAAATCGGCGGGGGTGGATTACAAGCTCGTCGAAAAGGGGATACCTCTGCTGAGCGATAGCGAACTGGCGCGGCTTTCGGCGCGTGCGGATCGCGCGCAGCGGGACATCGCCGCGGGCACGCTGACGAACGAGCAAATCACTTACATCCTGATCGCGCTGGCGACGGCGGTGGTCGTGATCATTCTGGTGATGTGAGGACGGCGTGCGCCGGGTAATCCAATGCGCCGCGGCGATCGTGCTCGCCGCGGCGTGCGCGCTGGGTGCGAACGCGCCCGGCGTGTGGCTGGACGTTCCATTTGTGGCGCAGCCGAAGGATGGGTGCGGCGCGGCGTCCATTGCGATGGTCATGCAATATTGGGAGCGCAACGGGCACGCGGCGACGGCTCGCGGCGATGACGTGAACGAAATCCAGCGGAAGCTTTACTCGCCGAAAGCGAAGGGCATCTTCGCGTCCGACATGGAGAAGTATTTTCAGAAGCGGGGCTATCAAACGTTTGCGATTCGCGGCGAGTGGCAGGATTTGCAGGAGAACCTCGTAAAAGGGCGACCGCTGATCGCGGCGCTGCGGCCCGCGACTGCGAGCGACACGCTGCATTACGTGGTGGTGGCGGGGATGGACTGGCGGAACGGATATGTATTCGTCAACGATCCCGCGCGGCGGAAACTTTTCCGGATGACAAAGGCCGAATTCGAAAAGGAGTGGGATTCCGCGGGGAATTGGACCCTCCTGCCCGTCCCGCGCTAACGTGATCCTTCTGCTGCTGGCGCTGTGCCTGGGGCCCGGCGCGCGCGCGGCTGCCACCGGGCAGGCGAATCGGCCGGGCGGCAGTGCGCTTTCCGGCGGGCAATCCTCGAACCAGCAAACCCCAACCGAAGCCGCGCGGCTGAGCGCCGCGAAGCAGCTCTATGAGCAGGGCCGCTGGAGCGAGCTGCTGCTTGCCACGGCTGCGTCGCCGGCGGGCGCGGCAGATTTGGATTTTTATCGCGGGATGGCGCTGGCGAAGCTTGGGCGATGGAGCGAGGCGCGGGCGGCGCTGGAATCGGGCGAGAAAAAGGCGCCGGGCGACAAGCGATTTCCCACCGAACTTGCCGGGATCGAGTACCGGCTCAAGAATTACGATGCCGCGAAGGCCAATTTGGGGCGCGCGGTGCGGCTCGACCCGCGAGACGCGTACGCGCTGAATTTTCTGGGGACGATCTATTTGCTGCGCGGAAACCTGGAGGCGGCGCTTGCGACCTGGAATCGCGCGGGGCTGCCTGAAATCCACGGCATTGAGACCGAGCCCGAATCGCGCGTGCGGGCAGGGCTGCTGGAGCGGGCGTTCACTTTTTCGCGGCTTTCCACGCTGACGCTCGGGGAATTTCAGACGACAGAGGCGCGGCTGGATGGGCTCGGAGTCTTTTCGCTGGAGCGATGGGAGCTTCGGCCGAGCGGCAACGATTCGTTCGACGCGGTGTTTCATGCCGCGGAGCGCGATGGATGGGGCGCGAACAAATGGGTGGCGGCGCTTTCGATGCTGCGCGGCTTGCCCTACGAAACGATTTATCCCACGTATTGGAACGCGCGGGGCGAGGCCATGAATTTCGAGGGACTTGTGCGCTGGGACGCGCAAAAGCGGCGGGCATGGGGCTCGGTTTCGATGCCGATCGAGGGCGATCCGCGATGGCGATTGGTCGCATATGCCGACGCGCGCGACGAGAACTGGGACTTGCAGGGCGCGTTCGGCAGCGCAGCGGCGCCGCTGAGCGATTTGAAGCTGCGGAGGGTGGAGGCGGGCGCGAGCGTGGAGTCCATCGAAAGCGGGAGATGGACGTGGACGGCAGGGGCGGCATTCACGCGGCGGTTGTTTGGAAATTTCAGCGGGGCGAGCGCGGCTGCCGCGTCATTTTTCACGGGCGGAAACTCGCTCGAATACCGCGCGGGGTCGAGTTACACATTTCTTTCGATTCCGCAGCGGAGGCTGACGGGGACGGCTTCGGGTTCGGCGGCGGCCGGCAGAATGTTCGCGGGCTCGCTCGGGGCGTACGGCAGGACGCAGGAATCGGCTGAACTCGATTGGCTGCCGCGCGAGCAGGGCGATGATTACGAGATGCGCGTGCGAATTCGCGCGGGGCAAACCTTCGGGCGCGTGCCCTTCGACGAGCTTTTCACGCTGGGCGTGGAGCGCGACGACAACGATCTGTGGCTGCGCGGAATTCCAGCGACGCACGACGGGAGAAAAGGGAATGCGCCGAAGGGACGTAATTACGTCCTCTGGAATTGGGAGGACGACAAGATCGTGCATCAAGGCGCATTTTTTGAGGTGCGCATCGGGCCGTTTCTGGACGCGGGGCGAATTTCGGATCCGTCGGGCGTGTTTGGTTCGCGGGGATGGCTGTGGGATCCGGGCGTGCAATTGAAGATACGCGTGCTGGACGCCGTGAGCGTGGCGCTGAGCTATGGCCACGATATGCGGTCGGGGCAGAACACGTTTTTCGGGGCGACGGGGCGGTAGTTATCCCGCGTGGACCATCAGGGATCGAAGGCTTCGCCGGGCTGAAGGCGCGAGCCGCTGGCAAATTCGCGGGCGCTATGACGCGAACGGCTTTCGATCCGCACGAAATCGAGGCGCAGGCAGGTGCGCTCGCCGCAGGCGACGAGCCAGTCGCGGGAGTGATCGGGGGAGGGCGTGGAAAAGATTGTGCCGGGACGACCGGGAGGTTCCTCGCAGGCTGACGGCCTGCCCCAGACGTGGCACGTCTTGCCGCGAAATGACGTGAATGCGCCGGGCCACGGCTGCAATCCGCGAATGCGGTTGTAGATTTGGGCGGCGGGCAGCGACCACGCGATGCGGCCGTCTTCTTTCTTCAGCAGGGGCGCGAGGGTGGCTTGCGAATTATCCTGCGGATGCGGAACGATGGCGCCGTCGCTTAGTTGGCGCAGGGTTTCCGCAATGAGCGGGCCGCCGGCTTCGGCGAGGCGCGTGAAAAGTTCGGGCGCGGTCTCATCGGGGGCAATGGGCATCGCGCGCTGCAACAGGACGGGGCCGGTATCGAGGCCGGGGTCCACGCGCATGGCGGTGAGGCCCGTCTGCTTTTCTCCCTTGATGATGGCCCATTGCACTGGGGCGGCGCCGCGATATTTGGGGAGAAGCGAGCCATGGAGATTGATCCAGCCGAGGCGCGGGATTTCGATCAGCGAGGGCGGAATGATCTGGCCGTAGGCGATGATGATGACGGCGTCCGGGGCGAGGCGGCGAATGTAATCGTGCATTTCCGGGGCGCGGATTTTTTCGGGCTGCCGCACGGGGAGCGAGTGCTGCTGGGCGAGCGCCTTGACGGGCGCGGGCGAGAGATGGCGGCCGCGGCCGCGCGGGCGGTCGGGCTGGGTGATGACGGCTTCGATGGAAAAATCCGGCTGGGCGATCAGGTGGCGCAGCGTGGGAACGGCGAAATCGGGCGTGCCGCAAAAGACGATGCGCAGCGCCACGCGCGGCCTACCATTCGCCGGCTTTTTTGAGTTTACGAATCTTGCGCTTGATGATGTCGCGCTTGATCATGCTGAGGTGCGTGAGGAAAAGGACGCCATTGAGATGATCAATCTCGTGGCAGAAGGCGCGCGCCAGGAGACCCTCGCCACGGATTTCGAAAGGCTTGCCGGAAGCGTCCTGCGCGCGAACAGTGACGAATTGCGGGCGCGGGACGTAGCCGCGAAAGCCGGGAACCGAAAGGCAGCCTTCCTCTTCGCGCTGCTCTCCTTCGGCGTGGGTGATTTCGGGATTGGCGCAGACGATTTTGGCCTCGGCATTTTTTCCATTCGTTACGTCAATGACGGCGACGCGGGTGGAGATGCCGATCTGCGGGGCAGCGAGGCCGATGCCCTGCGCGGCGTACATGGACTCGAACATATCGGCGACGAGTTTCTGAAAGTCCTCGCCGAATTCACGGACCGGCTTGGCCGGTTGTTCGAGCACCGGATCGCCGTATTTCACGATGGGATGAATCATTGCGCCTATGGCCCTGCCTTACGTTAGAAATTATCCAACTGCTTCCGGTACCCGTCAAAGTTTCTGCATGTCTCGCCCAGGGAATCGCCGCCAAATTTTTCGAGGAACGCGGCGGCGAGGGTGAAGGCGACCATGGCCTCGCCGACAACGCCGCCCGCCGGAACGACGCAGACATCGGAACGCTCGTAGGCGGCCTTGACCGTCTCTTTGGTGGCGAGGTCGGCGGTCTGGAGGGCGCGGCGAAGCGTGGAGATGGGCTTCAGGTAGCCGCGGATGACGACGTCCTGACCATTGGTGATGCCGCCTTCGAGGCCGCCGGCGCGATTCGATGAGCGGCCGAAGCGCTTGCTAGCGGCGTCGTAGACGATCTCATCCTGGACTTCGGAACCGTAGGAGGTTGCGTTGGCCACGCCCGAGCCGAGCTCGACCGCTTTGACGGCTTGAATGGACATGACGGCGCGGGCCAGGCGGCCATCGAGCTTTTCGTCCCACTGGGCGTGGCTTCCCAGGCCCGGGGGCAGGCCGCGGGCGACCACTTCGAAAATCCCGCCGACGGAATCGCCGGCGCGGAGAACGTGATCCACTTCGGCCTTCATGCGCGCTTCGGTTTCCGCATCCACGCAGCGCAGCGGGGAATCGAGATTCGCGCAAACGGCTTCGATTTCTTCCCAGCGCGCTGGGCGTTCGAGGCGAACGTGGCCGACGGCGATGGTGTGGCTGAGCACGGCGATGCCGAATTCGCGGAGCAGAAGCTTCGCGAAGGCGCCGGCGGCAACGCGCGCGGCCGTTTCGCGGGCGGAGGCGCGTTCGAGGATGTAACGCGCATCGTGGAGATCGAACTTTAGCGCGCCGGGGAGGTCGGCGTGGCCTGGACGCGGGGCGGTAAGCGGGCGCTCAGCGCCGGCGGAATCCGCGGCGGCTTCAACGGGCAGGGCCTTCTCCCAATTTTTCCAGTCGCGATTTTCGAGGCGCAGGGCGATGGGTGCGCCAATCGTCTTTCCATGGCGCACGCCGGCGAGGATTTCGGCGTGGTCCTTTTCGATGCGCTGGCGGCCGCCGCGGCCAAAGCCGAGCTGGCGGCGATGCAAGTCTCGCGAGATGAATTCTGAATCTATGGGAACGCCGGCGGGCAGGCCCGAAAGCCAAGCCAGGAGGGCCTGGCCGTGAGATTCTCCGGCGGTGACAAATCGCAGCATCGTCAGCGGTTTCCGCGCATAGCAGACAAGCGAACGATTCTACCGAAGGCGTGCGCAGAGAGGCAAGGAAGGAAGCGAAAGGATCGTGGTCCGCTGAATTTTCGGCAGTTGCGCCATGATCCGGGCATTCCAGCCGAAGCGCCACGAGCGAAATGAAGTACAAAGGCGCGCCTGAAGCCTTGACGCAATGCGCAGCGAACGTTACGCTTCCGTAGACTTGGAGCAAGCGCGCCAAGTCCTACACGATGCCTGAAACCGACGCCCCGCCGATTCTGGGGACAGCCAGCGAAGTTGTGAAGCGGATGTTGATGACGGTGCAGGACTATTCGCTGCTCTCCGCGCAGGCCATCGCCAACCTATTTACGCCGCCCCAATATTGGAGCGATACGCTCGAGCAGATGGACCTGATCGGGGTAGGTTCGTTGCGGATCGTGGTGATCGCGTCGCTATTCATCGGCGGCGTGCTGGTGTTGAATACGGCGTCGCAATTCCAGCGGTTCGGGATGACGGCGCTGACAGGTAACGCCGTCTCGCTGGCGCTGGTGCTCGAGCTGGGGCCGACGATCACGGCGCTGCTGGTGGCGGGGCGAAACGCGTCTGGCATGGCGTCCGAACTGGGCTCGATGATCGTGACCGAGCAGGTGGACGCGATGCGAGCGCTGGGCACCGATCCCATCCGGAAGCTGATGACGCCGCGGGTGGTGGCGACGATGCTGACATTGCCGCTGCTGGTGGCGGTGGCGGATTTAACGGGGCTGGTGGGCGGATTTATCTGGGCGCACTTCACGCTGCGGCTCGGGGCGGTGGAGTTCTGGTCGCGAGCGATTCACGCGCTGGTGTTTGGAGACCTGGTGATCGGGCTATCGAAGCCGATCGTGTTCGGGTTTCTGATCGCGACGGTGGGATGCTACCAGGGGCTGCGGGTGAAGGGCGGAACGCAAGGCGTGGGCCGCGCAACGACTTCGGCAGTGGTGACCTCTTCGATCCTGATTCTGGTGTCGGACTTCTTCATCGAAAAACTTCTCCTTTACGTGTTCAATCTGGGCTGACGTGGGGTTCGCGGGCGTCGCGAGAGCTTGTATCAGTGTGAATCGGGCGTTTGCATCTATAATCGCGGCATGAAGGGTTCAGCCGCGATTGGCGGACGGTGCCGCAGATGATGGAAACCGTGCCGGGCGAGCCGCTCATCTCCTTTCGCGATGTGCGGATCGGATTCGACGGGCTGGAAATCATCCGCGGGATTTCTTTCGAGGTGTGGCCCGGCGAGACGAAAATTCTGCTGGGCGAGAGCGGCTCGGGCAAAACCATCCTGATGAAGCTGGCGGCGGGCCTGCTGCGGCCGGATGAAGGCCGCATTATGGTGATGGGGCATGATTTGGACGATATGTCTGAACGGGAACTGCTGGATTTTCGGCGGCACCTCGGTTTCGTGTTTCAGGAAAGCGCGCTTTTCGATTCGCTGACCGTGGGGGAGAACGTGGCGTTCCGGCTGCGGGAAGAAAATGTGGCGGACGAGGAGATTCATGCGCGAGTGGAGGAAGCGCTGCGTTTCGTGGAGCTTGAGGCGGCGGCGGGGAAACACCCCGACGAGCTGTCTGGCGGGATGCGGCGGCGCGTCTCGATCGCGCGGGCGCTGATTGACCATCCGCGGATTGTGTTTTACGACTCGCCGACCGGCGGGCTCGACCCGGTTACGTCCCAAACGATCATTACGCTGATTTTGCGGGGGCGCGACCTGCAAGGCGTAACGGCGATGCTGGCCACGCATCGGGTGCAGGATGCGTTTGGGCTTGCGAGATTTCGGTTCGAGCAGGCGACGGGGAGAGTGGAGCGGGTGGGCGGCAACGGCAATGGCGCTGCGGAGGAAGATCAGCCAGCCACGAATCTGCTGGTGCTGCGGGACGGGCAGATTTATTACGAGGGTAAAGCGGAGGATCTGCTGGATTGCGACGACGAATACCTGAAGGAATTTTTGGCCGCGGCGGAATAGGGAAGTTGCGGATTTCGGGAGGGAGTAATGGCGCAACGCAAACAACTGAGCTGGTCTGAACTGCGGGTAGGAATTTTTGTGCTGGTGGGCCTGTTTATCCTGATCCTGGCGATTTTTTACGTGACGGGATCGGGATTCTGGGGGCCGAAATACACGCTGCGCACGTACCTGCCCGAAGTGGACGGACTTGAGTCCGGCGCGCCAGTGCAACTGGACGGCGTTCCGATCGGAAACGTGGATACGGTGCGGCTGAACGACCATCCGTCTACAAAGCAGCAGAGCGTGGCCGTGACGTTTCGGGTGGACAAGAGATATCAGGACCAGATACGCACGGATTCGACCGCGAGTCTGATGACGCAGGGCTTGCTGGGAGACCGGTACGTGGCCGTGACCCGCGGGTTCACCGGGAGCGTGATTCCGGCGAATGGAACCGTGCAGGGGGTCGAAAACAATCCCATGCAGCAAATAGAGGCGCGCGGGGCGGACGTGATGGAGAACATGCAGGAGCTCTCAAAGGACCTTGGAGACATCGTACAAGAGATTCAGAAGGGCAACGGTACGCTGGGGAAGCTGATCAAGGATCCTTCGATGTACAACAATTTGAATCACAGCATCGCCACGGTGGACGCGATGCTGACCTCCATTCAGAAGGGGAATGGGACGCTGGGAAAATTCATCGTTTCGGATGAGATCTACAACAAGACGGATGCAATCGCCGGCGACGTGCATGATATGACCTCCGCGATTCGCGATCAGAAGGGGCTGGCTGGGCGGCTGATCTACGATCCAGGGCTCGGGCAGGACGTGACACAGATTGCGTCGAACACAAACAAGCTGGTGGGGGGCGTGCAGCAGGGACAGGGCTCGCTCGGCAAGTTCGTCAAAGACGATACGGTGTACAACAACCTGCGCGACGCTTCGGCGAACGTGAGAGACGCGACGGGCAAGCTGAATTCGAACCAAGGGACGCTGGGGAAGCTTTTTTCGGATCCCGCGCTCTATAACAACATGACCGGGCTATCGGGCGACCTGCGGCTGCTGATCAATGATTTCCGGCGGAATCCGAAGAAGTTCCTGCGGATCAAGGTGTCTGTGTTCTAGGCGGGGCGGAATCGCGCGCGGATCGAGCAGCCAATCCTTAGCGGCGGGCAGCGAAAAATTCCCGGAGCAGCGCGGCCGATTGCTCGGCGAGCAGGCCGGGGACGACCTCCACCTGATGATTCAGCCGCGGGTGAGCGAGCACGGAAAAGCAGGAGCGAACGGCGCCGCCCTTGGGGTCGTCGGCGCCATAGACGAGGCGGGCGATGCGGGCCTGAATCAGAGCGCCGGCGCACATGGCGCAGGGCTCGATGGTGACGTACATACACGCACCGCCGAGGCGATAATTCGCAATGGCACGCGCGGCTTCGCGCAGGGCGAGGATTTCAGCGTGCGCGGCCGGATCGCAATCGGCGATCGTGCGGTTCCCGGCGCGTCCCACCACAGCGCCATTCCAGGCGACCACGGCGCCGACGGGAACCTCGCCGCGCTGGCCCGCCTTGCGAGCTTCCTCGATGGCAGCCTGCATGAACCACACGTCGTCTTTGGCCGCATCCGTCATGGCGTGCCAGAATAGCATGAGGGCGCATAACGCTCTGCGGCGCGGCGGGCGGGGACGGCCAGCGCCGCGGCTCGGGGGAAGCGATGATGATCCGGCGCGGCTTTGCGATTTTGGCGGCGGTGTTCATCGCCGCGACTCTGCCCGGCGAAATCGGCAGGGCCTCCGCGCGCGAGCAAGCGACTGCGCCGCAAGATACGGGCGCGCCCGTGGCGCGGAGAGTTGCGCCGACGGCAGTGCCGCCGTTTACCGTCGCGAATTTGCGTGCGCAGGCATGGGCAATGCTCGCCGGCGGGGCCACGTCGGATAAATCGCAGAGCCGCTCGGACGCCCTTTCGGCGATGACGATTCTTGGGGACGATCCCGCAGCCGTCGCCGTGATCGAAGATGCGCTGAGCGATCGAAACGACAGTATTCGCGTGCTGGCGGCTACTTCGCTGGGGGACGTGAAGGATCCGAGCGCCATTCCGGAACTGAGGGACGCGCTGGAGGACCGGTCGCCGGAAGTGAGCTTTGCCGCGGCGCAGGCGCTATGGAAAATGGGCGACCATAGCGGGCGCAACATTTTTTTCGAGGTGCTGGCGGGCGAGCGGCGCACGAAACCGGGCGTGATTAAGAGTCACATGAACCAAGCGATGCAGGAGCTGCACGATCCGAAGGCGCTTGCGTTGATCGGGATCAACGAGGCGAGCGGGGCGTTCCTGGGGCCATTTTCGATGGGCGTCTCGATGCTGGAGGAGTACGAGAAGGATACTTCGTCGCCCGTGCAGGCGCTCTGCGCGAAGCTGCTTGCGGCGGACAACACTTCGGACACAATCGAGGAACTGAAGTATGCCCTCGATGACAAGAATTGGACCGTGCGCGCCGCTGCCGCGCGCGCGCTGGCTGCGATGAACCGGCCCGACGCGATTCCTCAATTGCGCCGAATGATGAAAGACGACAAGGAGCAGGCGGCGCGATTCGCCGCGGCGGCTGCCATTGTGGAGCTGATCCAGGACGAGACCGCGTCCCAACCGAGCCTTCTTTCCGGGCCCGCGCCGGAATTGCCAGCTACCCAGGCGGCGCCGCACTAGCCCGGCCGACCGGCGCGACTGCTGGTTTTCCGGGCGAGTGCGGCGGGGAGATCAAGGCGCGCACCGCGAGCGCCGCGAGCAGGAGCACGACAGGATCAATCGGCAGGCGGTAACGAGGTTCGACCAGGGTTAAATAGTAGGGCCATGGAAAGATGAGCGGGAAGGCGGCGAGCGGCAGCAGATAGATGCTGCGCGAACGCCAGAGCGCGATGATGCCGAGCAAGGCGCCCAAGGCCGCGAAGATGTTGAAGAGCAGCACCCATCGAAACCAGGCCGAATGGCTGCGGAAGAGGTCCGAAAGCGGATAGGAAGTGCCGCCGGACCACACGGCGAGGAAGCGGCGGAAGCTTAGAGCGGCAACACGCGCGGGGTGCGCGCCCATGTAGGCCAGCCCCAAGCGGAGCTTTTCGCGCATATAGCCGATTTCGCCCATCTGAAGATATTTCTGGCGTTCCGCCAGATCGAAAATAGGGTGCTGACGGCCGAGCCAGATCGGCGTGGTTCGCGGGTTGTTTCCTAGCCAGAGCTGCAAGCCCATCACGGAGCGCAACGGCACCCAGGCGTGAAAGGTGCGAGAGTTGCGAATCGTCCAGGGCACGCAGCAGAGAACGATGATCGCCACCGCAAGGGCCGTCCGCCACAGCCATGCGCCGCGCAATTTCCACTGGCGATACGCAATCCAACCAAGCAGAAAAGGGAGCAGCGAGGCCAGGGACGCGTTCGTCATCACGGCCAAGCCCCACAGCAGCGCGTAGGCGCAGAACGCGCGCTTGCGGCGCGAATCGGCAACGGCGAGGGTTGCCCAGAGGATCAGGGCAGCCAGGAGCGCATCGAGCGAAGCATCCCACAGGCTTTCAAAGGTGAGGAGAATGGCATTGGGGAAAATTGCCCAAAGCCACGCCGCGGCGGCGCCTATACCTAGGCCGCCAATTCTTTTCCCGGCGTAAAAAATGGGGATGCAGGTCAGCACCGAAAAGAGGATATTGAGGCCGACCGCGGCGACGTAGGACGGAAAGGTGTACGTGCCGAAGGTGCGGAGCACGGCGGCGAGCATTTCGGGATAAACGGGGGTCATCCAGGCTGTTGGACCGCTCGGAACGCGGAGGGGCGAGCCGAAGCCTTCGCCGGAGGCGAGGGATTTCGCGATATTGCCGGATTCGAAGAGGAAAGGAATGACGGCGAGCGCTTGCTTGGGATTGCGGTGAATGTATTGCCAGGTCATCGCCACGCGGAATCCCGCGGCTACCAATAGGATCAGGAGGAGGGATGTTGCCGCGGCGCGCAATCGAGTGTGCATCATCTGGGCCAGGCCGCGCGTGGGAGGGGCGGCTCGCCATCTAATCGCGTGTTCGGGCCAGCGTCAATAGGGAGCGACGCGAGGCTGGGCCGCGGGCGCAGATATGTGTCCGGGCGCGGAAGTTCGTTATAAGATAGCGGCCTTAACTGCTGAAGGCGGCACATGGAACTTCGCAAAGACCCGATTACTCGCAGTTGGGTGGTGGCGGGCCATCCCGAGCGGGAAAAAATCCAGCCGGAGCCTTGCCCGATCTGCCTGAGCCAACTGCAAGGGCAGCCTATCCTTGAGGTGCCGGCCCACGGCGCGCCGCAGGTGCGCGTGTATCCGCACTTTCGGCCGCTCTACCACATTGAAGGCGAGCCTGGACGCAGCGCGGAGGGAATGTACGACCGAATGGCCGCGATCGGCGCGCACGAAATCGTCGTGGAGACGCCGGACCACGAACGGCCGTTGCGGCGAATGTCCGACGAGGAAATCGAGCGAGTGCTCGAGGCGTATGCCGGGCGCATCGCGGACCTGAAGCGCGACGCGCGGTTCAAGTACGTGACGGCGTTCAAAAACAGGGGAGCGCAGGCGGGGGAAGAATGGCCGCACGCGCATTCGCAGATTACCGCGACCACGTTTGTGCCGCGGCGCGTCTCGTATGAATTGCGGTCGGCGAGGGAATGGTATCGGGACCGGGAGCGCTGCGTTTTCTGCGACATTCTGCGACAGGAAATCCGGCAGGCGCAGCGGGTGGTGGATAACGTGGGCGACTATTATGCGTTTTGCCCGTATTCGTCGCGCGTTCCTTACGAAACCTGGCTGATTCCCCGGACGCACAACCACCAGTTCGAGGCGCCGCTGCCGGGGGAAAATCGCCGGAACCTTGCCTCACTGCTGGGGCGCACGCTGCGACGGCTGCTGCAGATCACGGATAACTATCACCTGGTGCTGCACACGGCGCCGAATACGCTGCAGACCAAGGGCGAGCTGAGCGAATACTGGCGGACCATTGCCGGGGATTATCACTGGCACATCGAAATCCTGCCGATTGTGGGCGCGACGAGCAAGTCCTATAGCATCAAGGAAGTCTATTTCAATGGGACGCTGCCGGAAGACGCCGCCGAGCATCTGCGGCAGCTCGACCCGGAGAAATGATGGCTTCGATGCGGCGAAGGGGGCGCGAGGAATCGGAGCGGGGCGGGATTTTCTTTCGGCTGATCGCGCTACTGGCGCTGGCTGCGATCGTGCTGCTGATCTACACGGCGCGGCATCCGCTGCTGCGGCTGGCGGGTGGAATGGTGATCGTGAACGAACGGCCGCAGGCGTCCGACGCGATTGTGATTCTGGGAGATGATAATTACCAGGGACAACGGGCGAAGCGCGCCGCGGAGTTGCTCAGCGGGGGCTGGGCGCCACGAATTATTTGCAGCGGGCGATACCTGCGGCCGTACGCGACGATTGCGCAGCTCGAGGAGCACGATCTGCTGGCGGATGGAGTGCCGCAGAGCGCGATTGTCCCCTTTCCGAACTATGCCGTGAATACGGGCCAGGAAGCGGAGGCGGTGAGGCAGTTCATCCAATCCCGGGGCTGGAAGCGGATCATCGTGGTTACCTCCGATTACCACACCCGGCGCGCGCGGTATATCTACCGCCACGTGTTGCCGCCGGAGGACGAGTTGCGCGTGGTGGCGGCGCCGGATGCCGCATATGATGCGAAAACCTGGTGGCAATCGTACGCGGGTACGGATTTGTTCTTCCACGAAGTGGGCGGATATTTCGCGGCGATGTGGGCCCTGCGGCACAATGATTTTCAGGTGCAGGCGGCGGGGCAGTAAGGCCGAGCGAGGATTTCCTTTCGAGGTTCGCGCCGTGCGGATTGGCGTGTTGATTCTTGCGCAACTCGCGTTACCGGCCTGAGTCTCGCGTTTACACCATAGGCCGCCTGTACTATAGTTCAGCCAGCGTTCAGGACGCTGCCGCCCGGCGCAGGGTCTCCAAACTCTTTTGGGAGGATTCCATGTGGCGTAAACCAACGGAGCCAAAGCCGTCTTCACAGGCCCCGAACACGCCGGCAGCGGCGCCCGTGAAGGAAACAACGGGACAGGAGCCGAAATCGGCAGAGGTGTTGTCCAGTTCATCGGCGGCAGCGGCAATCCCGGCAAACGAGGCCGGCAAGGATAAAGCGATCAAGGCGGCCGCACCCACAAGCCCCGCGACGGTAGCTCCTTCCAGTGCAATCACAGAAGCTCCTGTGAGCGCGCCGGCGGCAACTAAACCGGCGGCTCCGCAATCCGCGCCGGAACGGCGTGAACCGCGGGCGGAGGGCCGCTCATTTTCGACGATCAATGCGGGGTTGAAAATCCGCGGCGAAATTTTCGGAGATACGGATCTCTTCGTGGATGGGCAGGTGCAGGGCAAGATTCGGATGGAGAACGCGCGGGTTACGGTGGGGCCGAATGGCCGGGTGCAGGCGGACATTGAGGCGCGAGAGATCGTGATTGAGGGCACGCTGGATGGCGGCCTGAAGGCGAGCGAATCGGTACGGTTGGGCGATGCAAGCCGCGTACAGGGAAGCGTGGTTTCACCCAACATTGCCATTTCCGATGGCGCGCGATTCCGGGGCACGGTGGAGATGGTTCGCGCAGGGGTAAGCGATTCCTCGGCCTCGGCGGCGAAGGCGGCCGCCGGCACGGCGTCCACCCCGGCGAAGGGGAGCGAGATGGCGCGCGTCGCTTCGGCGAGCGGGGAAAGCGAATGAACAGGCGATGAATTGGATGGCGAAAACTCGCTTGCCGGCCGCGGCCCCAGCCGCCGCGGCGTCGAAGCCTGGACCGGCACCTTCGGCGAACAGGGTGGCAAATACACGAGTCTCGAACGGACTGAAGGAATTTTTGTGGCTGCTCAGCGACGTGCGACCTGCGCGCGTTTTGGACCTCGGGCCGGTGTGGCAGGCGACGGTGACCTTCCTGATCGAAAAGGGCTATCGCGTCTCGACCGAGGATCTGCTGCGCGCGTGGAAAGAATTCCTGACCGCTGAAGAAGAGCGGCTGCGACAGGCAGCCACGGGGGAAGAGGGCGGCGGAGTATCGCAAGCCGCGCTGGCGGAGCGATTCCTCGATGGCGCGCTGCAATATCCGGAGGAAAGCATCCGCGGGGTTCTGGCGTGGGACCTTTTCGATTATTTCGATCCCGAGATGATGTCGCGCATGATGGATCGGATCTTCACGATTCTGCAGCCCGGCGGCGCGGTGCTGGCGATGTTTCACAGCCGCTCGGCGGAACGATTCCAGAGATATCGGTTGGTGGATAGCCAAACGGTTGAACTGCTGCCTGCACCAACGCTTGCTATACACACGAGGGTTTTTCAGAACCGCGAGATTCTCGACCTGTTTGGGAAGTTTCGCTCGTCGAAGACGTTTGTGGGCCGCGACCAGGTGCGCGAGGGGCTTTTCATCAAGTAAGGACCTACACTTGTTCCTAATGTACTGAAAGTGCGTGGCTTATCTTAGGGCTAGATTGGGCTGGCTTGCGCGCTTTTCCTCTTGCATTCGCTGGCACAGCGGCGTAAATGTGGCCTTGGAAGTCTCCAGTGCACGGGAAGAAGGAGGTTCATGACTCCACCGGGCATAGACTTTTAGCAAGCGTATACACACCGCTTTCGCGGTGCGAAACCGCTCGCGGCGTTCAGAATGCGCCGCGACGGCCTACGAAATGAGCGAGCGGGGAGCTGCCAGGCTCCCCGCTTCGCATTTTCGGGGTTCTGGTTTGCCCTTTCCGCAGACAAACCGAATTAATCTTGCGGGGGAGCGGCGCTTTTCAGGTTGATTGTCCCACTGCTTCCGCGACCGCCCTTGCGGGATTTCCATGCGTGATAGGCGGGCGGAAGCAGTGAGAGCACGATGACTGCGGCAATCACGTAGTGAATGTTGCGGTCTATATTGGGAACGGCGCGGCCGAGGATGTAACCGCCCCCAATCAAACTCCAGACCCAGGCGAAGCCGCCCACCACGTCGTAAGTCAAATAGCGGGAATATTTCATGCGCGCGGCGCCGGCCACCGGCGGGCAAAACGTCCGGATGATCGGCACGAAGCGGGCAAGAATGACCGTCTTGCCGCCATAGCGTTCATAAAATTCGTGTGCGGCTTCGACGTGGCGCTTCTTGAAAAGGCGCGAATCGCCGCGACGATAAAGGCTTGCGCCCATGCGGCGTCCGATCAGGTAGCCGAGTTGGTCGCCGCCGATGGCGCAGAGGGTGACGAGGGAGAGCAGGAGCGCGAGACTCATATGGCCCGCACCCGCAAATACGCCTGCGGTGACGAGCAGGGAATCGCCGGGAAGGAAAAAGCCGACGAAGAGGCCGGTCTCGATGAAAATGATCACGCAGACGAGCGCCGTGCCGCCCCATTCGATCAGGCCGCGGACGTTGTAAAGCTGTTGAAGAATGCCGTGAATCAAGTGGATCATGCTCCTTGATTCTCGCTTTATTGCGCGGCGAACGCCAGCGCAACTCCCCGGGGGAATTCGGCAAAGGCAGGCGGTACTTCGCGGCAAAATCTGAAACCATCGCAAGATACTGAATATAGAGTACTTTGCGTGTGAGAAAGGAACGGCATGCACGGTAGTACTACCCTCCTACCGATTTTAGCCCGCTGTACCATTGGCCAGGGCGGTGGCCTGTCCGAAGATGCAGGTGTTCGAGCGAGAGAGTCGCCCTGAGGAGGGGACACATGGAAGGCGGATACGCCGTTTGGATGGGGCAGCCGGTGATTCTGCGAGTGGTGACGGGGAACCTGCGAGTGCCGTTGCGCGGGCGGTTGCTATCGGAGACGAACGACGTGCTGCGGTTGCGGATTGCGGACAGCTGGGACGTGGATATTTTCAAGTCCATGGTGGCGGCGGTGGAGCACGACACGCCAGTGTGCGTGTTGAACTAGACGGGTTCGGAAGCGGACGCGTGATTGCGGGAACGGCGGAGGCAAAATGAACGCGATAAGACCAGGAGACCGAGGCCCGCAGAGCACGGCGGTGGCGGCCGCGCTGCCGCTGCCGTTCGCGATGGATAGTATGCCGATGCGAGCGAAGCTGATCGCGGCGCGAGACACGCTGCTAGTGCTGGGAGCGCAGGTGATGTTCCGCACGATGCTGCTCTTCAGGCACTGGCTTTCGTAGGACGCGGCAGCGTTCGCGCCGGCCGCGACATTTTCAGGTTTGTTCGGCCCATGCCCCACTCAAACCGGGCCTGTTCCCCCAGGACAGGCCCGGCCCCTTTTTTGTAGCGGTCAAGAAATCCAACTGACCGGCGCGCCTTTTGCTTCGCGTTTGATTTCCGTGCGATTTCACTCGGCAACCCGTGTGTCAAGGGCGCCCCTTCGGGCGGTGAGAAATTCACGGGCGTGCGCGGCGTTGGGCCGCTCTGGAGCCGTTGCTTCGCGCTGTATTCATGGCAAAACGGCTGGAGGTGAGAAGAACATCATTGAACGCGGAGCGAAGTCAGAGTAACGTGCTACCCGAAACGCGCGGCCGCGAGGAGCCGAATTCATGAGAATCGCTGGTGTGGGGAGCGCCTTTCCGGAGCATTACTACCGGCAAAGCGTCCTTGTAGAAGCACTGAAGAGTGACTGGCGACACCGGCTGCCGAATCCGGAAATTCTGGATCGCCTGGACGAAAGCATGAAGGTGGACGGAAGGTTCCTGGTGGAACCGATCCCGTTCTACGAGAACATGCAAACTTGGGGACAGGCGAACAACGCGTGGATCAAGCACGCGCTGGACCTGGGAGAGAAGGCGTTGTGCCGCGCGTTGGCGAGCGCGGGCATCGAGCCTGACGAATTGAGCGCGATTTTCGTCACGTCAGTGACGGGAATCGCGGCACCTTCCCTGGATGCGCGGCTGGTGAATCGCATGGGGCTTTCGCCGAACATCAAGCGGATCCCGATCTTCGGGTTGGGATGTGTGGCGGGCGCGGCGGGAATCGCGCGGGCGGCGGACTACGTGCGCGGCTACCCGGACCAGGCTGCGGCGCTGCTGAGCGTGGAACTTTGTTCGCTGACGTTGCAGCGCGACGACCTTTCGATGGCGCACCTGATTTCGGCGCTGCTCTTTGGCGACGGAGCGGCGGCAACGGTGGTGGTCGGGTCGGAGTGGGAGGCGAAGGGCCCGCAGATATTGGCGACGAAGTCCATCTTCTACCCAAATACGGAACGCGTGATGGGCTGGGACATCTCGGAGAAGGGATTTCGAATCGTATTATCATCAGAGGTGCCGGACACGGTGATTAAGCACCTCGGCGAGGATGTGGACACGTTCCTGGCCGAGCAGCGGCTGAGCCGGAAAGACGTGAAAAGCTGGGTGATGCATACCGGCGGGCCGAAAGTGCTGGAAGCGACGGCGGCGGCGCTGGGCATAACGGCAAAAGATCTGGAAGCGTCATGGAACTGCCTGCGAAAGGTAGGGAACCTCTCCTCGACTTCCGTGCTGCTTGTGCTGGAAGATGTGTATGTACATCGGCGGCCCGAACCTGGAACGCTGAGCATACTGGCGGCGATGGGGCCGGGGTTTTGCTCGGAACTGGTGCTGCTAAAGTGGTGAGCGTGCGGGGCAGGGAAAGGCAAGAATGCAGTGCGACGTTCTGGTTGCCGGAGCAGGCCCGGCGGGCCTCGCCACGGCAATCGCGGCTTCGGAGCAGGGCCTTCGCACGATCGTTGTAGATTGCCGGCGACCCCCGATTGAAAAAGTTTGCGGCGAGGGATTGCTGCCACAGGCGATTTCTTGCTTGCGTGATCTGGGCGTGGGATTGGAACCCGGCCTCGGGTACCCCATCACCGGCATTCGGTTCTCAGACGAATGTTCCTCAATTACAGCGGCGATTCCCCGGGGCGAGGCTCGCGGGATGCGCCGCACTCAACTGCATAATCTGCTAGCGGAGCATGCCGAGCGGCGGGGGGTTGCGTTCTTGTGGGGCGAGCGCCTGTGCGATTTCAAAGATGGTGCAGCGCGCGCGGGCGACACGCGGATTTCATTCCGCTGGCTGATTGGCGCGGACGGCCAGAACTCAAGCGTACGAAAATGGGCGGGCCTCGATGCGCGGAGCGCGGGCCGGCGACGATACGGATTTCGGCGGCATTACGAATTGGCGCCATGGAGCGGGCTGGTGGAGACGCACTGGGGAGAGCGGTGCCAGTTAATTGTGACGCCGACGGGGCGCGAAGAGATTTGCGTGGTGCTGCTGACGCGCGATCCGCGGCTCCGTATTGGGACGGCCCTCGATCAATTTCCGGCGCTTGCCGCGCGATTGCGTGGCGCGCGCCCGCTTTCGGCGGAGCGGGGCATGGCGACCTCGCTCGGCAGATTGCCGCGAGTGACGAACGGGCGCACGGCTCTGGCGGGGGATGCTTCCTGCACGATTGATGGCATCGCAGGTCAGGGGCTATGCCTTGCCCTGCAGCAGGCGCGCTCACTGACCGTGGCGTTGGTGCGACAGGATCTGACGCTTTATGAACTCGCGCATCGCCGAATCGGCCGCATGCCGGTACGCATGACGCGATTGTTGCTGCTGATGGACCGCAACGCCAACCTGCGCCGCCGGGCGCTGCGGCTTTTTGCGAAGCGGCCTGGGCTTTTCGCGCGAATGGTCGCGGCGCATACGGATGGCGGAGCGGAATCGGAGTTTAAGGCGAGCGAGATCGTTCATTTGGGCTGGCGGATGCTATGGGCGTGAGCGCAAGGGGGGAGGCGGCCCGATTTCGGCGAAGGCGGCTCTCGGGGCAGGGTATCGTCTGGCTAGGCGCGGCCGCGCTGCTATTGACGGCGGGCAGCTTGCGCGCTCAGGAGTTGGTGCGACTGGACCCGGCGCGTACTACGATCGGGTTTACGCTCGGGGCGACGATGCATACCGTTCACGGGGCGTTTAAGCTGAAGAGCGGCGAAATCCGGTTTAACCCGGCAACGGGCAAGGCGAGCGGGGCCATCGTGGTGGACGCGACGAGCGGAAACACGGAGAACGGCTCGCGCGACAAGAAAATGCATCGGGACGTGCTGGAAAGCTCCAAATATTCCGAGATTGTCTTCCGGCCGGAGCGCGTGGAAGGAACGCTCGCGGCAGAGGGCACGTCCGAGGTGAAAGTGGCGGGGCTGCTCTGGCTCCATGGGCAGGATCACGCGGTGGCACTGGACCTTAAGGTGGAGCGCTCGGCCGGTGGTGACTTAACGGTTTCGACGAAATTCCCGGTGCCGTTCGTGAGCTGGGGGCTGAAAGATCCAAGTTCGTTCCTGTTGCGCGTGGACAAGATAGTGAACGTGGAGGTACACGCGGCGGGCCGCATGGAAAGAGCGGCGCCTTAAGGCCACGCAAGGAAATGTCGGGTAATTCCGGCGTGCTACTACGGAATTGAGTGTAATGCGAAGCGGGTAAACCGGGCGTAGACTCGCTTCCCAGTCCGAATTCCAATCGTGACTGTGAAGGAGACGCGAAAATGGCATCCTGTCCACGCTGCGGAAATAGGGAACTTCGGCGCTCGCATCGTCGCGGGCCCGTGGATCATGTGCTGGCGCTGGTAAAGCTGCGCCCCTTCCGGTGCGAATTCTGCGAAATACGGTTCCACGCATACCAATCCAGCCCGGCCCCGCGCCGAACGCCGCTGCACGAATCTGCTGGCAAGTAGTCTGTTTTCAGCAGCGTATAGGGAGACCCGCAAGCGGCGTTAATGGCTGCTCGCGCCGAATTGCAGTTCCTTGGCGCGCTGAGCGGCCTTAACCACGGCTTTAATCAGGGTAACGCGGAGCTTGCCTTCCTCGAGCTCGAGGATGCCGTCAATGGTGCAGCCGGCAGGCGTGGTGACGGTGTCCTTCAACAGGGCAGGATGATCGCCGGTATCGAGGACCATCTTTGCGGCGCCCAGTGCCGTCTGAGCTGCGAGAAGCGTGGCGAGTTCGCGCGAAAGTCCTAGCTTTACGCCTCCTTCGGCGAGCGACTCGAGAATAATGTAGATGAACGCGGGGCCGCTGGCGGAGAGCCCCGTGATGGCGTCCATATTTTTTTCGTCCACGACCGCCGTCTTGCCTACTGAGCCAAAGAGCCTCTGCGCGATTTCAAGATCCCCGGCGGAGGCGAACTTGCCCTTGGCAATGGCGGTGATGCCGGCGCCGACCATCGAGGGCGTATTGGGCATGGCGCGGATCACCGGAATTTCCGCGGAGAGGCGCCGCTCGATGTAGTCGGTTGTCACCGAAGCGGCGATGGAGATCAGCAGCTTGCCCGGGTTGAGCTCTGGCTTGATCTCGTCGACCACCTGCTCGACCGTCTGAGGCTTCACGCAGATCAGGATCACGTCTGAATCGCGCGTGGCGGCCCGATTATCGGCGCCCACCGCGATAGGGAATCCGGAAAGCGTCTTGCGTTCGCCGCCCGGGTGCTGAACCGTGGCGCGAATGCCCTTCGGCGACGCCAGGCCGTGTTTCACGAAGGCTTCGATTAAAATCCCGCCCATTTTGCCGGCGCCGATGATGGCGAGCCGCCTGCGTGCCGATGACTTATTTGCCATGATTGCCACACCCTTTCGCCCCTTCCGGAAGCAATCTCAGAAGGGAACATTTCGCCCGTTGCCAGGAAATGAGTGTACCCGAAAAAGGCGAATCTACGTCTCATACAGGACAGTTGACCGAGGGAAAACGGTGCGTAACAGAATCGAGAAAAGCTCTGGATGGATTTTGGCGGGAATCCTCACTTTTGCCGCGGCGGCGCAGGCGCGCCAACAGCAGGCAGCACCATCGCCCCCGCCCCCGGCTGCGCAGGCTGATGCCGCGCCGCAGATCAGCGTGGTCGCGAACACAACGGGGAGCGTGCGGACGGCCGACGGTACGCCGGTGCCGGGCGCGACGGTTCGGCTGGTTAGCCTTGATACGAATAAAAGCTGGGTGAGCTGGACCGACGCGGCGGGGAACTTCGCGTTTCCCAATCTGCCCAAAGGGCGCTACCACGTCGAGACGAGCCAGATCGGCTTTCAGGCCTCGTCCATTGATGTGTTGCTGCCGATTCTGCCGAAGGGGCCGATTCCGGTGGTCCTTCGCGTTGCGACGATGGCTGAGCTGAATGCCGCGATATCGGCTTCCGCTGCTGCTGCGCCGGAGCACGCTCCGGGGCCTGCCAATACCAGCGCGAGCAATCCTGGGCGCAGCGGAATGGCTGGGCGTGGGGCGGCGGGAGGTGGCTTTCCAGGACGGGGCACCGGCGGTTATGCGGGGCGGGGGCGAACGGGCGCGGCTGGCCAGGGCGGCGCGGCAATGCCAGGGATGGCCGGGACGACCGGCGCCGAGGGGCAGCAGGGGCTGAGCGTTGATACGGACACGGGCTTCGAGCAGACGGACTTGGCTGATCAATCCGGGCCGGGAGGGCAGGGCGGCGATCAGAGCGTGACAGATTCCGGGAGCCAGGGCGGTGGTGAATCGGCACTCGCAAGCAATGGCACCTCGACCGCCTCGTCGGATTCATTCCTGCTGCAGGGAACTGTGGGACAGGGCGCCTCGGCGGGGCCGGGTGGCTTCGGAGGAGGATTTGGGGGCGGTGGTTTCGGAGCGAGGGGTGGCCCGGGCGAACCTGGAGGGCAAGGCGGACCGGGTGGGCCCGGAGGTCCAGGCGGGAGGGGCGGCTTTCAGGGAGGCCCCGGCGGCGGGGGCGGCGGAGGGGGTCTTTTTGCGGGTCGCGGCGGTCGCGGAGGAGGCGGCGGAGGTGGTGGTGGCGGCGGGCGCGGCGGTAGGTTTGGCCGACAGGCGGTGAACCGGATTCGATTCGGGCTCACGAATAGATACACCAACTCGGCCTTGAACGCGCAGCCGTATGCATTTGACGGGCATCCGACGTCGAAGCCTTCGGCTTATAGCGAGAATTTCGGCGCGACTATGGGCGGGCCGCTGAAGCTTCCCTTTACGGATAACAACGTCCATGCAACGACTTTCTTTTTGAGCTACGGGCACCAGATGGGAAGCTCGGCATACAACCACCTGGCCATCGTGCCCACCCTGAATGAACGCAGCGGTGATTTTACAGGGGTAATTGACCCGGCATCGAGGACGCAGGTTGATCTATTTGATCCCGCGACGGGCACGGACCTCGGACCGAACTTGAGCAACATGCCCGGGGGATTCACGCCGAATGCAGCGGCGGCGGGGCTGCTGAAATTCATACCGCAGCCAAATATTGCCCAGGGGGCCGGCACTTACAATTATCAATTGGCGGGCACAGACCCATCGCACAGCGACACGGTGAGCGTGCACCTTTTTCATACGCTCAGCCCGAAATTGAACGTCAATGGCGGATATAACGTCAGCATGAGACACTCGAATTCGCAGGGCTTTTTCCCGGAATTCGCAAGCGAGGGATCGAGCCTGAGCCAGTCCGTATCGCTCGGATTGAGCCACAATTGGAGCCCGCAGTTCATCGAGTCCACCTCGCTAACCTGGAGCCGCAGCCGCTCGGAGACGCTGCCCAACAATTCGTTTCCCGCGGGGACGCCCGCCGATATAGAGGGCAGCCTGGGAATTTTGGGCGCTTCCACCGCCGCGATCAATTATGGCGTGCCGACTATCAGCTTCACCAACTTCTCCGGCCTGAGCGAGACGACTCCTTCGCGGACGCGGAATCAGACGACACGATTCGGAGATCAGCTCCGCTGGATTCACGGGAAGCATTCGATGCAGTTCGGCGGCGAGGTGCGGCGCATTCAGCTTAATTTCGATAGCGATCCGAGCCCGCGCGGGGACTTCGCGTTCACCGGTCTTCTGACGGCGCAGCCGGGGGCCAGCGGGGGCACACAGCAGACGCTCGGAACCGGATACGACTTCGCGGATTTCCTCCTAGGGCTTCCGCAGACGGCTTCGGCGCAATATGGCGTGACGAACGGCGTCCCGAATCCGAACGTATATCTACGCAGTTGGGGCTTCGCCGCCTTCGCGCAGGACGATTGGCGCGTGACGAAGCGATTCACGGTTCTCTATGGGTTGCGCTACGAACTGGCGACGCCGGCAACGGAACTCTTCGGCCATCTGGCGGACCTCGAGTTTAATCCGGGCGTTACGTCGGTGGCGGTGGTTACGCCGGGCGAGAGCGGGCCGATCAGCGGAATCGGCTATCCAGGGGGCTTTCTTCAAGGAAACCACGGCGCGTGGGAGCCTCGCTTTGGGTTTGCTTGGCAGCCGCCGCTGAAGCGGCGCATTTCGATCCGCGGCGGGTATTCCATCTTCTACGATGAGTCCATTTACAACACGCTGGCGCGGTCGCTTACGTACCAGGAACCGTTCGCCCTCTCGGAATCGCTGGTCACCACCGGGCCGCAATTTACGATCCAAAATGCGCTGGCGAGCGGGCAGGGGCCGAGCGGCCTGATCCTGAACACGGAAGGCGTGAGCCCGAATTACAGGCCGGCTTACGCGCAGATGTGGAATCTGGGATTCGAGACGGAACTTTCTCGCACCTGGATGCTCAACATGACCTACACCGGAACCAAGGGGACGGATTTGGACATATTGCGTGTGCCGAATCGCGCCCCGCTGGGCACAACGACCGACCAGGTGCAGGCCCTGCGGAGCGACCCGACCGCAACCGGCTTTATCTATGACCAATCCGGCGCGAATTCGATCTACAACGGCGTACAAGGGCGCGTGGTGCACCGGTTTACGTCCGGGTATCAGTTGATGGTCACCTACACCTTTTCGAAGTCCATGGACAATTCGAGCTCGATTGGCGGCGGCGGCGGCCGGAACATCGTGCAGCAGGACGGAAATTACGCAGCGGAATGGGGCCTTTCGTCGTTCGATGTGCGGCACAAGGTTGGCGTCAGCTTGATGTATGAACTGCCGTTCGGCGAACGCAAGCGGTGGATGAACCACGGATGGATGAACCAGATCTTCGGCAACTGGCGGCTGCAAAACAACTTTTCCTGGCAAACCGGATCGCCGCTTACCGCGATTCTGGGCGGCTCGGCTTCGGATAATGGTTCGGGCGCGGGAATTTCGCTTCGTGCAGAGCAAATCGGGAATCCGAACGAGAGCGTCTGTGGCGGATCGGTGGGCACCGCGAAGGGCCAGTCTTTCTTCGACACTGGGGCGTTCGCATTGCCGATCGATGCCAACGGAAATCCGACGTACGGCAACGAGCGCCGCGGGGCGATCGAGGGGCCATGCCGGTTCACGTGGAATGCGTCCATCAATCGTTCGTTCCGCTTCGGTTCGAATGACCGGCGCCGCTCGATTGACGCGCGGTGGGATGTGCAAAATGTGACGAACACTCCGGCATTCGGCGGCATCAACACCACTCTGGGTTCCACTCAATTTGGGCAGGTAACCTCCGCAGGCGGACTGCGCAGCATGGATATCACGATGCGGGTGAACTTCTGATGAGAGAAAACGCGTACAGATTAATCGTTGTGCTGATTTCGGCGGGGTTGCTGGTGAATGTCCCCCTGCCCGCGGCTGCGCAGCAATCTACCGCGCCGGCGGCGCAGTCTGCTGTCCAGGCGCAGTCGCAGAATGGACCGATTGCAGTTCCCGCGCCGCCGCAGGCGGCGGTGCAGCAGAAGCAGCGGCCGGGCGTGATACGCACGCAGTCGAATCTCGTTCGCCTGGACGTGGAAGTGACGGATCATTCGGGCAAACCAGTGAAGGGATTGAAGGCGGACCAGTTCGTGGTGACGGACAACGGCAAGGCGCAGAAGATTTCGACCTTCACCTATGAGGACATCGAATCTATTCAGACGGCGAGCACGGCGGACTCCACGCCGATCGTTGTGCCTCTCGATAGCCCCACGCCAGCGCCGGAAGACAAGGTGGCCGATCAGACTCGCGACCGGCGGATGATGGTTCTGTTCTTCGATATCAGCTCGATGGAAACGGACGACCTGCTGCGGGCGCGCGATGCAGCGAAAAAGTTCGTGGAAAAGCAGATGACGCCGGCCGACCTGGTGTCCGTGGTTGTTTACAGCCAAAAGCTTTCGGTATGGTGCGATTTCACGAACCAGCACGACAAGCTCGAACAGGCGATCGCACATTTGACGCCGGGCGTCGCGGGCCAGCTTGCCGACAATCTCTATGCCACTCCGCAGGATGGCGCGGAGGACATCCAGCAATATACCGGCGACGCCTATACGGCGGACGAGACCGAATTCAACGTCTTCAATACGGACGAAAAGCTCGCGGCCATCGAAGGGCTTGCGAACGCTCTTTCGGCGATTCCCGGGCGCAAGAACGTGATTCAGTTTACCGGCGGCATCACGCAGACTGGGCAGGAAAACAGCACGGAAGTGCGCGCGGCGACGGATGCGGCGAACCTGGCGGACGTCTCGATCTACTCGGTGGATGCGCGCGGTCTCTATACGACGCCGCCAGGGGGCGATGCGACGGCGAACGCTTCGAGCGGCACAGCGATGTTTTCGGGATCGGCCGTCTTCCGGCAGACCGATGACCGGCAGAATTCGCGCGATACGCTGGCGACGCTTTCCTCGGATACCGGCGGCCGCGCGTTCTACGACCTGGGCGATTTGAGCGACGCCCTGCCGCAGATTCAGAAGGAGAACAACGGATACTATCTGGTGGGGTACTACGTGGGTTCGGACGTGAAGCGCGACGGGAAATGGAGGAGCATACACGTAAAGGTGAAGGCGCCGAAGGTTCACGTGCGCTTCCGCAACGGATACTATGCGCCGCGCGATTTCCAACATCTGCAAAAAGAGGATCGCGAACAGCAGTTGGATGACGCCATGAATTCGCAGAACCCGATCGTGGAGCTGCCGATCGCGGTGGAGACGGCGATGTTCCGGCTGAGCGATTCGCAGGTCTACGTCCCGATTTCGGCGAAGCTATCCTCGAGCGCGCTGGAATGGGCGAAGAAGCACGATAGACACGACGCGGCTTTCGATTTTGCCGCGGAGGTGCGCGCCGCCCCCTGGGGCAGGTCCGTGGCAGAGCTGCGCGACACGATTACCGTGCAATTGGATTCGCAGCGATACCAGCAGGTGAGCCAGAGCAACTTGGTGTACCAGGGCGGCGTTGTCCTTTCGCCGGGGAATTATCATTTGAAATTTCTGGTGCGGGAGAACGAATCGGGAAAGATAGGGACTTTCGAAGAGGATATCGCCATTCCGGCGGCGCAGCCGAGCCATATGACGCTTAGCTCCGTGATGCTTTCAAACCAACTTGTGCCGGTGGCGAAATCGTCCGAGGTGCAGACTAAGGCGCAAGGGCTGCGGGCCAAGCTGAGCAGCACGCCGCTCGAAATGAACGGCTCGCGAATCATCCCGAGCGTGACGCGATTTTTCACGCAGCAGCAGACTCTGTACGTTTTCTTCCAGGCGTACTATCCGGAGAAGGTGGAGAAGGGGCAGACCTTCGATCCGCAGACGCTGCGCGCCGCGCTGATCTTCTTCCGCAACGGGATGCAGGTGAACATCACGCCGATGTTGACCCCGGCGGGGCTGGACGCGAAAACGCACACAGCATCTTTCCGCATCAGCCTGCCGCTTGCGAAGCTGCCGACCGGCCGCTACGCGGTGCAAGCCGTGGTGGTGGCGCCGGGAACGCAGCAGTCGGCTTTCGGGCGCACCTATCTTGCCTTGGACAAGGCACCCGCAACGCCGGCCGCGGCGTCATCCTCTCCGGCTACTCCGGCCGCTGCGCCATCTAAACCGACAACTCCGTAATTACACAGCGCTGCCAGGCGTCCTGCCGCCGCCCCTGCTCGTCTTACTTCGAGTGAGACGAATGGGGGTGCGCTGGCTGTGACTTCGCCGCGGGCCGCGACTCCTGCCGGCGAGGCTGCGCCGCGGGCCTCTGGTTCAACGGCGGATGCACGTCGTACATTTTGTCGTTCGCGCGAACTGGCGGTGCATATCGCACGGGAGGCCTGGCGGGCTGCTGCTCGCGCGGTTGCTCCCGCGGGCGATTTACCTCGGCCGGGCGGTTGTTCGTTTGTGGCCGACTATTCTGCTGAGGATGGGTGTTCTGCTGCGGACGATAGGTTTCGGCCGGCCTACTGTCGTTCTGGGGCCGATTGTTCTCTTGGGGACGCGCGTTTTGCTGTATGCGGCCGTTGTTGTTCTGTTGAGGCTGGGCAGTGGCGCGGTTCGGGGGTGGCTGAAAGGGCCGGGCGCCGTTGCGCGCCGGCTGCTCGGCGCCATTTGTGCTGCCTGCGCCACGAGCGGGCTGCGCGTTATTCGCACGAGCGGGCGGCTGCGCGTTGTTTGTGCGCGCGGGTTCGCCATTGAACGGGCGGCTCTCGTTGGTATAGATCGGTCTCTGCACGCGAGTGACTGGTGCGGCAGGGCTTAGCCGCACGACCGTGGGACGATTGGCAAATGGCGTCGCCGGGCGGGCGCTCGCGCGGCGCGCCTGGGACGAGACGTAACTGGCGCGTACGGGCGCGATGGGAGCCGATTCGGCCACACGCGCGCGCGCGATCTGCTGCGGCTGGACGCGTACGAGGGATTTTGCCACCGGACGGGCGTTGACGAACGTCTCGCGCGAGACGACGGTTACGGCGCGCGCATTATTTTCGTAAGCGTAGTGAACGTTGGTGGTTCTGACGTTTCGCTGATAGCTGTTATAGACATTGGTGATGTTCGTGACGTTCACGACACGAGTGTTCGTCACGTTCAGCGTCTGCACGTAGCGCGCGCTGCAGCGGTAGGCCGGCACGTAGACGTCAAGCGGACCCAAGGGGAACCACGCTACGCCGGCGAGTCCGCCGCCGAATGAGACGGAGAGGCTGAGCCGGCCGCCGCCGACAAATCCCACCACCGCCGGAGCATAAATCGGCCGAACCACCATGGGGCCTGGAACCCAGCCCCAACGAGCGCCGACCGCGACCCAGCGCCCGTAGTGAAACGGCGCAAATCCCCAGGGCTCCGATTCCACCCACGTCCAGCCCCACGGCGCGATCCAAATCCAGTGACCGTAGCGATAGGGGGCCCAATCCACGGCGACGCCCCGCGGGAACCAGACTTCGCCGTAATCGGAAACCGAATCCCATGCGCCGTACTGATCGAGATCGTACACTCCATCCACGTCGCGAGAAACGTAGCGCGCGGAAACGGAGCTGTTTTCGCGCTGGTCGCGATCCTGGCACCAATTTTCGAAATCGTCGAATCCGGGAGCGGCTTGCGCGTCGTAACTCAGTTCATCGGTGCCCTTGAAGGTGTAACGCTGGCCGGCACCGAGCCTGTAATCCTGACCGGCGCCGGTCGCCTGAATTTCTCCTTCGCGCACGACTACAGAGGTGGAACTCCCGTTCGGATCCGTCGAAATCACGTACTCGCCCGAAGCAGCCATGGTGAGAGCGATATTTGGCGTGTCAATTTCGAACGCATCGCCAGGAATCTGGTCGCGCAGGTGGATCTCGATAGTTCCCTGAGGCAGTTGAATTTGTGCCGTGCGATCGTCAAGGGTGAGGATCGAAATGCCGGTCTGGCTCGAAAGGCGAATCGCCGTGCTGCCAATGTGGAGTTCGGCGCGCGAGTTCTGGTCGGCCCAAAGGTTGTCGCCGGTTGTAAGCGGGCGATTGGGATCGGCGGCCACCCAATCCTGGTCCCCTGAAACTTGATAGGAGACGGAGCCTTGCATGTAACTCAGGCGCGCCACGCGGCCCGGTGGATCAACCGTCTGATCCTGATCCGCTTGATCGGTGGATTGTTCCTGAGGCTGATTTGAGGCTTGGTCCACAGCCTGCTGATCCTGTGCCCGCGAGACGCGAGGGAAAGACACAAAGGCCAGCAACATCAGCAATGGGAGGAGCAGGAACCCGAGTTTTTTCATGGATGTGACTCCTTTGGCGAATCGCTCCTTCGATGATAGCGCAACCCGGCGAAGTTGGCTGCCGGCCTGCAACCACATCAGCCAAGTGATTACTCGAATGGATGACAGCGTCATGGCGTCACCTCTATTAGAAGAACACTTCTAGCGCTCTCAAGTTTCTGTGCGGAGTGGTGTCCCTTTCTGAGCTTCCGAAACGCCACGGCCCCGAAAATTCGGGGCCGTGGCGTGGGAGCAGCAAAGTTGCGAGTCGCTATGGAAGGTTAGTGACCGCGGCCGCCGCCGCGAGAACCTCCGCCACCGCCACGAGAACCTCCCCCGCCGCCGCGGGAAGCTCCGCCGCCACCGCCACGCTGAAAGCCCCCGCCCCCTCCGCCAGTGCTGCGCGGGGCGCTGGATCTCGGCGCGCTATACGAGCGGGATGGCGGGCTATACGAGCGGGATGGCGGGCTGTATGAGCGCGAGGGTGGACTGTAAGAGCGGGATGGCGGGGTATAGCTGCGCGGCTGGCTGTAGTTGCGGGAACCGCCAGAGCTATTCCCGCCATTACGCGGGGTCACAATCGGCTGCCGCATGTTAAGCGGGGGCCGCGAAGATGGCGCGTAGCGATCATAGGTACGCGACGGCGCAGATTTACGGTTCGGCGGCGGTTGGAAGCTCCTCGCCGAGGGGAAGCTGCGATTCTGGCCCGTAGCCCCGCGCGAAGGCGTGCTAAAGGACCTATTCGGACTCGGCGCGCGCCCATTGGGTTGGGCACCCCGCGCCGGTGGCGTGAAGTGCTGCCAATTCCCCATGGCGGGACGCGATTCGCGAGCCGGAGATGGGTTCTGTTTCTCGAATACGCCGCGTGTAGCGTTATTCGCGGCGGCTCGGTTGGAATTTCCCGCAGGGGGTGTAATTCCGCGCCCGGCATTTATCGCCGGACGGGATTCCCGAGCAGCGGATGGATTCTGCTTGTCGAAAGTGCCACGCGCGTTTTGATTGGTTGTAGCACGGCTCGATCCCCGCGCCGGCGGCGTGAAGCTGCGCCAGCTATTGCCCGGCCGTGAGGAGCCCGCAGCGCCGCGGTTGGTTATTGCGGAGCGCGAGGTGCCGCCAGGTCCGGAGCCGCGCACTTCGTTGGGATGAGCCGCGCGCGCCATGCTCGAGCGCGGTGCGCTGAAGAACCGAGGCGACGAGCCGCGGATCGTTGAGGGATTTGCGGCGCGGCCGCTCGGACTATAGCTCGCGCGCGTCGGTTTCACGCCCATCCTTCCCGCCACGAGGCTAGTCCGTCGGAAAGACGCTTCACTCAACGGCTGTTGGTGCCTCGACACAGCTCCGCGGCCGAACTTATCGCCGGCCATCGAAGACATTCCGGCACGCACTCGACCATTCGAGAAAGCTTCGCGCAGATTGGAATATTGGTGCCACCCGCGCCCGGCAAGCGGACGGAAGCCGCCTCGCTCGTTGCGGATGTTCACGACGTTTATCACGTTTACTCGTCCGCCCCAGCGGCCATACCACGGGTGGAAGCGGTCGCCCGGGCCGCACGGCAGCCAGCCGATGTGACCCCATCCGCCAAATCCAAATCCGAAACTAAATCCCCCGCCGCCACCCCAGCCGAAGAACGACACGTAAGCCGGCGACCACAGCGGGTAATATCCGGGATAGCCCGTCACAGGTCCCGGCCACCAAACCCAATCACCGGAGTAGAGGAACCAGCGGCCGTAGTGATATGGTGCCCAGCCCCAAGGCTCGTAGGAAACCCACGTCCAACCGTAGTACGGCTCCCAAACCCAGCGACCGTCGCGATAGGGAGCCCATCCAGAGACCTGCCGCGGGATCCAGACTTGGCCGTAATCGGGTACTTCACTCCACACGCCGTAATTATCGAGGTCCTCTGAGCCGGTGTAGTACTTGTCCGTATGACTCCAGCTCTGTGCATCCAGAATGGTTTTGTTGCGATCGCTGTTCCATGTGTCCCAGTCGTCGCGGTCGGGAGCGGATGCGGTCTTGTATTCCGGATTCTCGCTGCCGGCTACAGTGATCATCTGCCCGCTCTGAACTTCCGTGCTGCCTTCAGGCGTCGAGATTTCCGCCGAGCCGCTGCGTACGATCACCTGCGTCTCCGCGGTCGAATTTACCAGCACGCGGTAATCGCCCGGTCCATCCGGGTGAAGGGACATATTCGGAGTGTCAATTTCGGTGCTGGCCTCGCTGCCCTTGAGCACTGAAAAGGTGACTAAACCCTGCCCGACTTGCACTTGAATGTTTGAACGGCTGAGCGCGGCGATTTTCGCACTGGCACTATCCGAAAGGCGCAGGACGTCCGTGGCGTCAAGCTGAACCTCGGCGCGCGATTTCTCGCCCGTGGAGACGCGGTCGCCGGGTTCGAGCGGTGTGTTCGCGGTCGCGGCGACCCAATCGCCGTTGTCGCCCCGTTGGGTGGAAACGCTGCCTTGCATGTAGCTCAGCCGTGCCACGCCGGGCTGATCGGTGGCCTGCTGCGCAGCGTTCGCTTCCGAGGAATCCACTTGCGCCTGATTCTGTTGCGATTGATCCGGTGCTGGCTGGTTCTGGTCCTGCGCGAAAAGCGGTGCGGCGCTGAACATCAGAATCAGAGCCGCTAGAGTTGTTAGGTGTCGCTTCATGATGGTTGCCCTCCCAGCGGAATGCCAGGAACTTAGTCCGCCGGAAGGTAGGGCACGGCATGTGCCAAACCCGGCCGGATGGCCGCTAATAAGTGTGTTATTGTGTGTAGCTTACGAGGTGGACTGCTGTCCTTTTGAGAACCTAGTTAGCGGATTTGGTGCATTTCGCGCGGCGGTGGTGGTTTTCAGCCAGCGACGCGTCCTCCTAAGGTGCCGTGTCTTCAGGCTGCCAACGCCTAGCAGGTCGGAACCCGCTTCTCCAAGAACGGCGCGGACCAGATAGCGCCCCGGCTTTACCGAGTAGCAGAGCCGCGATAGCACACCCGCGCGGTCCGGTCTGCGCGACTGCGCGGCTCAGAAGTTTTCGCATGGCAACTCCGCATGGATAAGACGCACAATTTTATCAGGATGATTATATACATCCTGATATACTCCCTTTACGAGAGAGGGTTTCAGGATTCGTTTTCGCGGGGAGGCTCGTCAGGCGGATCGGGGACGCCGAGCTTTGAGAGGCGGTAACGCAGGGCGTTGCGCGAAAGGCCCAAGGCGCGGGCGGCCTGACTCTTATTGCCGCCCGCGCGGCGAAGGGCTTCGCGGATGATTTCGTCTTCCCAGGATTCCAAGGTTGATCCTTCAGGCAAGACGGGGGCCGACTCCCTGGTGGCGCGGGTGGGGGCGCGGTCCAAATGAATATCCTGCGCATCGAGGGTGGCCGTGCTGGAAAGAGTTACACCGCGCTGAATCACGTTCTCCAGTTCACGCACATTTCCCGGCCAGTGAAAATCCATCAGCAGCTGAAGAGCTGCGGGGGTGATGCTCTTCACGGGCTTACCTTGCTCGCCAGCATATTTTGCGAGAAAGAAATTGGCGAGCGGATCGAGATCCTCCTTGTGTTCGCGGAGGGGTGGGATATCAATCGCAACCACGTTCAGGCGGTAGTAGAGATCCTCGCGAAAGGTGCCATCCTCCAGCGCGGCACGCAGATCGCGGTTCGTGGCGGCGATCAGGCGGATGTCCACTTTGATCGTTTTCGTGCCGCCCAGCCGCTCGAACTCCCGCTCCTGAATCACGCGCAGCAGCTTGACCTGGGTGGCGGCAGGAACGTCGCCGATTTCATCCAGGAATAGCGTGCCCTTATCGGCGAGCTCGAATTTCCCGGGCTTTGAGGAGATCGCTCCGGAAAACGCCCCCTTTTCGTAACCAAAGAGCTCGCTTTCCAAAAGATTTTCGGGAATTGCGGTGCTATTGATTTTTACAAAAGGGCCGGACGCACGGCTTGAGTGCTGGTGGATGGCGCGCGCAATAAGGTCCTTGCCGACGCCGCTTTCGCCGCCCAGCAGCACGGTCACGTTCGTCGCGGCGACGCGCTCCACCATCGCGAGCACCGCCTGCATCTTTTCGCTGCCTGCGACGATATTGTCGTACTTGTATTTTTGCCCGAGCGCCTCGCGAAGGGAGCGGTTTTCCTCGCGCAATCTGCGCGTATCGAGTTCCTTGCGAACTATTAGAGCCAGTTCGGCGAGCGAAAAGGGCTTGAGCACGTAATCGCTGGCCCCTGCCTTCATTGCTTCGACCGCGGATTCGACCGAGCCGAAGGCCGTCATCACGATCACCGGAATGCGCTCGTTCAAACGGTGCGCTGCCCGCAGCAGTTCCATTCCGCTTTGTCCCTGCAGTTTCAGGTCGGTGAGGATGAGGTCCGGCGGATCGCTGGCGAGCGCTTTCAGAGCCAATTCCACGTCCGCGACGGCTTTTGGCTGAAAGCCTTCGTCCGCGAGATGCAGTTCGATGAGGCGGCGAAGCTTCGGTTCGTCCTCGACGATCAAGATCGCGGCTTTGCCGGTGGTCATAGGAGAAGGAGATGCGGCCATCGCATGCCCCTCAGGGTATGGCACGAGCCGCGCTTTGTGAAGCGGTCAATTCCCCCGCGCGCGTCGAAGCGTTACGCGTCTGGCGAAAGGGGAAGAAAAACACGGAAGCGGGCGCCTCGGCCGGGCTCGCTCTCGAGCCGAATCCAGCCCTGATGATCGTCCACAATCTTCGAAACAATCGAGAGTCCGAGGCCAACTCCTTCCTTTTTCGAAGTAAAGAAAGGATTGAATACTTGCTCCCGGATTTCGGCAGGGATGCCGGGTCCGGAATCTTCGATGACGACATGAACGCCGGTGACATCTCCCGACTGTCGCGTACCCGACCTCCCTGGCGTGACGGAAATTTGCAGGGTGCCGCGCCCTTCCATGGCTTGAAATGCGTTCAGGATGAGATTGGCGAAGATGCGCTCGCAAAGCTGCTCGTCGAGATGAATCTGTGGCACGGATGGCGCATAGCGGCGCTCAATTTGAACTTCAGCATTGGGATATTGTGCGCCTACCGATTCGAGCGCGCGCTCGATCACCTCGACGATATTTCCCATTTGCAGACGCAGGTGCCGCGGACGTGCAAAGTCCAGGATGCGCGCGACCAGATCGTTGAGGCGGTTTACTTCGGATGAGATGTAGCCCGCCAGTTCCGCGGCCAGTGGCTGCGCGGCAGCGAGTTTCTGCGAAAGCATTTCGGCCGAACCCTTGATTACGCCGAGCGGATTGCGAATTTCGTGCGCGAGCCCGGCGGAAAGCTGGCCCAGGGCGGCGAGACGCTCCGAGCGTCGCTTTTCGGCCTCGGCTCGGTGCAGCTGCCGATTCGTCTCCTCAAGCGTTTCGGAAAGTTCCTGGTAACGCCGCACCTGCCGACGATTATCCACCGCGAAGCGATTGACGAGTACAGCGGCGAAAAAGAAGAAGACGACGCGCAGCGCGAGCCGGCTGATCGCGTCTGGGGTAAGCGAATACTCCTTCAGCGCCGGCACAAGCAACGAGCAGTACGCGACGGAGCACAACGTGGTCCACAGCAGGGAAGCGATCGGGCCGAAGGAAATCGCCGCGGTGATCACGGGCAAGTAAAAAATCGGATAGTAACTGCTGTTGATTCCCACTTCGCCCGTGTGAAAAAGAAGCAGCATGGAAAGCGTGATCTTGATGCTGACGCTCAAAGGAGCGCCCAGTCGCGGCAGCGAAGCGAGCAGGCTGGCTTCGAAGAGTTGCGCCAGCACGATCGCAAGCAGGATGACCTGTTTGTGAATTTCGCCTACCGGCGGCAGCAGGGCAAGGACAATAATCAGGAGGAACGAGAGGATGTTCCACGTGAGCGTCGAAGGCTGGCGGACGTGCATGGCGCGAGCAGTCTCCCGGTCGGCAGCGGGAAGAATTTAGCACGAAGGACGAGGGGCAGCGCCTCATTACGTTCCAGGTGATACACCGTTCATCGCCGCGTGCCGCTCAGGTATTTTTCGCCCTAACCGCGGCTAACGGAACGAAAAGCGTCGTTCTCATATACACTCTGTGCCGGTGAATAGACCGGAAGAATTGCGCCAGAAATTCGCAAGCGCGTTCGGAGTTGCGGCGGCCATGGTGTGTCGCGCGCCCGGACGCGTGAATTTAATCGGCGAACACACCGACTACAACGACGGCTTCGTAATGCCGGCGGCGATTGGGTTTTCGTGCTGGATCGCGGGCGCGGGACGCGATGACCGCAAGTTGCGGATCATCTCGGAGAACTTTGCGGAGGTGGTCAAAGCGAACCTCGACGCTGAGTTGCGCCCCGGTGGCACGTGGGCGGATTACGTTCTCGGAGTCGCATGGGCCCTCGGTCAGGCTGGGCTCCGGTTGCGCGGGGCCGATCTATATATTCACGGCGAGGTGCCGCTCGGCGCGGGCCTGAGCTCTTCGGCGGCGGTGGAGGTGGCGACGGCGTTCTCTCTGCTGAGTCTTTCGGCGAGCGTGCTCGACCGTACCGAAATCGCGCGGCTCTGCCGGCGGGCAGAGTGCGAATTCGTAGGCGCGCGCGTGGGGATCATGGACCAGTTCGTTTCCTGCCATGGCCGCGCGGGAAATGCGCTGATGCTGGATTGCCGTTCGCTCGAATACCAATTGCTGCCCGTTCCGGGCGATGCGGAACTGGTCATTTGCAACACGATGGTGAAGCACGCGCTCGCTAGCGGGGAATACAACGCCCGGCGGTCGGAATGCGAAGAGGGCGTGCGCGAATTATCGAAGGTGCTACCGGGCATACGCTCGCTGCGAGATGTAGTGGCGGCGCAACTCGAAGAGCATCGCGCGCTGCTTCGGCCGGCTGTCTACCGCCGATCCCGCCACGTCATCTCCGAAAATGATCGCGTGGTGCGCGCCGCTGCGGCGCTGCGAACCGCGGATTGCAAGGCCTTTGGTCGCCTGATGCTCGATTCGCATCGCAGCCTCAGGGACGATTACCAAGTAAGCTGCCGGGAACTGGACTTGATGGTTGAGCTCGCGTGCAAGCAGCCGGGCGTCTACGGTTCGCGCATGACGGGTGGCGGATTCGGCGGGTGCACAGTGAGCCTGGTGCGCTCGGAGAATGCCGCCAAAATGCGGGAGCACGTGTCGGCGGAATACGAGCGAGCGACCGGATTACGTCCTGACGTATACGTGTGTGCCCCTGCGGATGGCGCGGAAATGGTATGGAACGGAGCGAGCGAAGCCTCGGCGGGCGGGGAAGCGCGATGAGCGATCGGATTCTTGTAACCGGCGGAGCGGGATACATCGGCAGCATCGTGGCGGCGCAATTGGTCGAAAAGGGCTGCCGGGTGACCGTGCTGGACAATCTCTGCCACGGCAGCCGCTGCGCGGTCCCGCAAGGGGCGGAGTTAATCGTCGCGGATGTCAGCGACCGCGCGGCACTCGAGCAAATCTTCCATGGAGCCTCGTTCTCTGCCGTAATGCATTTCGCCGCGTTCATCGAAGCGGGCGAGTCCATGGCGGCGCCCGAGCGCTATTTCCGCAACAACACGGCGAACACTCTGACGCTGCTCGAAGCCGTGCTGGCGTATCGCGTGCCGCGCTTTGTCTTTTCATCTACTGCGGCGCTTTATGGCACGCCCGAACGCACGCCCATCGAAGAAACAGACGCGCTGCAGCCCACGAACGCATATGGACAATCGAAGCTGCTGGTAGAGGAAATGCTGGAGTGGTTTCATCGCATTCACGGGCTGCGCTACGCAAGCTTGCGTTACTTCAACGCGGCCGGTGCGGAGGGCGAGCGAGGTGAAGACCACCGCCCGGAATCCCATTTGATTCCAATCGCTCTGCAAGTGGCTCTCGGGCAGCGCGATTCCATTTCGATTTTTGGCGCCGACTACGCAACGCCCGATGGAACCTGCATCCGCGACTACATTCACGTTTCCGATCTGGCGGATGCGCACCTGCGCGTGCTCGACGCGCTCGAAATGAGCGGCAAACTCGTCTATAACCTCGGAAATGGCCGCGGCTTTAGCGTGCGAGACGTGATTGAAAGCGTCCGACGCGTCACCGGCCACGCCATTCCGGCGCGAGAAGCGGCTCGCCGCCCGGGTGATCCGGCGATCTTGGTGGCGAGCTCGGAGAAAATCCGGCGCGAGCTTGGCTGGCGGCCGGCGCATGCTGATTTGGATCAGATTGTCCGCAGCGCATGGGAGTGGCGGCGCGAACATCCAGGCGGGTACCCGGAAGCAAAATGAATACGGCTGATTTCGAACAGCTGCCGCATCGGCGCTTCAACCCGCTCACCCGAGAATGGGTGCTCGTTTCGCCGCATCGCACGCAGCGCCCATGGCAGGGAGAAATTGAAAAAGCCACGCAGCCCAACGCCCCGCAATATGATCCAGCTTGTTATCTCTGCCCTGGCAACGCGCGCGCCGGAGGCGCGCGCAATCCGCATTACGCGACCACGTTCGCCTTCGACAACGACTACGCGGCACTCGTTCCCGGTACACCCGAAGTCGCCGCCGATGAAGCAGGGCTGATCTCCGCCCGATCCGAACGAGGCGCGTGCCGCGTGATTTGCTTCTCGCCGCGACACGACCTCACCATCCCTCGGATGAGTCCTGCCGAAATTCGCGGCGTTGTGGACGCATGGAGGAATGAGTATCGGGAGCTTGCGCGTTTGCCATGGGTACGCTACGCGCAAATCTTTGAGAACCGTGGCGCGATGATGGGGGCGAGCAATCCGCACCCGCACTGCCAGATCTGGGCAAGCTCGCACCTGCCCAACGAACCTGCGAAGGAATCCCACTCGTTGCAGGCCTATCGTGCGGAGCGTCAATCGTGTCTGTTCTGCGATTATCTCCGACTGGAACTGCAACTCGAGGAGAGGATCGTGTGTCGGAACGACGCCTTCGCGGCGATCGTGCCCTATTGGGCCGTCTGGCCGTTCGAGCTTCTGCTGATTGGAACTCGTCACGTGGGGGCGATCACTGATCTTTCCGCGGACGAGTCTGGTGCGCTGGCGGACATCCTGAAGCGCCTGACGACGCGTTACGACAATCTCTTCAAGACTTCATTCCCGTATTCCATGGGCTTCCATCAGGCGCCGCTCGGGGGCGAGCCTCACCCAGAAGCGCATTTCCACGCGCACTACTATCCGCCGTTGCTGCGGTCCGCCACGGTGCGCAAATTCATGGTTGGTTATGAGATGCTGGCTACCCCCCAGCGCGATATAACGCCCGAAGCTGCTGCGGCCCGGCTCCGGGATGCAGGGGAGACGCATTATCTCGATGGCGAGTCCGCCAGACGCGCCTAGCTCCTGAAGGGCCCCGTGACACCCACGAACGTGTCCATAAACTTTACGTCACAAAGTACTTGACGTCACGCGTGCGCTCTGCTGGAATAAGCGCATGTCGGTATCCGATCCACGAGAGCAGCGCCCGATAGCGCCTGTCGGCCTGGACGACCGCGCGCGCGATAATCTGCGTTTTATCCGCGAAACCATGGAGCGTGCCGGTTCGTTCACAGCCGTTCCCGGCTGGGGCGGCGTTGCGATCGGGATCACGGCGCTTGGCGCCGCGGCGATTGCATCGCGGCAGGCGTCGCAAGCTGCTTGGCTTGCGGCGTGGATGGTTGAGGCCGTGATCGCCGTCGGAATCGCAAGCTGGACGGCGCTCACGAAGGCGCGGGGAACTGGCAGTTCGTTGATGACGGGCCCGGGACGCAGGTTTGTCTATAGTTTTATTCCGCCGATTTTTGCCGGGGCATTGCTGACGGCGTGGCTGCTGCGTGCGGGAATGGTTGCGGCAATTCCGGGAACATGGTTGCTGCTTTATGGAGCAGGGGTCGTGACCGGCGGCGCGTTTTCCATTCGAGTGGTTCCGCTAATGGGGTTGTGCTTTATGGTGCTTGGGGCGGTGGCTCTTTTTAGCCCGGCGAGTTGGGGCAATGTTTTTCTGGGTGCGGGATTTGGCGGCTTCCATGCGATTTTTGGAGCGGTGATTGCGAGGAATTATGGCGGCTAGGGGCGGAGCGGCGCGTGCGCCGCGCGAGGAAAAATCGAGGAGGACTGCGCCGCAGGCGGCGCATCCGGCGGAAACGGCAGCAGTGAGCCTGGACCGTCTGGTGCATGAGCGTACGCGCCTCGCGATTGTCAGCGCGTTGGCGGTGAACACCAAGCTTAGTTTCGCCGATCTGAAGCAATTGCTGCGCGCGACCGACGGCAATTTGAGTGTCCATGCGCGTAAGCTGGAGGATGCGGGATACCTAACCTGCACGAAATCGTTTAAGGGCAGGCTGCCGAAAAGCGAATACCGGCTGACGGCGGCTGGCCGGCGGGCTCTCGAAAAGTATCTGGACCACATGGAAGCCCTGATCCGGGCGACGCGCGAGGGCTAAGCGGCCGAATTGCAGTTCCGAGGCCTTCCGCAGCAGCATGAATAGCCACTCGCAAGGCGAAAGAAAGCGGCGTCACATTTTATGAGCAAAAGTACTTTGGAGATCGTAAGGCCGGCGAAGTTGCACGTTGCCGTGCTGCTCGATGGGAACGGGCGGTGGGCGGCCTCGCGCGGGCTGCCGAGATCGGAAGGTCACCGCGCAGGCGCGGCAGCCGTGCGGGAGATTGTGCGCGCGGCGGTGTCGCTGGATATCGGTACGCTCACGCTCTATGCGTTTTCATCCAATAATTGGGAACGGCCGGCAAACGAGGTGCTGTCGCTCTTCGATTTACTCGAGGACTACCTGCGAACGGAAGCTGCGGCGTGCGCCGAAAGGGGCGTGCGGCTACGCGTCGTGGGGCGGCGAGATCGCATCCCGGCGCAACTGCTGGATGCGATTCAATTCGCGGAGAAAGCCACGGCGGGCGGCAAGTCGCTCGATCTGCGCATCGCTCTCGATTATTCCTCGCGGGATTCGATCTTGCGGGCGGCGTGCTGGATGCTCTCGAGCCTCGAAGTGACGCAGCGGGAATTCGCGCGGCGTCTGGGCGAGGTGACTCACGCGGGAGGACCGGCGCCCGACGTGGATCTTTTGATTCGCACCGGCGGTGAGCGGCGGCTGAGCGACTTCATGCTGTGGGAATGCGCTTATGCGGAATTGCTGTTTACCCCGCGCATGTGGCCCGAATTCGGCGCTGCCGACCTGAAGGCCGCCATCGAGGATTTTCGCGGCCGCGAGAGGCGGTTCGGCCGGTTGCCGGAAGCTGCGGCGAGCTGAAGCCAAGCAAAGCCGCGCGACCTTATTTTGCGCCGCGCTGCGCCGAGCCGGCGGCCAGAAACGCCTTCCGGATCGCTTCGAGCGCTGCCGGCGCCAGCGCGAATTTTCGCAGGTCCGCTTGTGATGCCCACGCGATCTCGCCCACGTCGCTACCGGCGCGTGGCTCGCCTCCCAGCAGTTCGCAAAGATAATCGAGCACCACGAAATGAAACCGCGGCTTGCCCGCCGCGTCCAGATCAATCCGTTCGAATACTTCCACCACGCTGAGCACGCGCACGTCCGTACCGGTTTCCTCGGCTAGTTCGCGCCGGACGGCAGCGGCGAGCGGCTCGCCCGGCTCGACGGCCCCTCCTGGAATGGACCAGTCGCCCGCTAAAGGGGCATTCACTCGGCGGACTAAGAGCACGCGCCCACTGGAAATCACGATTCCGCCAACCCCGACCACGGGCCTTTCGGGATATTCCCGACCTTTTGCTGGCATTCCGCTCACCTCCGCGCTAGCTTGACACCGGCGTTATATAATACGCTCGGTTGGTGATTGTTGGACGCGGAGGAGAGCTGGCTATGACGAAGTGCCCCGAATGCGACACGGAGATAGATCTGGACGAGGATGAAGTCGAGGAAGGCGAGATCCTCACGTGCCCGGAGTGCGACGTGGAACTGGAAGTGACGCAGACGCATCCTGTTCATTTGATCGTGCTCTCCGAGGAAGACGAGGACGAGGAAGATTCCGACGAGGAATCGAGCCTGGCCGAAGAGAAGGACGACAAAGAGAAGGAAGAGGAAGAAGCCGAGTAGTTCGTCTCCGCACGCCTGACGCTTTTCGGATCGGGCGTGACAAAGAGAGGGAATTTTGAAGCTCCGCCGTGTTGGACATTTCGCAGTGATCGCCACGCTGGCGCTGATTACCACAGCCGCGAGCCGGGCTGCGCAAGATGGCGGACAAGAAACGCGGCTGCGCACCGTTCACGGCGAAGCCGTGGATAAGCAGGGCAATCCTGCCGCTTCGGCCGTGGTCTATCTTGAGAACATGAAGACGCAAGAGGTGCGAACCTACATCGTATCGAGCGACGGAACCTATCATTTCAGCGGGCTTGATCCGAATGTAGACTATCAACTCCACGGCGAAAAGGACGATATGATGTCCTCGACCAGGACCGTCTCCAGCTACGACAGCCGTCGCAACATGGAATTCATCCTCAAGCTCATCCACAAGAAGGCAGAGAAGCAGTCCCCACCCGCACGAAATTAGCGCTCGCCTCCCTGCAACACCTGCGACTTTACCGACGCTGGATCCGCGAGGAATCGCGAGACGACAGGTCCCACCGAAATGCAATCGAAGCTGATGTGGCCGCAGGGGGAATCGAGGGCCACGACAGGTGCGTTAGCCGCGGCGGCGAGTGCCTTGGCGGGATCCGGATTCACGGTGTGATCTTCGGGCGAGATAAATACGAGCAGCTTTGCGCGGATGCGCGCGGCCAAACCAGCGAGCGTGGTCCGGTACTCGGTGGGATCGTCGAGCGACATGATCGCCTGTCGCTGGCGGATTGCGTCGCTTGCCGCGGCGGCGGTGCCCGCACCCCGCGTGGTGGATGCAAGAAAAGAGCCGAAATCCGCCGGTGACGTGTGCTGCACGCGATATTCCGGAGAGGTGAGATTCATGGACCCGATTTCGTTGTAAATGGCGTAACCGCGCGTCATGCGCGCAGTTCCGTCGCCGCCATCCCAACCGGGATCGGCTTCGAGCGCGTCAATCTGCGAAGTCCAGAGAAGCTTGTCGTACGAGGTGGATTGCGGCGAGCCGGCCATCGGGATGCCAAGGTCCATGAAATCCGGATACGCGACAACCCACTCGAAAGTTTGCATTCCGCCCATCGAAATTCCCATCACCGCGCGCAAATGCGAAATATGCAGCACAGTGGTCAGCAACTTGTGCTCGGATTCCACCATGTCGCGGATCGTGAACTGCGGGAATTTCATGCGAGGCTGCGCCGCGCTGTTCGAAGGCGAGGTGGAGATGCCGTCGCCGATCGCGTCCACCAGGATTACAAAGTACTTGCTGTCGTCCAGCACGTTCCCGGGGCCGACGTAGCGCAGCAGGTCTGCGGAACGCCCGCCGAGCCACGAAGGCCAAAGGACCGCGTTCGAGCGCTCCTGGTTGAGCGTGCCCAAGGTGCGATAGCCGAGCCGAAGGGTTTGAATTACGGCGCCGTTCTGCAGTTTGAAATCGCCGAGGTCGGCGAATTGCTGCGGTGCCCGGGAATCGGATTGGGTCCGCTGCGCTCGAACGGTCGAGGAGAGCGCGAGAAACAGCACGGCGAGCAGCGCGATGCGAGCATGTGTGTTGTTCATGGCGGGGGATTGTACCGCGGACTCGATTGCAGGGAAACGGCGGCGGGATTGCCAGCTCGAAGTTGATGAAGTTGATAGAGTGGTGCCGGCGGGGGGACTTGAACCCACGACCTAGGGATTATGAGACCCTCGCTCTACCCCTGAGCTACGCCGGCAGGCCAACGGTATTCGATGCTACGGGTTTATTCCGCGATGTGTCAAGGCAAGGCGGCGCTTCGCGGAAGCTCATGTTTTGCGTCAGGAAACCGGCAGGGGAACGGCGCGCGCGGCGTTTTGCTCGACCGGGTATATTCATTCCGCATACAGCCGCTGGACTGGAGGGGGCACATGAACGTGAGCGTCAACGAAAGCATGGTCACCACGACATTCGATCTGCCGGGCTATAGCGTGGCGAAAAGCCTTGGATTGGTGCGCGGCGTCACGGTGCGTTCGCGGAGCGTGCTGGGCGCGCTAGGCGCATCGCTGCAGACGATCATCGGCGGCAATATCACCCTTTTCGAGCAGATGTGCGAAAAAGCGCGCGAACAGGCGCTCGAATTAATGATGGAACATGCGCTGGAGCGCGGCGCGAATGCCGTGATCGGCGTCCGCTATGATGCCACCGAGGTGATGCAGGGCGTGACGGAAGTGATCGCCTACGGAACCGCGGTACAAGTCGAGCGCTCCGTCTAGGTTGCACGCCCGCGCGCGATGGACCTCCGCTCACGCTAGACGGATGGCCTGCGATCCGCAACCAGGAGCGAAGCGGCGGCGGACGCCACCAATAGCGCCGCGATCACGGCGAGCGACGCGAGCGTGGAAATTTCCCACACCCGCGCAAGCAGCATCTTCATCCCTAGAAACAACAAAATAAGCGCGAGGCTGAAATGAAGATATTTGAGCCGCGCCAGAAAGCGGCGGATCACCAGATACATCGCGCGCAATCCGAGAACAGCGAACATATTGGACGTGAAGACAATAAATGGGTCCGGGGTGACGCCGAATATCGCCGGCACGGAGTCCACAGCGAAGAGTACGTCGCTGATTTCGATGAGCACCAGCGCCAAAAGCATCGGCGTCGCCAGCAGGACTCCCGCCTCGCGCACGAAGAACTTGTCGGTATCGGCGCCGGCAGACGTCACCGGAATGAATCTGCGCAGCAGCCGAAATAGGGGATTGGATTCAGGGTGCGCCTCGGATTTGGCACGGATCAGCCTGATTCCAGTGAAGACCAGGAATGCCCCAAAGATGTACATCACCCAATAGAAATGCGCCAGGAGTGTGGCGCCCGCGGCGATAAACCCGGCCCGGAACAGCACGGCTCCAAGAACTCCCCAGAAAAGCACGCGATGCTGGCGGCCGGGCGGTATTCCGAAATACGAGAAGATCAGAATAAAAACGAAGAGGTTATCAACCGAAAGCGATTCCTCAATCACGTAGCCGGTGAAAAATTCGACGCCGTGCCGCGCCCCCGCTTGCCAATAGATCAGCGCGCCGAAGAGAAGGCCCGCGGCGATCCACACCAGGCTCCAGCCGATCGCTTCACGCGTCCGCACCACGTGAGCCCGCCGATGAAATACGAGAAGGTCTAAGGCGAGCAGCAGGGCGAAGCTGCCGGCGAAGACGGCCCAAAGTGCTGGTGTGGCAATCGAGGTCAAAGCCGGTTCGCTTCCGGGATCAGCGCGCTGAAGAAGAGGAGCGGTCCACTTCGCCGTGCGCCGCTCGGCCCTGAACCCCACAAATAGGTGGGAGCCCTGCGCCTGCTTTTAGGCGTTCCCATCCGGCGAGCCGGCGAGACATGCACAAGGGCAGGACGACGCGGGCGCCCTGGGATCCAGTGTTGGTTCAAATAGGCTTTCGCAACGTCACCTGCGTCGCAGACCATCTCCAATTTTCATTTTAGCAGCATTCGCTCGAGCGACTGGCGGATTGTGGCAGTCCCCGGGGACACCGTTGCATTTCATCAGACTTGCAGGACGTCGCCATCGCGGGCCACGGTGCGATAGAGGACGGGGTCCACAAAGATGGCAAGGCACAGGCGAGAGATCAAGCCTGCCACGATGACGATCGCGAAGGGTTTTTGCGTATCTGAGCCAATGCCGGTGGAAAGCGCGGCGGGAAGCAGCCCGAGGCAGGCCACGAGGGCGGTCATCATAATCGGCCGCAGACGCATAAGGGCGGCTTCGCGCGTGGCGGTGCGGATATCCCGCCCCTCCTGCCTCAGCTTATTGATGAACGAAACTAGAATGACGGCGGTTTCCACCGAGACGCCCATCAGCGCGAGCAGACCGAGCGCTGAGGAAACGCTGAGCGGAGTGCCGGTGAGCTTCAGGGCAATGAGCGCGCCGACTGGCTCTGTGATGACCACGCCATAGGCTATCGCGATGGGAAACTTGAAATTCCCATAGAGCGCGAAGAGAATCATGAAAATCAGCAGCAGCGCGAGAGGGCCGATAATCTCCATCTGGTGCTTGGCCGCAAGGAATTCCGTGTACTCGCCGCCCCAATCTAGCCGATAGCCGGTGGGCAACGATCTTTGAATATCAGCAATGGCGCGCTGGCCGTCGGCGACTGCGCTCGCCAGATCGCGGCCTTCGATGCTGTACTGCACACCGATATAACGCGAATTATTTTCGCGGTAGATGAATGAGGCGCCGCTCGCTTCGTGGATGTTGGCCAGCTGGCTCAGCGGAATCTGCTGTCCTCCCGGCCCGCCAACGAGGAGATTGCCAATCTCGCGGGCATTCCCGCGGAATTGCGGCTCCATGCGCACGACGAGGTCGAAGAGCTTTTCTCCCTGGATCACTTGCGTGGCAGCCTGGCCGCCCACGGCCGCTTCCACCACCGATTCAACATCCGCAACGTTTATGCCATAGCGCGCGATTTTGTCGCGATCCACATCAATTAAGAGGCTAGGCTGGCCCAGTTCGCGGACGACGGTTAGCTCTCCGAATCCGGGCACCCGTGCGAGGCGGCGCTTAATCTCAAGGGCCTTGGATTGAAGCACATTCAAATCCGGCCCATAAATCTTCACCGCGAGCGCGCTTTTCAAGCCAGTGAGGGCTTCGTCCACTGCGTCTTCGGCAGGCTGCGTGTAGTTAAAGATGACTCCCGGAAAGGCCTTGAGCTTCGACTGCACGTCGGAGACAAGTTCGGCCTTATCCCGGATCGAGGTTTTTCCCCACGTGGGATCGTCGTAGGGCTTGAGTCCGACGTAGAACTCACAATTAAAAAATCCGGTGGGATCGGTTCCGTCATCGGGGCGGCCGAGTTCGGAGCCAACGTCGGTAACCATGGGATAGGCCTTCAAAATATTGCGGATCTGCGGGGCAAGCTTGCTGGCCTCCTCGAACGAGATCGTGTAGGGCATCGTAGCGCGGACCCAGAGCGCGCCTTCGTCCAGATGGGGCATGAACTCGCCGCCGATGAACGGGATTAGCAGGAGCGTCGCGCCGAAGATCGCGGTTGCGGCGACGATCGTCGTCTTCGGATGGTCGAGGCACCAATCGAGACGGCCGGCGTATTTCCGCTTGATCCACTCAAAGGGCTTATTGACGCGCTCGCGGACGCCGCGCTTGAACCAGTAGGAGCACATCACCGGCACAAAGGTGAGGGTGAGGAGCAGGGCGCCCACCAGTGCGATGCACATGGTGTCCGCCATGGGATGAAACAGCTTCCCCGAGGGGCCGCTGAGCGCATAGATAGGGATATAGGCGGCGATGATGACGGCGATGGAGTAGAAGATGGGCCGGTCCACGTCGCGTGCGGCCGCCAGGATCACCTCGTTAAGGTCATAATGCTGGCCCTCGCGGAGTCCCAATTCGCGAAACACGTTCTCGACCATCACGAGCGTGCCATCAATGATGATGCCGAAATCTATGGCGCCGATAGAAAGCAGGTTGGCAGCCACACCCTTGGCGTGCAGGAAGACGAACGAGAAGAGCAGCGCCAGCGGAATCGTGAGCGCCACGATGATTGCTGCGCGAAAGCTCACAAGAAAGAAAATCAGCACGATCAGGACGAGGATCATCCCGCGCACGAGATTGCCTTCCACGGTGTTCGTGGTGAGGCGCACCAGATCGCTGCGATCGTAGAAGGCGTGAACACGGATGTCCGGGGGCAGGATGTGCTGGTTCAACTCGGCCGTCTTGGCCTCGACGCCCTTCAGGACGTTCTGGGTTTGCTCGCCGCGGAGCATCATGATGACGCCTTCGACGGCGTCGTCCGTTTTATTGAAGCCGAATTGGCCCAGCCTCGGGGCGTGGCCAATCACAGGCTCGCCGACGTCGCGAATGCGCACGGGAACGCCATTCTCCGAGCCGACGACCACGTCTCCGATGTCCTTCAAGTCGCGCAGCAGTCCCAGCCCGCGGACGTAGTAGAACTGGCTGCCTTGGGAATAAAAGCCGCCGCCGGCATTGGCATTGTTCACGGAAAGCTGCTGGACCACCTGGGGAACGGTGATGTGATAACCATAGAGGCGCGCGGGATCGAGCAGCACTTGATACTGCATCACCGTGCCGCCGAAGCCGGAATCGTCGGCCACGCCGCGCACCTGCTTGTATTCCCGCTGGAGCACCCAGTCTTCCCAGGTCTTCAGCTCCTGCGGCGAACGGTCGGGGCTTTCGATCACATACCGATAGACGAGCCCCGCGGGGCTCGTGAGCGGCGCAAGAGAGGGCGTCACGCCAGTGGGATAGGCGACCTCGCTGAGGCGCTGGAACACGAGCTCGCGGGCGAAATAATCATCGGTGCCCTCGTCGAAGGTGAGGCGGACATCGGAAAGGCCATAGAGCGAGATGGAGCGCATCACGTCCATTCTCGGAACGCCGTTCATTTCGACTTCGGTGGGCAGCGTGACGAGTCGCTCGATTTCCTCGGCGGCATGGCCTGGCCATTGGGCGATAATTTCGACCATCGGCGGAGCTAAGTCGGGATACGCGTCCACCGGCATGTGTTGGAACGAGACGGCGCCGCCAATTGCGAGGAAAAGTACCAGCACCAGAACCATGAAACGCTGACGGAGCGCGAATTTGACGGCGGCGTGAATCATCGAACGAGAAGCTCCTATCGCCCGCTATAGAGTGAACCGCTGTGCTGATCAGTTTTAGAATCCCGCGCGATATTTCACGCACGGAGGTGCTAGTGCTGAATCGAATTCGCGAATTGCAGAAACAAGCTGCCGTCCCCGGCCACCTTATCCCCGGCGGAAAGGCCGCTGACGATTTGCGTCTTGCCACCCTGGCTTTGGCCGATCTCCACCTGACGTCTGCCGAATTGGTTCGAGGCGGTGGCGACGTAGACGAACGGCTGATTTTCGTCGTCCCGCAGAATGGCTGAATCGGGAACGACGATAGCTTTGGGCACTGTTCCGGCGGTGACCGTCGCCGTGACGTACATATCCTTCTTTAATTTTTCGCCCGGATTTTGCACCACGATGCGCGCTTGCAGCGTGCGCGTATTCGGATCGAGCGCCGGCGAGACATAGGAAATCCTTCCGCGGAAGGATTGCGGATAGGCATCCGTTTGCACCACCACCGGATCGCCCTGGTGAATGTACGCAAGATCGGCCTGATAGACGTTGGCAAGAACCCACACGGTGCCCAGGTTCGAGATCGTGAAGGCTTGCGTCTGGCCGGCTTGCAACACCTGGCCCGGCGAAACCAGGCGCTCGACCACTTCGCCAGAAATGGGCGCAAGCAGCGGAATCTGCGCGGAGGAGGGCGCCTTAGCCAGATTATCCGGGTTCTTGATGCCGAGAATCCGAAGGCCTTGCTCGGAGGCATTGAGATCGGCTTGCGCCTCGTTGCGGTCGGATTCGGCTTGCAGCAGCTCGCGCTCAGCGATGGCGTGATGCTGGTAGAGGTCCTGGGCGCGCGAGTAGTTCTTATCGGCGACTCGGAAGCTTTCTTTCGCTTTCAGGTAGGCGTCGAGAAGCTGCGAGTAATCGGGGCTGCTGATCTCGATCATCGCCTGGCCCTGGTGAACGTGCTGCCCAGGAACGGCCAGAATGCGGCTGACGGGACCGCTGACCTGCGTGATGACTGGCGTGGTCTCAAACGCGTTGTAAGCGACCGTGCCCGTGAGGCGCAGGATGCGCGTGAGCTTCGCGGGCTCGATGGTGACCACCTGAACGTGCGACATCTGATCCCCGGGAATCGTGAAGAGTTCGGGCATGGAGGATTTCGAAGTGCCGGAAGAATAGGACGTCATTTCGCTGGGATTGCGGCTCGATCCGCATCCGGCAGCGAGAACTGCGGCAAGCGCGCAACTAGTGATCGCGGAATAGCGCAAAGGCTTGAGATTGATCATGGGAGGCTCCTGGTACCCACGGCTTCGCGGAGCTGCTCAAGTGCCAGCGAATAGGAAGCGAGCGACTGGCGATAAGCGAGTTGCGCGGCTCGATAGCTGCGTTCGGCATCGAGAAAATCGAGCAGGCTTGCGGCGCCGCGCTTATATGCGTACTCGCTGATGTCGCGGTCCTCCTTCGCTTCGTTCAGGTAGCCGGAGCGGTATAGCCGGACGATCTGATCGCTCGTGTGCAGGCCCTGGTAGGCGTCCTCGACGTCGGTCAGCACCCGCTGGCTGGTGGCCGTTTGCTGTTGCTGGGCCTGGGAGACGGCGAAGTGGGCGCGCGCGATTTCGCCTTGGTTGCGGTCGAAGATGGGAAGCTCGATCGAGCCGAAGAGCGAGGCGGTGCTGGCTCCGCTGGAATAGGTGTAATTCACCTGGCCCGTGACGTCGCGCTTTCCATTGGCCTGCTGCAATTGAAGCTGGCTATTGGCTGCGACCACGCCCTGCTGGGCTGCGCGCAAATCGGGGCGGTCGCGCAGCGCCTTCGCCTGGAGATCCTGCAGATTGAGTTCGATCGGTTGATAGGCGAGAGCGCCGGCAACGTCGTAATCGGCGGGTACCGATTCGTAGCCGAGCAACTGGCGCAGGTCCGAAAGCGTCTGGAGCTTTGCCAACTTTGCTTGAGAAAGATCGGTCTGAAACTGGAGCATCTGAAGCTTGATTTTCAGATAGTCGTCCTCGCTGATGTCGCCGGCCTTGTAGCGGTCCTCGCTGATGTTTACGGTGTTCTGAAAATCGGAGAGGTCCTGTTGCGCCAGATCGAGCGCGGATTCGGCGAGTTGAACCGCTACGAATTGCGAGGCGACCTGGAAAGTCAGGGTGCGCTCGTTATCGGCGACCTGCGAACGGGTGACGGCGGTTGCGTCGCGCGCCGCCTGAAGGCGGTGCTGGCGCTTCTTGCCGCGCTCGAAAAGGTAGCTCAGTCCGAAATCTGCGGATGAGGCGGTGTTGAGAAATCCGGTGTTCATGTTTCCGGGTGTAATCGGAAGGGCCATCAGATCGCCGAGCAGTACGGGATTCGGGCGCAGATTCGCGGTGGTCTCCTCGGCTTCGCTTTGCTGGATCGTGGTGCGGGCGGCGAGCAGCGAATGATTATGGCGGAGAGCCATCTGGACCGCTTCATCCAGGCTGATCTTCACGGGTCCTTGCGGCGCGGAACCAGCCTGCGCACAGGCGTTTCCAGCGATAAAGAAGCCGAAAATCAGGAATACAAAAGGCGCATGTCGGGCATGCATAAGTGTTCGACCTTCTTCGGGAAAGCGAGCGTGAATCGGCGCGCTGCGAGGCGCGGAAAGAAACGGCGCGAGGGATTATGCGGAGGGAGGGGCTCGGGCGGGAACGGCGCGGATGGGGGGCGCGGGCGCTTCGGCCGGCGCACTCGCTTCCAGCGAGGACCTTGCGACGGCAAGCGACGGCGCGCGCGTGGTGGCGACCGGGCGCTGCACCGGCTGATGATTCAAATGGCAGATCGGGCAGGCCGCTTCGGAAGAACTGGCGTGGTGATGCCAAATCCCGCCGATCGTGGTGGCGAAGACCAGCAGCATCAGGACGGCGACGGCCGCCACGACAAGTCGAATTGATCGTTTGCGTGTCATGCCTGCTGGGCCGAAAGCAGCCCTAATCATATAGCAGATGTGGCCGGCGACAAGCGGGTTGTGCGCCGCGAGTGGCCGAGGCGGCAATATGGGAAGGACGCCTCAATTGGAGCGTTCGAGGGCCTTCTCCACCATGTTGACGCATTTTTCGACGCGCTTGCGCAACGGGCCTTCGATCTGCTCATGGCGCTCGCGGAGCGCGAAGAATTCATCGGCGATATTCAGCGCGGCGAGCACGGCGACTTTCACGGAGTCCACCGTGTGGGACGCATCCGCGACGGCGCGCATTTTGCCGTCCACGTAGGAGGCGAGTTGCGCGAGGCGCTCTTCGTCGTCGCCGGCGCTCAAATTGTAAATCTGATCGTAAATTTCGAGTTTCATGTGCCGCTCCCCGGCTGAGCCGCGGTCATTTTCGGCCATTCGCGGCGGAAGCGCAACGGACAAAAAGGCGCCATCGCGTCAGCCTGCGCGCAGGGAGGCGCCGAGCCGGTGTTCGAGGACGGCGATGATGCGCGAAGAGAAATCGGCGACGTGCGAGTCGGTGAGCGTGGCTTGCGGGCTCTGGAACACGACCCGAACCATCAGTGAGAATTTGCCCGGGGGAAGCTGGCCGCCGCGAAACAGGTCGGCGGCTTCGACGCGCTGCAACTCCGGTATCCCGAGCGAGCGAATGGCCTGTGCGACCCGCGAAAATGCGGTCCCCTCGGCGAGAACGATCGAAAAATCGCGCTCGACGGCAGGGAAGCGGGGCAGGGGCGCGAATTTCGAGGATGCCTGCGATGCCTCGATTTGGGCGAGCAGCGGGACGAGATTCAATTGGGCGAGGAAAATATCCTGGCGAAGCTTGAGCCGGTCGGCGATGGGTCGCGCGAGCTGGCCGGCCGGGCCGATGAGCTCCGAGCGCCCGGCGGACGCCAGGCGAATCCCCGCGGCCCGATTTTGGGCCAGCCACTCCGGCCCGGCTGACTCCCATTCAAAGCCGCCGGCGAGTTCGCCGATGCGGTCGAGATCACCCTTCAGATCGGCGAAGGCAAATTCGCGCTCCGGTTCGTGGATGTTTTTTTCGCGGGCGAGGCCGCTGGCCCCCAGCGTGACGATCGGCGTTTCCAGCGGTTCGCCTTCGCGCAATTCGTAGAATTTGCCGATTTCGAAGAGGCGCAGATTGCGCTGGCCGCGATTCAGGTTCCATTCGAGCGCGCCAATCAGGCTGACGATGCCGGAAGAACGCATTACCGATGCGTTTTCGGCGAGCGGATTGGCGATGGCGGCGGGAGCGAGTTTTTGCGGGCGGAAGAGCGCGTCGCGCTGCGCATCCACAATGGGGATTTCGACAATTTCGTGATAGCCGAGGGCGATGAGGCGCTCGCGCAGGCGATTTTCGGCATTGGCGCGGGGCAGGGGGCGCGCGGGCGCCTTGGCCGCGGGCAGGCGCGGCGGAAATTTATCGTAGCCGTAAAGGCGCGCGATTTCTTCGATGAGATCAATTTCGCGCGTTACGTCCTGGCGCCAGGACGGGCGGCGGCAATTCCAGGCGGCATCAGGCGATCCAGAGGCGCCGCCGGCGTCTGCGCGCAATGGCTCGAAGCCCAGTGCGGTGAGGATTTGCTCGATATCGCTGCCGGGTACGTCCGCGCCCATGACGCGCAGCAGGGTGGGCCGAGCGAGCGCGATTTCCTGCGGCGCTTGGCGCGCCGGGTAGACGTCCACCGAACCTGCGAGGAGTTCGCCGCCTGCCACTTGCAGGATCAGCTCCGCGGCGCGCCGCGAGGCGACCTCCGCCATTTCCGGATCGGCGCCACGTTCGAAGCGATAAGACGCTTCGGTGCGCACACCTAGCGATTTTGAGGCGCGGCGAATGGAGGCGGGATCGAACCAAGCGGATTCAATCAGAATGTTGCGCGTGCCGGTGCCGATTTCGGTATTCGCGCCGCCGATCACGCCGGCGACGGCGATGGGGCGCGACGCGTCCGCAATCACGCAGATTTCCTTTGTGAGCGTACGATCCGCGCCATCGAGGGTGCGGATTTTTTCGCCGGGGCGCGCGCGGCGGACGATGATGCGGCGCTCGGCGAGCTTATCGAGGTCGAAGGCGTGCAGGGGCTGGCCCAGCTCGAACATCACGTAATTCGTGACGTCCACCACGTTGTTGATCGAATTCTGGCCGATGGCCTCGAGGCGCTTGCGGAGCCAATCCGGCGAGGGCTGAATTTTTACATTGCGAATCACCCGGGCGGTGTAGCGCCCGCAAAGTTCCGGGGATTCGATTTCGACGCGGGCGGCATCCGCGGCTGTGGCGGCGGACTCCCGCGGCTTCGGATTAAGGGGATTCAGCGGGAGGCGATAGATCGCGGCGATCTCTCTCGCGATGCCGTAATGGCCCAGGCAATCCGGGCGGTTGGCGGTGATTTCCGCGCCGAGGACGGGGCCGGCGGCGGAATCCTCGATGGAATCAATGGCGACACCGGCGAGGGAAAGGCGCGCGCTCAGCTCCGCGGCAGCGGATTGCACCGCGACAAAGTCCTTGAGCCATTCGTAGGCGACCTTCATGCGCGACCCGCTGATTGGCCGGTTGTGTTCATGGCAAGCGAGCTACGCTAGCGCAGTTCGAGTGGGGGACGCAATCAAAAGTCGCGGGGGTGGAGGGGCGCAACATAATTCCTGGGAGGGCGCTGTACCGTATATTAGAACGAAGCCGAGGCTTTGTTTTCAGCGGGTTACGGCGGTTTCTAATCCCCGTACCGTAGATTAGAAATTGGAGGCAGCGCCGCCCGGGGTAAGGCGGCCGGGCGTCTGCTTTCTTGCGGGGCCGGGCATGAGTTGTCATAAACACGCAGCTGCAGGTTATCACAGAATTAACAGTTTGTCAATACAAAAACGAAGGCCAGGCGGACGCTCATTGCGGAGAAGTCGAGCGTGACGCGGCGAGGCTGGTCCACGAAGGGCAGACCGAGTGGGCCGAAATACCACGGGCTGCCTCCAACCTGCTTCAGAAATACGCGTCCGGGCCGCACGGTGGCGGCAAATCCGCCGAGGCGCAAAGTGCCTGCGCCGCGTCGCGAAGCTCGAAATATCTGTGCGTGGTGCAGAACGCTTGGAAGCCGGGCTTGCCGGCAGGCGCGGAAAGTCC
>DATNDJ010000001.1:0-16129 GCA_035553255.1 Candidatus Acidiferrales bacterium | reverse complement strand
ACGTCGTCTCCGTGTAGTCGTCTCCCGCCGGATCCGAGGTGATCTTCGTTTCGGTTGTCCGCCCCAGCTCATCGTACTTCGTGATCGAGGAAAGATTCGTGCTGGCGTTGAGCTTCACCGTCGTCGTCACCGTCCGCGCCGTATCGTCGTAGCTGATCGTGGTCAGCCCGCCATCGGGCGAATCCTTCTCCGTCGCCCGCCCGAACATGTCATACGAAAAGCTCGAGGTCTGGCCGTTCGCGTCCTTCGTTGTGCCCACTGTGCCGGTGCACGAATTGTACGTCGCATGCGAGACCTGGCTCAGCGCGTTCGTCACGCTGGTCACGTACGCCGCCCCATTCGCGCCGCTCGGCGCGCACTTCCCCTGCGCCCATGCATCCGCATAGCTGAAGTTCGTGGTGCTGCCCTGCGGGTCCGTGCTCGACACCACGTTTCCCGCATCGTCGTACTGCAAGCGCGTAGTCAGCCATGCACCATCGGTTTTCCGCCAGCGCTTCACCGCCGTCACGTTCCCCCGCGTCGTGTAGTCGGTGCCGTAATTTGCGTCGTGCTCCACCGCGCCGCTCGCCGTGATTCCCCCCGTATAGTTGTCGTACTCATATTGCGTCTGCGCCGCCACGTTGCCCGAGCCATCGTAGACAATCGTGGATTGTAGCCGGTTCATTATGTTCAGGTCCGTATAGGCTGAGCCGGTAAGGTACGTGTTCACGGTTTTGCGCAGCAGCGGGCCCGGCGCGCCGCCTCCCCAATCCGTTTCGTCCGTCTCGAGCAGGTTCCCGTACGAATCGTAGTTGGTCGTCACCTCGGACTGCATGCTGCCCAGAGTAATCGTCCGCGTATGCGGCGTGCCCCCCGCGCCCCACGTCGTATCCACCGTTTCCAGCAGCGTCCCGCCGCTCGCGCTGCCCTGGTAGGTCTTTTCCTGCGTCAGTTCGCCGCCATAAAACGTGTCCACGATCTGATCGGCCGTCGAGCCGTCGTACGGTTCCACGGGCAGCGTCTCCGTCAGTGTACTGGTCGAGCCATTCACCGCCCGTGTGTACTGCCAGACCCTCGTATTTGTGCCGTCATTCACGGTCCGAGTCAAATTCACCGTACTACCATCGGAGCAGCTGATTCCGTCATTCGCTCCGGTATACTGGTACGAGATATATCCCCCGTCCGGCAGCGTGATCTTCGCGATTCGGCCCGTGATGTATCCCGAATACCCCGGCGTGCCTTCATAGTCGATCTTGTACTGCGTCCCATTGGGCAGCGCGACCGAAACCGGCAAATTGACGCTATTTCGCGAATATTCGGCGATCCCGGGGCACCCGAAATTCGTTTTGATGTTGTAGCTCTGCAACGTTTCTGTGACCGTCTGCTGCGCTCCGTTCGAATCCGTATATTCGTAGGTCGTGGTCGGTACGCCGTTCGAATAGAGAATGTACCGTCCCACCGAGTCCCTCCAGCTTCCGTACCACTCCAGTATGTTCCCATTCGTATCCTCGGCCGAAAAGTACGACTTCACCTCCCCGTTCGGCAGCGTCAGCGTACCGTCGGCGGGATTGTAGTACATGCCCGAGGACGTGACCGGATACGACCCGGACTGCGGCCCTACGGGCGCGTAGTCGCACGGCGTCGCATCATCGTAATAGGGAGCCACAAAAAAGGTGCTGGCAATTCCGTTCGAGTCCACGTATTCGAACTCTTCATGCTCCATTGTGCTCGTGTACATCACCCCCTGCGTGTCCGGATCCCAATACGTGCACTGCACCGGAACCTCCAAGTCCGCGACGGCCGCAAACACGTTGTCGGATAGGTTCCATCCCGCGTTGTATTGTGCCGGCGCGGACGCCCAGGCTCCCCCCGATGGAACGTACATGTTCGAATTGTTTACGAGCGCCACATTCAGCCCCATCCCGCGCCCGTTCGTCCCCGCCAGCGGGATTCGCGCGGTCACGTTCAGGTTCGATTTGTTCACGGAATCGTTTACGCCGTGTTCGAGCGGCGCGAACTGCGGGGCCGCATCCTGCGCCAGGCAAGGCATTCCAGCTGCCAGCAGAAACAAGACGGCGGGTAAAGCGCGCGCAATCGCATTGCGGACGTGCATGGCGCCTCCAGAAAAACGAGATTCAGTTATCCCAGGGTAAATCGCGTGCAAGGCGCACGCGAAAATTCCCGTGCTTTATACCCGTTCCTGATTTAGTTTGTCAATACCTGAATGTATCCTGAAGGCATTACTGTCTAACTGTAAGTGTATACAGTATACTGGCCGTGACTCGCCCCGGCCGCTCGGAGCGTGCATAAGGCCACGCGCCGCCGCACGCCACCGCGTGCCCAAAACCCCCGTCCGCGCAGAGCGTGCGCCAGTTCGTTGCCGTTCTTTTACTCTTTCGAGGCGCGAGCCTCGCCGGCAACCCGCCGAAAAAGGGCACGCCATCGGAAGGCAGGCCCGCAATTCGGTTACGAGCTGGACGGCAAGCCTATCCGCGAGCCACCCGCACCCGCCCGACTGCGGCGGGTGCGCAAAACTCCCGTCCGCGCAGAGCGCGCGCCAGTTCGTTGCCGTTCTTTTACTCTTTCGAGGCGCGAGCCTCGCCGGCAACCCGCCCGCCGCCCACTGCCCGCCGCACATACTGTGGCAATTCGCGGATCGAACGCAGCAGCACATCCGGCTTGGCCGCGCGCAGATGCTTCCCCGTGGGAAAGGGTCCGAGGACGCCAATCGCCCGGACGCCCGCCCGCCGCGCCATCAAAATGTCCTCCGCCGTGTCCCCCACATAGACGCACTCTTCGCATTTCGCCCCGAGCCTTCGCAGCGCAAGCTGCAAAGGCGCCGGATGCGGCTTTCTGCGCGGCGCGTCCTCGCTGCAAACGCACGCCGCGAACCGCCCCGCCAGCTTGAATCCGTGAAGCTGCGCGCGCACCCGGTCCCCGCTGCCGCTCGTCACCAGCGCCAGCGCGAAATCGCGCTCGAGCGATCGCAGCACGCGCAGCGCACCCGGCAAAAGCCGCGGACGCTCCTCCGCATAGGCCGCCCGCCACAGCCGGTCCGCCTCCGCCCAGCGCCCCCGCGGCAGCTTCGCCGCCCGGTAGACGCGATACCAGTCCGGCGAATAATGCCGCTCCAGGTCCCCCAGCCCCCACGCAATCCCCATCGCGCGAAACATCGCCAGATACGCCCGCGCGTCCGAACGGTAGGAGTCCAGCAGCGTCCCGTCCCAATCGAGCAGGATGGTCCGCACGGCAAATGGCGGCGCCTTCACAAGAACCACAAGAAATTGTCCACGGAAGAAGACACGGGAAAATATCCTAGCAGATCGGCGCGGCAGGCAAACGAAAACCGAATTCCTAATCTACGGTACGGGGATTAGAAAGCGCCGTAACTAATTGAAAATAAAGGCCGCGAGCGCTTCTAATCTACGGTAAACGCGCGGTGCGTCACCCGCGCGCCGTCCGAAATCGCAGCGGCACCACGTCGTCGCGCCGCAGCGCAAAATCGTCGAAACTCGCCGCGTAGCCCCGCCACCCCGGCGTGTCCGATTCCTCGGCCCGGACCACGTGCGCCGCCGTGCACATCTGCACCCGCCCCTGCCCCAGCGGCCGGTCCACCAGCGCCACTTCCAGTTCGATCGCCGTCCCCGGTTCGATCTCGCGCGGCGCCAAGAAATAAACCCCGCTCGAACTGATGTCGCGCGTCACCAGCGTCACCGGAACTGGCTCCGTGTGCTCGCCGACGCGCGTCAGCCGCATGGGCAGCGATAGCGACGCGCGCGGATAGCCTCGGCGCTCGCGCGCCACGCCGATCGCGTGCGTCGGCACCCGCGTGAACCGCCGCGGCCCCGGCTTGCTTGATATCCCTGGAACACTTGCCGTTCGATCTTCGAATTCACGCAGCGGCGAAACCGCCGCCTTCTGCTCGGTCAGCTGAGCAGCCCCCATGGCATGCCCCCAAGTCCCGCTAGAATGACCCCCCAATGAACCCTGCGAGGTGGGACCGAATATGCCGCTGCCACGGAGGGCCGTCAACCCGCTCCGCCACCAAGGTGCCGTATGCTGCAACACCTTCGTTGGACACCGCTTCGCGCGAAACCGAACTCTCCGGTTGACGGGTAAACGTTTTTGGCGTACATACTGTGGGGCGCAGGCTGCACCGCGAGTCGCCCGCATCTTCTTTTGCCGCTTACCCTTTGTTCAACGGAGGAAACGCAATGAAACGCTCGAATTCCGGAAGGCGCGAGTTCCTCAAGACGAGCCTCGCAGCGGCGCTCGGTGCGGCGGCATTTCCGCTGGTCGGCTCGGCGGCGGACGTCCTTGATCCGCAGCGGGCCCAGTTCCAGCCCGCGCCGATTCCGGCAACGGTCAGTCCCGCGCGCATCCAGATTGATTTCGATCGCCCAATTGGCCGAATAGACCGCAACATCTACGGCAATTTCATCGAGCATCTCGGTCGTTGCATTTACGGCGGCATCTACGATCCCGGCTCGCCCCTTGCGGACGAGGACGGCTTCCGCAAGGACGTGCTGCAAGCCGTACGCGATCTGCACGTCTCCGTGTTGCGCTGGCCCGGCGGAAATTTCGCCTCCGGCTATAACTGGAAGGACGGCATCGGCCCCAAGGAGCAGCGCCCGCGTCGCTGGGACACCGCCTGGCAGGAAGTGGAGACGAACCAATTCGGCACGGACGATTTCATCAAATACTGCCGCAAGATCAACGCCGAGCCCTACATCACCATCAACATGGGCACCGGCACGATGCAGGAAGCCGCCGATTGGGTAGAATACTGCAACGCGACCACGGACACCTCCTGGGCCAATCTCCGCAAAAAGTACGGACATCCCGAGCCATATAACGTAAAACTCTGGGGCGTGGGCAATGAAATGTACGGATCATGGCAAGCCGGCCACAAAGACGCGACCGACTACGCCAAAGATGCACTGGAATTCGCGAAAATGATGCGATGGATTGACCCCTCCATCAAGCTCGTTGCTTGCGGCGGAAACAACGTGGATTGGGACTTCCCGGTGCTCGAGCATCTGGTCAACGAAGTGGACTACATCTCGCTCCACCATTACGGCGGCAGCCTCGACCAGACCCGGGAAATGCTCGACGAGACGAACTTCACCCGCCAGGTTCGCGCGCTGGATGGCGTGATTAACGCCGTCATGTCCACCACGCGCAAGCGCGAACGGGTAGCCATCGCGGCGGACGAGTGGAACGTATGGTTCCGCGCGTTTGCCGGGCGCGGCACACCCAACAAGCTCGAGGAAATCTACAATCTGCGCGACGCGCTCTGGGTCGGCTCCGCGATGAACATGTTCCATCGCCAATGCAACACGATCAAGCTCGCCAACTTAGCGCAACTCTGCAACGTGATCGCGCCGATGATGACTAGCCCCACCGCGCTCGTCCTGCAAACCACCTATTTCCCGCTGAAACTCTACGCCCAATATTCCGGCAACGTGGCGCTCGATCCGCTGATCAAATCGGACACATTCCCGAACCTGCCGGACACGCCGTATCTCGACGTCTCCGTCACCACCGACGATACTCACAGCAAATTGGTGATTGCGGCCGTGAATCGCCATCCCACGGCCGACATCGAAGCGGAAATCGTGATCAACGGATTCAAGCCGCAGGGCACGGGCACCTGGTACGAGGTCAACGGTCCGAGCCTCGACGCGACGAACACGTTCGCCTCACCCAACAACGTTGGCGTCAAGCAGCATTCGTTCTCGGGCGCGGGCCCGTCTTTCCGCGAGACGTTCCCGGCGCATTCGGTGAACGTGCTCACGATGCCCGCATAGGGGCGCGCGCCAGGCTTCGATTCAGATCAGGCCGTACTTCTTGCGCTTTTCGAGCAGCGTCTTGCGGCTAATGCCGAGCACTTCGGCCGCCTGGCCGATGCGGTAGCGCGTGGCTTCCAGCGTTTCCTGAATCGCCTGCCGCTCGAGGTCTTCGAGAGACCTGAGCGTGCCGCCCGCACCGCGATTGCCGCCCATCGCGCGCAGCAGTTCGGGAAACGCCTCGTTGCGCAGCGGCATCTGCTCCGCCAGGATCAGCGCGCGCTCGATCGCATTTTTCATCTCGCGGATATTGCCGGGCCAGGGATGCGCCTCGAACAGGCGCTGCACGGACGCGTCCATCGCGGCGTCGGTGCGGCCATGAATCGGCCCCAGCACGCGAAGAAAGTGTTCGGCGAGCGGCAGGATATCCCCGCGGCGCTCGCGCAGGGGCGGCACCGAAATCCCCAGCACGTTGAGACGGAAGAAGAGGTCCTCGCGAAAGCTGCCCGCCGCAACTGCGCGGGGCAGGTCGGTATTCGTCAACGCGATCAGCCGCGCATCCAGGTGCAGGGTTTCCGCGCCGCCCAGCCGCTCGAACGCCCGCTCCTCGAGCACGCGCAGCAACTTCGCCTGCACGCCTGGGGCGAGCGCGGCTACTTCATCCAGCACGATCGTTCCGCCTTTGGCGAGTTCGAGCCGCCCCGGCTTGCGCGCCACGGCGCCCGTGAAGGCGCCGCGTTCATGGCCGAAAAGCTCCGATTCCACCAGCTCCGGCGGCAGGCTGGCGCAATCAATTTTCAGCAGAGGGGAATCCCGGCGCGATCCGCACTCGTGAATCCAGCGTGCGAGATGGTCCTTGCCGGCGCCGCTTTCGCCGCTGATCAGCAGCGTGGTTTTCGCGTTCACCAGCTTGCCGGCGATTTCCAGCAGTCGGACGGAGGCGGGGTCCTGCGCGATCCACAGCCCGTCGGCCGCGCTCATATTCGTGGCGTGCCGCTTTCGGAGTCGCGGGCCTGCTCGGAGGGAGAATCCGGCGGGCGCCCCGCGGCGGACAATTCCAGCCGCTCGGCGGCGCGCCAGAGCCGCTCGAGATCATAATATTCGCGCGCGCGTTCGCTGAAGATGTGCACCACGAAATGCCCGTAATCGAGCAACACCCACTCCGCGCCCACCTTGCCCTCGCGATGCGCCAGATGGACGCCGCGCCGCGCCAGCCCCTCTTCGATCCCTTCCGCGATGGCGCGAATCTGCGGCTGGCTTTGCCCCGAGCACAGAAGGAAATATTCGGCAAAGGCGTTCGAGCCGGAAAGCCTTAGCACCGTGATATCCACGGCCTGCTTATCCCGGGCCGCTTCCACGGCCAGCCGAATTTCGGGTCGAAGGGAATTGAGCGTCACTGGTACAGGGCCTGCCTCAGAATGTATTCCTCTACGCGCGGCGGCACAAGCCCGTGAATGCCCTGGCCGTGCTCGAGCCGATGGCGCACCTCGGTGGCGGAGACGTGGCTCGCAACGGTGGTCAGCAAGTGAACCACGGATTTTCGCAGCGCGATTTTATGCGGATCATTCCACGCCGCACGATCCAGCTTTTCCGGCGGGACAACAAGCCGTAGCGCGTCTAGCCGAAAACCCGGGCGGCTGGCGACGATGAAATCGCATGCGTCCAGCAGCGCCTCGTAGTTCTTCCACGTGGGAATCTCAAGAAATTGATCCGCCCCAACGATGAAGTACACGTGGTCCTCGGGGTGCTCGCGGCGGAATTTGCGGACCGTATCAATCGTGTAGAAAATGTGCGAGCCCAATCCATCCGTTGGCGCTTCCGCAAGCGATGGCAGCCATCCAGGGTGCTCGCTGCACGCCAGCGCAACCATGGCGTAGCGATGGGCAAACGGCGTTAGGTCGAGCTTCGTCTTATGCGGCGGGCGCGCGGAGGGAATGAAGTGGATCGCATCCAGATGGAACCGCCGCTGCGCAGCCTGCGCCACTGCAATGTGCCCGGCGTGCAGGGGGTCGAACGTTCCTCCAAAAAGCGCCACTGAACGCCGCGGCGGGCGGGGTTGCGCGTGAGTTCGCGGCGCACCGTGCGAGGTCAATGACCCTCCCGCTGGGCCGGGGGCAGAGCACTTTCGGCGGCGATTGCGCCGGGCTGCTCCTGCCCATTCGCCACCGCCTCGGCGGAACTGCTGCCCGGCTGCTCCGCGGCCTGCGCCAGTCTGCCCAGCGCATCGGCCATAGCGCGAATTAGCTCGACGATTCCTTCGCCCGTCGCCGCGGACACCTCATGAAATTCCAGCCCGCGCTCGCAGGCATAGGCACGCAAGCGATCCAGGCGCTCGCGCGCGGTGGTCGCATCGAGCTTGGTCGCCACCACGATCACCGGCTTCGCGCCCAGCTCCGGGCTGAAGGCTGCCAGCTCGTGTTCGATAATCTCGAAATCGTGCACCGGATCGCGCTCGCTCGCATCGCTGGTATCCACCAGATGAGCGATCAGCCGCGTGCGTTCCAGATGTTTCAGAAAACGCGTGCCAAGCCCCGCGCCTTCGTGCGCGCCCTCAATCAGCCCCGGTACGTCCGCTACCACAAAAGTTCGCCCCGTGCCGGGCGCCGCGCTCGGATCAGCCGCGACCACGCCCAGATGCGGCTCAAGTGTGGTGAATGGATACGCTGCGATTTTAGGACGTGCCGCGGAAATGCGCGAGATCAGCGTGGATTTGCCGGCGTTCGGAAAGCCCACCAGGCCCACGTCCGCCAGCAGCTTCAATTCAAGCCGCAGGTGCCGCTCCTGCCCGGGCTTCCCTTCTTCGTGCTCGCGCGGCGCCTGATGCCAGGGGCGCACAAAGTGCGGGTTGCCGTTGCCGCGGCCGCCGCGTCCTCCGCGCGCCGCCAGAAATCGCTGCCCGGGCGCCGAGAAATCGAAAAGCTGCTCGCCGGAGCCGGCGTCGTACACGACCGTTCCCACCGGCACCGTCAGAACGGTGGATTCGCCGGAGCGGCCGTGGCAATCCGAGCCTTCGCCGTGGCGACCGCGCTCCGCCCGGAATTCGCGGTTATAGCGATAGCGGAGCAGCGTATTGTCGTTGGGATTGGATTCGAGCCAGATGTCCCCGCCGTTGCCGCCGTCGCCGCCGGAAGGGCCGCCGCGAGGCACATATTTCTCGCGGCGGAAGGCCAGGCAACCATTGCCCCCGCCTCCGCCCTTTACCAGGATCTTGGCTTCGTCAACAAACACGGATCGCTCGCGCTGCGGGCCCGTTCGTATGGAGCATACGCCATGCCTGAGGGGAAAACAAAAATACGCGCCCTCGAGCGGGCGCGTATCGCCATTCAGTTCTCAATGGCCGGTCTCAATGGGAAGCTGGCGCAGGGCTCGGCTTTGCTTCGGAAGCGGCTTTCGCCTCTTCCTCCGGCAGTACGCTGATAAAGCGCCCCATGCCGCCTTTATCTTCGAACCGTACCACGCCCGTGATCCGGGCAAAGAGCGAATCATCCTTCGCGCGGCCCACGTTCCTGCCGGCCTTGTAGCGCGTTCCGCGCTGGCGGATCAGGATGCTGCCGCCGGTCACAAGCTGCCCGCCGAAGCGCTTGATTCCCAGCCGCTGCCCGTGCGAATCGCGGCCGTTTGTCGAGGAGCCGCCGCCCTTCTTATGTGCCATGGAAAAACCCCTATGCTAGCCCTGTGCTAGCTCGATATCGCCGACTTCCACCGCCGTATAGCCCTGGCGATGGCCGGTCTGAATCTTGTACTGCCCGCCCGTCTTGAACTTCAGCACCTTCACCTTCGGGCCGCGGACGTGCTTCACGATTTTGCCCGTCACCGTGGCCTTCGCCGCGTCCGATCCGCCCACCAGCTTTTTTTCGTCGGTGCGAACGGCCACAACGTCAAACGTGATTTTGCCGCCCGGCTTGCCTTCCAGGCGCTCGACCTGCACGGTCTGGCCCGGCTCGACGCGGTACTGCTTGCCTCCACTGCGAATTACGGCGTACATGCTGCCTCCAGCGTTATGCGCAAACCGCTATTATACGGGTAGATTTGAGCGAGCGTCAACGAAAGAGCGCGCTGGCCGGGCGGAATCCCTTACCCAACGCTGCCAACCACGCTTACGAAGCGGCATCCGCTTGTGACCTTCAGAAGCCCGGCGCCCCGCCTGGCGCGGCGCGCACCTCCGCAGCCGCAGCGGCTGCGCCAACGCTCGAGCCGCCTAGCCGGAAGCGATCCAGATAGGTTTGCCCGAGCGACATCACGCCTGTGTACAGATAGCCCCACACGAACAGCAGGAAGAAAGGCACGGTCGCGTAGTTTTCGTTCTGAATCCCGTAGACCACCGCCGCCGCAAAATAGAGGCCCAGCGCGATTTCGATAAAAGGCATCCAGCCCGCGCCCTTGCGGTACTTCTTTCGCGCCAAATTCGCCTGTCGCTTGCCGCCCTCGACCCGATATTTTGGCGTGCGCACAAATTCCGTTTTCACGCCGAAAAGCGCTTCCAGCACGGCGAGCGAATTGCGCACCGATAAGCCGATGCCCGTGGCCATCACGAACGGCAGATACAGGAACGTCCGCTTCCACGTCTTCGGATAGAAAGCGCGCTCGGCAGCCAGGTAAAACGAGGAAATGGAGCATGTCGAAGCAAGGAACAGCGGCAGGTCAATCACCATCACCTGAAACCATCCCTGATAAAAGCGCACGATCATCGCGGGCAGCAGGATGATCGAAAGGAAAATCATCAGCGGATAGCTGATATTGGCCGTCAGGTGGAAGAATGCCTCGGCCTTCACGCGAACCGGCGCGTCCGAACGCATCACTTGCGGCAGGATCTTTTTCGCGGTCTGCATCAGGCCCTTGGCCCACCGCGCCTGCTGCGTCTTGAACGCATTCATCTCCACGGGCAGCTCGGAGGGGCAATCAATTTCCGGCAGGTAGAGGAATTGCCAGCCGCGCATCTGCGCGCGATAGGAAAGGTCGGTGTCTTCGGTGAGGGTATCGTGCTGCCAGCCGCCGGCGGTTTCGATGGCCGCGCGGCGCCAGATGCCCGCCGTCCCGTTGAAATTGAAGAAGAGATGGCTGCGATACCGTGACGAATGTTCGATCGCGAAATGCCCGTCGAGCAAAATGGCTTCCACCTCAGTCAGCGACGAATAACTGCGATTGATGTAGCTCCAGCGGGTTTGCACCATGCCGAGCTTCGGATCGGCGAAATAGGGCACGGTGCGCCGCAGAAAATCCGCGGGAGGAATGAAGTCCGCGTCGAAGATTGCCACGAACTCGCCCGTCGCGCATTTCAGCCCCTCCTGCAGCGCACCGGCCTTGAATCCATGCCGGTTATCGCGATGAAGGTAGCTGATCGGAAAGCCGAGGTCCTGGTGCCGCTCAACGCATGCGCGAGCCACCTCGCGAGTCTCGTCCGTCGAATCGTCCAGCACCTGGATTTCGATCCGATCGCGCGGGTAATCGAACTGCACCACGGCCTCGATCAGGCGCTCAATTACGTAGTGCTCGTTGTAGATCGGCAGTTGCACCGTCACCTTGGGCCACTCCGCCACCTGCGGCGGCTCGCCCGGAACGTTCTGCCGGTTCTTGAAGTAGTTGTAGACCAGGATGTAGCGGTGCAAGCCGTACATCGCGAGGATCGTCATCACTGCGAAATACGGCAGCATGATCGAGACGTCGAAGAAATTCGGCTGATACACGCCCGTGAACGTGCGGTCCGTCAGCCTGCGATAGTATTCCGTCACGGAGCTCTGCGAGATGCAGAGCGCCATAGTCACCAGCCACGCCACGATGAATTCCTCCGATATTGCGCTGCGTTGGGTTGGTCTCTAGGGAGCTGGTTACGCCTAACGTGCCGCCGAGCGGGCCTGCCCTGCCGCGAGACGGGCTTGCCGCGCCGCTCAGGCGGGCCAGGGACGGGTTCTGCCGCCTTTGCGATTGTCGCCTTCGTGATTATAAGGTTTCGGCGAAGGTCAATTCAAGAAGTTAAGCTGGTAGCCCGGAACGCGCCGGCACTGTCGTCAGCCCTTGCGAAAGGGGTCCCAGCCGCGCGCCTTGAGGCTCCGGAAGTTCCCGTCCCCGTCCGAGATGAGCACGTCTTGGCCGGGCGTGATTTCGCCCACCTGCGTGAGTTCGGAAAATTCAGGGGAATCCCGCAACTTATCTTTTCGCTCCGGCGGGATGGTGAAGAGCAGCTCGTAATCGTCCCCGCCGTGCAGCGCCATCTTCAATGGATTGAGCCGCAGCCCGGGCATCTGGGCGGCAATCCTGGGCGATATCTCGACGCAGGGAATGCTCTCGCCCCACACGCGCGCCCCCACGCCGCTCGCAAGGCACAATCTGGCGAGGTCGGTCGAAATGCCATCCGAAATATCCATCATGGCCGACGCTACGTGATTCTGCCCCAGCCACTCGCCCAGCTGGCCCCGAATCGTAGGATACAGGTACGGCCTCAAAATCCGGCCGAATCGCCGCCGATTCCCGAGTCCCCGCCGGATTAGTTCCAGCGCCAGCTTCGCCCCGCCCAGCCGTCCGCTGACGTAAATGCCGTCCCCGGGCCGCGCCCCCGAGCGCGTCACCAGGTCGCCGAAGGCAGCTTCCCCGAGCACCGTAACATTGACCGCTATAATGCGCCCGCGCGTCGTATCGCCGCCAATCACGGACATCTTCAATTGCCGCGCCGCCCGCCCCATCCCATGCAGAAAGCCGCTCAGCCATCGGCCCGTGTGGGCGTTCGGCAGCGCCAGGCTGAGCAAAAAAAACTCCGGCCGCGCCCCCATGGCCGCCAGGTCGCTCGCAGCCCTCACCAGCGCCTTATATCCCGCCGAATCGGCCGGCCCATCCGCCAGGAAATGCGTTCCCTCAATGAACGCGTCGCAGCTAACCACGATGTTCGCCCCGCGGCTCAGGGCGATGGCAGCTGCATCGTCGCCCAGCCCAATTGGCACGCGCTCTGCGCCCGGCGCGCAGGGGAGAGACCGCGCAATCCGCTGAATCAATTGCTGTTCTGTGTGCATGCCTGTCCCTCAGTACAGTTGTAGAGGATACCCCCGTTCGGCTACATTGGAAGCAAGCGGCCCTGGATTGCAGGGCGGCCTGCCGCAAAGAGAGCGCGGCGCATTCGGCACGCCGCGTAGCGGTTCAGCTTGAATTGCCCTCTACCCGGGATTGACGGCAAAGGACGCGGTCCTTAGAATAGGTCTCGGTTTCGAACCAGGGCTCTCGGTTCAGACCTAAGGCGCGCTGTACTCGGAAAATTGGCTCGCCGCGGCAGGGGGCGCGCGGCGGTTCATCAGCCGCGCACGTTTTCGGATCCACCGGACAACAGGCGATGAAGGTCAAGCATTTCACGTTCTTTATTGCTTCTCACGACTCGGGCGGAATGCGCCGGTTTCGCGTGCCCTTCTATGCGCTGAACCTGCTTGTCGTGCTGGCCGTCGTCGGCGGAGCCACCGTCCTCGCCGGCGTCGTCTCCTATTCCCGCATGCTCTGGAAAGCGGCCGATTACAATTCCCTTCGCCATGAGCAGGATACCCTCCAGCAGCAGTACCGCCAGCTTCAGACGCAGGTTCACGATACCAATGAGCGCCTCAGCTCCCTGCAATCACTGGCCGGCGAAGTGGCCATGGCCTACGGCATCACCCGATTTCGCCAGAGCCCTTTCAACATAGATCAGAGCGAGGGCGCCGAAGAGCAGGACGCCGATTTCCAGCAGTCGCTTAACGAGTTCGGCTATCTCGAAAAGAACGCCTCCCTTGTCACGCTCTCGAGCGCCAACGTCCGCCTGCTGCCTGGCCCAGACATGGTCGCCCTTGGCATCGTACCCACTCTGTGGCCCGTCACCGGTGAAATCACCGGGCATTTCGGCGAGCGCCTCGACCCATTCAGCGGCGAAGGCGCATTCCACGCCGGCCTTGATATCGCCTCGCATTATGGAGACGCCATCCGCGCCACCGGCGACGGCGTCGTCATCCACGCCGAGCGGCACACCGGCTACGGCCGCCTCGTGGTAATTGACCACGGCTTTGGCGTCACCACCTGGTACGGCCACATGTCGGCATTCAACGTTCAGGTCGGCATGCACGTAAAACGCGGAGACGTAGTCGGCTATGAAGGCGATAGCGGCCGCTCGACCGGCCCTCACCTTCACTACGAGGTCCGCATCTACAACACGCCCGTGAACCCCTGGCGCTACCTCCGCAAAATCGCCCCCAACGCTACCGTCGCCAGCAACGCCGACTAATTTCTCGCACCTTTTCGCGCCAGCCCTTCAATCCGCCAGCCCTCGCTCGCGAATAGATCCCCGCGCCACAGCCGCCTCTTCAACGCGCTCAGCGCTCGGTAATCCAGCCGATTTCACCCGCGCATCCTGCGGCGCTCCCTTCCATCGCGTCACGGCCACCATCGCCAATATCAGCATCAGCGGATCAATCTCTCGCCGGTAATACACCTCCGGGTGCGTCACATAATAAATCGCCGGGAACACCAGCAGCACCATCGCATACAGCGCCGCCACCGAGCCTCCCCGCTTCCATGCGCGCCACAATCCCGCCAGCATCAGCAGCGTGAAAGCCGTGGAAAACACCACGTTCGGCGGATCGAGCGGCTCCTGCGCCAGGTAGCGCGGATTGAAGCTCCAGAACCCGGTCCACACGTAGACGAACCGTCGCACGCTCTCGCGCGCAAACCAGCCCCAGTGCCCCTCGATAAAATGAAACGCCTGCTGCTTCTCCTCCGCCATGTACTTCAGTTCGCCCAGCTTTTCAAACTCGCTCCACTGCGCCGGGTTGTGCCACGGCCCAATCTCCCGCGGACGCCAATGAAAGCTGTCGCCGCTATTGCCGATCGCCCATTCCAGCCCCATCGTGTCGCGGAACGGAATAAATTGGTGGAACAGCCGGTAATTGCGCACAAACCACGGCGCCACCACCAGAATGAACACAATCGCGGACACCGCCGCCGGCGCAACCCATCGCTTCCCTCTTCTCAGTAGCCGATAGCACGCCCACCCGGAAACAAACGGCAGAACGGAAAGCAGCGTAGGCTCGGTCAGCGCGGCAAACGCCCAAAGCAGCCCGTATCCCGCCCATGCCCACAGGCTGTCCGTCTCCCCAAGGTGCAGAACCAGCAGGAACAGCACCGCCAGCAGCAGCGTCGCCAGCCACGTCGGCCAAATCCGCTCCACCGGAAAATATACGCCGTAGGGAAACACAACCCACACCCACGCCGAATATTTCGCCACCCGCAGCCCGAAATTCCTCCGCGCGATGAAGAAAATCGGAATGCAGGTCAGCGCCGAGGTCAGCGCGTCCACCGTCAGCAGCACAAACGCCGAAGCCTTCGTATAGATCCCGAAAACCTTAAATACCGCGGCGACGAAATACGGAAACACGGGCGTCATCCACGCGCTTGGCCCCGTATCGGCAAATAGAGGGCTGCTGATCCCGTGCCCCTCCGCAATCGAGCGCGCGATCCTGCCGATTTCATACGCAAACGCCCAGTGATCCTTCGCCGGCACGAGCTGCTCCCGGTAAAGGAACATCATCACGATCAAGCGAACGGCGAGTGCGGCGAGCGTCACAACGGCAAGCCGGCGCCACGTCTCCCGGCCTTCGGAGCCCGAAGCGGCGATACTATTGTGCGCAGGTTGGTTCAGCGGGTGACCTGGAATCTTCCGGGACAACGGTTCAGTCACCTCGCCGCTTTTTGATGATGATGAAGGGTTCTGCGAGCATCAGGCGCCTGCGGAATGCCGGATACTCGATACGGATCAACGATCTTGCCGCCCTACTAGTGCGCCCCGCCTGCCGCGCCGCCCTTGGCCGCGTCTAGCTCCGACTGCAAATCGTCCACCTGCTTTTGCGCGTTCGTCATCTGCTGCTGCTTCAAGCCGATCTGCTCTTCTTCATTCTTCAGCTTGGCGGCGCCGGCGGTGTCCGAGCTGTAATCGGGCTTCACGTAGTACATCTGCTGGTCCAGCTTGTAGGTACGCTGCGCGAGGTCCAATTGCGTCTGCACGTCTTTCAGATTTTTCTTCGCCGCGTCGAGCTTCGCTTGAATCTCCGCCGCGTCCGCGCCGGAGTCCGAGGACGACGCCGCGCCCGCCTGCGCTTTCGCCTGCGATCCCGCCTGAGAATTTGACGCGCCGCTGCCGCCCGCCTCGGCGTTTTCGCCTTCGCCCTTGCGGCCGGCGGATTCCGGCGTGCCAATCACGCTCACGCCGCCCGCGCCGGGAATGTCCTCATTCGTCCAGACCTTGGCCGGCTTCGGCTTGTTTTTCTGTTGCTCGCGGGCGCGCTGGGCCGCCGCGACCACGGGATCGGCCTGCGGCTCTTCGGTCCATGACCGCGCCGTCACCTTCCCCGCACCCGCCTTGG